>DGSL01000012.1:1787-38177 GCA_002393965.1 Bacteroidales bacterium UBA4363 | reverse complement strand
TCTTGTATCTCGTCTTTTGTTATCATTTGACTTCGTCTTCTTCCTTCTTGCAAGGCATAGCCAAAACAAGCTTTAGCTCTGCTCTTGCTTCGTACGTCATTTTGACTTATTTCTCTTGATTGAATTCATCCTGTCTCACCAACTCCTGCACAGGCACTTCAAGCGCATTTGCTATTGCAATGAGAGCTTCAAGGCTGGGCTGGGTGGTATTGGTGACCCACTTGGACACTGTAGCAGGATCCTTGCCGAGTTTGTCGGACAGCCACTTATTCGTGCGCTTTTTATCGGCTGGCACTACTTTCATTCGGTTTAAGTCTTTACTATCCCAATAATATTTTGAAGATAACTAAGATAGCGAATTTTTAGCATCAATCATTATGAATTGCTAAAACATGAACACAGAAGCCCCAATATTGTTTTTTTTACCAATTTCTAAATCAAAAATAAAAAATCCACCTATCTGACTGATGGAGTGTTGTTTTCATGCCAAATAAATCAAAAAAAACGATAGATAAGAATCTCCACCCTATCGCTGTCAATCAAGAAAGGTAGTCTTTCAGTCTTCTCACTGCCTCCTGAATGTTTTCAAGAGATGTGGCGTAGGAGAAACGAAGGTAGCCTTCTCCCCTACTGCCAAAGTCAATACCTGGCGTAACAGCCACATGTGTGTGTTCGAGCAGGTCGAGAGCCAGTCCATAGCAATCGGACGGGAAACGGGAATCGTTCAGGAAGCGGCGTGCATCGGCAAAGACATAAAAGGCACCGGCAGGGTTGGACTCAATCATGAATCCTATGGAACGCAGAGCTGGAACCAGGAAGCGTCGTCGTTCGTCATAGGCATGGCGCATGCGTTCCGCATCCCCTCCCTCTTTCAAGGCTTCGTTCAGTGCCGCCAGCGCCGCCTTCTGAGATAAGGACGGTGCACAAATCATCAGGTTCTGCTGCAGCGTACGCAAGTCCCGCATGGATGCCTGAGGCGCAATCATATATCCCAGACGCAGCCCAGTCATGGCAAACCGCTTGGAGAATCCGTTGAGCACATACGTATTGTCCGTAAACTCAAGCATGCTGTGTGCCTTACCCTCATAGACGAGTCCGTGGTAGATCTCATCACTGACGACCGGAAGTCCGAGCGAGGCAATCTCTTTCATGACCTCCGGAGACATCAGCGTACCGGCAGGGTTCATGGGTGAATTGACAAAAATGGCCTTTGTGCGTGGCGTGATATACGAATGCAGTTCCCGGACATCGTAACAGAATCCCGTATGAGCATCCACAGGGACCTCGACAGGAACGGCATGTGCGGCACGGACGAAATTGGCGTAACAGGAATAACCAGGATTGGAGAGGATCACTTCATCGCCCGGGTTACACAACAATAGCATCGCCATGAGAATAGCCGGAGACGATCCCGATGTCAGCATCACTCGGTCGGATGTCACCTCCACGCCGTACTCCCGTCTGTAGAGGTCACAGATGGCCTGTCTCAGTGGCTCGTCACCGAGCGAGTGAGTATAGTGCGTATTTGATCTCCGCAAGGCCTGTTCGACAGCACTCTTGGAAGACGATGGAATATCGAAATCCGGTTCACCCACCTCCATGGAGATAATATCCGACACTCCCTCCGCACGCATTTTCTCCACACGCTCCAAAATATCCATCACAATGAACGATGTCATCTGTTTCACTGTCTGATTCATGGTCTCTGTTTAAGTAATATCTGATTAACGTTGTTATTTATCGAATGAGGAAGAAAAGGTCCGTACGGTAAGCAGCCGGTCCGAGCGATCACCGAAAGCTCGGTAATAGACATAGACATCGTATTGGTTTTCGGTCTGCCAATGTGAGCCTTCGGTCCGGCGGAACGAGGCACGTGAAGAGCCTTGAGGAAGAAGGGCATAGAGGAAATTGTAGCCTCCCTGCTTGAGCAGGATATCGGCAACGTAGGCTTCGTGTTTCACATTGTAAATCATGCGTGAGCGTTCGTCGAGGCGATTGTTGTTCCATCCGCCGAGCAGATAGACACGTCCGTCGAAGAAGGGAGACGGTGTCCTGAGCATGAAGCGGACACGACAGTAATCGGCGGTAAGGTCGTCATTGTCGTATTCCTGGACATTGACAATGAATCGTCCGTTGAGGTCGTATTGCCACAGATAAGGAGCACGTGGGGACGGTGTGGATGGGAGTACGACGACGGTATGGACAGAATCGGGACTGGCCGCACCGCCTCCACGGATGACACGTTCCACCTCGCCGCTGAACGAATAAGGGGAAGAGATGTCGATATAACGGTATTCACGTCCGCCTTCGAAGAGCAGAGAGTCGGTATTGAAGTAGCGGTAGCGTGAGGGACCTTCAATGAACGTCGGACGGAGTTGGACCCGGGTGTCGGGGCGGTCGTTCTGTTGTACGAACACCTTCAGTTCATTATCAGGATTCTGGATGGAAAGCGATGGGACGGACACGTCGAAAGAGAGTTCCTGCCACGCTCCCTTGATTTCACGGTGGGTATCTGCCGTAACGGAACCGGATACGGAAGCTGCCTGTTCGGTGACACAGAAGCACACACATGCAAGCGGCATGTCTGGAGCATCGAACGGGTGAAAGAACACGGCATAGTTGCCCGAGAGGCGGAATCGCAGGTCATCATTGGGGAAGGAGGTGGCATAATGCACGTAAGACTGGAGGGTATTGACGGATACGTCGGCATATTCCACAGGATTGGAATAGTACCCTTCGCCCCATTCGCTGAACGACAGTGAAGAAGGACGCCAATCGGCGTCGCATCGCACGACGGTATAATAGAGATTATCCAGTGTAGCATCGAGATGGTCGAAGGAAACAGTCAGACGGTCGTCGGACCCAAGCCGGAGTACGGGCAGGTCGTGCCTTTTGCCGTTTGGGTCATCATCAAGAGAGAGGGAGGTACGTATCGTATGAATCGAAGGGGAAAGAGGGGTTGTCCTCATCGGTTGAGACAAAGGGGAGACAGCCAGCAGCACCGAAGGCAGAGTGAGGAACAAAGAAAGAGTCAAAAGTAGCCGCATGGGTTCGGAATCTGAGTTTGTTTATTGAAGTTCTACAACTGTTATGCCATTTCCGCCGAGTCGGACATCCTCATCATAATAATCGGCTATGCCGTGAGCAGAAGAGAGGTACTGTCGCACCAGTTCGCGTAAAGCGCCGGTTCCTGTCCCGTGGAGGATGCGCACCTTTCCTGCCCCAACCATCACGGCATCGTCCAGGAACATCGTGAGTACTGGAAGAGCCTCATCGGCATGATAGCCACGGATATCGAGTTGGGAAGAGAAGTGCAGTTTGCGCTCGCGAATCGCATCGGCGGGTGTGGCTCCTATCGGAGGCTTATGACGCGCTATCTTGCGCGCCTGTGTATTGCTGACGCGCTGAAGTTTCGTCAGAGCGACCACTGAGCGCAGGTCTCCAAACGCCACCACGGCTTTGGTTCCCTTCAGTTCGATAACCGTTCCGACGTTCGAACTCTGTACCGCATCATCCGACCGCAGTGAGACGTAGTCGCCGACGGAAACCGGGGCATCTGAGCGTGGTGTGGATTCCGGTTGCTGAGCAGGACGTTGTTGTTTCTTTAACTGCCGCAGACGCCGTTCGACGGGAGTGTCGTTGGAATCGTGCTGTATCCGATGTTTAAGCTCATCGACCGAGCGTCGTGCCTGACGGGTCCTTTCCTTTTCGGCTGCACTCTCCCGTATCTCGCGTACCGCCTTCTCGATGCGAGCGTTGGCAGAGGAAAGAATCTCCATAGCCTCTTGCTTCGCCTTTCGAAGAATCTCCTTGCGCTGATTGCTGACAGCAGAGAGTTCGTCCATCAATTGCTGTTCAACAGAAGCCATGTGCTTGTCACGAAGCCGTATCTGCTGTCGTTTGTTAGCCCAATACCGTTTGTCGCGCGATGCCTCCTGTACATGTCGGTCGTAGTTCACATTCTCCTCTCCTGCCCGCTGGGTTGCGTAGGAGATGACCTCGTCTGGCAGACCCGTCTTACGGGCTATCTCCAGGGCAAAGGAGGAACCGGGTTGTCCGACCTGCAGTTGGAAGAGAGGACGCAGTGCGCCACGGTCGTAGAGCATGGCGGCATTGACGATTCCCTCGGCATCGGTGGCATAATGCTTAAGATTGGCGTAATGGGTGGTAACGATACCGAATACTTTCTGACGACACAACTGGTCGAGGATTGCCTCGGCAATAGCACCTCCGATCTGCGGCTCGGTTCCACTGCCCATCTCATCAATAAGAACCAGGGATGACTCCCGTCCCTCGCGCAACATGCGTTTCATATTAAGCAAGTGAGAGGAATAGGTTGAAAGGGAGTCCTCAATGCTCTGCGAGTCACCGATATCAATCATCAGATTGGAAAAAACACCCATTTCGCTATCGGGAGAGAGGGTGACGGCCAATCCGCATTGCACCATCAGTTGCAGGAGACCGACCGTCTTGAGCACAACCGATTTTCCACCTGCATTCGGACCGGAAACGAGCATGATACGGTGAGTATTGTTCAAGGAAATGTCCAAAGGAACAACCTCCCTGCCCTGTCGCTGCAATGCCTGTTGGAGTAACGGATGGCGTGCCTTGATAAGCCGGAAGTCACACGTCTTATGCAGCAAGGGAACTACGGCATCGTGCTGATGAGCCCAGAGGGCCTTGGCCCGGACTGAGTCCATGTAGGCGAGGAAGTCAAAAGCGACGGAGAGCAAATGGAGATAGGGACGCAGGAATTCCGTAAACTCAACGAGGATGCGTATGATCTCGCGTTGTTCTTCCGAGGCAAGCTGTCGCATGCGGTTATTGTTTTCCACTACCTCCTGCGGTTCAACGAAAAGCGTACGCCCTGCGCGGGACTCATCGTGGACGATACCCGGCATGCGTCGTCGCATGGCAGGTATGACAGGCAAAACGAGTCGTCCTTCCCGTAAGGTAGGCTGGGAATCAGGCGGTACAATACCATCGGCCTGGGCTCGTCGCAGAACACTGTCCAGCAAACGTGTCAAGCGCGCCTGCAGGGCCACCTGTTCGGAACGGATACGGGAAAGCTCGGTAGAGGCATCGTCGCGCATCGTGCCGAAATCGGATACCAGCGCATTGATCCGTCGGAGAATCTCCGGAGCAACGGTGATGTCCGTTGCCCTGCGCCGCAGAGTAGGGGTTGCCCCTTCGGGCAGGGAGGTCAAATAGGAAAGGACGGTTGTGAGCGTCTGTAGTGAGCGACGCAGTCCGACCAACTCCGTCACCTCCAGCCACATACCCCGCACACGGATACGACCGAGCGGTTCTCTCAGATCGACCACGTCACCGAAAGGAAATGGATTGTCGGAATCGGACAGCAGTGACATCATCTCAGAGAGAGCGTCCAGACTCTCTTGTATCGTCTCGTAATCGGGAGAGAAACTCAATGCCGCAATCTGCTCCTGCCCCATCGGAGAGACGCACAAGCGTCCTATCGAATCCAGAATCCTATCCAGACCCAATATATGTTCGGTGGCATTTCCCGCCGACACCTGACCTTCTTCCTGACGTATTAAATCACTATCGCTAATCATACATTTTTCTCACTTTTGGTGCTGCTTTTCGAAGCAAAATACAAGGTACAGACACCGAACGTGTAACGTTGGACGATGACAGACTCAAATCCGCATCTCCTTAACAGATCGACCATCGGGCGTCCGTGAGGGAACGCCTCGATGGAGGAAGGCAGATAGCGGTATGCACTCTCCTTGGAGAACAGACGTCCCATAAGCGGTATGATCCCCTTCGTATAGATCCAGTAGAAAGGTCGGAAAAGCACATAAGGACGAGACATCTCGAGAATGAGAAGGTGACCGTCGGCAGTAAGGACGCGGGATGTCTCGGCGATTCCCTGCTCCAAATGAGCAAAATTGCGTACGCCAAAAGCAATCGTAACGGCATCGAACGAGGCATCCGGTATGTCGAGAGCCATGGAATCAGCCCGTCTGAACGTCATACGGGAAGTAAGGCCCATGCGTTTTGCCTTTTCACGTCCGACGCGCATCATCCCTTCACTGATATCCATGCCAACGACGGAGGCATCGGGGAAGATTCGGCATGCCATCAAGGCGAAGTCGCCTGTTCCGGTCGCTTCATCAAGGATGTGTTTCGGCTTAAAGGGACGCAGGAAAGAGAGCGCCTTACGGCGCCAGCGCAGGTCTAAGCCTGCCGTCATCATACGATTGAGAGAGTCGTAGGAATCCGATATATCGTCAAACATCCGTTCCACCTGTTGCTGTTTCGGTGCGTCGGACGCCGCGTCGGGCATCACCTTCTCGCAGTCGTACGAAACCGGATGATCTGAAGTAGATTTATTCATTGTATGGTCTTTTTTACTCCTTCTGCTTGTGAGAATTAATGTTCACAGAATATCTTGATTCCAATACCGATCAGAATCACGCCTCCGATGACTTCCGGACGGAATCGACGACAGAGATTGCCGAAACGAACGCCCATCAGGCTTCCAATCATGGAAAAGGCGAAGGAGACAGCCCCTATCACGAGAAGTAAACCTCCAAGGTCCGGAAGCGGAGTCCCTAAAAACAACAGACCGGCAGAGAATGCGTCAATGGAAGTAGCCAAGGCTAACAGCAGGACGGTCCCTATCGAACTGTTTACTGCCTTATTGATGTGTCGTTCATCGTTTCCGTCTGGTTTCATTCCGTTTCTTATCATCCTGAATCCGAGAAATAGCAACACCCCCAAAGCGAGCCAATGCTGATACGTCAAAATCCAAGTGCGAGCCAAGGAACCCAACAAGACGGTCAACAAGGGCATCAAAGCCTGGAACAGTCCGAAGAGGACAGCCATCGACAGAAACAGTCTCCACCGTAAGCATCGCGTCACGGCACCGGTCACGATCGATACGACAAAACAGTCCATCGCCAGTCCGACAGCAAGCAAGAATGAGGTTAGAAAGGAAACTGTCTGCATGGGTTAGCTGTTCAACCGAAGGTCGGTGCGTTCATTATTCAATAGACTTTTTTTAGTCTCTTTGATCGTAAGTATTAGTTACCATGGCAAGAAATACGTCCGTCCACCTTCGACGGAGAAGAAGTCTCTGTGCCTGATCTCCAAAAATCTTGTTTGGCTGAGGATAGACATGCATCAGCGGATGCAAAGGTGGATTGTCTTTCCCGTGCACAAAGGTACACATTATTTCCGTTTGCATCATTCAACGATACCCAACCATCACCCCAGCGAGCACCCTCCTAACATCACTAAAAAAAGCAACCGCTGTCCTAACCTTTGGGGACAGCGGTTGCTGATTATATTTTATGAGAGGAACGTCGTGTACGCTCCATCATCGTACTTATAGAGTCGCAGTCATTACCTCTTGACAATCATCTGGCCATAGGTTTTTCCTGCGGCATCCTTGCCACGGACAATCCATACTCCGGACGGAATGAACGAAGCATCGACGGTCTCGGCTCCGCCGACATGGAGGGAAGCCAAACGAAAACCATTGGAGGAAAACACTTCTATCTCCTGCACGTCGCGTACGGCGAACTGAAGAGTAGCATCGATGTCGTTAAAAACGAGCAATCGGGAAGACGACGCATCAGATGTAATCTGCTCGTCATCCGTTGAGACTGGAGACGTACCTCCTACCTCAGAAAGAGCACCAAACTCTGCGACTGCGATGACACCATAGGAAGCCGGTACGGATTCATACTCATAGGAAGGAGTGGTTGTGAATCCCTTAACGACCCCATCCTCGAGGATAACATAGCAGATAGCGCCATCCACATTGTCCCATGTGAGAGTCTGTCCAGTCAGGGTAACGTTGGCCGGAGCCGGAGTGGTGAGTGTCTTGGTAATGGCATTCCAATCATCGGCACCACCCAGCACACTCTCACGGGTATAACTCAGAGCCTCGGCATCGGAGAGAACCGGATTGATGGTTACCTCGTCAAGTCCCTTTTCTGTATTAACAGGCCAGTAAGCGCGGCGGTTGGTGAGATCAACCGGATCGCCCTGCGCATTCACAGTGTTGTATTCGGCAAACTTATTCGGGTTGGCATTCATGGCATCGCCCCATGCTCCTGCGCTTGCGAGAACGTCCATGGTCGTTCCGAGCCAGATGGACTGCGGAGCATTCTTCCAAGGTCGTCCGAGGTTGTACTTGCCATTCTGTCCACTGGCACCGGTAATAGTACAGTTGCTGAATACATAGCCCTTCTCACCGGTAGTGGATGGAGCTGTGATGACATCACCGTCGGAACGGTTTTCAAGATAAAGCGTATTGTTTTCGAAATAGCATGCACCGTCACCGAAGATAAAATCGACGGTTCCATGAATCTCGCAGTTGAGATAGTACTGGCGGTCAGACCCGACATTCGATGTGTAATGTGTATCCTGGTAGCCGAGCAGACGGACGTTCTTGAATGCGCACTTGTCACCATAGACTTTCAGAGCGACACCCAGAGTTGCAAGATCAACGTACTTCACATTCTTGATGGTGACATTCTCCATGTAGAAATTATCGGCAAGGATCTCGAGTGTCTGGCAGTTGGACGTACCATAGTCGTGGAGGCCTGTGCTACCAGTCTGGCTCTTATGCGAACCCTCGAGGATCACACCATCCACGCTCTGTCCGATGAGGGAGACATTGTTCTTTCCCTGTGCCAGAGAAGCATATCCGTCCACATCGAAGTCATAGTAACCATCCTTGACGAAGATAAGGAACTTGGACTCGTTATTGGCCGGCACAGCGTCGAAGGCAGACTGAATAGTCGTACCGTTTCCACTACCATCCTTCGCTACGACGAAATCGAAGAGTTGTGGCGTCACTTCCGGTTTTGGAGCCGTAGTGAAAGAGATGCTACCGGCTGCAATATTGCGGTCTTTCTTATCCTTCACTGCGCCTTCGGTCCAGGAAAGCGTGTAATTCGTCGAGTAAGAGAGATTCTTATACGGCAAGGTCACCTTGGACGCTGCAATAGTCGGAGAGAGAGCAACGCCATTGAGAGTGAAGGTACCCTCTCCTGCCTTGACGGACTTGCTCATGGTAAGAATGATATTTCCGTTGACAGCAACACCCGTTGCGTCGGCAACCGGAGACGAAGAAGAAAGCGTCGGAGCGAGTCCGTCGTCTGCAGCCTCATCGTTGTCGAGGAAAGAGGAGATACCGATGTTGTAGCACCAGAACACCTCACTACCTACGATACGGAGGGTCACCTCGCCGGAGGTCTGAGCGGCAGCAGAAGAAAGGACTTGGTAGTCGTTGGCTCCAAGTATGAAATTATCGATGGTAGTCCAAGAGCCCCCTTCCTTCTTCTGAACAGAATAGGAAGCCGAAGCAGATCCGCTACCATTCTGTACTGCTATGGAGAAGTCACCGCAGGAAGGGAGAGTCGGGAACTCGATTTCCTTGCATCGGAAAGCGTAGGAGTATCCGCCCTTGCTACGAGAGGAGGCGCTGTTGGTACCGGAGAGTGTGATGACACGAGCATCCGGATCGGAAGAAACAACGGATGTAGAAGATGCAGTCACGTTGGACGAGGTCGGCGTGAAATCAATGAGGAGGGACTTACTGTCGAAATTACCTTCCGTATTGACGTCGAACGACGTTGCCACCGCCTTGTTTCCCTGAAGGTCGGTAATGGTTCCTTCCGGTAAAGAGACGGAGAGTGTCTGAGCATACGGTAAAGCTGAATAACTCAGATAGACGATATTGGAAGAGCCTGCAACGATTGGAGTGACGGCCTTGGATCCGATTGTCGCATCACCTGCCACAAGCACTGGTTCGGAGTAAACGAGCGAGATGAATCCATCAGTAGTTACGAATCCTGACGAAGCCGAGTTCTGTGTAAGCACCGGAACCTTCGTATCTGGGGAGGTATAGGAAGCAGAAGCCACCACAGGAGTAGCAATTCCATCTGCATTCTTGAATGCTCCGGCAGGAATCGTCAGAGTGTAGGTCAGATCGGTTGAAAGACCGTCATAGGAAACGGTAGCCGTCTGATCTGCCGGGTTGACCGTAACGGAAGTTGGGGAAAGCGCACCGATGGTAATGCCTCCGACATAGGTTGTCACTGGCTGAGAGAACTTAACCGAGAATGAACCGCTGACAGGGATGACAGCACCGTCGGACGGGGTGATTGACTGTACCAGCGGAGGTTCCGGAGCATCGACATCACCATAGAGTTTCAAATCAAGCAGATATCCGTTTTGCCCAGGATTGAGCGTAAAGAAACGGACAATCGCATTCTTCACCTCAGCGAAAGAGAACTCCTTGGGAGTTGCACCCTGCGGCTGGAACTCAGAATAGATCGTGTCCCATACTGCAGCACCCTCTGCCTTCACGGCAATGCCGAGTCCGCGATTGCCACCTGTGGCACCGAATACGACATTGACTTTGGTGAGGGAAGGGATACCGGAAAACTCGAGGTAAGCTCCCTCCTTCTTCGCCGTGCGGACGTAACCTGTGTAGCCAGAGAACCTGTCATTCGATCCGTTCGGGTCGGACTCTGCCTGCACGTAGTTGAAAGAGAGTGCATCACTCTGGATAGACGTAAGAGCAAGCGTATTCACCGAGGCCGAAGCGGAAGTGAGCGTTCCCCACTCTGATGTCGTAAAATCGGTCGAATAGACCAACTGCTCAGATGCATATGACGAAAAAGAAAGTCCTAAGAAGGACATCATCGTCATGATGAGCAGTTTAGCAAGAGAACATTTTTTCATAGAAATATATTGAGATTAGATTTTCAACAAAAGTAAAAAAAAGTTCAATGATAAAAAGCGAAAGAAAACAAAAAAGGTGGGGAGCATATCAAATAAAAAAAATATCTTTGTCGAAATTTAAAGAAAAACATCCAAGGTAACTTCTAAGAGTTCCTAAATAAACAACAAAGAACAAGAAAATGATCAACGGAGTACTTTCCATTTCGGGCAAGCCAGGCTTGTTCAGATTGATTTCCAGAGGTAACAACATGCTGATTGTCGAGTCGATAGCAGACAAGCGTCGCCTGCCTGCCTATGCCAAGGACAAAGTCGTATCGCTTGCAGACGTAGCCATCTACACAGACAACGGAGAGACGCCTCTGTCAGACGTATTTGAACTTATCAACAAGAAAGAGTCAGGCAAGCCCGTGAATATAGACCTGAAAGACAAAGAAGCGCTAAAGACCTACTTTGCAGAGGTCTTGCCTTCGTTTGACCGTGAGCATGTCTATGCCAATGATATCAAGAAAGTCATCTCGTGGTACAATATTCTGATCAACGATGGATTGACGGACTTCTCCGTACAGACGGAAGAAAACAAGGAAACACCGGCTGAAGTCAAGAAAGAAGCCAAAAGTGCCGGCAAGACAAGCGGTAACAGCGCAACGCCGAAAGCATCAAGCAGAAAGCCTGCCGGAACAGCAAAATCCACCACCGTTCGCAAAGCGGGCAAATAGACAAGAAAACAACCGAGTTCAACCTATCCTCTACCCTTACAGGAAAAAGGACGATGGTCTGACGCAATAACAAGCAGGAGAAAAGAAACGATTCCTCTCTCCTGCTTATTTTTATATCTGGAGCGTGGATTCATGCCCTTCAGAGAACCTTATGCCTATCCTGAAAAAGATATACATTGAAATCACCAACCGCTGTAACTTCCATTGTCCGTTCTGTTGCAAGGACGAACGAGAGAAGAGCGATATGGACCGCAGGACATTTCGGAACATTGCAGAGCGCATCCGTCCCTATACGGACTATGTCTATCTGCATGTTCTGGGCGAGCCACTCATCCATCCCCAATTTGCCGGAATCGTCGAAGATGCCAGATCGCTGGGGTTGCATGTCAACCTGACGACCAACGGTCGCCAGGTAGCAGAACAGAAAGAGGTTCTGAGGAGCGTCCGCCAGATCAACATCTCGCTACACGACTGGGAGTACAACGTACCCAAGAGGCTTCTTTCCACCCTCCTCCAGTCCACCCTTGATGCCGCCATGGAATTAAGTCCTGCCTGCTACGTCAACCTGCGTCTATGGAACCGTGAGTCAGCCGACGAATCGTCCGAGTTTAACCTTCACATACACCGCTACCTATCGGAGCGTTTTCACCTTACGACCGAAGAGTTGGAGAAAGACGGCAACATCCGATTGGCAAGCCATCTTTTCCTACACAACAGCCGGCGATTCCGCTGGCCGTCGGACGAAAACGAAATACAAGTCGAGAAACACTGTCAGGGGCTGCGTGACCATGTTGCCATATTGGTGGACGGAACGGTGGTACCATGCTGCATTGATGCTACCGGGAGCATGCCATTAGGCAATATCCTCACCGAGGACCTGGGCAGTATCCTGCACTCCGAAAGGGCCTTGCGCATCCGAGAGGGCTTCCAGCAGCACAAAGCTGTCGAAGAAACCTGCCTTCGTTGTGGATTTCACTGATAACGGGATCTCGAATAAGTTAGTATCTTTTCCCTTATCGCTCTGTCTATCCTTATTCAAAGAGTTACTTCATGCTCTCCCGAATGGACTCGACCCAACCTTTGATTCGTTCGTCAGTCTTCGATGATTCATTATCTTCGTCCAATGCGAGTCCCACAAATTTTCCATTCACCAAAGCCTCGGAATCATCGTAAGAATAATCCGAGCTGTCCACCTGGCCGACCAACGAGACATCCTTTTGCTTCAAGACATCGTAAATCTTGCCCATTGCACTGACAAACGTATCGGAATAGGAAGATGAATCTCCCAGTCCAAAGAGGGCAACCGTCTTCCCGGAGAGATCAGCCTTCTGCAATTCCGGAAGTGTCGTTTCCCAATCATCCTGTAAGTCTCCGCATCCCCAAGTCGAAGTACCGAGAATGAGATAATCATACCCTTCAAAGTCGGCGGAAGAGACACCCTCTCCCACATCATGAAGATCCGCATTGCCGAGTTGTGCCGCGATTTTTTCTGCAGCAACCGTTGTGTTGCCGGTTGAAGAACCGAAAAAGATACCAATTTTGTTCATACGTACAATTATTTAAATAAAGTAATCAATAACCGTACGCAAATTTACCATGTCAGAAAGGGGTGTCCCTATCACAAAATAAAGGGAATAACGCTTTCTCTTCTCGCAATTTAAAGGGATATCATGCTACGATATTCAGGAAAAACAGGTACTGGAATACAAGAAGACGAACAGGGAAAGATGGAGAATCAGTAAAAAAGGGATGCCATAACGAAAGAGTCGATGCAGGGTCTTGTGGTGCCACACCCTCATACCAAGCCAAGCACCGAGACCACCTCCCATCAATGCCATGCCGAAGAGTGTCGTCTCGGATATGCGCCACCGTGCGTGGCGGGCCTTCCACTTATCGATGCCGAAGAGAAGAAATGCGACGACATTGACAGCGACAAGATAAACAACGATGACAATAAGGAACTCCATTCTGTTATTCTCCTTCCAACTGCAAAAGAAACCTTTTTCGGGAAAGACCGGCGGCATAGCCCGTGAGCGATCCATCCGAAGCGATGACACGATGGCAGGGAATGATTAAGGAAATACTATTGTGTGCGACCGCACCTCCGACGGCCTGGGCTGACAGTCTGTTTCGTGGAGTCTCTGACTGCAACGTCCTTTCGAAGTGATGCGAGGCGAGCAGACCCGGTACGGCAGTCAGACGACGTGCCAAATCACCGTAGGTCACTGTTTCGCCATACGGAATGGAGAGCAGTAAGTTCCATACGCGCCTACGGAACGTCGTTGTACGCATCAGCAAGCGTGGAGTGAAATGAGGGTCTCTCCCACTGAAATACGTATCAAGCCATCGGTACGTATCTTGAAATACTGGCAGGGACGGTCGGGACACATGATCAAGGCAGAGCGTATCCGCAAAATACTTCTGTCCATCAAACCACAGACCGACAAGGTTCATACCATCGGATGCCATGGTAATGTTTCCTATCGGAGAAAGATATCGTGCCGTAAAGTCCATGCTGTCATAAAACATAGAATCACACTGGGATTACACAATTCCGAGAACTGGGAACGGCGACATCCTTTCCATCATTTTGTGTATTGAAAGTCGGTTCAGACCTCGTAATCGACACATGCCCGTGCTTCCAGCACCTCACGAATGATATGCTTCACAGCAACGTGATCGGGATGGTTGGCATAGACCTCCAGATCGTCCATGCTATTCACGTCGCACGTCAGGGAAAGATCATAGTCCTCTGCAGGGTTCATGTTAATTCCAGCCTCTGCGCGCAGCAGTTCAGGTACCTTCTGAGTCAGATCTTCCAGGGCGACCTTTATTTCAGATAGTTTGCTCAACCGGCTTGCCGCATCGGAAAAGGGTTTCATTTTGAACAGTACGATGTGTCTTATCATTTTTTCTTCACTGTTAAGTTTTCTATTCCATCTCTTTGGAAGGCCATTTCAGAGAGCGTTCCATTCGGTTAAAATTTCCCACAAAAATAGGAACAATCTGAATATGCCGTGTTATAAAAAAAGAGTATATTTGGCATCTGTTTCGACACACCCCACCAGAAAGCAATGGAAAACACAACACGGGAAGGGTTTCTTGGCCGCTTTCCTTTGGTTCTATGAACAACACATACAAAAAACTACTCGTCATCGTCAGAAAGTACGGAATAAAGGTCTGGCAGGCTATCCGCCAGTTCTTTTCGAATCGTAAAAAGGGCTTTAACAGTGCCCCCTGGTATGGAAAAATCGGATTGTCGCTGCTGTACCTATTCCTGTTATTTCTACTATATCTACTGTTGGTTGACATCAACTTTCTATGGCTGTTCGGCAAGTCACCGAGCATTGAGAATGTCCGTCATCCAGAACCGAATGTTGCCTCCGAGATCTACTCATCAGACGGGAAACTGATTGGCAAGTACTTCCGGGAAAACCGTACACCAGTCAAATACGAGGACATCAACCCCATGTTGGTGAACACGCTTATCGCCACGGAAGACGAGCGCTTCTATGACCATTTCGGCATTGACTTTCAAGGCCTGTTTGCCGCTGTGAAAGACATGGCATTGTATGGTAAGACACGAGGCGCCTCGACCATCACGCAGCAGTTGGTAAAAAACATGTTCAAGACACGTAGCCAGTTCTCGACGGGTCTGTTGGGTCATATTCCGGGTCTGTCCATCATCATTGCCAAGACGAAAGAATGGATTACAGCCATCAAGATCGAGTGTATCTACGACAAACAGGAGATCCTGACGATGTATCTGAATACGGTGGACTTCGGCAGCAATGCGTACGGCATCAAGACAGCCGCCAAGACCTACTTCGGAACGACACCGAAAGACCTGACTACGGAGCAGAGTGCCACGCTGGTGGGTATGCTGAAAGCCACGACAACGTATAACCCAAAAATCAATCCAAAGAACAGTCGCACGCGTCGTAATGTAGTGTTGGAGAATCTCCGAGACCATCATCTGATCACGAAAGAAGAGTGCGACTCGCTGAAAAAGATTGAGATCGACATGCGCAAGTACGTTGTTGAGAAAACGTATGACGGCAATGCACTCTACTTCCGTGAGGCCGTTGCGGACGAACTGGAAGAATGGTGTAAGGAAAAAGACATTGACCTCTACGCAGACGGATTGAAGATCTACACCACGGTGGACTCACGGATGCAGAAATATGCAGAAGAGGCCGTATCAGAGCAGATGAAACGCGTGCAGCGTTCCTTCAATGCCCATTGGGGAACTCAGGAGCCATGGCGAGACGAGCGTGGTCAAATCATCCCGGACTTCATTGAGAACATTGCGCGACGCACAGACACGTACAAAGCCTTGAAGAGTCGTTACCCGAACGACCCGGACTCCATCAGAGCGGCGATGAACAAGGTACACAAGGTAAAGGTATTTGATTGGGATAAAGGATATATCTATAAAGACCTATCGTCCTATGATTCGATCCGTTACATGGAGCGATTCCTTCATACAGGTTTCGTTGCGATGGAACCGACGACCGGATATATAAAGGCATGGGTTGGAGACATTGACTTCAACTTCTGGAAATACGACAAAGTTCGTGCACAAAGGCAACCGGGGTCCACATTCAAGTTATTTGTCTATACCGAGGCGATGAACCAAGGGATGTCGCCCTGCGATTATGAGCGCGACTCATACGTAGCATGGGACTATCCGGAAAACGGAGAGATGAAACACTGGACACCGCACAATGCTGACGGTTTCTTCAGCAATGCGAACATGACCTTGAAATGTGCCTTTGCTCAATCGTGCAATGCCATCGCCGTAAAATTGGCACAACAGACTGGCATTGACAATATTGTGCGCACTGCATACAAGATGGGAATCAAGACCCATCTTCACGTACGTCCGTCAACATCGCTGGGCGCATCGGACGTCACCTTGGAAGAATTGGTAAATGCCTACTGTACCATTCTGAACGACGGACGCATGCACGACCCGGTATTGGTAGAGCGCATTGTCGATGCAGACGGAAAAGAGATCTACAACTGTCGGAACGAAAAGCACCAGGACACGCAGGCAGTCCCGTATGAGACTGCATTTCTGATGCAGCAGATGTTGCGTGGAGCGCTGACAGAGCCTGGAGCGACCTCCCAACCCCTGTGGTCGTATATCTCGGGGACGATGACGGATTTCGGAGGCAAGACGGGCACTTCGAACAACCATTCGGACGCTTGGTTTGTCGGAGTGTCGCCACACTTGGTCGGAGGCGCATGGGTAGGCGGCGAGCATCGTTGCATCCATTTCCGAACCGGCAAATTGGGTTCGGGAGGCAAGATTGCCCTTCCTATTGTAGGAACATTCTTCAAAAAGGTGCTGACCGACGCGCAATTTGCCTCGTATCGTGGTCGGTTCTCCGACAAGCCAAAACAGACTATAGACCGTACGTACAACTGCGGTTCATCCTATATTGCTGCACCGTCACAGGACTCTCTTTCGGGAGACTCGTTGCAAGAGGAATTCGGAGAAGAGATACCGTCTGAAGTCATTGAAGAATCCATGACAAAGGAATAAGGACTTCTCCCCTGCATACAAAAAAAGACACCGACGTTATCGGTGTCTTTTTTTTGTAACGCACACAATCGTGTGGATTTGCGACTGTGGCAAAGAGAGAGCCTATACGATAGAAGAAAGATTGTAGGGAGTCTCCTGATAGATAAAATAGTTAAGCCAGTTATGATAGAATAAATTGGCATGAGCCCGCCAACGAACGACAGGAGGGCGTGACGGGTCATCGTCAGGATAGTAATTGACCGGCAAGCGTATCGGCAGATTTTTAGCGAGGTCCCTTTTGTATTCCCCATCGAGCGTCAGAGGAGAGTATTCCATGTGTCCCATGACAAAGATCTCACGTCCGTTACGAGCCATAGCCATTGCGACCCCTGCCTCGTCGCTTTCGGAGAGGATGTTGATATCCGGAACACGAAGGAGGTCGTCGCGTCGAATCTCGGTATGCCGGCTATGAGGGATGAAGAAACGATCGTCGAATCCACGGAAGAGAGGATTGAGAGGCTGACAAACCGTATGTTCGAAGACTCCGAACATCTTTTCCGACAGCGGATACTTGGGGATGCCATAATAGTAATAGAGGGCAGCCTGTGCACTCCAACAGATAAAAAGAGTCGAGGTTACGTTTCCCTTTGCCCAATCGAACACTTCGCATAGTTCATCCCAGTAGTCCACCTGTTCGTAGTCGAGGTGTTCGACGGGTGCCCCCGTGACGATAAGGGCGTCGTATTTCCGTTTTTTCATCTCGTCGAAAGGCACGTAGAACTGCATCATGTGTTCGATAGGAGAGTTACGCGGTGTATGGCTCTGGAGTTTCATGAACTCGAGTTCGAGCTGGAGAGGAGTATTGGAAAGCAGCCGTACGATATCCGTCTCTGTTGACACTTTCAACGGCATGAGGTTGAGACAGGCGATATGCATCGGTCGTATATCCTGCGAAAGAGCACGCGAGGAATCCATGACGAAGATATTCTCCTTCTTCAACAAATCAATTGCCGGAAGTTTGTCAGGCAGATTAAGCGGCATAAATCAATTCTCCTTGGATAGTCCTTTTCAACCAGCCATGGCAGAGTTCGATTTTCATCGTATTCTGCGCATCACTGGCTACAAAATTGTTATCAAATTTTTTTTTGAGCAGATCGTGTTGTCCTCTCACAACGCACGGAATCCTGTCTCGAGATCAGCGATGATGTCATCGATATCCTCGATACCAACGGAGTAACGAATCAAATCCGGTCGTACTCCAGCCTCAAGCAGTTGTTCGTCAGAGAGTTGACGGTGTGTGTGGCTTGCTGGGTGAAGCACACAGGTACGAGCATCAGCGACGTGCGTCACGATGCAAGTCAGTTTGAGAGAGTCCATGAAACGGATGGAACGCTCGCGCCCCCCCTTGATACCGAATGTCACGACTCCGCAACTACGACCGCCATCGAACTGTTTCTGAGCCAGTTCGTAGTACTTGCTGCTGCGCAAGCCAGAATAGTTAACCCATGCCACTTCTGGATTTTCCTCGAGGTACTGAGCCACCTGCAGAGCATTCTCGCAATGGCGAGGCATACGGAGGTGAAGCGTCTCAAGTCCGAGGTTGAGCAGGAAAGCATTCTGCGGGCTCTGGATAGAACCGAGGTCACGCATGAGTTGTGCCGTAGCCTTAGTGATGAAAGCAGCCTTTCCGAAAGCCTTTGTATAGGCGAGTCCATGGTAAGAAGGGTCGGGCTGTGTCAATCCTGGGAACTTCTGAGCCTGAGCGTCCCAATCGAAATTGCCACTATCGACGATACAACCTCCGACGGCAGTAGCGTGTCCATCCATGTACTTAGTTGTAGAGTGGATGACGATATCGGCACCGAATTCGAAAGGCCGGCAATTTATTGGAGTCGGGAACGTATTATCCACGATGAGCGGAACACCGTTGCGGTGAGCGATACGTGCGAACTTCTCAATGTCCAGCACATTAAGGACCGGGTTGGCGATTGTCTCACCGAAGATGCATTTGGTATTCGGTCGGAAAGCCTTCTGTATTTCCTCCTCCGGCGCATCTGGGTCAACGAATGTCACCTCGATGCCGAGTTTCTTCATGGTAACGGCAAAGAGATTGTAGGTACCTCCGTAGATGGTTGAAGAACTGATGAAATGTCCTCCTGCCTCGCAGACATTAAACACGGAATAGAAAGAAGCCGCCTGTCCGCTTGAAGTCAGCATAGCTGCCACTCCCCCTTCGAGAGCGGCAATTTTAGAAGCAACGAAATCGTTGGTAGGATTCTGCAGTCGAGTATAGAAATAGCCAGAGTCCTTAAGGTCGAAGAGATCTGCCATCTGTTCGGTATTGTCGTACTTGAACGTTGTACTCTGGTAGATAGGCAGTACACGAGGTTCACCTTTCTTTGGTTTCCATCCTTCCTGAACACAGATTGTGCCGAGGTTTTTCTGTTTTTTGTCGCTCATATTTTCACTAAGAATTTTTTTTAAAACTGATCTTCCGATTCGGATTGCCAAACGGCAATATAAAGGCATATCGATACCCCACGAACAGGAATCGCAAAGTTAACAAAAACAAACTATTTTGCCACAATAGTTGCATATTTAGGAAAATAGTTCTAAAATTGCATTGAAACATGGTTGCATTTACCACAAAGACCTGCGTAAAAGCAGAAAAATAGAACAACTCTCTACTTTATTCTTTAAAAGGGAATATGAACGTGGAAAATCAGCCGACCAAATCCAGCGCCCAATGAACAACAACAAACTGGACGAAACAGACCGTCAACTTCTCCGCATCCTGCAGGAAGACTCGAAACAGACCACGAAAGAGATAGCGGCACAGGTACATCTGTCGCCTACTCCTGTGTTTGAACGTATCAAGACATTGGAAAAGGAGGGCTACATCAAGAAATATGCCGCCGTCCTGGACCGCGAGAAGATGCAGGACATCACCGTATTCTGCAATATCCGTCTCAAGCAGCACTCGAAAGAGTACATGTTGATGTTCATCAAAGCCGTAAGTGAAATTGAAGAGATTACGGACTGTTACAACATATCGGGAGACTACGACTACTTATTGAAAATCGTAGCACGAGACATGGACCATTACCAGAGTTTCGTACAGAACCGTCTGGGTGTAGTGGAAGCGATTGGTTCGCTTCACTCGATCTTTGTACTGAAAGAGGTGAAGCAGACCTATGCCATCCCGATATAATGTCACTTCTCTCCTACCGAAGTACCTTGTAGTTTGTGTGGGACAATAGAAATATGCAGACAGTCTTCTATCTTCGACATAGTTTCGAGAGAAAGAATGTTCATAATCGTATTTCTTTTCCCTTTAGGTTTCTTATAGCTTAATATCCCAACATAGCAGCTGGTGTTATCCCTAAAGTGACACAAAGCAGACGGGCTATCTTCAGAGTTGGCTCTGCCCTACCTGAAACATAGTCGCTTATGCGTGAAGGACTAACCCCAATCTCAGTAGCCAATTGTTTCTGACTCATATTCTTCTCATCCAGAGAAAGCTGTATCAATTGGGCTATGGTAGGTTTGCCAATGGGATAGTGTTCCTTTTCGTAGTCTATGACAACATCGGACATCATTGTCAACTCTACTGCATTTCGGTCATTGGAAGGCGTGTTGTCATCAACTACCGGCAACAGTTCCTCAATCCGTGCTAACGCGAACTCATATTGTTCCTTAGTAATCTTTGCCATATTTGTACCTCCTTATATTATATCGCTGAAACGTCAATCTTATCGTATTCACTATGTGTACCCACAAATCGGATGAATATATGTCCGATTGTGAATTTTACGACCACTACCAGACGATATTTGTTGCCCCTGATGTCAAAGACATAATGTTGGTTTCCAACGTAGTCTGTTGTGGGGAAATCTACCTTTATATCCGACAGGTTCTTCCACTCTGCCTTTTCTGCGATGTTATACCATCGTTCAAGTGCAGCCTGAGCATCTCCATGTCCTTCCGAACTATAGAACTCAACTAATCGTCTATGTGATACTATTCTCATATTCGCTGCAAGATTACATAATTATTTTGAATTTCAGAAGAAAAACGATAAATATTTCTATTTTTTAGAACTTTTCTTCTGTTTTTCTTTGCACCGCATAATGCAAAACAGATGATGATACTCTTCTGAGTGAAGAGCGAGTTTGTGGAAGACCTGTCAATGACTAAGGGGATGAGAATGATAAATTCCTTTCTATTTCCCAAATTCATTTGTACGGTTTAACTCATAAAACGCAGAATATCAATACGATAAACATTCTGCGTAGAAAAGAGCCTTTTTTTGAGTGGCAGAGAGACTCTATCTCCTTATCTTGCGGATGGAGACACCAGTACATCGCCGGCATAGGAGGCGGATTGGGAGCCTTTGACGCCGATGAAGAGCGTGCGCCAACGAGTCACTCCATCCGGCCATTGAACCTGAAAAGAGACTCGTCCGTCCTTATCGGTGCGCAGATGAGGTTGCCAGAAAGCACATGTTTCGTCCGAAGAATCCGTGGACAGAGAAACGGAAGACGGTGAGACGCGTCGGCGGTTGGTCGTAACAAGAATAACGCCACCCTCCCGTCCGCGCGCTCCGTAGATAGATGGAGCACGTCGCAGTCGTTCCATCTTTAGGATAGAAGAAAGCGGCACGTCATCAATATCGTTCACGACAGCCCCGTCAACGACATAAACGGGGCGCACCTCCCACCCTTTTTCCGTGACAGGAACCAATGAGGATGCGGAAGCGATACGAGAGGAAGACCGCTTGACAATCGAAACGTCGGAAGTCTCCTGACGCAGGGATTCCACATCCGAGTAATCGGCCAATGAAACCGTGTCGCCATACGGAATGAAACGTTTAGGAACCTCGTAGTCGGTCCAACCATCGTAGGAAGTGGTGAGAACAACGTCCAGATTCTGTTCTGGCTGGACATAGCGAGAATGACGCAACAACAACTCGTAGGTACGTTTGCGTGGTGCCTGAATAAGTATCGTGACAGGCTGATCATCCTTCCGCTGGAAAGAGAAGAACCCAGAAAAATCGGTAAAGACCGTCATACCATATTCCCTGATAAAGACGCGTGCTCCTGCGACTGCCTGATTGGCATCATCGCGCACGAATCCACCGACCATCCGACCGTTGTGATAAGCCGTATCCTTCTCGGTCATCAGGAAATTGAGATACGCCTGAGTTTCCGAGAGAGGACGGTTGAGTTGAGCGACCTCAGAGCGGTATCCTCGCCAGGAATTCGTATCGATAGTCTGGACGAGAAGGTCAAGGAACCGACTATAGGTCCGGCTACGCGGAGAAGGAGGAGAAACAAGTACTGTATCGTGAAGAACCGAAGAGAACCCTTTTCGTACGTGGAGATCAAGAGTTGCATAGCGTTGGTCTGGGAAGAGTGCGTAGAGGACGTGAGAACCAGGAGTAAGACAGACGGAGGAGGCATTGAAAAGGTCCGTCACGACACTGTCGCGTGACATTGCCACATAATTCATAGGGACGTGTCGCACCGAATCGTCGTCGAGGAACACCACATTATGAAGCAGCACACGAGAAAGGGAATCGTCGTAGAGGTGACGACGGCGGAAGAACGGATAGTCGATGCGGGCATTGTCACGTCGTTGTGCCTTGCCCCTTGCTATCTCCTGTAGAAGCCGGTCAACGGTGTACACGCTATCGGAAACAGTCTGAGGAGGAGTGGTGGAGAACTTCTGATAGAAAGGGTTGGAAGAGAAATCGTATGGCGACAGTCGCAGTGTATCGGGAGCCGTCGCATCATAAGCATTGTGCGGTTCGAAATCGAACAACGATCCTTTCCGTCCCTGACGGAACGAGGTCTGAGACGGGCGTAGCGGACCGACAATCCGGTATCCGTCCCTGTCGGGGAGAGAGCTCTGCACATTAAAGACATTGTACCCCTGAACAAGGTAGGAGGCACCAAGTCCGCGAGAGGATTGGCTAGAGAGAGGCATGAGCGAGGAGAGCAATTCCTTACGTTCGGAATCGGTAAGATCCGATGTATAAGGAACCTTCTCGGAGAAACGGTCGGCATCGAGCGATAGAATCAGTTTGGTCCGAGCCGGAACCTCAATGATGCCGAGGTCATACATAAAATCAGCCGTCCGCACCCATACTGAATGTCGTCCGGGTACGACGAGACAGGAATATGGTTGTCGGTTCGTCACAAAAGAGAGGTAGGCTGGACGGTGGTCGATGTAGACAACATGTACCGGAACGGGTTGTCCGGATCGCATGACGAACGGGGCGATCTGGGAGAATGTAGCCGATAGACGTGTACGATAGAACGGCGTGTCGGGATAAAGGAAACGGTAGCGTTCGATGGTGTCGAGTCGTCCGAAGAACGCCGTATCCGGCTGTTTCATCTCAAACTCGTGAACGAGCGGTCCGTCGGAGATGTGATACTGCACCGTCTTGCGTCGTTCGGACGGTTCATTCTGCTGTTCTCGAGGATAGTCGGGCGAGGCATTGCCAAGCGAAAAGATGGGAGCCCAAGCGGTGATATCGACGCCTGCCACGGGCTTATCCTTCTGCAAGGCAACGATATTCACATCCGATACCTGTCCCGGAGAGACGAACGGAGTCTGCGTCACCTGAAGATGGAGTCGGTCATCCTCAAAGAAAGGGGATGCCACTTCGCGCTGTCGGATACGTCCGCCCCATAGATACTGGACCGTGCAGTAATAATCCTTGTTGAGTGCCTTACGAAATGAACTTCGGAAAGTCGTCCCTGATCCTTTCTTGACGAGTTTGTTTCCCTGATATACGAACCAGTTGAACGGCAGAGAACGAGGATTGCGAGACTCAAAGACTACGGCAGAGGGCTTGCGGGTAGCGATGATATCGAGCGAATCGGCGGTAGAATCCATTCGGATCGTCTGTCGGTGTGATCCCGTCTGGACCTGATAGAAATTGACATAGGGATCCAGTTTCATATTGAAAGGCAGTTCTCCCTCGTGTTCAGTCACCTGTTTGCCATTGACATCGAATCCACGGATAAGTGCCATGACCGGCCGTTCCTTACGGTTCTCACGATAGGAAAAGCGGACATGGTCTCGCAGGACGGACGCTTCGACCGTCTGTTCATGAAAGATGTACGTAACGGGCAGACATTCCTCCGTCCATACCGTATCGCCGTTCAGGAGAGCGACGGATAGTGTATAATTGAAATTTGCCTCTGGCATACACTGCCACGGAATACGAATCTGGGACTCGCCATCATAGGGAAGGGTGATTCGTTTCTCCCATAGGGTATTCGGCATAAAGACCTGTCGGTGAGACGACAGCACAGGCGCATCGTTACGGAACTGCGCACGCACCATGAGTTCGGCATCCCTCAGTGGGTAGCCATTCTCGTTGGTAGCGCGGACAGAGAGATCGAGAGAATCGCCACGAAGATGGTAATGTGGTGCACGAAGTGAGATGCGTGCCTTTGGCAGAGAATACTCCTCGCAACGGAACACCCCATGCCGGACAGCATGAAGAGAGGCGTCCTTCTCCGACGTCACAGAGAAAGTGACGTTCTCCCCAGCCATGAGACCGAGTGTATCGTCCAAGACAAACGTCCCTTGAAAGAGTCCAGGCGCATAAGGCGTCAGACGTCCCACCTCCTTTTCGATTCCTCTCTGAACGATAGAGAGACGAATAGGAACATTCAGCCCTGTATGGTCTTTTCGATCGTGAAGGAACAACTTGAAGCGGACCGTATCCTGCAACCGGTATTTCGGTTGAGAGGTAACGGCGAAAAAACTATATCCGTCCTCCTGCTCCGACTCACCGATGACCATGGATCGGGAGAGAAGGGACGGTTCGTCGTCGGAAGACAGGCGAGCGAAGACCTCCTTGTCTCCGGACCGAACAGAAAGGACACCCACCTCTCTCCTATTCGGCAGGACATAAGCCTGCATCTTACGGTCGTATTTGAGTTTACGGTTCCCGACCGTCACCTCTGCCCTATCCATATTATGTCCCAGTGTATCGAGCACCCGGACCATCAGATCGGATCCGTTATTCATGACATACGGGAAGAACGGTTGTACGGAAAATACCTCGGCATGTACCTTATTTTCCTTTGTAAAGACTTTGACATAATGTCCTACGGGGAGCACGGGTTGTCCTGAAGACGTCAGGGAGGAATCGACACGTGAATGCAACAGGCGGTAGATCCGATCCGACCGAGGCTGACGAACGAAATCGCCCATTTCCTCATTGGAGATACGATAATAGTAAGTATAGGGGCTCTGCGCCACGGAATGATAGAGCGGGCAATCGGAGGCTCCTGCATCCAGAAGCGGGAAAACGAACGTGAGAAGCAGAAGTAGGAAACGAAATCGGAACATAGCGTCAGAAAAGGAAAGGCATCAGCATCATCGAAGTCGTCCAAGTCCAGCCACGAGTACCTCATCTCGTATGATAGCCCTGAGAGCAAGATAAGAAAGGACGGCACCGACAAGAGGGAAAGCAAGGGTCAGGGAGCAACGTTCGAGTTGCAAGGCGGCATCGCCGTGCAACAAGCTATAGAGATAGACTCCCATCAGAGCGTAGAAGCCGAGTTGGAGCACTATATTGAAAATGGTGAGACGAACCTGTAAGCGTCGGTTTTTGAACAGAAAAACAGTAAGTAGCGCTACAGAAGCGATTACCACTTCCAGAGCCAGCACAAAATAGGTGTCGAGCACCGGTTCTCCGATGGGGGTGTATGAAGGGTCAAGTTGCATGACATGCGCCGCATCCATCTCGTAGAGAAGTCCGTTGCCCGACAAAAACAACAGAGGCGAGAAAATCATGGAGGCGAACAGGACGAACACCACAAAGAGGTAGAGAGACTGGATACGCTGTATCATAATAACTAATGAGGATTCGGATTAAAAGTCTGTCAAGTTTTTATTTATAACAAGCTGGGGCAGTGACGGGCAGAGTCCGGAGGAACCGCACTCTGCCCCTTTTGTTCTTTTTCCCGCATGTTACTTGCTCTTGGTCCACTGAGCATCCCGCACCTTGTAGATTCGTTCGATGATATCTACGACCTTGAGTCCTTCCAGGACATTGGTTGTAATGGTTCCCTGTTCGTTGAGTTTGTCAACGACATTCTCGATGACGAGGTGGTGATTCTGAGCAGATCCCTTGTATGGTCCATAGTCATTTGGCGGGTTGGACGGAGCGAGTACCGGCATTTCGTAGTCACGTACATGGCAATAGACCACTTCGTTCATATACTGTCCAGCCACCTTGATTGTTCCTTTCTCGCCCACGATAGTAATAGAGGATTCGAGATTGGTATCCCAGACTGCTGTCGAGTAATTGATAGAGCCCATTCCTCCGTTGACAAAATCGAAGGTAACGACACCGCTGTCTTCGAAATCGGTCAGATTCTGGTGTGAGAAATCGGCGAAATTACCACGAATATTCTCGATATCGCCAAAGAGCCAATACATGATATCTATAAAATGAGAGAACTGCGTAAAGAGTGTCCCACCGTCGAGGTCTGCCGTTCCATGCCAGTTGCCTGGTTTATAGTAGCGGTCGTCTCGGTTCCAGTAGCAATTGAGTTGCACCATGTGGATATTACCGAGCAGGCGTTGATCGACGACGCTCTTGAGCCATTCGGAAGGGGGAGAATAGCGGTTCTGCATCACGCAGAAGACGTGTCGTGACATCTCGAGAGACTTATAGAGCACTCGTTCGGCATCTGCCTTGGTCAGTGCAATAGGTTTTTCGATGACGACATGGTAGCGAGCCGACAGGCATCGTACGGCATAATCAGCATGGTAGCCGTTCGGAGTACATATATTAACGACATCGGCATTGACTTCAGCAGCGAGGAACTCGTCGATGGAAGCGAAATAAGGCACGTCGCCTTCAAATCCTGTTTTCTCCTTTGGAAGGATATCCGCCACAGCGACCAATTCAGCGTCCGGATTACGGCGCACCATCTCTGCGTGTCGTTTACCGATATGTCCCAGACCAATAACCGCAAACTTTATTTTCTTCATAGATATATACGTTTAATACTTGTTTTTTTTAGTCTAAATAAAAGATTTTTTTATGATTCGGAGGTCTTGTTTACTTGATGCGTGTCACGGAATCAGATGCCGAGTCATAGGAGTAGCACTGGTGAGACTCCGGGCACGTAGCGATTCCTGAGTCGTCGAACTGGAGTCGGTGTCCGTACTCGCTGACCCACCCTATCTGTCGTGCGGGGTTGCCAACCACGAGAGCATAGGGTTTGACATCATGCGTCACGACACTTCCCGCACCGACAAGGGCGTAGGCTCCTATCTCGTGTCCGCAGACCACAGTCGCATTAGCGCCGATGGAGCAACCCTTTCGCAGAACCGTCGGGCGGAACTCATCCTTGCGAGAGATAAAGGATCGTGGGTTGATTACGTTGGTAAAGACCATAGACGGTCCGAGGAAGACATCGTCCTCGCAGATGACCCCAGAATAGACAGAGACGTTATTCTGTATCTTGACGCCACGTCCGATTCTGACTTGTGGAGAGATGACCACGTTCTGTCCGAGGTTGCAGTCATCGCCAATGACGCTATCCGCCATGACATGGGAAAAGTGCCATATTTTCGTTCCGTCGCCCACTATGGCGCCGGTGTCGATAATTGCCGTTTCGTGTTTAAAAAAAGCCATCAGGGATGAAAAGACTTGAATGATTCGGTAATATAGTTGAGTTGTTCCTCATCGAGTTCGGTATGCATCGGGAGAGAGATGACGTGTGATGCGAGGTGCTCGGCGACGGGGAAATCGCCCTCGGCATAGCGAGGATCCCGGTAGGCCTTTTGCAAGTGTAGCGGTATTGGGTAGTACACCATCGAAGGAATGCCTTTCTCCTTGAGGAACGCCTGCAGAGCAGGGCGGTCAATACCGTCAGAAAGCACGAGCGTGTACTGGTGAAAGGCGTGAGTAGTATAAGGAGCCACGGAAGGTGTCTTCACCCAGGAGAGAGACTGGAATGCCTCGTTATAGAAATCGGCGGCGTGTTGTCGTGAGCGGATATAGTCGTCAAGGTGTGGCAGTTTGACATCGAGCACGGCTGCCTGAATAGCATCGAGTCGTGAGTTGACACCGACCCGGTCGTGGTGATATCGTACGGTCATACCGTGATTAGCGATGCTTCGTGCCTTCTCCGCCAGCAGGTCGTCGTTGGTAAAGATGGCGCCTCCGTCGCCGTAGCAACCAAGATTCTTGGAAGGAAAGAAAGAGGTGCAACCCATAATGCCAACGGTGCCAGAGGAAACGCGAGATCCGTCGCGAAAGATATAGTGTGAGCCCATAGACTGGCAGGCATCCTCAACGAGGAAGAGATGGTGTTCATCCACCAGTGCCTTAAGATCCTCGAGAGGTGCATTCTGACCGAAGAGGTTGACCGGAACGATTGCCTTGGTCTTGGGAGTGATAGCCTTCGCCACCTGCTGTGCCGTCATACAGAACGTATCGGGATCCACATCGACGACCACGGGTTTGAGACCCAGCAGGGCGACGACCTCAGCGGTTGCGATAAAGGTAAACGTCGGTGTGATGACCTCATCACCAGGCTGCAGACCGAGCGCCATCAAGGCGATCTGAATTGCTTCGGTTCCGTTTGCAACCGGAATGACGTGTCGTACCCCGAGATATTGTTCGAGATGAGTCTGAAACTCCGTCACCTTGGGTCCCTTGACAAAGGCGGCAGAGTCGATAACAGAGCGTATCGCCTTGTCCATTTCGTCCTGTACCTTCTCATACTGAGAATGGAGGTCCACCATTTGGATGTTTTTTTTCATACGCAACGACTAAAGAAGATTAAAAACCGATATTCAGTCCCCCTTCCACAGTCCATAAGTCCCCGTGCATGAAGCGCGGTGTCCACAGATTGAGGTAATGTTCGGCGGTCAGATTGGACTCGGAAAGAGCAGGTGTCTTGTTGCTTCTGTCATAGCCTTTGGTAGAGGAGTACATGACAGCGGCATGCAGATACACGTTATTGGTCAGTTCGTAGAGTCCCGACAGGCGTACCTTGTTGCACTGCCAGGTCAGGTCATCGAAGGCAGACTGAGAGATGGTGTTGCCGACGGTCTCCCGGGCATAGGAATATTCGTTAAAATGCCTCGCGTTGGTATAACTGATATTCACATCGAGTCGCGGAATCGGCCGGTAACCAACTTTGAGATAGATCTCCTGAGAGTTATCGCCCAGATAGTGACCGAGGTAGTAACTGTTGGATGTATAAGTCAAAGGAGGAACGGCATGCTTATAGGTAATGATATTGGAGCGCGTGAATTCCGCCACGGCATAAAAATTTCTCGGCACGTTGGAGAGAGAAGCGCCGACCTGCCAGGAAAGTGGATTCGACTCCTTATTGCTATCCTTGAGCCGGCTGAACTGGAACTCGTCGATAAAGAGCGAGCCATAGAGGTGCAGATGTCGTATGTTACGTGAAGAGAACATGAAGAACACCTGTGAATTCTGATTCTCGGCATTGAGTCCCTTCGTTGTCAGGTGGTCGAGAGACTTGTAGAAAGCAAACGGGATGAAATATGAGATAATCGGGGCATCCTCGGAGTAGATAATGGAATTACCGAGAGAGAGATGGAGACGCGAGACGGGGGTGATGGTCAGCATATTGGCGGCCATATACTTATCCGCCGGTCGGTACATCTTCTCATAGATGCCCGGGTCGGTCTGTTGCATGAAGAAAGACGTAGAATCCAGCACATTGGATACGAGCCATCCATGTATATAATTGAGTTCCAGCCATTTTACGGGTTTAAAGTTCAGCGTCACCATTGGGAAAGCGGGAGCATGAGCTGAGAGGATATTGGAAGAATGGAAACTCTCGCCCCATACGATATTGTCACGGATGATGCCGACAGAACCATACTTTCCATAGAGTTTGATACCGCCTCTCATGTCTGAGAAATCGCCTCCGTAGGACGCCTCCTTGTATTCAGCCCCCGGCAACAGGTTGAAATAGCCTCCGCGAGTGATGCGTGCGTCGTTTTTGGTAAGGGGTCGGCTGAGCCATTCTCCGTTATAGGCATTGTCGCGAAGGGAGGCATAGATGGAGACGTGGTTGAGGAGTGTAGCCTGCAGTTCGGCGCCCCAGTAGCGTTTAGTAACGGCTCCGTTTTCGTTTGCCCATATCTCTCCTCCGATTATAGGCGTTGCACGGAACTTGAAATGGTCGTCGAAATAATGGTAGGCAGGTTGCCAGAGAGAGACGTCCCAGTTCTGGTTATTGGAATCGTGGATACGCGTATTAGTCGGCAGTGTGTCGCGCTCAACGGCATAGTCCTGGAGAAAGAAATCGAGGTCTTTCTGCTGTCGTGTATTCAGCCATCCGTAGTGGGAACGTGCCTCGAGGAGCAGCTGTGCGATGTATGCACGGCTATAAGGGCGGATGCCCGAATTCACCTCAATGATATTCTCGTTGGCCAGTTCATCAATAAAATCGTAGATTCTGGTATATTGGACATTCTGCGGAATATCCTGAGCGGAGAGCGCGATGGTCCCCCAAAGTGCGATTAGAACAATAAGAAATCTTTTCATTAACATATTATTTTCTGCTCTTTACTCTATCTCCTCCGCAGAAAGGATGCGATGTCGTTTCCAGGTTTGCGGAGGTCAGGAAATGTCTCTATATCCAATTGCGCAGCAAGGCAAAGCCCCGTCGTGCGACGGAATAGAGGAGCGGATGGTGGATACAGGTCCATCGTCCGACGTTCCTCTCCTGCCCCCCGTATTGTCGTTTGAAATCGCGGACTCCATACGGCACTTGTGGGCTACCTGCTCCCCCGAAGTCGAACAGGGAATAGCCGTTTTGCGTTCCCCACCTCATCACTTCCCAGTGAATCAGGTCGTTCGGGTAATATTTGTAAGAATCCTGCAGAGAGCAGGCATACCAGCAATAGAGCGACCGATTCAGGCCGAGAGCGAAAAGCGTTCCGATGGTTTTCTCTCCTTTCTTTACTACAAAGATAAGAAATTCATCTTTCAATGACAAAGAATTATACAGCCGTCGGAACACATTGATCGGGAGGAGTGGCATGCGGTAGCGTCGGTAGTTGTGTCGCAGGATAGAATAAGCGGAAGAGAGAGCCGAGCCATCGGCACGCGTCACGGTGAGATGATGTCGAGCCTTACGTATATTGCGTCGTCGGTGTCGGTGTACGGTCTGCCACATTACGAGTTCACCGCTGCTAAGGTCGTTCAGGAAATTCAGGTGCGATTCGAACGAGAAGCCAGCAGAAACGAGAGATGCAGCGCAAGTATCGGGAAAGGGGAAAAGTGGTCGTATCTGAGTAACCAATGAGACGGTCCGAGCCTTTTCATTGAAAGAGCGGAGCAAGAGAGCCAACACCGCTTCGTGTCCTTTCGCAAGCAGTGGTCCCCCACGCACGATGGTACGTGCGGAGAAGAATCCGAAGGAAGACCGTATTACCACGCCTACCATCACCCCGACGAGCGTCGAGTGGAAGAAAGCGAAACGTGCGATAGCAGAAGTCTGTGGTCCGAGCGCGTGTGCGTGGTAGAAATCGGGCAGTTGGAAGACGTGTCCGCGTGGGTGGTTTCTCACAAAACTATCCCATGTGCGTTCGTCGCAAGCATCTGATATATGATAAGCAACTTTCTCCACCTTGATTCGCTACCGCATTGCCAGTTCGGAGGAATGATTCCGTCCTGCAACGCAAAAAACAGGGAAAAATCGTGTCAATTACTTCTTGCCCGTTTGAAAACAATGGTATAGATGACCAAGAAGAAATACTTCAGATCCGTCGCAAACGGATGCTTTTCATAAGCCTCGAGGTATCTCCGTTCGGAATCAAATATCTCCTCCTGTGTCTTGGGCAGATCCACATAGAAAGGCGGGATCAGACCGGGTTTGAATCTTGTGCGCAGTTCCTGCAATTCGGGAGGATAGAGTCCGAAATACTGTCGAGATAGCGGTCGTACGCCCACGAGTTTCATATCGCCTTTGAGGAGATTGATGACCATCGGCAGTTCGTCGAGCCAGCACTTCCGCATAATGTGTCCAATACGGGTCACGCGTGGGTCTTTTCTGAACTTCCCTCCTTCCTGCAGACCCTGCTGTTCGTAGATATACTGTTGCAGGAATTCGGAATAAGGGTGCATGGTCCGAGTCTTATAGACGTTGACGATATCATAGTTCTTGCCTATGCGCGGAAGTTGGATAAAGAGTCCGTACCAGCGTTTCGGCACTTGCGGTTCGGGTTGTTTCTGTCGGTGAGCGAAGATATAGAGCAGTCGTCCCTCCTGGACAATATCGTCAACGGCAAAGCCGCAGAAATAGAGTCGTCCGAGCACTTCGGTCTGAGTCAGCATACGTCTTTTTCCGTTGGTAAGATCGAAATAGAGCCGATGGGTAAAAAACATACGTGGGATGACACGCCGGAAGATAAAATAAATGAAATAGATTGCACGGGCGACGAATTTGGAGTGTCGTCGGTAGATCTCCTTCTTGATGATTTCCTGTGAGGTGAAGCAACAAACGAACTTACCGTTGTCGGGCAGCTTGGTATTAATGGTGCAGAAAATCTTGTTGATGCCCCGAATCGTATTGAGGGGCATGAGATTGATAATCGTATCGTAGTGGAAAGCGCGCAGTGAGGAGACATTGAAAAGGGTGCCGGTAATCAGGCACTTGGTCGTAGAAGCTCCCAAATCGACGTGTCTATTGAGGACATTGATGCCTTTTTGTCCAATCAAGGAGTAGAGTGTATTCTCCAGATTCTTCAGGTCGGAAGGCAGGAGTCGCTGAACCGGGACGGTGAGTGGCTGTGGCGAACGGACGTTGCGATAACTCGGTGGTCGGTCGTCCACATTCAGCGCATAGCGATAGGAGAAGTAGAGCATATCACCGATGACAGCCAAAATGCCGACACCCGTAATTGCCAGGAAGAGCACGTCACCGGAAATCCAGTCAATAAAATACTTCGACAAGAGCTCGGTGAGGACAGCGAAGACAAGCGTTATGAGAATCAGCCGTATGAGTCGGGGGAAGAATCCAGTAAAGGAGAGATACTTATTATAGCGTCCTAAGAAGAGCGCTATAATGATCCAGACGAGCATGGCACCGCCGAGTACCATGATATAGTCCAATACGACCACCTTTTCGGAGAAAAAGCGCCAGAACCAGATGGTCAGCGCACTGACGATCCAGTAGAAGACATCGAGAAAGAATAATTTCTTATTAAAGAACAATTTCTTCATACTCACCTTCCCTTCTTTCTTAAGACTTCTTTATACGAATAAGGAAATACTTCACGACATTCTTAGCATTCTGCAACAGCAATTCCCTGATCCATGCTACGGGTCGAGAGGACCACCGTTGTGGGTGCGTTGTCATCATAGCGTGTGGAGGGAATCGATTCTCGTTGACGGCACGGATGAGGTCATCGGTAGAGTGGAAAGAAAATCCACGTCCGACCCACTCCCGCTGTTGCGGTACCTTGTCTCGTCGAGAGACCTTGTAACCATCCCAGCAGCGTCCGGTATCGGTCAGATAGAACACGTCGTTGTAGTCCGTATCATAAAACGTATCGCCTACGATGCCGAGCGAACGGTAGTCGTAGGAAAGCCATAGGGCATGGTTATCGAAATCCGATGTAGGAGCACCATGCATGCAAATGGTATTCACCTCGCCATAAGACCGGAAATGGGTCATAGCCTGTTGAAAATGGTCCCATGCCTTTTCGATATTTCCCTTGCATTCGCTCACATCCTCGTAATGGTAGCCCACCTCGTGGGACATAGCATAGATGGCCATTATGGATTCCCTGTGGTCGGAGCAGGGTTTGAAACGGAAGAAATAGGATGCCCGGACATTGTGATGGTGCTCTATCTCGGCGATGCGACGAGAATTATCAGGCAGTTTATCTACGTCGTGTCGTACAATGACAAACCTGGAAGGACGATTGGATGGCGGAGTCAGCACATAGTCACGGAAGGTGCAGAGCGTATATCCCGCGTCCTGAAAAGCCTGCAACAGAGCATCGTATTTGGAGAGCGTAAAATCCATAAGACGAAATGCTTTCCTTAAAATAACGTTTCAAAAATACTAATTTTTCTTAAAATACACAAATACACCGCATTGTTTTTAAGAAAACAACAAAAAAAACGACTTGCAGTCCGAAAGAACTGCAAGTCGTTTTTTTAATCTTGGTATGCTGAGTAAGATTATTCAGCAGCCGGAGTCTCGTTTTCAGCAGGAGCAGCCTCTGCGTCCTGAGCTGTTTCGGCTGTAGCAGCCTCGGCAGCGGCTTCAGCAGCGGCAGCAGCCAAAGCTTCAGCGGCTTCCTGACGTTTCTTTGCCAGTTCGGCAGCCTTCGCCTTGTTCTTTGCCTCTTCCTCTTCCTGACGTTTCTTTGCAGCAGCCTTGGCAGCATCTGCGAACTTGTCCTTCAGAGCGTTCTTAGCGGCATCCTTTTTCTCTTTCCAAGCGTTGAAGCGTTTTTCTGCTTCTGCCTCATCGAAAGCGCCTTTCTTGACACCACCGAGGAGGTGTTTCTTGAGGTACACACCCTCATCGGAGAGGATATTGCGAACTGTGTCGGTCGGTTGTGCACCGTTCATCACCCATTTAAGTGCAGCCTCGAAATTGAGGGATACTGTAGCAGGGTCTGTGTTCGGGTTGTAGGTACCCACCTTCTCAATGAACTTTCCATCACGTGGAGCGTTCACGTCTGCGGCTACGATGTGGTAGTACGCATAGCCTTTGCGGCCTTTTCTCTGCAATCTAAGTTTAGTTGCCATGATTTGATTTAATGTAGATTAAATAATGTTACATAAGTGCTTTTACACGAAAAGCGGTGCAAAGATAGTATTTCTTTTCGAAATTCAGCAAACAAAAAACCAAACGAAAGGCATCATCGAGCATCAAAATTAGACGAAAAGTAGTATATTTGTAGAAATATTCTTTCCAAATCCAGAGACCCATGAAGAACATTCTCATCACCGGAGGAGCCGGATTCATCGGCAGTCATGTCATACGCCTGTTCGTAACGAAATACCCAGAGTACAAGATTGTCAACCTTGACAAACTGACGTATGCGGGTAATCTTGCCAACCTGAAGGACATCGAAGGGGAAGCGAACTACCGATTTGTCAAGGCGGACATCTGTGATTTTGAGAAGATCTGTGAAGTGCTGAAGGAGCACGCGATTGATGGTATCATCCATCTGGCGGCGGAAAGTCACGTAGACAGGAGCATCAAGGACCCCTTCACCTTTGCCAAAACGAACGTATTAGGCACACTCTCGCTGCTACAGGCAGCACGGATGTACTGGGAGAGTCAGCCAGAGGGCTATGAGGGCAAGCGATTCTACCACATCTCGACGGATGAAGTGTACGGTGCATTGCAGTTGACAAATCCAGAGGGAATTGAATCGCCGTTCACGACCAAGGCCTCGTCGTCGGAGCATCATCACGCTTACGGGACTGACTTCTTCACAGAAGAGACGAAATACACGCCCCACTCCCCCTACTCTGCCTCGAAGGCGGGCAGTGACCATTTTGTCCGTGCATTCCATGACACATACGGCATGCCGACCATCGTAACGAACTGTTCGAACAACTATGGTCCGTATCAATTTCCGGAGAAGCTTATTCCTCTGTTCATCAACAACATCCGTCATCGCAAGCCGCTTCCTGTCTATGGAAAGGGTGAGAATGTACGCGACTGGCTGTACGTGGTGGACCATGCCCGTGCGATTGACACCATCTTCCACAAAGGGAAGATAGCGGACACGTACAATATCGGCGGGTTCAACGAATGGAAGAACATTGACATCATAAAGGTTGTCATCAAGACTGTTGACCGATTGTTGGGCAGAAAAGAGGGTGAGGACATGGACCTAATCACGTACGTAACAGACCGTCCTGGGCATGATGCGCGATATGCCATTGACAGCCGCAAGTTGAAGGAGGAACTGGGTTGGGAGCCAAGCCTTCAGTTTGAAGAAGGCATAGAGAAGACGGTGCGCTGGTATCTGGAGCATCAGGACTGGCTGGACAACGTCACTTCGGGTGATTACCTGAACTATTACGAAAAAATGTATTCCAACCGATAGAGAAGACACGGGGGAAGATTGGAGTCTCTCGATTCTCCTATGTTTTATTTATTTCAATAGGTCTTTTTTAGGGCTTATTCTTGGTTTATTGTTCCCCTATTGGATTTGTTTTTGGACGAGTTGGACGGACAGGCGTTTTTTTCGATTCCGTATCACCCCTTCAGGGTTCTTTTTTGGTGGTAAAGTAGGCAGGGGTTGCATCCCTGCCTGTATTCTGACGTCCCGATGGGACTTTGCGTTTGTCCAGCTTCGCAGGACATTTTGGACAGACGGGTGGATGGTGGATGGACGGGTTGGAGGGTG
>DGSL01000012.1:309-1724 GCA_002393965.1 Bacteroidales bacterium UBA4363 | reverse complement strand
CTCCTACGGAGTTCTATAAGGAAGAGGCGTTTTATAACAGGGACTCCGCTTCGCTGCATCCCTGCCTGTATTCTGCCGTCCCTACGGGACTCCGCGTTTGGGCTTTTTGGTGTGTGTTTGGGAAGATTTTTTTAGTGGAATCAGTCGTGCATGAGGCGGAACATCAGTTCCTTGTAGAGGTCGGCAGGGTCGGCTGTAGAGCCTATGCCCTTTCCTTTGCCGTCGAACTGTCGGAGGAGGGAGATGTTCTGCATGCACTTGCGAGCGCTGTAGTTGCGAGCCGCCTGTCTGTACTCACGTACGAAGAAGGGAATGCATCCCAGACGAGGAGCAAGTGCCTGGTCGTTGTTCTTGTCCTCGGAGTAATGGAAGACGAGCAGGTTGTAGAAGAAACCGAAGAGGTTTGATATAGTCTTTGGGATGGGGTTCTCCTGCGGGTTCTTGCCGAAGTGGGTGGCGATGCGCATAGTACGTTCAACGTCGCGCACTCCCAGAGCCCTGCGCAATTCGTAGTTGTTATAGTCCTTGCTGATGCCGATATGTGACTCGATCAGTTCAGGCGTGATGGAGGGACGGTCCTTGGGTAACACGAGCAGGAGTTTGTCCAGTTCGCTCACCAGTCGCGAGAGATCGGTGCCGACATGTTCGGCGAGGAGGCTTGCGGCTCTCTCTGAAATGGCAATCTGATGTTCAGAAGCATACTGCTGAATCCAGGGCACAATCTGATAATCGCGCAAGGCAGTGGATTCGAAAACCACCCCACATTTCGAGATGGCGGTGTAGAGTTTCTTACGGGCATCGAGCTTGCCGTATTTATAGCAGAGGACGAGCAGGGTCGTCGGAGATGGTTTCTCGGCATAGAACTGGAGGGCATTGGTACCGTCGTCGGTGCCACCGGTGGAGCCTCTCCGCTTGAAGAGGTTCTGTGCTTCCTTGACGATAATGACCTGGAGCGGAGCCGTCATCGGGCAGCGTCGGGCGGCCGCCACTACTTCCGCCTGTGATGTCTGGTCGCCATAGAGCACCAACTGGTCAAATCCCTTCTGGTCCTCGGTGAGGACGTTGCGCTGGATATAGTCGGAGATGAGGTCAATATAGTACGCCTCCTCTCCCATCAGGAGGTAGATGGGTAGGTATTTTTTTTGCTCCAGCTGATTTAGGATTTTGGTATGCGACGTTTCTTTTGCCATGTCTTTTCGATGGACGGTATTTCCCACAAAACTACTTCTTTTTTGCGTGTTCAGCAAGAAATAGTCGGCAGGATGTGTGTTTTTTTTGGTGTTGGATATGTCATCCCGTTGTCTTGTTTTCAGAAGGTGTTTTGGGTGGAAGATGCGTTTTAATACAGGGACTCCGCTTCGCTGCATTTTGCCTGTATTGTATCGTCCCGATGGGACTCTTCGTTTGTCTTGTTT
>DGSL01000012.1:0-195 GCA_002393965.1 Bacteroidales bacterium UBA4363 | reverse complement strand
TCTCGGCTTGCTCCAAAATTGGACTTCGAGGACATGCTTGGGCGGATGGGATGGTGACGCTCCTACGGAGTTCTGATTGGAATACATGTTTATTACAGGGTTCCGTCCTACGGACTCTACCCCTGCCTGTATTCTGACGTCCCGAAGGGACTTTGTGTTTGTCTTGTTTTACAAGACATTTTGGGCGGCGCCTCG
>DGSL01000010.1 GCA_002393965.1 Bacteroidales bacterium UBA4363 | reverse complement strand
CGTAGGAGCGTCACCCTCCAACCCGCCCAAAATGTCTTGTAAAACAAGACAAACGCAAAGTCCCTTCGGGACGACAGAATACTGACAGGGACATCGGACCATACCAAACAAAAAGTCATGACATCGACGAACGATGCCATGACTCAAAAAATGTCCTGTCAAAAAATGTATTTATGAAATATCAGACAGTTTGACGTGCGTCTTCTTCTTCAACTCAAAATCCCGCCCCAGATACTTCTCTTTCACAACGGCATTCTCGGCTAATTCCTCCGCCGTACCTTGAAAGAGAATCTTACCGTCAAAGAGCATGTATGCGCGGTCCGTGATGGACAACGTCTCATCCACGTTGTGGTCGGTAATCAGGATGCCGATGTTCTGGTCTTTCAGCGTCCACACAATGTCCTGAATGTCCTGTACCGCAATCGGATCGACCCCTGCAAACGGCTCATCCAGCATGATGAATTTCGGCTCAATGGCAAGACAACGGGCAATCTCCGTACGGCGACGCTCTCCTCCCGACAACTGGTCTCCCAAACTTTTACGGACCTTCTGCAGATGAAACTCCTGAATCAGGTCCTCCAACTTCTCTTTCTGGTATGCTTTGCTGAATTTCGTCATTTCAAGGACCGAACGGATATTGTCCTCTACGGTCATCTTACGGAATACCGAGGCCTCCTGCGCTAGATAGCCGATGCCCATCTGAGCACGACGATAGACAGGCTCTCCCGTGATGTCCTTATCATTCAGGTATATCTTGCCTTCATTCGGAATGACCAGACCTACCGTCATGTAGAATGTGGTGGTCTTCCCGGCTCCGTTCGGACCCAACAGACCCACGATCTCTCCTTGACGGACGTTGATGGAGACGTGGTTCGCTACCGTACGTTTGCCGTAGCGTTTGACGAGATTCTCGGTGCGTAGCACCATGCCTTCATTTTCCATTTTTTGTTTTTTTGTGTTACTTGTCTCCCGTGATGATTTCCCCTCCACCGATACAGATGCGTGCGTCACTGTCGTAAACCGTTGCAAACTGACCGGCTGCAATGCCTTGCTGCTTGTGCGTCGCTTTGATGCGGTAGATATCACCGATCTTGCGCAACGTCCCGTCCGTGAATTCCGGCGTATGGCGTATCTTGAATTTGCACGCCACCGAACCGCCGTGTTCCACCTCTTCCAGCGTGTACGGGTCTGTGATGTAGTTGAACCCACATAGGTTGATCACGTCACCATATTGCGTTTCCGGGTCATAGCCACGCGAGACGTAGAGGACGTTTTCTTCGATGTCTTTCTTTACCACGAACCACGGACCTCCTCCCAGACCGATGCCTTTCCTCTGACCGATCGTGTGAAACCAATATCCGTTGTGCTCGCCTAATATCTTCCCGTCTTCGTAACAGACGATCTTCCCTTTCTTCTCTCCTAAATAGCGCTTCAGGAAGTCGTTGTAGTGAATCTTGCCTAAAAAACAGATGCCCTGACTGTCTTTCCGCGTTGCCGAGGGAAGACGCGCTTCGGATGCGATCCTGCGTATGTCGTTCTTCATCAGGTGACCGATCGGGAATATCGCTCGCTCAATCTGACGACCGCTCATCTGCGACAGAAAGTCCGTCTGGTCTTTCACTACGTCAGGCGAGGTCGAGAGGTATTTCTTGCCGCCGATCATCGTCGTCGTCGCGTAATGACCCGTCGCAATCAGGTCGAAGTCCCTCCCCCAACGCTGGTCGAAGTAACCGAACTTGATCATCTTGTTGCACATCATGTCGGGATTCGGCGTACGGCCCTCTTTGACTTTTTCAATGGTGTACGCAACTACGTTATCCCAGTATTCCTGATGCAGCGAGACCATCTCGACACGCAGACCATAGTGATGACCCAACCAGTTGACAATGGTCATGTCATCCTCTGCCGGACAGTCGATGTAGCCGTGTTCGTCTTCCATTCCGATCTTGATGTAGAATAGGACGGGAGTCTCCCCCTGCTCCTTCAGCAGGTGTACGGCAACCGAACTGTCAACGCCTCCCGATGCTAATACGGCTATGTTCATTTCTTTATCTGTTTCTTGTTCTTTACTCGCGGATCAGCAGCGAACTGTCTCCGTAACTGAGGAAACGGAAGTCATGACCCAACGCATAGTCATACACCCGTTTCCAGTCTCCTTTCAGATAGGCGGATATCAGAAGCAGTAAGGTGCTCTGTGGCTGATGGAAGTTGGTGATTAGTTGCGAGACGATGTGGAAGTCATAACCCGGGGCGATGATGATCTGCGTGCTGGTCTGCAGAACGTCCGTATCATGCTCCTGTAGATAGTTGAGGATGTTCTCCAGGGCCTTCTCCGACGAGATTTTCGGGTAGTCTTCATAGGGCATCCACTGCCCTACATGCAGGTCTTGCAGGTCCTTGTCCTGCTCCAGCAGGACTCCGATGAAGTACAGCGATTCCAGCGTCCTCACCGAGGTCGTCCCCACCGCTACGATATGACCTGACTTCGATTGGAGGCGACGGATGGTATCGGCTTTTACCGACATCACTTCGCTGTGCATCGTATGCCCGCCGATTTCCTCGCTTTTGACGGGCTTGAACGTGCCAGCTCCCACATGGAGGGTCACCTCTTCCGTCTCAATGCCTTTGTCCGCTATGCGCTGCAGGATCTCTGGCGTGAAGTGCAGACCCGCCGTCGGTGCTGCCACCGAACCCTTGATCTTTGAATAGACGGTCTGGTAGGTTGTCTTGTCGCTCTCCTCGGTCCGACGGTGAAGGTAGGGCGGGATAGGGAGCTCGCCAACGCTCTCTAACAGTTCGCCGAAACTCACTCCCGCTTCCGACCATCGGAAGCGGATGAGAGAGGTCTCTCCGCAGTCTTCAATCCGCTCTGCCGTCAGGTGTTCATTCTGCTGCGAGCGGATCATGCCGCCTTTCCATTTCTTCGAGTTCCCTACCAGACATTTCCATACGCAACTCTCTCCCTGCTGGAAGGCTTGCGCATAGTCTGACGGTTCATGCGGCTCCAGACAGAAAATCTCGATCCGGGCACCGGTCTCTTTCTCGAAGAGCAGACGCGCTTGGATGACGCGCGTGTTGTTGCGCACCATCAGCGACTGACCGTCCAACAGGTCGGGCAGGTCGTAGAAGTGACGCTCCGTGATCGTCCCGTTGCGGTAGATCAGCAGTTTCGACTCATCACGCCTCGAAAGCGGAAAACGGGCAATACGGCTCTCCGGAAGCGGATAGTCGTAGTCTTCGATGCGGATGCTTTGAGGTCCTTTCTGCATGACGGTTGTGACTCTCGTTTTTTCTGATGCCTTTCGGCTTTTCAATATTTTGGCAAAAGTACTAAATTTGCTCCGGAAAAACGGGACAATGAGCGTATTTCTCATTGTAAAAGGACGCCATTTCCTGTTCGTCCGGGTACAGAGCCATGCTTTCACGCTCGTACTGTGTCATAACGGCAAAAAAAAGGTTTACAGAGGAAAAATAAAGTTTTTTTTTAATCGTTTCATATCGGAATAACTATGCTGAAGGTCGGTGACAGAGTGCGCTTCCTCAATGCAGTCGGTGGGGGAGTGGTCAAGGGTATCAAGGACAGGAATATTGTGCTGGTCGAGGACGAGGATGGTTTCGATGTCCCGGTCCCGGTCTCTGAGTTGGTGGTTGTCGCGGAGGAACAGGATCAGCGGATGCGACGCTCCCGGGACGACGACCGTCCCTCTTCCGGCAATACCTCGGTCAGCATGAGGCAGTTGCTCAATCAGGATGTACCGGACGAGGATCCGACCCAACCCGACGAGTCAACCGACGTTCCGTCCCCTTCGCTCTTTACCGCCGATCTCGATACTCCGCAGGGTGAGAACCTCAATGTCTCGCTCGTCGTCTCTCCGCATGGGGAGGGACACTTCGATTTCTATCTGCTCAACGATAGCAACTATGCTCTGCTCTACGTGGTCTCAACGCAGGCGGACTCCCATCTGATGTGCCGCGATGCAGGTACTGCGGAGGCACATACGCGCGTCCTCCTCTCTCAGACCGACGCCGCATCGCTCTCCGATTGGGAGCATCTCTTGCTCCAGATCCTTCCGTTCAAGCCCTCTGCTCCGTTCTCGGCCAAACCGGCATTCTCCATCCCGATCCGCCTCTCCTCATCACGCTTGTTCCGCCCTGGCTCTTTCTCCGACAACGAGTTCTTCGAGGAGAAGGTACTCGCCGTTCCGCTCATCTCCGATGATGTGCCAGCCCATCCCGCCCCTGCCGCTCAGGACCTTCCGCAGACCTTCTCCTCTTCGGAACCGCTTCCCCAGCCTAAGTCCCAGCAACCGGCGGATCCAGACGATAATTTCATACCGCTGCCTCGGCTCTCAGGGATCAAGATCGTATCACAACCAAAACGCCAACAGGGCGAGGTGCTTGAGGTGAACCTGCAGGCAGAGGCCCTCTTCGACAACCCTGCCGATGTGGACGGCGCAACGCTTCTCACGACTCAGATCGACCGGCTTCGACAGACCATGGAGAAGAACAAGAAACGGAAGAACCTGCATGTCCTCTTCCTTCTCGGCTCTTCCGATGGCGATATCCACCGTGAACTCACCCGCATACTCAAGATGGAGTACTCCTCTTGCGCTATCGAGAAGACCGACGTACGTGAATACGGACGTGGGGCAGTGCTGGTGACCATACACTGATCCCGCCTCCTTCTTATCCTGACATCCGTCTATTCGTTTTATCCCTCCATCCCCTCCACCCCTCCATCTCTCTGTCTCTCCGTCTTTCCGTCTTTTTCCCGACTCTTTCTGTTCCTTTCCCGACCGGCGAGGTGCTCCCTTCGTCGCTGCCTGTTTCGTAAGTTCGTTAGGACGACCCCTTTCGATTTGTTATCGCTATTTGGGGATTTCGTGCGAAATAGTTACCTTTGTCCGTGATAATCCATTAAAATATGACCGATTCTGATCTTCAACTGCTCAATGAACTGACAGCTCAGATCAATAGGCTGAAGGAACTATACGAAGCCGAGGTGTCAAAAAACGGTGCGCTGATCGATACCGTGAGCAACCAGACTCGCAAGGTCGAAAGGTTGGAAAAGGAACTGTTGGAATGGAAAGTCAAATGCAATCATCTGACCGATGCTGCCATGCTCTCCGTGACCGAGGAACAACGGCAGGAATCGAAAAAACGATTGAATCAGATGATGCGGGAAATAGAAAGATGTCTGACCCTGTTGAGATAAGGGGACAACATTCCCCCTTTCCCTCTCAATGGGATTAGCGGAATTCTAAGGGTCATAACAAATAAAACGGATGCCTTGACCGGCATAACTAACGAATTCTGAAATGAGCCAGAAACAGAAGCAATCCGCCGCTCAGAAGGTACGAATTACGCTGACTGTGATGGGACGACCTGTTTCGATGATGATCGATCCCGGACTCGAGGAATTCTACCGACGTGCCAACAAGGATGTCAACGAGGCTATATCAAGCTATAACGGTATCTACTCCAAGACGACTGGCAACGATACCATTGACGTGCTGATTCGCGTCTGCTTGAATTTTGCCATACAGAACGTGTTCTCTTCACAGCGGACCGATGCCCAGTCCATCCGAAACTACCTGAAGGAACTCCAGAACGACCTTTCGAATTATCTGAACGACCGCCACGATAGTGACTGAATAAGTAACACTGTCGTAGCGACTCTGACATAAAACAATCGGCTGACGACGCCACTCTTGTTCCTCCCCATCGACACGTCTCCGTGTCACGATAGCGTCCTCTCGGCTCGAATGGAAATTTTCCGCATCATTCCGTGCGTGTGGTACGATGCGCTTAGGACCAGTGAACGGTTCTGGCGAGCGATGAGTACTATGGGCAGGAGTTGATGCTTTTTTATTAATTATATATATCTAACTGTTTGTAAAAATGGAAATAACGACAATCATTGTGGCAATTGTAGCGCTGTTCGCCGGTGCGGCCATCTCATGGCTCATCATCATGCAGCTCCGCAAGTCCGCCTACAACAAGATGATTGAGGATGCACGGACCGAAGCCGAGGCGCTCAAGAAAGATAAACTCGTTGAAGTAAAGGAAAAATACCTTTCACTCAAGGAGGAGTATGAGAAGCAGGTGCAGCAACGCAACCAGAAACTCCAGCAACGCGAGAGCCAGATCCAGAAACGCGAGATGCAGCAGAAACAGGAACAGGCAGACCTCAACCGTAAGATGCAGGAGAACGATGCCGTCAAGGCGAACCTCGCCAGTCAGATGGAAGTCGTCGAACGACGTCAGAAGGAGCTCGAACGGATGCAGCAACAGGAACAGACTCAACTCGAACAGATTTCCGGACTCTCCGCCGAGGAGGCTAAGAACCGACTCGTCGAGGCGCTCAAGGACGAGGCGAAAACCAATGCCATGTCCTACGTCAACGAGATCATGGACGAGGCTCGCATGAACGCCAATAAGGAAGCCAAGAAGGTGGTCGTTCAGACCATCCAGCGTGTCGCAACAGAGGCGGCTATCGAGAACTCCGTTTCCGTGTTCCACATCGAGAGCGACGAGATGAAGGGACGTATCATCGGACGCGAGGGACGTAACATCCGCGCACTCGAGGCAGCTACCGGTATCGAGATCATCGTGGACGATACCCCTGAGGCCATCGTCCTCTCTTCCTTCGACCCCGTTCGCCGTGAGATCGCACGACTCGCACTCCACCGACTCGTTCAGGATGGACGTATCCACCCGGCTCGTATCGAGGAGGTCGTGGCGAAGGTACGGAAACAGGTCGAGGAGGAAATCGTCGAGACAGGTAAGCGCACAACAATCGACCTCGGCGTACACGGTCTCCACCCTGATCTCGTCCGCATGATCGGTAAGATGAAGTATCGCTCCAGCTACGGACAGAACCTCCTCCAGCATGCACGCGAGACAGCCAACCTCTGCGCCGTCATGGCTTCCGAACTCGGACTCAACCCGAAACTCGCACGACGCGCAGGACTCCTCCACGATATCGGCAAGGTGCCGGACGACGAACCGGAACTGCCACACGCAATTCTCGGTATGAAACTCTGCGAGAAATACAAGGAGAAACCCGAGATCTGCAACGCCGTCGGAGCTCACCACGACGAAATGGAGATGACCACCATGCTCGCACCTATCGTTCAGGCTTGCGACGCCATCTCAGGCGCTCGACCAGGTGCACGCCGCGAGATAGTCGAGGCTTACATCAAGCGTCTCAACGACCTCGAGAACCTCGCACTCCAGTACCCGGGCGTCATCAAGACCTATGCTATCCAGGCTGGTCGCGAACTGCGTGTCATCGTCGGTGCAGACAAGATTGACGATAAGGATACCGAGAAACTCTCCTACGACATCGCTAAGAAGATTCAGGACGAGATGACCTACCCTGGACAAGTCAAGATTACCGTGATCCGCGAGACGCGTGCCGTAAGCTACGCTAAATAGTGCTTCCTAATATTCTTAACTCGTTTATTACTTATGAAAATCATCCTTTATTCCATCGCCTTCGCAGCCATGCTGCTCTCCGCGACCAACGCTCTTGCTGCTGGATCTGTTTCGAAGTCCGCTGTTCAGGCTACTACTGCCGCCACTGCGACTTCGGCTTCCTCTAAGATCGATGCCCTGCTCGATTCCTACGAGTCAGCGATCAACAGCGCTTCCGCCGTGGCGGACAAGGCAAAGAAGGGCGACAAGGCGGCTCAGTCTTCTCTCGCCTCCTGGAAAAACAAGATCAAGAATCTGCAAGCTTCCCTCCAGAAGTCTTCAGGCGACTTTACTCAGAAACAGTCTAATCGCTATCTGGCTCTTGCCAAGAAAGCAGCTCAATTGCTGCTCGCGAAGTAATACGCACAAGGTAATAGCCTGTAATCACGAGAAGGCGGGAAGGGTCTATCTTCCCGCCTTCTTTTTTGCTCTTCCCCTTCATTACCTCATGTCTCTGTTCCTCTTCTCAATAGGACGAATTGATGTATAATCGCCAAAACGAAAAGTACACATTTTCAAAACGAAAAGTACATCTTTTATAAGAGAAGCGGACGACAGCATAGTGTCGCCCGCTTCTTTCGTTTAATCGGCGTTTATCGTCACTGTCGTGTCGCCAGCCTTGACCTCAATGGTCTCCACCTCGTCGGTGTGGACTATCATCCAGCCGTCGTTTTCCTCGATGCGCACAGCCAGAGCCATAGCCCCTTCCTTCGGTGTCACGAGCAATCCGGCTGAACCGCCGGTGACTGGCTGCAGGCGCACGCCGTAGTACGCCACATCCTCGTGTGTCAGCGTGCAGGTGCGCTCCGTGGCGTCCACCTCGCTCACTGTGCCTATCATCGTTGCCACGCCCTGGGCGGTGAAGTCCCTGAGCGCCTGTCTTATGTCTTCAGTCTTAATCGCCATAGTATCTCAGTGTTAGTTTCTGACTGCCTCCGCTCTCGCCGAACTCGCCGTCGATGGCGGCCACGAAGAAACGTCCGTTGCGCTCCGGATAGCGCTGGTCTATCACCTCGACCACCTCGCCCAGCTCCAGCTGCGGCTCGAGGAAGCAGGTGACGTCAGCCTGCTTCAGGCTCTTGGCGTTCGCCTCGTCCTGCAAGCGTTTCCGTACACTTTCCTTAAAAGCTTCACTCATGTTCGGGTTTATCTTTTTCTCCTCAATGCCAGTCACAACTTTGTCATTGCTTTTTTTGCTTTTCGTCTTGGTGGTTTTGCCCTTGTCGTCGGTTGATTTGACCACAATCTTCACAATTTCTCCGATTGGCTGATTCACGACTTTGCCTTCCTTCACATTCCAGCCAATGCGCAGCTTCTTTCTCGCACCAGTTCCTCCCCCTTCGGGAAACAATGAAGCACCGACATACAATTCCCTGCCTTTGAAATAAGCTGCACATAGATAATCTTCTTGAAGCATTTTGAACACTTTGTCCATCGACGCGTTCTGAATTGTCAGGTTGGTAAGCGTCTCGTTTGGTATGTTTTTTGATAGTGTTATGTCGGTGTTCTTGACTATGTATTGTACGAAATCGCGAAGGGTTACTTTCTTCCAACTGCCTGTTGTGGGAATGCGTTTGATCAGGTAATAGTAACCCTCGCATTGAAGGACGAGACGGTCGTTGTAGTTGATGGTCGCAACATATCCCTCAAAGCGTGTGGAGTTGTTCCCGTTATAACCGAGCGAGACACTTACCTTATCGCCGTTTTTGATAAGGCACTCCCTGCTGCTGGCGTTTGATTCGGTCGTGTATAGGTAGGGATGTAGTGGCAGGGTGATTTCGCAGGTGTCGCATAGATCCTTGACCGACCTTTTCCACTTGACGGAGTAGGGTCTGACGCGCAGACGGCGACCGTCCTGCAGATTAATAATAATATCGCTTGTCAGATAAAACATATTATGCTATGAAAAATATTGTCGTTGTTCTGTTGCTATTTGTTTCTATATCCTTGGGCGCTAAGCCGAAGAAAATTTTCATTGACGGCTATGGAATACGAGGAGATGAAGTGACTGTATGGCTAAAAAACGGTTCTACAAAAACCATTAAAAAAGAAGAGTTTGACAAAGGTATGTACGTTTTTGAAGAACCTATCATAGGCGGCACTGTCGTTTCCGGTACTTCAGAAGCTCCGTGTCTTGGCGGTGTCATTTTCCTGACCGATTCAAAATACGATGCCGACTATGTCATCCGGGAGACGACACGCAACGACTACGACTGCACCATGCGTATTGTCAACCGTTCATCTATGAACTGTGACGAGTGGCAGATAACCACGGATCGAGGCTATGCTGACCACAAGGTCTATATATCCAAAGACGTTTCCAACTACGACTACAAGGTCCGCATCATCAGATAAACTCCAGCGTCTCTACGTAGTCGCTTATCAGCGTCATGGAGAACGGTATGTGCCGTTCGTCCTTGGCTTCGCTTATCTTGGCGATGCCTTGATAGGCGGTTCCACCAATATTGATGCTGAATTCTATCGAATTACTTGCCATTGTCAAATATTTTTTATATCATTGTAGTGAACCTTTCAATCTTAGAAGCCATGATGTCATTCTTCATTCATATTATCGCATGGATGCTGTGCATTGGCGCATTAGTGTTTTTTCTGGGGATTGTATTCTATTTGTTTGCGTCCATCTGGAACATCATCATCATCATTGTCAGTCTTTTTTATCCAAAGGCGAAGAAACTTGAGATTAACATTGACTACAGTGCCAATCCTTTAAAAATGGTACGGAGGTGGTAGTAACACTTCATCCTTTCCCCCATACACAAGCCGTCCTTTCCGGGGCGGCTTTTTTATTGCCTATCCGCCAGCCTCCCGTTTCCTTATTTCCGCCAAGTCGTTGAACTTCCACGCCCATTCCTCGTCGGTCAGCTTCCTCGGGTCTATGTGCATGTAATACTCCAGCAGCGTGGCAGCAGTTCGAGGCGGAGAAGGACGTGCTGCCGAACCTGGAATGGATACCGTCAACCTCGCCGACGCCCGGAGCCGACCACCGTGTCTTCTGGGGGACGGTGCTGCCCGTCGATGACCCGTTCTGGAAGGAGCACCGCCCAGGCGACCGCTGGAACTGCAAGTGCGAGCTGCGGGCAACCGACAAGGACTGCACCGCCAGACCTTCCGGAACAGCGAAGGACAATCCGCAGTCCGGATTAGAGAACAATCCCGGCAAGGACGGTCAACTATTCTCCGACAAGCATCCGTACTATCCGGACAGCTGCGCTGCGTGTCCGTACTCGGGCAACAAGCTCATGGCGCTGCTGCACGACCTCGCAGGGGGCAGGAAGCACTGCAACAGCTGCAGGAAAGTGGAGAAGGTGATTGATAAAAGAATTATAGAAAAGGCAAAAGCAGAATTTAATGGTTACTCTGAACAAAAATATGAAAGGACATTCTTTGACAGTGAACGAGGTGGATACCTTGTTACAGATAAGGAGAGAAAAACGTTTGCAAACAGGAACAAACAAGAACTCGCAAAATATAAAAAGGAGAAAAATATGTGCCTGATCTTTGCAAAAGGCGGAAATAAGATGGTGCATTTATCAGAAACCCCTGGAGTATCTTCTGCGGACACTCTTTGCAACGGAATCCTGGCTGATCTGAAAAAAATTGAAAGCGACAAGCATATTGTTGAGGATGCTCTTTACGCAGTAAGGCATCAACATGCCAAATTGGTGTTGTTTCAATTTGATAAATTAACGAATAGAGCAAAGGGGGCTATAAAAGAACTTGCGACCAAGAAGATTCATGGTAAGTATTTCGTTACTGGAGACGAAAAGAATATCATAGACTTCTAAAAAAATCGCACCTCGACCGCCGAAACGATCGAGGTGAGTTCACAGAAGCCGCCCGAAGCGTAACATCCGTCTTCCAATTGAGCACTGGAATCGCTACAAACATACAAACTTTTTTATAAAAGCAATACATTATGGAAAAACTTTCTATGAAAATTCTCTCCGATGAGACTACAACAATCGATATGACAAATCCAAACAACGATGTGTCAAAAGCGGAAAAGAAGATAAAAGACAGGCACAAGGGCGAAAACATCAGATTCATTAAGGTGCTGACAATAGTGCCTGTGATCGTTAATGAGGGAAAGTGATATGGCTATAGCTTCTTGAACATCGATGATATGTCGTTCTGAATGCTTTCCGTTATTAGCTTTTCGCTCTTTTTCTTGAGTGCCTCCTTGAATTTCTCACAGCAGCAAGACATGTTCAATGTCTTTCCTGTTATGGTTACTGACGGATGCTTCCCGTGTTCTGGACAAGATGATTGTTCCAGCTTCAATTTAATGGAATGTAGATTCATGGATATTTCTATTTTAAACAAGGCAAAAATACGAAAGACACATCAATAACACTAATTTTTAAATACAACAGCTTTATGAGAGATTTTCTAATAACGACAGTGATCAGCATGGTGCTGGTGGGTTACCCACTGGCAGTGTATTTCATCCTGAATAATGATTAAACGATGAACAAAAACAGGAAAAAACATCGGCGCCCGGGGAAATGGCGCACTGTTTTTACCATCCGCGAGCTTCTGCGGAAGGTCAGGGAACTGCAATACCACAAAGACACGACCGTTGGGCTGTGGTGCATCGACCGCGACCCCAAGACTGTAAGCAAGCAGTGGATAGACGAGAACGCCTTTCAGCTGTGAATCTACTTAAAACCAAGTTACCATGGAAGAAAAAATCAGAATAGACCTTCGCTTTCCAGTTGAGCGAATAGAGTTTTCAACTCGTTCCAATACTCTTTCCGATGAGGAACTGCTACGCCAAACAGATTCAATGACACGTTCTCTGGAACATTCACTGAGGCAACAGATAGACAGTGCATTCGCCAATATCGCAGGATCATCCGGAAACAAAACTACTTAAAACCAAGTTACCATGGAAGAAAAAATAGAAATCAGCGTAAAGGCGGAGACAAGCAAACGCAGGGTTATCGCATTCAACAGACGCGTGCTGCTCGACGGCAAAGAGATTTACGCAGACCGCATATCGCCTGCCAGATATTGTCGGGGGAAAGACATATTGTCGCAGTTCATCGCGTCATGTGAGGCGGATGCCGGCTATCGTTGCGACATCCGCAAGAAACGAGGCGATGCGCTCCGCAAGCGTGGGGTTCGTCCGCTTCAGACTCTCAAGCTCCGCCTGCAGTGCCTGGTACTGAAGCTTAAGATTGGCATACGCAAGACTTTCTATTGATGCTTGGCGTTGAAAACCGCCCTTTTCAAGAAACACGCGTGCGTTGTGGCTGACGCACAAGAAGAAGGTTTCTCTTCTCATGTTGAGCTCTTCGATAAGATGTATGGACTGGAACTCCTCAAGCAGACTCTGTAACTCACATGATGAAAGACCGAGTTCTTTCATTATGTCGTCCATGCCTATTTCATACAGACAGCCGTCGCCTAAATTGTCGTGCAGCAGCTGCAACAACTTGTCTTTCGTTTCAGGAGTAATCATAATATAGATGTCATAAAACAATTAAACGCTACAAAACTACACATTATGGAAGAAAAAATCCTTTACCTGCCGCTCAAGAAGAAGTGGTACGAGATGATAGAGAGCGGCGAGAAGCCCGAGGAGTACCGCGAGGACAAGCCCTACTGGCGCAGGCGGCTGTACAAGGGCGGCGACTGGAGAACAGGCGAGTTCAAGGACTTCACGCACGTCGTGTTCACCTACGGCTACACACGCCGGCGCATGAAGTGGCAGATAAAAAAGATGCTCATGAAGTTCGGAAACCCCGCATGGGGCGCTCCCACGGACAAGATGGCAATCACCATCGTCCTGGGCGAGCGAGTGGAGTGACAACAAAAAAAGCCAGCTTCGGCTGGCTTTTTTTTGTTGTGTGGTGTGAGTGTGAGTATTATTTATGGAACAGATATTTGGCTACCACTGCAAACAATCCAATGACATTGGCGGTCGTTGTGGAAAGAAGGGCAATTAAAACCTTGGAGTCAATAGTCATCACGTTAAAGCCACAGAAAAACACAATGACAAGTACAGCCACCATGTAAGTACAGACAAAACCGAATATACAATAAGAGAAGATGCCTCTTTTCTTTCTGTTGTCTTTCTTTGTTGTTATATCTTCTTGCTTGTCCTGCGCTTCTAATTCTTGAAGAGAAGGCAATCCTCTTTCGGACTGGCGCACTTCCTCTATGTCATTCTTATTAAGGACAGACAGTTCTTCTTCTATGCTTCGAAGCTGCTCTTCGTCTATATAGTCGGCTTCTTTCATTACTCTTTTGCCTTTGCTGCCCTAAGAAGGGTGTTAACCAACATCTTATAATACATCTTCGTGTAATCGTCAGGGATCACCTTATTCTTACCCTCAACATAGACTGTTTCCCATGGCGTTCCCTTTTTATGGAGCAGGTCAACAAGTTCCATGTCATTCATTTGTTTGTACTTGTCCCATACAAATTTGCAAACCTTCTTAGCCCCCTCGTCCTGAAGTTCTGGCTCTTCAAAGTTTTTTCTATCAGCATCATAAACCACAGCATTTTCGGTAATAGGCTGATTTTTGAAGTACTTGAAAGAATGATAGACAGACGGAATGACGGGACCATATTTCCATGCTTCCACACGGTCAAAGCGTGGATCCAGTACAGACTTGTCAAGTATGGCGAGCATATAACCATGGGCAATATAAACCAACTTCATGAGACGAAGTGGCTTGACTTCTTCTTTATCCTTCCTTGCAAGACCGACAAAGTAATTCGCTATGGATAAGGCATTGTCTTTCATAGTTTCATGATTAAAAATCGCTTCAAAATTACAAATAAATATGTTAAAAGCAGTCAAAGGTGAATATAAAAAACAAAACGGCGGTTAAACATCGTTTAACCGCCGTTCCTTCACGGGTTCATGCAGGCTCCTCGTGGACTTATTTCTTCTTCGGCTTGCGGTACAGCGTGTAGCCGCAAGGCGTGTCATCCTTTATTCGTCGTCAGCGGGGACTGCCTTGATGTCACGGAAAGCGTCGCGCGCCGCCTTGGTCTCGGACTTCCGGTAGGTTATCACATGGATTGAAATGACTTTCCGTCCTACGAAAGAGCGTAAGAAGATAATGAAAGGCGTGAATTGGGGCGAATTGTATAAGAATTACAAGGATAAGGTCTTTGACGCACAGGCAATAGATGCCGAGGTGGCGAAACTCGTACTCGATGACGATGTGACTAGGAAGACTGGCATTTATCCGTATATCCTGACGCGTAAGGAGAAGTATCTCTCTATCCGTGCCTTTACCGATGCGCAGAAACTCGCTGCCTACGAACGCCAGCAGGGCATCTGTGCCGATTGTGGCGAGCATTTCGAATTGTCACAGATGGAGGCTGACCACATCACGCCGTGGCACGACGGCGGACGAACCGTGGCGGATAATTGCCAGATGCTCTGCCGCGAGTGCAACCGCCGCAAGAGTGGCAAGTAGGAGAGAGGCTTTCGGACTGTTATATCATCACCCTTTTCATCTTTCTCTCATACACGCTCTCGTAGCGAGGACAGTCCACGCTACCCCTCCAACCCTCCATCCATCATTTCTTGCTCAACTCCTGAATGGCAAGGCGGATGGCTGCGTCGTCGTTGTTGTAGATGCGGTAGAAGAAGGTCTCGTCCGGCATCGCATCACGGGCGATGAGGCTGAACAACTGCTTCTCAATCAGCTTGCTCGATTTCATGATCTGGTTCATCTCGCCCTTGACTCCTTTTTTCTCGGCATAGAGAGTGAAGTCTTTCAATAGTGATGCACGTTGCAGGTGTGTCAGTACCTCTTGCCATGTCCTGTATGAACGGAACTCGCTTCGGTGCGTGTCCGCATAACGGAATGCGAAGTCATTCAGCAACCCTTCTTCCGTGATGCGGTTGAAGTACGGGGTGAAACCCGTCGTGTCTCGCCCTACAAAACGGTCTGGCGAGATACCTCCGCCACCATACACCGTACGACCCAACTTGGTCTTGTACGATTGCGTCTTGTTGGTCTTGACGCTGTCCGCGTTCGTGAGTTCCCCATGCGTGAAACGCTCCACTACCTCCAGGTCGTATGACGAGCGGTCTCCCTTGGCATAGGGCTTCTGGATGCAACGACCCGATGGGGTGTAGTAGCGCGCTATCGTCAGACGGACCGCCGCACCATTGCTCAATGGGTATTGCTGCTGAACCAATCCCTTGCCGAACGAACGGCGACCGATGATCAGACCTCGGTCGTTGTCCTGTATCGCTCCCGCAAAAATCTCACTGGCTGAGGCACTCCATTCGTCTATCAGGACCACAATCGGCGTGCCCTTGAACGAACCGCTGCCGTCCGCCCTCGAGTCCTGACGAGGGTAACTGCGACCTTCCGTATATACGATCATGTCGCCCTTCTCCAGGAATTCATTGACCATCCTGATGACCGCATCCAGATAGCCTCCTGGATTGCCACGCAGGTCGATGATGAACCGATCCGCCTCCTGACGCTTCAACTGCGCGAGCGCCGTCTGAAACTCCGAGAAGGTCTGCTCTCCAAACGACGAGACCTTTACATAACCCGTCCTCGGAGCTGCCAGGTAGAATGTCTCAACCGTCTTGACAGGGACATCCCCACGTACTATGGTGAATAGCAACGGCTTCGGTGAACTCGACCGACGGATGCCGATCTTTACTTTCGTGCCTTTCTTGCCCCGCAGCGTCGAGACAACCATCTCGTTCGAGAGACTCTTGCCTACAAATGGCTTGCCATCGACACTGATGATGCGGTCGCCCGGCAGGATGCCCAACTTCTCCGACGGACCTCCGTGTATGACGGAGATGATGGTCACCGTGTCTCGCTGGATGTTGAACTGAACTCCGATGCCGGAGAATGAACCTGACATGTCGTCATTGACCATCTGAAGGTCCTTCTTCGGGATATAGACCGAATGAGGATCCAACAACGATAACATGGCCTCAATGGCAGCTTCAGATAAGGTGTCCATGTTGACCGAGTCGGTGTATTCATGGTCCGCTAAGTTCAGAACCTCATCTACCGGAGAACTGCCGTTGCTCATGAATGCAGACGGCGTCTTATACATCCAGCGACCGATAAATAATCCGGTGATAACACACAGGCTGGCAAGCAGGGGAAGGATAATCTTCCATTTCGTGTTCATGATGGATATTCTTCTTTTTAGAGGGTCGTTTCGACCTGGGTGACTTCAATTCCGGCTTTGCGAAGCAAGTCAATTCCGTCCAGCAGACGGTATTGCTCTCCATAGACAACTCTTCGGATGCCCGCCTGGATGATGAGTTTCGCACACTCAATACACGGCGACGCCGTGACATAGAGCGTAGCCCCTTCGCTGTTGTTCGTACTTCGCGCTACTTTCGTGATTGCATTGGCTTCAGCATGCAGTACGTAGGCAAATGATTTGTTGTCCTCGTCTTCACAGTTGTTCTCGAATCCACTGGGAGTCCCGTTGTAGCCGTCACTGATGATCATCTTGTCTTTCACCAATAACGCACCGACCTGACGGCGCTTGCAATAGGAGTTGCCGGCCCATATCAAGGCCATCTTCATATATCGCAGGTCCAAGAGGTGCTGTTTCTCGTCCATAGTCTGTCTTTTTTAGTGCGTCTCAAGCAACTCCTTGGCAAAGGAGATGAGGTCGATTCCGTCAAAGTTGCCCGACGTCATTAGCAATAATGCCGTGTTCTCTTCTATATGCAAACCTCGCAGCTCTTGCTGCAACAGCTTCGAGTCGCAGAATACTTCTACACGTCCGCCAAATCCCGCTTTCACGTCTTCCGGACAGATGTCCTCCAGACGCTTGTGCTTCACTACCTCTGGATTGTAATAGACGTACGCCTTGTCCGCACCATCCATCGCTCCTTTGTATTGAGGCAGGAACGCTTTCGTCAGTGAGGAGAAGGTATGCAGTTCCATGCACGCAACCAGACGCTTGTCCGGATACTGCTGACGGACCGCTTTGACGGTGGCTTTCAGTTTCGACGGCGAATGGGCAAAGTCTTTGAAGGATACCGAGGAGCTTGTCTCCGTAATTTTCTGCAGACGGTTCGCCGCTCCCGTGAATCTTGCAATCGAACGGAAGAAGTCTTCGTCTGTGATACCCAACGATCGACATACGTTATACGCTCCCATGATGTTCTGTAGGTTGTGCTCGCCGAAGACTCCTAACGTGGTGCGCAGGCCGTTGACCTCAATGGTCGTCTTGCCGTTCGCGATCTCAAATTTCGGCGTGTCATAGGGCATCGACTGAACATCGCTCCGCACCCCGTCGGCAAGCAGGCGTAGGTTCTCGTCCTGGGCATACCAGATGAACCGACCGTTTGGCTCAATGCTCTGTACGAATTTTCGGAATGTCTCAACATAACTGTCAAACGTCGGAAAGACGTTGATGTGATCCCACGCAATGCCCGTCAGTAATGCAATATGCGGATGGTAAAGAAGGAACTTGCTGCGTAGGTCTAATGGCGAGGTGAGGTATTCGTCTCCTTCAAATACCGCAATCTTGGCTTCATGACTCAGACCTACCATGTTCTGAAAACCCTCAATCTGAGCACCGACCATATAGTCGGCTTTGATGCCCAACTCTTTCAGGACAAACAAGATCATCGCTGTCGTCGTCGTCTTGCCATGACTGCCTCCGATGACGACTCGCGTCTTGTCTTTCGTCTGCTCATAGAGGTACTCCGGAAAGGAGTATATCTTGATACCTAACTCTTTGGCGCGTACCAGTTCGGGATTGTCTTCCCTCGCATGCATGCCGACAATGACAGCATCCAGGTCTTCCGTGATGCGCTCCGCATGCCAACCCTCTTCTTCGGGTAGCAAATGAGCGGCGGCAAGACGGCTTTTCGACGGGTCAAAGAATTCATCGTCCGAACCCGTTATCCTATATCCTTCTTTTTCGTTCAGCGCTAATGCCAGGTTGTGCATCGCAGCACCTCCCATGGCTATGAAATGTACCTTTTTCATTCTTCTCTTCCAGAAAGAATCCCTTCTTTCATAAATGATTTATGGTTAGGCAAAGGTACGGTATTCTAAATAAAATAAGGATATTACACGCATTCTATTTTTTCTTCTTTTTGCGATGCCGAAGATAATTTGTTATTTTTGTGTTACGATCGTGTGGCTCTTATAACCTATGGAAGTGCAGTTTTCCGATTTGCTGAATAGTCTTGTTGCACAGTTCTCTTTGCCTCTGCAACACCCCCTGCTCGTGTTCTCACTTCTTCTGGTCATCGTGCTGATGGCTCCCGTCATCATGCGCTCCCTCCGTATTCCCAGTATTATCGTCCTCATCCTGTCAGGGCTGCTGGTCGGACCTCACGGATTCGGACTCGTACAACAGAGCTCTTCCATCAATCTCTTTTCTACCATCGGACTGCTCTACATCATGTTCATTGCCGGCATCGACCTCGATCTCAACGATTTCCGTGTCCACCGACGCAAGAGTATCATGTTCGGCATCCTCACGTTTTTCGTACCTATGATTACGGGCTATGTCGCATCGGTCTATGTACTCCACCTTCCTCAGGAGGCGGGATTCCTCATCGCCTGTATGTTTGCCACGCATACGCTTATATCGTACCCGGTGGCAAGCCGACTGGGAGTCGTCAAGAATGAGGCGGTCGCCGTGACCGTCGGAGGTACGATTATGACTAATACCGCCGCTCTCATCCTCCTCGCTTTTCTCATGGGACTCCACTCAGGACAGGTCGGATGGACCTTCTTCCTGCGTATGACCTGTAGCGCACTCGTGCTCTATCTCTTGATCTTTATTCTTTTCCCCGTTATACTGAAGTATTTCTTCCGACATCTGGAAAGTGAAAAAGGAAGCCATTTTATCCTCGTCCTGGCCGTGATGTTGCTCTCGGCTTATTTTGCCGACTTGCTCGGCTTCGAGGGAGTGATCGGCGCCTTCCTCGCCGGACTGGCTGTCAATAGGCTGGTCCCGGCTTCGTCTGCACTCATGAATCGTATCGATTTTATCGGTAATACCCTCTTTATCCCGTTCTTCCTCATCAGCGTGGGACTGATGATGGATTTTTCCAACGTGTTCTCCGACTCGCTGATCATTACGTCCGCCATCGTCCTGACAATCGCTTCTGTCTTCGGTAAGTGGCTCGCTGCCTTCTTTACGCAGATATTCAGTCATTTTACGGGGACTCAACGAAAACTGATGTTCGGACTCAGTGGCAGCCGGGCTGCCGTGACGCTGGCAATCGTCCTCGTCGGCATCCGCTCCGGACTGATGGACGATGTCCTGCTCAATGCAGCTGTCATCATGATCCTGCTCACTTGCACCGTTTCCGCCATCATAACCGAACAATCAGGACGTAAACTCGCACAGCTCGAACGCCTGCAGTGGGAATCCGTAGCCACACCTGCGACAACTGTGGGGAGTGAGAAGTCCACTTCAAAGGTCGTTGATGTCGTCAAGCAACAGAAAAACGGCATACAGACATCACGCGCCGAGACAATTCTCGTTCCTGTCGCCATGCAGAACGACTACGAACGTCTGCTCGATTTTGCAGTCGTACTCAAGGATAAACGATCGGCACAACCGCTCGTCGTCGGCTCTGTATTGCCCGATGAGAACAATGCCGAGAAGAAGATCCGTGCCGTTCGTAACCGACTGGAACAGTATGTCCGGAAAGCATCCGCCAACGAGACCGCGGTCACCGTGCAGACAACTCTCGACTATAATATCTCTGGTGGTATTGTCCGACTTACCCGTGAGGCAATGGCAGATGTAATCGTCACCGGATGGCCGCGAGAACTCGGACTGATTGACCGCCTCATCGGTGAGAATGCCGGCGGAGTCGTCGCCAAGACGGATAAACTGGTTTTTATGTGCCAGATCGAGAAACCGCTCGTCGTACACCATCGCATCGTACTCGTCGTTCCTGCACTTGCCGAACTGGAGAAGGGTTTTCTGCAATGGCTGCGTAAGGTGGTTATCCTTAATCGCGAACTCTCAGCGCAGGTGCTCCTCTGCACAACCGAACAGACGCGGCTCGCTTTCGAGGATGGACTGCGACATATTCGACGCCGACTGCGCTATGATTTCCTTCCTTTCTCCAATTGGGATTCCTTCCTCCTGCTCCGTCGCTCCATCGCTAAGGACGACCTCCTGCTCGTCGTCGCTGCACGACACGGCTCTGTGTCTTATGTCCGTGCCATGGACCAGGTCCCTATGACCCTTTCTACTCATTTCCGACTGAATAACAAGGTCGTGATCTATCCTCAGCGCTACGGCGCATAGGTCCAACATTCTACACTCTTCCTCTTCGATGAGGCGAAGGGAAGATATAAAAAAGGGAAACGCACCATGGATCTGTTAGACCCGGAGCGTTTCCCTTTTGTCTGTATGTGGCGCTTTATTTCTTTGCCTTCGGAGCGGCTTTTTTCTCTCCGGCTTTTTTCTCGGTCGTCTTCTTAGCAGTGGCGGCTTTCTTCGGAGCGGCTTTCTTCGGAGCGGCTTTCTTGATTTCCTTCTCCGGCTCTTGCTTTTCTGCCTTCAGTTTCTCTATTTCTTCTTCTAGTTCTGCAATCTGCTGCTCCTGGTTGTTGATGGTCTTTAACAGCGAGTTTAACTCCTCGTTCTCAATCGATGTTGGGTATTGCTCATCTACACGCTGCAGGAAGTCCGACAACACGTTCATGTAGTTCATAAACGCTTCGTATGGCGATTCATACTGACCGGTATGGGCCTGCGAATTACCCGTGAAGTGCTTGGTGGACATGAAGTAGAAGTGCTGACTCGTCTGGAGGTTTAGCCAGTCGTATTTGATGCGCTTGTCCGTACAGAGTCGTACGCGCTCTCCTACACTGTATAACTTCTGCAACGCCTCTCCCTGTAGGTCATTTCCTGTCCATGGACTCAGGTCTTTCTCCTCGTCTGCCCACGAAATAGGTTCTGTACTCGACAGCACATCGCCCGCTTTGTTGTTCGCAAGAATCTCCGACGGTGTGGCAAACGTGATTTTATTCATCATGGCATGGTAGGGGAGTGCCTTCAGAAAATCGTAAATGCCGGACTCCGCATGGTTGTACACACCGATAGCCCCATAGTTCATGCCAAGCATCATGAATTTCTCCTCCGCTGGCGTTGAGACAATCCATCCGATGAACTTCTCTGCCGTCAACGGATACTGATCCCATCCCCAATTCGAGAACCGTACCGCAATATTGTCACTCATCTCATAGTTGCGTGGCATCAGCGTCAGGTCTGCATACGGATGCTTGTACAGGTAGTTCGAACTCTTCCAGCCCATGATGTGACGCGCACCCTCTACCATGACACCCTTAAATCCTAATTTCGCTACCTGCTCTCCAATCTCGTCGCTGTAAATCAATTCTGTATTGCAGAATACCTTTGTGTCTAAGTCAAACAACGAATGTATCTTGGCTGAGTGTAATTTTACCTGCTGCTTGAATTCGTTCGTGTCGTACAGCGAACTCAACGAATGGGCATACGTCTCACCTAAGAACTCTACAGAACCCGTATCTGCCAACTCACGGAAGGAGTCAATGACCTCAGGGGCATACTGCTCCAACAATTCAAGCATCAGACCCGAAATGGAGAAGGCAACCTTGAACTTCCCGTTCGTGCTGCGTATCATTTCCAGCAACGTGTTGTTGGCAGGAAGACAACAGTTCTCCGTCCAATAACGTATCGTGTCCTCACTGGCGAAGTCATTGTAGTAATAGTGGTCGGTTCCGATGCCGAAAAAACGGTATCGCTTCAGTTGCATCGGCTCATGCAGTTGGAAATATAAGCAAATAGACTTCATATCTTTTTCTTATGGATGTTTTTATGTGTGGTTTCTTCTCTTTTTTCAGGACCATCCAAGTACTTTGTCGTAGATGGCCCTTACTTTACGTCCTGCCGACTCCCAGGTAATCCGGTTTACTTCTTCCTCTCCCAACTCATGGAGGGATTTATACATCGCAGGATATGAAACGATGGCATGGATCGCATCAGCCATCGCATCAATGTCCCAATAGTCAACCTTGATGGCATTGTTCAATATCTCCGCACATCCGGACTGCTTCGACACGATGGTCGGTGTCCCAACCTGCATTGCTTCCAACGGCGAAATACCAAAAGGCTCGGATACCGACGGCATAATATACACGTCACTCTCTGCCAACATTTCTGTTACCTGCTTACCACGTAAGAAGCCCGTGAAGTGAAATTTGTCGGCAATGTTCTTCGAGGCTGCCAGATGGATCATCTGGTTCATCATGTCTCCAGAACCGGCCATGACAAAACGGACGTTCTTCGTACGCTGAAGAACCCGGTGCGCCGCCTCTACAAAGTATTCCGGACCTTTCTGCATGGTGATACGACCTAGAAAGGTGACAACCTTGTCCTTGCGAGGCGTCTTCATCACTTTGTCCGCCTCTGCCAACGGCTCGACGGCATTGTGTACCGTCGATACCTTCGCAGGGTTCTGACCGTATTTCTCAATCACCGTTCGACGGGTTAGATTGGAAACACAGATGATGTGGTCTGCTGCATCCATCCCCCTGCGCTCAATATCATACACCTGTGGATTGACATTGCCGCGTGAACGGTCGAAATCCGTCGCGTGAACATGAATCACCAAAGGCTTACCGGAGATGTTCTTGGCAAAGATACCTGCCGGATACGTCAGCCAGTCGTGAGAGTGGATGATGTCAAAACCTCCCGCATGGGCCACTACAGAGGCTACCGCCTCATAGTTCGAAATCTCTTCCATGAGGTTGTTCGGATAACGACCCGAAAAATCTACACATCCTATCTCGTTTGTGCCGATGCGACGAAAGTCATATCGGATATTCTCCCTTAAATGGAAAAACTCATCAGGGTGCATCGTATGGCCAATCAGCTGATTCACACGGTCCCAACTCGTCTCCTTCCACACAATCGGCACATTGTTCGCTCCTATGATGTGAAGGAAACTCTGATCCTCGTCTCCCTGGGGATGGGGTATCACGAAGGTGATATGCATGTCGCCCTGTAGTGACATCCCCCTTGTCAGACCGTAACTGGCGGTCCCGAGTCCTCCAAGTATGTGAGGGGGAAATTCCCAACCGAACATCAGTGCATTCATATCTTATTCTATCGTTTTTGTTTGTATTCCTTTTTTCTTTCTATAACGACGCTCCTTCGTCATTCTGCTTCGTATAGTCACGCAGAATCGTGATGGCACGCAACGTCTCTGCTACCGACATGGCAAAGGACATGGCCCCCCTTGCCGTGAACGGCGGATTACCATCGTAGAATTCATTCAATGTGCCAATACAGTCATTGCTCATCTCACTCTCAAAACCACCCGTGATGCGCTCCAAAAAGAAAACACCTCCATGCTTATGCAACTTTAGATAGGCTTCTGTGAATGCACCAATCAACCATGGCCATGCCGTACCGTCATGATACGATACAGAGCGGTCTCCCTCACTGCCCGCACAGATAGGCTTGTACTGACCCGATTTCGGACTCAATGAACGTAGACCGCGCGGCGTGAGCAACTCTCGTGTTACTATCGATAATACCTTGCGCTGCTGATTGCGGTCCAACGGCGAATGTGGCAACGATACCGCAAACAACATGTTGGGACGGACTTCGTAATTGTGGTCTGGATTGGATACATAGTCATCCAGATAATTCCCGTTCCAGAAGGTCTCAATGAATGAACGTTTCGCATATTCGGCCTGATAGTCCACAATCTCAAACAAGTCCTTCTCCCCGCGCTCACTCAGAATCTCTCCATAGAATCGCAATAAATCATACCATAGCGCGTTCAACTCGACTAAATAACCCGTACGCTGCAATACCGGACGACCCCACAACGTGGCATTCATCCATGAGGCAGGTACATTATGACCGTCAGTGAACAATAACCCGTTTTCATTCAACGCTAAATTCGGATGCTTGTTGTCGCGTATGAAGTTCATCAGAATGACAATACGGTCTCCATAGTCCTTGTTGGCCTGTTTCAATGAGGTCTTCAGTGAATATTGCTCCAAAGCCCACAAAAGCCACAACAACGCATCCGGCGCTTCAAGCTCTGTTATCTGGGTCGGATTTGGACGACCCTCAATAAATGCGTCTATGGCTTCAAAGGCGGTTGTCAGAACGTCATGAAACAGTTGGACGTTGTCAGTGGACAGCGCAATGCCTGGCAACGAGATGAATTCGTCTCTCGCTCTGCACTTGAACCACGGGTAACCCGCCATGATGTAATGACCGTTGTTGCGTCGATTGTAGAATTGCATGCCTGCGTTCTTCAATGTGTTGAAGAAGTCAAGGCGTGAAGTGCGACCACGCAACTCGTCCGTGTACTGCTTTTTTAGTTTGCTCGGGTCTGCAGGTGATATGCCGGCGGAGAATATGACCGACATGCCCTTCTTCATCTGAATCTCAAAATACCCAGGTACATACAAATCCTCGTTGTAGTCATAACCGCGCTCCTGTTCCCGCCAATACTCAATCCCACGGTACCAGTCCGGCTGACTGATAAAGACGGCTTTCTCATCACTGAACTGCATAGCCAAATGTGGCATGTTATCATACAACTGGATGTTAATCCCGTTGGCTATGCTCTCATAGTCTCGATGAATCTGATCGTTTTCATGCGTCAACGAGTTGACCGAACGGAAGGCTAAAAGAGGCTTGAAACGCATCGTGACAGGGGAGTGAGCTTCCATGATCGTGTACTTGATCAGGATACGGTTCTCATCCGAGATGAATACCCGCTCTTTCGAGAATACAACGCCTCCTACACGATAGGTCGTACGGGCAACCGTCTCCATCGTGAATTCACGGATGTATTTGTGACCCTTTGGGGAGTAGTTGTTTCCGTTGAACCGATGCAGACCCATATTGAACTCAGCTCCATGCTGTATCACCGTCTCGTCCAATGATGACAATAATACGTAGTTGTCGTAGTTCTGTTCTGCTACCGGTACGACCAGCAGACCATCGTATTTCGAAGTATTACAGTCAACCAACGAGGTGACGCTGTACGCACCCATCTTGTTGGTTCGCAACATGTCCGTTGTGAGTGAACGCTCTAGATTGATAAGCTGCGATTTGTCGAATTTCAGATAGGACATATCATCAAATTGTGTGTTGTAATCCTTACGGGATTTCCTGTCAAATGACCCGTATGGATTTTTCTAAAAAAAATAAGGGGGGAGGGATGGTTCGCGCAGGCGTTCTTTCTCGCTTGCTCAATGACAAATATAAATTCTTTTTCGCTCCATTCCAAAGGAAAACGTCTTAAAATCGTGGCTCGCTTGCTTTTTTTTCGTATCATTGCAGAAATCAAAATAATCAACAAGAGATTTAATCGGGATGATTCTTTCTGATGAAGTCCCTCCTTTTAATGACTGATGAACAATAATAGAAACAATCGACGCCCTCGCAAATCCTACCGCTCCGATTCTTCTCGCTCCGGTAGCCATTCCGAACATAAAAACGATTTCCAGCGTTATGCTGAAAATTTCCTCAAAGGAAACCGCTCCCGGCGCTCTGCAACCCCAGATGATCCAGCCCCTGACAGACGTGCCGAAACACCGAGACGTAGCGTGAGGTCCATGTTCTCCAAACAATCCACACGACTCCATGACGAAGACTATAACCCGCACGCAAAGTACTCGAAAAAGAAACAACTGATTTATAAGAAACAACAGTCCGACCCGAATACTCCTGTACGTCTCAACCGCTTTATCGCTAATGCTGGACTTTGCAGCCGACGCGAAGCTGATGAATATATCAAGGCTGGCATCGTTTCGGTTAACGGACAGGTCGTGACCGAAATGGGCTTTCGCGTCGTACCGGCTGTCGATAAGGTACTTTTCCATGACCAACCAATACGAGGGGAGAAACTCGTTTACGTCCTTCTGAATAAACCAAAGGATGTGGTTACGACAACCGATGATCCTCATGCCCGCATGACTGTGATGGATCTTGTGCGAGGCGCATGCAAGGAACGAATCTATCCGGTTGGACGACTTGACCGGAATACCACAGGAGTCCTTCTCCTGACTAATGATGGTGATCTGGCGCAGAGACTTCTGCATCCTCGTTACGAACACAAGAAGATTTATCAGGTCACTCTCGATAAACCTATCGACCCTTCAGAACTCCGCCGACTGGAAGAAGGAATCGAACTGGAAGAAGGAACGGCGAAAGCCGATGAGGTTCATTTCCTCGATGAGAAACGACGCTCCGTCGGAATCGAAATACACATCGGATGGAATCGAATCGTGCGACGTATGTTCGAGGCAATCGGTGCAAAGGTCATACGACTCGACCGAGTTTATTTCTGCGGACTCACTAAGAATAAACTCCCACGCGGAAGATGGCGCATGCTGACGGATCGTGAGGTGGCATTCCTTAAGATGCAAGGACACGCTTCAGAACGATAATCCTACGTAGCAGGATACCAAGACAGGACAGGACTTTCAAAAGCCCTGTCTTTTTTCTTTCATTCTTTCCCTTGATTATTCTCTCAAGTCTACTCTTCGCCCCCCCCAATCTTTCATACATATTTTTTGTTTTTATCTTGCCTTGCTGACACTTTGGCAGTGTTTTGCCTCATGGCATTTTTTTTGAACAGAAAGGGGACAGAAATGAAAAAAATTAAAATAAATATCTTATCATGAACGGTACAATTGGAGTAACGACAGACAATATCTTTCCTGTCATCAAGAAGTTTCTTTACAGTGACCATGAGATCTTTCTGCGTGAGATCGTTTCCAACGCAGTCGATGCGACACAGAAACTGAAGACTCTCGCAAGTGTCGGAGAATTCAAAGGTGAACTTGGCGATCTGACAGTCAAGGTGTCAGTTGATAAGGACAAAGGTACTCTCACTATTTCCGATCGAGGCATTGGCATGACGGCAGAGGATATCGATAAATACATCAACCAGATTGCTTTCTCGGGGGCAACGGAGTTCTTGGATAAATATAAGGATAACGCCCAGGCTATCATCGGACATTTTGGGCTGGGATTCTATTCTTCTTTCATGGTTTCTAAGCAGGTGGAGATCGTAACTCATAGCTGGAAAGAGGATGCAAAGGCTGTACGCTGGAGCTGCGACGGAACCCCGAATTATTCCATCGATGAGGTTGAAAAGGCAGACCGAGGAACGGATATCATCCTCCATATCGATGACGAGAATAAGGATTTCCTTGATGAGAATCGAGTGCGTTTCCTGCTTCGTAAATACTGCAAGTTCTTGCCGGTTGCTATTGCCTTTGGCAAGAAGAAGGAATGGAAGGATGGAAAAGAAGTGGAGACCGACGAGGATGATGTTATCAACGATGTCAACCCTGCATGGATCAGGAAGCCAGCGGATCTCAAGGACGAGGATTACAATAAGTTCTACCGTGAACTCTATCCTGGACAGGAAGACCCTCTCTTCCACATTCACCTGAATGTCGATTTCCCTTTCCATCTTACCGGAATCCTCTATTTCCCTCGAGTAAGAGAGAATATGGAACTCCAGGAGAATAAAATACAGTTGTATTGCAATCAGGTGTTCGTGACCGATAACGTCGAAGGTATTGTGCCAAGATGGCTGACTTTGCTGCATGGCGTGATCGACTCACCGGATATCCCGCTTAATGTGAGTCGAAGCTACTTGCAGAGCGACCAGAATGTGAAGAAAATTTCCAATCATATCACTAAGAAGGTGGCTGACGCTCTCGAGGAACTATTTAAGAAAGAACGCTCCCAGTACGAGGAGAAGTGGGATTCTATGCGCATCTTTATTGAAATAGGAATCCTGAGCGACGAGAAGTTCTACGACCGGGCATCGAAATTCTTCCTGTTCCGCAATACGGAAAAGAAGTACTTCTCTTTGGAGGAGTATCAGAATACGATTAAGAATGCTCAGACAGATAAGGATGGCAATGTCATCGCTCTTTATGCTACCGATGCCGTTGAACAGCACGCATATATCCAGGCAGCGAAGACAAAAGGATATGACGTGCTACTCATGGACGGTCGATTCGATACGATGCTTTTCAACGCGCTGGAACAGAAAAACGAAAAACTCCGTTTCTTGCGTGTCGATGCCGATGTGGTGGACCGTCTCATTGTGAAGGACGAACTGCGGCAGTCTGATTTCTCAAAGGACGAACAGGAGGCTCTGACAACAGTGTTCCGCAGTCAACTACCAAAAATGGAGAAAACAGATTTTATGGTGGATTTCCAGAATCTTGGTGCGGAAACGCAACCTCTCATTATTACACAAGGCGAATTTATGCGCCGTATGAAGGATATGGCCGCATCTGGTGCCAATCCTATGATGTCTTTCTATGGCGAAATGCCGGACTCTTTCAATCTTGTAGTCAATACGGCAAACCCTCTTGTCCAGCAACTGCTCAAGGACGAGGAACAGGCTTGCGCTGACCAGATTTCGCCCCTTCGGGAAAAGAAGAAAAAGGCAGACGAGGATATCACGGCATGGAATACGGCCCATAAGGATGCCAAGGATGAGGATATCCCACAAGTGGATAAGGAGGATAAGAAAACGCTTGAAAAGGAGATGGCGGACGCTCGTAAGGGAATTGAAGAGGCTGTCTCTGCTTATGCCGCAGGTAATCCTCGTGTTCGTCAACTCATTGATCTCGCCCTCCTTAGCAATAGCATGCTCAAGGGTGAGGCGCTCAGTGCTTTCGTTCAGCGTAGCTATGATCTGCTGAAGAAGTAATCCTGAATTAGTTTGATTCTATAAAAAAAAGGACGAGCCCAAAGGCTCGTCCTTTTTCGTTTTGGAGTACTATAACAAAGAGCCCGACAACGGATCGTATCGGGCTCTTCTGGTGTATGAATTAGGTGTATTCTCAACGTTCACGACGTGGGGACGCTGGAGAAACCTTCAAGGGATTGGCTGTTGATTCGTCATATGTCCTGCGGTTATGGACAGTGTCCACGGCCAAATACAAGGCATTGCGCAGGGACTCCTCACTCGCCTCGTTTTTTCCCGCAATGTCGTAACGCGTACCATGCGTGGGGGCTGTACGGATAATCGGGAGGTTGGCACTCATGCGTACTCCGGCATCCATGGACAAGGTCTTGAACGGAATCATACACTGATCATGATACATGGCCAAAATAGCATCGTAACGGGTGAACTGACCTGTTCCGAATAACATGTCGGCCATTAACGGACCGAAACATAGTATTTTTTCGTCATTCAGTCGCTTTACGGCTGGACGGATAATTTCCAATTCCTCTCGTTGCGGTTCCTCGCTGTCAGCATGAGGATTCAACCCTAATACCGCAATTCTGGGCTTGTTGATGCCAAAGTCACGTCGAAGTACGTGCTGAAGGATATGTACTTTCTCAACAATGGCATCTATCGTAATCAGAGATGGTACTTGTGATACGGGAACGTGACCCGTAAGGGATGCAATGCGCATCACTTCTCCAACCATCAGTTGCAGTGATTTGCCTTGGGCTTCAAACTGCTGTTCAAGATACTCCGTATGCCCAATGAATTTGAATTCCTCCTGCTCTCCATATGCCTGACGGTTGATCGGGGCAGTGACAATGGCGGCTATCTTCCCTTCTTTCGCATCTTTTACGGCAGCTTCCAACGCACTGAGGGCCGCCTTGCCCGCTTCAAGCGAGTTGCGCGACGTGTCCACTTTCAAATCGTCTGTCGAGGTGTTGATGATGTTTACCTTGTGGTGTGCAGCCGAGGAGGCTTCTGTAATAAGATTCAGGTTGAAGTTCTGCATCTCTAACTGTTTGCGGTAGTAGGCAGCCACCTTCGGTGAACCATAGATGACTGGAGTGCAGATGTCCAATATCATGGGGTCGGTCAAAGCTTTTAGTATTATCTCAAAGCCAATACCATTGATGTCCCCTTGCGTGATGCCTATGATTGGTTTGTCCATTTTGTTTGACGTTGTGTATGTTCTTTAATATGGTTTATTTGTTCTTGATTGAACGGACTCTTTCCTGGTAACAACAGACGGAACGTCTACTATTTCAACTGAACAGTCTGAAGTGACGCTTCCAACTGCCTGATATGAGCCCGCTTTTTCTGCTGGGGAGCAAATACAAATCCTTCAACAGTGATGACACGTTGGTTTTCTTGATCAATGATGGTGCGCGATACATACGGACCTCCCATCGTCGTGTTGCCGATGACTTTCCATAATCCCCTCGCTTCGTCACAATAAGCATTGTTCATGGTGATTGGACGATGGATCGGATGATCATATTGTTTTTCTGTCCCCATATACGAGTCTTTAACTGGACCAGGTATAAGGTATCTGCATACGGTATCACGACGCGCATCCAACGAGTCTGGAGACAATTGAGATGAAGATGTGTATGGATAGGTGTAGATAAGGAGGTCTTGACGGACGGGCTTGTCGCCACTTGATAACCATAGCGCATTGTCATGCTCACTCTTCTTAGATAACGTGATTTCTGTAGGTATAAGCATCGTGAACCCGAATTGTTCTTTCACAATCTGCCCCATCCCCTTATGGTTGTGTTTGCGAAGAAAAGCAATCTCTCGATCGGCTTCCGCCTGTACAAAATAGTCGGTAATACGTCGTCCGTTCAATTGAACGAATAATTGTAATGAATCTGGCGATGGAGAAACGATTCGCAGCACACTCTGAGGCTCTGCCCATCTGTCTTTAGATTTGTAGAGTTCGGTGTGCGTGTATTTGTTGGGATTGACTTCTACAATAAGAATGTTGCGCGTAGGCTTCAACATGGAGGTGAATTCGGAGGGGGAACAGATGGATACGGATAACGTGGGCTCTGCCTGTGGAAGACCGGGAATGTCTGTTTGCAGACTGTCAAGCAATGAACGGAAGGCAGATGTCTTGCGCTGCTGAGGATCAACCACGACTAGAATCTCATGGGCAGAACCCGTGATGGAGGTCAGTATGCGCCCTTTCTCACAGGAAACTAAAAGCATCATGAAAGATGCAAGTGAGAGAAGAATAAGCAAGAAAGGAAACGTGTGTGCCTTATTGCTGTGATGTTTAATACGGTATGATGGTAGGAACATGACTGGATGTAGTGGTTCTATGGGGTTGTTTTAATGGTGGTTTCTCTTGAAAGTGACAAGGCATCAAAATGAGGGATGCTTTGTCATGCATATCGTCACGGTCTGACTTTACAGAATTGTTCTCGCACTATATTGAATAATTCAGAAAGGGAGGCTCGATACCTGTATGTATGAAAGACTTCAAAGATAAGGATAAAGCATGGGAAAAACAAGATGCGGAGAATGCTCAATCCTTTTTGTGGCGTTCCTGCTCTTGGGTAGATAACAGACCGCACGCCGCTTCAATGTCTTGTCCTCGTGATCGACGTATGGTGGTGGTCAAACCATTTTCGTTCAGGTAGTCACGGAATCGTTCCATGTTTCTGCTGTCTGTCGGCCTTAGTGACGATTCTGGAATCGGATGGAAATGGATTAGGTTGACACGGCATTCTAAACCACGCAACAGACGCAGTAACGCCGCTGCATGACGTGAGGTGTCATTGACGCCTTCAAATAGAGTATATTCGAAAGAGATACGACGTTGATGACTGAAGTCGTACTGACGCAACAACGTTACAACATCGGCAATAGGGTAGGCCTTTTGTACTGGCATCAGTTCCTGTCGCTCTTCTCCGATGGGATTGTGCAACGATACGGCAATATGACACTGTGATTCGGTTAATAAACGTCGCAGACCAGGCAATAGACCTACGGTCGAGACCGTGATGCGTTTAGGGGACCAAGCTAATCCGTAGTCCGAAGTCAGGATCTCGGTCGCTCGAAGAACTTGGTCAATATTGTCCATCGGCTCGCCCATTCCCATGAATACAATATTGGTCAGTTTCTTCGATTCTGGTATCGAGAGTATTTGATTTAGAATCTCAGCCGATGACAAAGAACCATGAAACCCCATCCTGCCTGTCATGCAGAAAGAACAGTTCATCTTGCATCCGACCTGACACGAAACGCAGAGTGTCGCGCGGTCTTCTTCCGGTATGTATACGGTCTCTATCAACCCATGCTGGGTCTGGAAAAGGTATTTGATCGTACCATCTTTGGATCGGGCAGATCCAACTGGCTTTGTCAGACCTACTTGGTAATGCTCCGATAACAAGGCTCTGTTCTTCTGTGATAGATTACTGAAACCATCTATCGTGTCACAACGCTTGACGTAGATCCATTGCGCAATCTGCTTCGCAGAAAAAGAGGGAAGTCCATAGCCGGAGACTATGGACTTCAGTTCTTCTAATGTTTTCCCTATGAAGGAATCCATTGGGTTCGTTGTAGGATTAACGCAACAGAGCGGAGCGGTTGTCTTTTACTTCGGCAGCACGATAAAGCGCTCCAAGGGCTCCGTTGAAGATGTCGTTACTGCTGATGGCACTTCGATAACGGATAAGCAATTGGTTCCCCTCGGTCTTCTCATCGAAGGTTTCTCCCGTTCCGTATTTCTTGTCTACCTTCACTACATAAATGCCGTTCTCTCCTTTGATAGGAGCCGAAGTCTTTCCTGCCTCCGTGAAGGCTGTAGCTCCAATAACAGCTGGCTCATATCCAGATGTGCCGAATACGTGGTCGGTGAATTTGACATTTTGTGCCTGTGATGTCTGTATACCCAACTTCGATGCCAAAGCATTGATGTCTGTGGTTCCCGCCATCTCCTTGGTGATGAACTCGGCTTTCTTATCTTTCAAGGCTTCTTGCTTGACGTAGTTCTTTACTTGCTCGTCCTCAAGCGTGCGGTAACCCTTTTCATGAATACCCGATACGGCTGCAACAATAAAGGTCTCTCCACAGTCGAATACGTCAGAAACGTCCCCTTGCTCTGTTTTTGGACCAAGAACCCAGTTGATGACATCTCCGCTGTTTTCCAACATGCCGAGGCGCGTCTGATCGGATGTCAGATCCGATACGTTTTCTACCGTGTAACCCTTCTTCTTGGCTTGTGCCTCAAAGTTGTCTGCATTGTTGTTGCATGACGCCGCAAATTCTTTTGCTTTGTTGAAGTTCGCTGCTGTAGTTTGTTTGCTAGGCACAATTTCCGATGGAATAACAGCCAAACGAACCTTGCGGACATTGGAGGTGCGCTCTTGTACAATAAAGATGCTTGCTACGTTTTTGTTATCATCTCTGTTGAAAACGAACGGCTGTTGTACAGGCGCTGCAAGCAGTTGTTTGCATAATTTATCGTTGGATGGGTTCGATTCAATACCATAGACACTCTGCCAACCGAGATCTCCGTTCCCTCCGTTGTATTTTTGAGCAAGAACAGCAAAATCAGCACCTCCTTTCAGCGCAAGGAGAATCGAATCTGCTAATTGTTTTGCTTCAGCGGAGTCTTTGCCTTGTATGGCAATCTGACGAAGATGGAGTGAATCTGGGGCTGTAATACCGGTCTCCACTATACGGGCCATTTTATAGACATTGCCGAATAACTGAGGTCCAAAAGTTTGACCTTTGGAACCAGAGAAAGCAAATTCTTTGAGGTCAGGGTCTATCATATTCGCTGATACAGGAGCATTGTTGCAGGATCCGGCATTAGCAACCGCAAAATCTGCAATGTCTTCTGCTGCTGCAAATTCCGGCTGCAGTTTGTTGATCCATTCTTCTGCCTTCTTCTGGTCATCCTGAGAAGGCGAGTTCTGGAACAATACGATTTTTGCATCCCTTGAGTGTACCGGCTGATAGAAGAGAGCCTTGAGTTGTTCGTATTTCTTGCTAATTTCCTCTTCGCTGACACTCACTTTCTTGTCATCAACGGCTCCATAGTTTTTAACAATATAGGTGACATCTGAACTGTTTTGACGCGATGCGAATTCTTGCTTTGCTTCCAGTCTGTTAACGTTGATGGAACCAGCAAGCAAGAGGTTGTATTTCGTTTGAAGAATGTTGTTCTTAACCTGATTGCGATAGAAATTCCAATATTTTTGTAACGTGGCTTTCTGCTCTGCTTGTGCAGCATCGGCAGCAGGCTGATTTAGATAGTTTATGAGAGACTGAACATCAAAACCTCCTTGCTGATTGTAGAAAAGACGCCCTCCCGCTAGTACTCGATTTGGATGAGTCCCAACGGTCTGCTCCTGCAACTCCTGCTCCGAAACGCTGAGGCCAAGTTCGTCCGCCTCTTCATTGAGAAGTGACTCAGTGATGATATCATTCCATACTTGACGACGGATTTGTTCACTGACTTGTGCGTTAAGCGAATTGGTCTGCTGCTCAATCTTGACTACTTCCGTAAATTCATCTACACGATTCTGATAGTCCATCAACTTGATCGCATTGCCGTCTATTTCAGCAATGTTGTCACGATCCTGATTCAGAATGGTGGATGAGTTGTTGAGAAAGTCTCCGATGATGAATGCAAGAAGAGCAGCACCGATGATGATGAGAAGCAGTACGCCTCTGTTGCGAATCTTTTGAAGAGTTGCCATGTTTATAGTGTTATGTTTTTTGTTTTTTTGACGTTTTATAACGGGTGTTATAGGAAAATCGTGCGAAGATACGTTTTTTTTCTGACATCATAGTTTTTTCTTCCCCCTTTTCTCGTTGACAGACAGGGTGAGGAAAGGCGAATGACGTAAACAGTAGCAATGTGATTAGGATAGCAAAAGGATTTATATGTATCGTGAGTCTCTTTATGAAAGGTTTTTCGCTCTTTGAAAGTCTTTAATGACTGTCATTGGGCAGAATCCGAAGGGTCAGCAATTGTATTTTGTTTGATTGGAGTTGAAGAATCTTGAAGTGGAATGAACCGATATCGAATTCTTCATTTAACTTTGGAAAGTCTCTGAGTGACTGAAGAATGAAGCCGGCAATGGTTACGTAGTCGTCTGATTCAGGAATGTGTAACCCGAACCGTTGATTGATGGCATCGATCTCCATGCGCCCAGAAAGAAGGTAGTCTCCAGAATTCAACTGCTTGCATATGAGTTGGTTGGAATCGTGCTCGTCTTCTATTTCCCCTACGATTTCTTCTACAATATCTTCTCGGGTAACAATGCCTGCCGTCCCACCGAACTCGTCCACGACAACAGCCATGGAACGTTTTTCTTTTATGAAAAGGGACATGAGACGATTGGCGGGCATTGTCTCTGGTACGATGGGTATGTTGATAATATGATTACGCCATGTCTGTGGATTTCGGAACATTTCGGAGTTGTGAATGTATCCCAGAACGTTGTCGATGGTCTGTCGGTAGATGACGATCTTTGATAAGCCAGATTCAATAAAAGTGTTTCGAAGGGTGGACAAATCGGTGGATTCATCAAGCGCAACGACTTCATTGCGGGGAATCAGGCAGTCCTTGAGCCGAATGGACGAGAAATCAAGAGCATTTCGAAAATATTGTACTTCTGATTCCATGTTTTCCGGTCTGCTGTGTTCAATGTTTTGTAAAAACCAAGCATAGAGGTCTGCCCGGGAGAATACGTGATGCGCCTCTCCTGGTGTCTTACATCCGAATGGGTAAAGAAATAGGGCGGAGAGAAGGGTTGTTAATTTGGCTATTGGCCAAAGAACAATGTAGCAGGACAGCAGAAGAAATGAAAAATGGCGAAGCCAAAAATAGGGATTAACGCGAAAAAAAGTTTTGGGTAGATATTCTCCAACCAGAAGAACAAGTAGGGTGGAGAGAATGGTCTGTGAAATAGTGAGGAAGGCAACATTCTGTGAGATGAATTGAAGGGGGCTCTCAAGCAAATAGGCCATCTGAAGACCATAGATGACCAATGCTATGTTGTTGCCGACAAGAATGGTTGAGAGAACGTCTTGTGGACGTGCAAAGAGAAAGGATAACAGGGTGTTTGGTATAGAGTTCTTCTGACGATCCAACTCAAATTTTAATCGGTCGGCTGATACAAAAGCAATTTCTATGCCTGAAAAGAAGGCTGAAAATGCCAATGAAAGAAGAATGATACAGACAGCAAACAGGGTAGGTGACATCTAGGATGGATATGTGGTGAGTGCTTTAGTCCTTGAGGAATTCTTTCTGTTTTAAAAGATTAGGGATGTATGACTGTGGAATCAGAAACGGAGTCTGCTTTGTCCTGTACAGGAAAAATACCTTTCGGATGTCGGATCGTGTAATGGGAGAATGACGCATTGGACTCAAAACCTTCTCCAACAAGAATCTTGTCGGACTGGTGAATCCGAATGAGACGGTCCGAATAAAAGCGTTCAAGGTCTTGATTGAAAAAAAGTTGAGAGGTTTCAAATACTTCGCCCCTGAGATTCCGAGCCGATACATGTCCGCGAAACTCCCATAAGGCTTTTTTTTCAAGAAAATGGGCTGTGTCCGCCCACATTCGAGCATCAATGTGAAGTAAGGTATCGAAACGCTCTAATTTGATACCCTGAGGAAAATCCCAATAGGGATCCGCTACATGGTCGTAAACATTCCATTGGGAGGTGCTGATACGGTAACGTGTGACACCAGAGTCCGAGATAATGGTCACGACTGAGTCTGCCGCCATTAGTGGTTGTGCAAAACGGGGAGTGGTGACTTCCTGAAATTCACTTTCCTTTTCGTTGCACGATGTACATAGAATACAAAGAAGAAAACCAATCATCGCCAAACTGGCGATGATTGGACTTCTTTTTTGTGATTTCGGATATGTTCTGTACATCAGGGTTCTTATCGGACTATCGTGGATTCTCCAATCCAACCTCCTACTGTGTAGGACGAACCTTTGTTGATGTCCGGGTGCATGAAGATTTCTTTGTCTTCAGGGAAGTACTTGGAGTAACGAGCAATCAGTCCGTTAGCTTCTCCAGCACAAGATGGATCGACAGACTTCGCCTTTACGAATTTGTCAACAGCAACCCAATACACGGCTTTGGCAAGCACTGGATCCGAAGAAACTCGTGAACCGGCATATAATTTGCCAATCAGGATGTACGGCTTGCCTTGGTTTGGATTGTATTGCAATGATTTACGGGCGTGTTCGCGTGCTGCAGAGGAATTATTCATGTAAGATGAATAGATTGTTGCAATCATGTATTCGTATTTGGCTTTCTGAGTGTTGTTCGACGAATACTGTACCGCATCTTCAAAATATTTTAAAGCGGTCGAGTAACTCTTCTTCTGAAGGTACATGTTGCCCAATCCGACTGCCGATGCCTCTGTAGGCTTAATGGTATAGGCATATTCCGATGCTTTATAATAGACCGGAGTTTCTGTTGCTCCTACCTTCTCATACAGATTCAGCGTGTTGGTCAGGTAGTTGATATCAGCCTTGTTCTTTTCTACCAATGGACCGTAAATCTTATCTAAAGATTCTCCCGTAAGTGCTCCGGTTGTCGCTACCGCTTGGTCATTGGCTGCCTTTACTTGTGCGGCATTTTTAGATAGTGCTGCATTCTTGGCAGAGTCAGCAATTTGCTTTTCCAAAATGGCGGTTGTCTTGTTGAAATCTGCAAGAAGGCGGTTGAACTGCTCCTCGGATTGGTTCTGACGATAGAGATTGGATGAAATCCACATGTAGTACTGGAGATAATAAGGATCAGTCGCATCTCCCACTTCGTTCATGGATTCTGCAATCCAGTCATATGCTTTTTTCTTCAAAGGATCATCCGGCGTGTCGTTGTTGATGTAGTCCGCTGATTTCGCTAAGAGAATCTGAGATTTCGGCATGGTCTTATCCGTTCCGTACAACTCAATACGATCATCGTACAACTTCATCAGCATGTTGAAGTATCCCTGCTTTTCCGAGGCATCAGTCGCATTCTTGATCTTCCAATCAAGAATCTTCGGTCCGTGTATATAGATGTTCTTTGTCATGGACGGACAAGCAGTGTAAAGATCTAACCATGGCTGATACGCTTCTTTGTAGTTCTTCTGCTTGTACAATTGATAATAGATAGAGTTGTTCTCCTTGCATCGCTGGTTGATGGAGTCTGGATGGGTGGCTAGTACGGTGGCATCCTGTCCGAATGAGGTCAGAGATACAGCTGTAACTGCAAATGTGAAAATAAGTTTTTTCATGGTATGTTGGTTTTATGTCGTTTTCTGGGGAGGTAATCTCAAATTTTGTGCCACGATTCCCTGACTCAGTGGAATCTTGTCTGTATGTTTAGTCAAACCTTCGTTTGAAAAACCACGTCTCTGCGAATGATAGAGATAAATTGAATCGCACATAGTTCTCGCTGATTTGCCCGTAGGAGGTATTTCCTAAATGTCCGTACTCAACACCGAGGTTCAGCATCGAACGTCCTCTGGCTGGCAATCCAAAACCCATCGTAAGAGAGTAGTTTTTCAAACCATTCCCTTTGATATTCAGATATCCGTCCGAAACATTGGCACCAAGACGATAGGAAATTCGCTTGAGGTAACTTTTTGCATAGCGGTTCGGGGTGTATTCGGCCCCAATTCCAGCCCGGATACGGTTACTCAACGTATCGCTCCTGCCAAAGAAGTTTGCATCGTTCCAACCCTGCCAAAGGAGGTCCGCAGCTAAATTCAGGCGGTCTTTGTATGAGTAAGAAACACCAAGACCACATGTTAGTGGGGTCTCAAACTGATTTTTGTTTTTGGAGGATACTGTATCAATGGTTGATGTTTGAACCGTATAGTCTCCACCCAATTCGTTCTTCAGTTCCAAAATTGCTCCAACGGAGAGGTAATGATGGCGAAGGAAAGGAGTATAATACTGAATTCCATATCGGAAATTCAAATCCTTAACTTTGATTTTTGATTCTTGAAGAGTAGAGTAGAAAGTGCCGTAAGTGGCATCATAAGTGATTTGCCGGGAGTGGTTGATGGTTCCGAAAAGGTAATACATGTTTGCTCCCAAAGAGAAATGGGTACCGATTTTTAACGCAAGACCTCCATAAAGTTGGTGAAGACCTCCACTTCCTTTGTAGTTGCGTTGAAATGGTATGGTTCCTCCGCCAGGTATGTCAATCGTTCCGTTTGATGGAAAATCATAACCCACGTAGGAATATGGAGTGATACCACACGAGAAAGCAACATAATTGCCTATAGGAAAACGCAATGTGAGAAATTCTACGTTGCCGTTGAAGTCGGTGCGATGGTGTGAGGCAGCATCAGAGAAGATAGATAGTTTGCCAGACGCACCCGCCTCAAAGACGAAACTTAACGAGTCAATAGCTGTGTACGAGGCAGGGTTGACGGCGTTCACTCCTTTCGTGTGGCGTACCCCGATAGACGTGCCTCCCATGGCGTGGGACCGACCAGATGTGTAGTCTGCCATTTCGCCCAGTCCAAAGCGTGTGTATGGGGAATTTGTGTTGTTCTGCGCCCATGCCGGTATCGCGGAAAGCGTTAGAATAAACACAATCGTAAGATAACGCAGGATGTTATGAATTGTATTCAAGGATATGGTTCAGACCAATCATGGTCAAGTTAGGTTCAACGATACAGTGGGGGAGTGCAAAGATAGCGGATTCGTTTTGCTTTTGCAAGAGAGCCGCATTGCCTCCGGTTAAAATGACTTGAACCTCACTCTGTCTGCATATTTCATCAGCTAAATGTGCATAATAGTGGATTTCTGCAAGCAATCCGTATAGGGCTCCGGAACGTAAGGAGATGTCTGTTTCAGTGGCTGGCCACACAACTGGTCCAGTGCAATTGACAAGAGGAAGACGTGCCGTGTGTTCTTGTAGGGAAAGAAGTCTCAGTTCTAAACCCGGTGAGATAGAGCCTCCAAGAAAGGAACCGTTGGCATCAATCAGATCGAATGTGGCTGCCGTACCTAGATCTACAATCAGTGAAGGTTGATGGGGTGCTAGTGACCACGCTCCGACTGCAGCTGCAATGCGATCGGTGCCAAGAGTGGAGGAGTAGGCAATGGTTAGAGGCGTAGGAGTGTCAATAGAGAGGATGTGTAGGGAAACAGCTTTCTCTTTGACAAAGGAAAGCAGATGCTCATCTGTATGGGCAACGGAAGAATAGATGACACGGGTGGGTTTCTCAAAGATAGAATCCCACACTGTAGGCAAGAACGAGGAAAGAGTTAGGGTCATTTCTCCGTCTTGAAATAAGGCTGCATGTAAATGATTATTCCCTTGGTCTATGACGAGATGTTGCATGTTTCATGTTATTTTTAAGGGCGAATTTTACTGCATGATTTCTTAATAGTCTATTCGTCAGATGAATATCAATTAGTCGGTTTTAAGTCTATTTTTTCTTTTCAGATAGAGTTGGAAAGAGTTGACAATGTTTTGCCAGATTATGTAGGCTCCCGGACCTAAGGCAGCAATAGGGGAAAGGTAGGTGTAGGCTAACCATAATGCCAAAGTTGTGTTCTTCTGTCCCAAGGCTTGGCCGCATGAAATCCGTTGATGGTAGTGCGAACCGATGAACTTGCCTAATGGAAATAATATGGCACAGACGACAAGGGCGGTGACGGCTATGGCAATCTGAGAACTCAGGGAGGCTGTCGATGTGTATGAGGCATGACAGGCCATGCCGATGACGCAGGTCAGACAGATAGCCCATAGGTAGAAAGCCAGGTCGGGGATCGTAGCTAAAAAAGTGGAAATGCGGGGAAGATATCTACGAAGGAATACAGCAACAAAGAATGGAAGTATCAACAAGAGTATGGTCTTGTATAGAATAGGACGGCATGCCTGAAGAAAGGTCGTGTCAACACTGGGGTTGAGAAGTGGGAATAGGATGGGAACAACCAAGGCTGCAAGTAGATTGGAGAAAAGCGTATAGGTGGTTAGAGCCGCTGCGGAACCGCCCAGTTTTCCTGTAATGACAGCGGCTGCCGTAGCAGTTGGACAGATAAATAGAATGACTGCTCCTTCAAGAATATATCGTGCTGTGTCTGAAAGATCAGGGTATAGAATCACGGGGAGAGAAAAAAGAAGGGTTGAAAAAAACTGGACAAGAATCAAGGTGAAATGAAAACGCTGTGGGAGAAGTTCATGGAAGGATATCTTGCAAAAAGTAACAAGCAATTGTAAAAAAACAAGAACGGGGGCGAGGAAGGCCGAAAAAATGTGAATGGAATGACGATAGGGTGCAAAGAATTCAACCTGAGAGAAAAGTAGATAGAGCAATCCTCCGATGGTCATGGCAATGGGTAGAGTCCAATTGCGAATGAATGAAAACATATTTTTTACTTGTATTTTACGAAAAGTTCTTCCCATAGTAGCCAAAGACTCCAAATGAAAATATAGAAGGCATATTTCAGTATGAACCCATGTAAGATTTCAAAATATTCGGGATGATGTCCCACAATGGCTACAATGAATGAAATACGTAATAGATTGAAAAGATACAGCATTATCCAGCCGACAGGTATGAACCATAATTTGTGATGAATAGGACCTGAGGCTGCCAATAGCAGGATGCTGAAAAGAAATATTTGTTTCAGCGCGGTACAACCCCAGACAATCTCAATGCCGTTGCCGTTTGGATACAATAGATGGAACCCGTCCATAACTACAGGACAGCCCGTCCATTGTAGTAGGGTATGACAATGGTGCGTCAGCAATTCAATGACGGGAACAAAGAGACCATATATGTCATGTTGACCCATCAGCAGGGGATGAGTCTCGTCGCTTCCTTTAATCAGCAGTTTCCATACAACGTTACCCAATAGCAGGACGGTGATAAAAAGAACGCAATCCCGCTCTATGGAAGGTTTGCGCAGAAAGTTCAATATCTTCTTGCTCTGAGGCGGAATGTTCATGTGATTCTGTATTTATATTTCTACTCGGGCAAATGGAGGTAGCGAAAGATCACAGAAATCTTTCTCTTCCCATTTATAGGAGGCAGCGACTCCAATCATGGCGGCATTGTCCATGGTGAAGGAAAGCCGAGGAATGAAGCTTCTCAAGCCTTTCTCTTCTGCAAAGGACTGAAATGCATTACGTAAACCTGAGTTTGCAGATACACCACCGGCAATAGCGATGTCATGGACGTTAGGATATCGTTGTACTGCTTTCTTGAATTTGTCCATCAGAATATCCACTACCGTGTGCTGAAGAGAGGCACATAAGTCAATTTGATTTTTTGAAATAAAGTCTGGATCTTCTTTTAGACAATCTCGAAGTAAATAAAGAAACGATGTTTTTAGTCCTGAAAATGAATAGTTTAAATCTGGAATGTGAGGCTTGGCTAATGGGTAGGACAGAGGATTCCCCTGCTGTGCCATACGGTCAATAAGAGGACCACCAGGATAGGACAATCCCATTACTTTGGCGCATTTGTCGAAAGCTTCACCCGCTGCGTCATCAATGGTTTGGCCGATTATTTCCATGTCACGTGGACTATGGACCAAAACTATTTGTGAGTTGCCACCCGAAACAAGCAGACAGAGGAATGGAAAGGATGGATGAAGGTTCTCAGATTCTGGCTCGTCAATGAAGTTTGCCATGATGTGAGCCTGAAGATGATTGACATCAATCAGTGGGATTGAAAGAGCTTGCGAAAAGGCTTTTGCAAAGGAGGTTCCGACTAGTAACGACCCCATCAGACCTGGCCCTCGTGTAAAGGCAACGGCATTCAATTGCTCTTTTTTGATTCCAGAGGCTTTCAGAGCTTGATGAACTACAGGAATAATATTCTGCTGATGAGCTCGGGATGCTAGTTCTGGTACGACACCGCCATACTGCTCATGTACTTTCTGAGAAGCTATGATGTTCGACAATAATAGGCGCCCATGAAGAACGGCCGCCGATGTGTCGTCACACGAAGATTCGATGGCAAGGATGTAAGGTTTCACGATGGTACGGTGTTTCTGAATAAAGAATAAAGGCTGTGTTTTCTAAATCCGCAGATTTTCCGTATTTTTGTCTTTTATAACGGCTGAACTCGAGGGCTTTTTCTCGATTTGGAGTCTTTAAGGAATGCATCGGTTTCTGAAAATAATGTTTGTCGTTGGAGCTGTCGTTCTGTTGTTTTTCGGAGCGTTGTGGCTCTTGATCCAGAATCGAACAATTCAAAACTATCTCGTTGACCGTATTGAAGGATATTACAGCGAAAAACTAGGCGCAAATTTACAAATAGAATCGGTAGATATTGAGTTTTTCAATAAAGTTTCTTTGCAAGGTGTGCAATTGGATGACCGTAATGGCCGACCGATGATAAGTGCTAAGCACTTGATTTCTGGATTACAGTTGTGGGATTTGTTTTCTCAGAATACTCTGACTGTAACTTCTCTGCGACTTGAAGAGGCTGAGATTCATCTTCGCAAAGATACTTCTGGCGTACTGAATCTACAGTTCCTTATCGAAGAATTTCGAAAGGAAGAAAAAAAAGAGAGCAACATGAAGTATGAGGTTCAGGATGTGAAGTTGGAAAATTGCCGCTTAACATACGATGACGAATCTCGCCCTAGATATAAGGAGCGTTTTGATGCATTCCATTTAGGACTTTCTCATATGAATGCACACCTTCGAATCGATGAATACCATAAGGGGTATATACGAGGAGTTGTACACCGCTTTTCCATGAAGGAACAATCAGGATTGGAACTATCGGAATTAAAGTGCTCGCTTGTCGCAGATACATCTAAAGCGCAAATTAGTGGTCTCGTTCTGCAACTTCCACATTCGGAAGTGAACGTTTCAGATTTGACGATTGACTATTCAATGGTACGAAAATCATCTCATTTCGATTGGAAGGAAATGGTGATACGTGGTGGTTTGGAACGGTCTCGGGTGACTCTCTCAGATTTATCACCTTTTATTCCTCGGCTCAGACTGTTTGATGACGAGGTGCGTTTTACGACGCAGGTGCGTGGCACGTTCTCCAATCTTCACCTCAAGAACCTTGGGCTGCGCTGGAATGATGAGGCTCATATTTCATTACCTAACGTGGATGTCGTTGGTTTGCCAGATTGGAAAAACGCATACTATTTCGTCAAGGTTAATGAACTTGGAACTTCAGTGGTAAAATCGGCAGATCTTGTTGCTCGATTCATCGGTCGGCCTGTCATCCTGCCTGAAAAGATACGGGAACTCGGCAACGTCCGTTTCAATGGAACGTTGTCTGGATATCTTGACGATCTTGTGGCGGATGGACTCTTCTCTACATCAATCGGTTCTATTGATACGGATTTGCAACTGTCATTTGACGAAACATTTTCCCGCTTAGCATATAATGGAAAGGTGGTAGCAAGGGATCTTCAGCTCAACCGTCTTCTTGGCGAGAATAGCCAATTGGGAACTGCTTCGTTCCAACTGACATCCTCTGGAGCCTGGCATAAGGGTGTCGGCATTGAAGGTAATGCAATTGGACTTCTTTCCGAAATAGTCTATAGAGGATATACCTATCGGAATATAAAGGCAGATGGTCGCATCACACCGTCTTATTTTGAGGGTGTTTTGGATGTGGCGGACCCCAATCTGCGACTCAATACGGAAGGACGCTTTGTCTATCGTTCTTCGGAATTATTGGGACCGTCTCGAGATCTCAATTTAAAAATGAAGATTGAGAATGTTGATTTAGCGGCACTTCACTTTATGAATCCGAAAAATGGAGTCGTCCTCTCTGGAGATGTCGATGTTCGTTATAAAGCAGGTAGAGAAAAGGACAACACCCATCTTGACGTTCAGGCAGACCGTTTGACCGTGACATCGCCTAAACGTCAGTATCGTTTCCGTGATCTTCGTGTTGAACATGCGTCCAATGGCCAGAATGATTACACAATTCTGCAGTCCGATTTGGGACATGTCGAAATGCAAGGCGATTACGACCTCGCCTCAATCGTACATGGTTTTCGTCGCATGATCAATCACTATTTGCCGTCTCTTCGAATCGCTAAAACAGAAAAGAAGAACGCAGTTCCAAGGAATCGTTTTTCGATTGAAGCATATGATATTCATGTCAACGAATTGTTAGAAACCATCGGGTCTGATCTTCGTTTGGCGGAAGGGGCTTTCTTAAAAGGAATGTATGATGAGAATCGTCAATTGGTTGATATGCACATGGTTCTGCCACGACTAACTGTCAAGAAACGTTATTTTGATTCCCTCCAAGTTGAACTTTCCAACCCTTATGACATAGCAACGCTAACTGTTTCGGCTCGGATGAATGGGACAACGGACCTTGCTCTACGGGCGAATGCGGCTCATGACTCTGTATTCGTTAATACGAATTGGAATAGTCCCGATTTCTTTTATGGCTCTCTTTTGACGGATGTACGCCTATTCCGAAACAGTGAAGATCGTCTGACGGCCGACATGGCTATACTACCAAGTTCCATGTCTATTAATGGCGATGTGTGGAAAATGCATGAGAGTCGTATTGTAACCGACCTGCACTCGTTTGATGTTACGGATTTCTCCGTTGATCATGACGAACAGTATGTGCATATTTCAGGACGTGCGTCAAAAAGCCTTGACGATAAACTCAATGTTGAACTCGAAGGGGTTCAACTGGCCTATATCATGGAACTTATTAATATCCACGCAGTTCAGTTGGAGGCAATTATCGACGGAACGGCGACAGTTTATGGGGCACTCGGACCAATGGTGTTGGATATCAATGCGGACGCTGAAGATTTTATGTTTAATGGTAGCCGTTGGGGCGATGTTCGACTGATATCTAAGTGGGATAGTCAACAGCGACGCCTCCATGCTGATGGGTATGCTTATGATCAACGTGTTGTTAAAAATCAGACTCCAAAACAAAAACAAGAAGCTCTGGAAAAGAAAAATGCTGCATCCTCGTTCTTGAGTTCTATTTCTAAAATGACAATGGCAGGTGTCAACTTTGTTCGAGATTTGGGTGACGAGGTTGTCAAGTCATTTGGTGGCGAGGAGGGCATGGAAGATCTGCTTGAGATTCGGGGAGTCCGTGATTTGAAGAAATTGGCTTCAAGTGGCGGAACATCAGAAGAAGACGCAGATCAGCAAATGCGGATGGATACGGTTATCCGACTTTCCGGAGATTATTACCCGACACAGGATTCCATTGAATTCATCGCAGTAGCGAATCGCCTGCCTCTTGATTTCCTGCGACGCTATCTTACGGGGATAGCGGAAGATGTTTCAGGCGAAGGAACGGGACAAGTACATATCTTCGGCTCACTCAAACGCATCCTTATGGAAAGTGATGTTTTCGTACAAGATGGATCCTTCCGCATAGGTATGCTCAACACGACTTACCATTTCACGGATACGTTGCGCATGCGTCATGATCGATACATATTCGACAATGTGGAGATTTTTGACGGTGAAAATCATCGGGGAATCTTGAATGGAGAAGTTACGCACGATTATTACAAGAATGTGAGATACGACCTCGTGGCACAACTGAATAATATGAAGGCTCTTGATCTTGTGGCTGATTCAGGGCAGTATTTTTATGGGCGGGCATATGGTTCAGGGCATGTCAATATCAGTGGATATCCTGGTAAGGTCAATATAGATGCAAATGTTACGACCCAACCAAGAACTAAAATTTTCCTTCCTTTGTTCTCTTCGCTTGAGGCTTCCGATAATTCCTTTGTTCGCTACATCGATCGTGATACTCTCGGCATCCATCAGCGACGAATGGATTCTATTCGTCGCGAGATACTTGCAGGACGTTACACTCCTCCGAAACCGAAGGCTTCAAAAGAGAGTGATATTCATGTATCTATTACTGCTCACATGACACCAGATGCTGATGTTACTATTCTAACTTCAAATGTGGGAGATCAACTTGTTGCAAGAGGTTCTGGTGATCTTAAACTGCAGTATTCTACACATGATAACATGAAACTGGATGGCACCTATGAAATAGAAGGTGGCAAGTATATTTTCACACTTCAAAATATTATACGCAAGGAGTTCTCTCTCCTTCCAGGAGGGTTGGTGCGATGGATGGGGAAACCAGAAGACGCAATAGTCAATCTTTCTGCCAGCTATACCGTTCCGTCTGCCTCTCTTTCTGATATTCTTGATGAAGCAGAGATGGAGACTATCACGCGTTCTACAGTACCTGTCAATTGCCTGCTTTTCTTGACTGGAGAGATGATGCAACCTAATATTCGCTTTGATCTTTCTTTGCCGAGCGATGATGAGTTACAACGCAAGATTAAGGCCATTGTTTCTACGGACGAAATGATGAATCGAGAGATTCTCTCTCTTCTCGTAATAGGATCTTTCTATCGTCCTGAGTATCTGCAGAATAGTAATTCATCTACAAGTTCACAGATGACTTCTGTCCTCAGCACGACGGTGAGTGGACAACTCAACTCTTGGCTCTCGCAAATCAGCAATTCCAATAAGCTCAATGTAGGTATCAATGCAAAAATAGGTAGCTCAAACGGAATGGGATCTGGAGGTGAGTATGAAGTCGCTCTGATGTATCAGCCAAACAATCGTCTCATTATTAATTCCAATCTTGGTTATAGGGCTGACGATTATTATACCTCACAAATGGCTGGAGCTGGTTCCAACTTTATTGGAGACATTGATGTCGAGTATAAGCTGACTAAGAACGGACGCTTACGAGCCAAGGCATATAATCATACGGCAGATAATTATTATTATAATATCTCTGGTTCTTCTTTCATGACTCAAGGGGTCGGATTGCTATATAAGGAAGAGTTCAACACGTTTCGTGGACTTATGCGTCGGTATTTTGGCAAGAGGATCAATAGAGATTCTATAGCGGTGACTCGAGACCGTAACCGACTGGGTCTGGATAGTGTTCGCCCTCTCATGGAGACTCGCGATAGCGACACAATCGTGCTTACCCGATTCGCTCCCGTGATGAAAGATGAAACCCACAATCTTGTCGCTCTTATTCCACAAGAGGAGAAAACTACACATTCTTATCACCCGTTTCGAGTGCGACTACATCCATGATAATTTACTATGAGTATGAAGATAATACTGAAATTATTCCTTGTTTCGTTGGGTTTCTTTGGAAATCTCATGGCACAGAATTGCGACGTAACTGCTGCCTTTGTCAATATTCCAGATGAGTATTACCAGACTGTCAATCAGGAGCAGCGACAGCTGCTGATCAATAATTACACTGCAGGCGATCGTGATGGTATAGCAAATCAACTCCGTGGACGGACACGGATTCTTGATCTTCGTCCTGAAACAGATTGGATGCGTGTGCAAAACTCTGAAAGTGCTTCACTGGAAATAAAGCTACTACGTATCAACGGTCAGGTGCGCTTTAATGTACTTATTTTTACAGCCTGTGGACCTGTTTGTTCTTCCCATGTTGGGTTGTTTGATCCTAATTGGAATCTTCTGCAAGTTCGCATTATTCCTGAACTTACTATTGAACAGTTCCTGGATCAGGAAGCTGTGGCACGTTCAGGAAAGTCTCTTCAGACGTTGCTCGCCCGATTTGGCTTCCCTATGATAACCTATTCCTTTGCGGAGGATGGGCAGACTCTATCTGTCGAACTTCTCTCTGAAGAATTGGCAGACGAAGAATCGAAAAAGACACTTGCTGGCTTCCTCGCTACTCGACGAATGACCTTTGTTTGGGATCAAAGTAGTGGACATTTTGTAAAACAATAACGTCTTTAACAATGCCTGACAATTCCTTAGATTATAAGGCGTGGTCCAATGCAGTCTTTTCTCATCTTCATCGTCGCGAATTGCTTATAGTGCTCAATTTGTTGACTGATGAGGCTTCTCGTCAAAATGATACTACATCTGCAGAACGTGTTGCTCATATGACAGAAACTTATCATTGGATGCTTCGCTATTTTGTACAGGGAGCAACAGATCCCGATCGTATGAAAATTTATGCGGATATCATGGCTGAAGCCTATACAATGACCGATATTCTCGCTGAATCACGAGCATCTACCGAAAGTCACGATTATGTCTATACACAGAAAGCAATTCTTACTTCTGCTGCTGGTGGGATTGATAGACTTGCTATTCTTGAAGAATCACTTGAACAGACAGCTTCTGCAGAATCGCTTACTGCTCTTCTCGATATATCTATGGCTAGACACACCGCTGTAGAGCATGAACAGTTGCAGAAAAGACTCTTTAATCTTGTCTGGCTGAAGGCAGATTCGTTTCAACCAGAGGAATTGCGACATTTGGTTTTTAATTCACGATTGCGTATTGATGATCGATGCCTTGCTATTTCAGCCTTGACTCTTTATCTTCTTCGTCGATTTGACGAGAGGTTGATGGTGCTTCTGTGTGACTTCTGCGAAATTCCAGACGATGAACTCGCGCAACGAGCCCTTGTCGCTTTGATACCTCTTCTTATCCATTATGACGACCGTCTTGGGTGGTTCTTAAATCTCGAATTACGTATTCGGGCCCTATTTGATGTTCCGGAGCTCCGTAAGGCAGCACGGCGTGTTCTTATGCAAATGATACGCACGAACGAGACGGAAGAACTTGTTCGCGAAATGAAAGATGAGATAATTCCACAGATGACCAGCCTCGCTAAGGATTTTCGACAGGATGATACGCAACAATTTTTCTCCGACGATCCGAATGAAATGAACCCAGAGTGGACAGAGATGTTGGAGAAGAGTGGATTGGGAGATAAACTGCAGAGGTTTTCTGAATTGCAGATGAAAGGTAGCGATGTTTATCTTACTACGTTTTCAACGCTCAAACAGTTCCCTTTTTTCTCTGATGTTTGCAACTGGTTTCTTCCTTTTTCATCCCGTCGTTCTGAAATCAGCGAAGTTTTTACAGAAGATGATACGCCCACCTCAGATGATTTCCTTTCGCTCTTGCTTGATAGTGGTGTTATGTGTTCTTCTGATTGCTATTCTTTCTGTCTCTTCTTTTTGCAGGTAGATCCTTCTCAGCGTGAGAAGATGCGTAAGGCTTTTTCCATTGAAAAACGACAACAACAGGATCTGTTGGCAGAGGATGATGTGCTTGGTCGTTCCCGGCGAATGGACCGCCTTTCTAATTCGTATATTCAGGATATTTACCGATTCTATAACCTTTTTCATGCGCGATCGGCATTCTTTAATCCTTTATCTACGTCTCTGATTTTCCACAAAACTCGACTTATCCAACTTGTGGGTTGGAGTCAAGAGGATTGTCTTGAGATAGCAGAGTATGCCTTTTCAAAAAAACTTTGGAGTGTGGCTTCGTCCCTGTTTCGTAATATGGATCGAACTATCAATTCAGGAGCCAATCTATGTCAGAAGATAGGTTATTGTTGTCAACGTCTCAAGGATTATGAAGGTGCAGTAGAGTTCTATCAGCAAGCAGAGATATTCGATCCAAATAATCGCTGGACCCTGAAAAAACAGGCTTGTTGCTACCGTATCCTTAGACAATGGGAAAAGGCTTTGAATACATATCGTAAACTCAACACCCTTCAATCTGATAATATCTCTATACTGACTCAGATTGGATATTGCTTGATAGAGTTGCAACGTTGGAATGAGGCATTGGATTACATGGCTCGTGTTGTGTATTCTCTTCCTGATGATGTAAAAATATGTCGAGCGGTAGCTTGGACAGCATTCCGTTCTTCCGACTTCCCTCGCGCTGAGAAGTTTGCGGGACGAGTCCTCGAAATGGAAGGGGTTCTTTGGCAGGACTTCCTTACGCTCGGACATATACTATGGGCCCAAAATCGACTTACCAAAGCTCTTGAAGCCTATTCAAGTGCAGTACGTCTTGCTGATGGTAATTATACCATAGTTGAGGATGCTTTGCGCTTTGATGCTCCTGTGCTTAGTGAGGTCGGTATCGATATTTCCGATCTCCCCATTGTTCTTGACTCTTTACATGGAATCGAAATGTGAAACCATTCTCTCTAGGTTCCCTTTTTAATTTAATAATACAAACGAAGGACAGTCGATATCGACTGTCCTTCGTTTGTGTATGCTGTTAAGAAAGGATAGAATCAGTCTATTTCAACCAAATCCCCGTTCTTGTTAAACGTCAATTCTATCCCATTGTCCAAATCTACTTCAATACGGTTTTTGTCTACTTTTTCGATACCGATAATCTTAGCTGTTTTGAACTGTTCTTTTACAGAATTCTGAATGTCAAGAGGGATGATGTTCTTAGGAACGCCGTTCTTACTTTTTACTTCCTTCCATGTGCCCTTTTTGTCAAATTCGATACGGTCGCCATTACGTAGATATACGTTGATGTCTTTCTGTAACCCGCGTTCTTCTTTTGCCAATTGGATGACGTCTGGCCCGAAATTCTGTGAAATAAATTCTTTAGCTGCAACAGGCAAAGTTGTAGCATCAATGATTTTGTCGTCGTCTGCAAAGACACCTTGTGCCAGCAGGATACTCATAGCAAGAAAGAATAGTTTCTTCATGTTTTCTGTTTTTTTGAGGTTACTTTCTACAAAAGTAGAAAAATAAGTTTCTCAACCAACTATGGTCTTCAATAAAAAAACCGAATTGTTGTTTATACAATTCGGTTTTCTTTGTGTTTTGCGGTGCGGACGGGACTCGAACCCGCGACCCCCGGCGTGACAGGCCGATATTCTAACCAGCTGAACTACCGCACCAAGATTTCTCCTTCCTATTCTTCCCTTTATTTATGAAAAGTATAGGCGCTTCTCAAAGAGCGGTGCAAAGGTACATCTATTTTTTAAATATACAATAGTTAGATAAAAAAAACTGTTATTTAAATCCTTTTTTATTTTTTTCAATCCCAGTGCTCATTATATAGAAGCTTTTTTGAGTGGGTATTCGGGGTAATTCTTATGGCACGGTTCTTGGTACTCTTGATATCAAGATAATCCACCATAATTATCTAAAAAAAAGTATATTTGCATATAAATATATTTTCTCATTTTATCCTCATATAATATGCCAAAATGTAGTTTTAATTTTACTTGATTTTTATTGTGGCAAAAAAGGGATATCGAAAATAAACCTATTTAATAACTATGAAATATCTCAATTTTTTCGGGCTTTTTTTATTTGTTCTTTCTTTTTCAACTATACAGGCACAAGGACTCTATTCGCTCAAGATATCTCTCAGATGGCAGTATAAGATGTCTGAATTCGGAGGTACTCCTTATACCGTCGGTTTGGAGGATAAAGGTTCTTCCTACAATCTTTATATCACGGGAGAGTCTGAATCTCGAGATCGGGCTACAGAAATAGGTATATTGGTTGAGTATAAGGACCTTAAATGTTTCCGGGAGTATCTCGGAACGATACGCAATAAGTATGCCGAGTGGAGTCAGGTGGCTAAGGAAAATGCCATCCGTAATTATCAGAAAGACTTTGCTGTTAATTATAATGCTTACGTTTTTTTTCAGACAGGTGGTCTCTATTACTTTAAGTATAATAATCCTTTGGATGAGTGGTTTTCCGTTGATCAGAACAATGTTCCTAAGGTGAAGATTATTACTGCACGATACGTCGAGGACGGGATCCGAAATGCCGGACGTCTAAAGATGACATTTCGAACGGTGGAGGAACTGGATGCTCTCATCAAGATTATTGACGAGGCAGGTCCGGCAATTGAGGCTGAAAGGGCGAAGCGAGCTAAGGTTGACGCTCTCTTCCGTTGATTCGTTTATTTTCAACAGATTTTTTTCGTTGGGATAGATTTACGTAAACATTCTTTTGGACATGGGATTTGTTGAAAGGGCTGTATTTTTGACTCAAATCAATGAAACGATTTTTTCTTTTTGCGTGCTGTTGTCTCTTTATTGTGTCCTGTGATAGAAAGGACGGTGACGTTGGAATCTCTGACGAATCCGATAGTAAGATTCGTGGTTCCATAGACTCCACTTCTGTTTCGGGTGAAATGGATGATACGATCGTATTTCGTCATATCTCGATGAAAAAACATCGTTCTGACGGTTCTACTTTTGATCTTAACTATGAATACCCAGTTCAGGGTCCAGAATCGATTGTCTCCTGGATTAATAATTGGTTGACAGTTCAGGCAGTTGCCGACACCGTTACTCCTATGGATTCACCCGACCAGATGTCAGAGAGTGCTCTCTCTCTACGAAAGGAAGGAGTCGCATCGCTTGATGATGCTCTAACCAAGGTTACGAACGAACAGGTCGTTCGCGTAATAGCTGCTGAATCCGGCCATTTACTCTATGGGATTATTATTGGCGGAGAACGTCGAAATATGTTCATTGATTTGCATTCGTGTACAGGGCATCTGCTTCGTCCAGTTGATGTCTTTAAAGGTGACTCTTGGACTCGAATACGTTCTTCTCTTCGCAGACCTGATGTAAAGAGTATTTTTCTTGGGAAACAGGATGTGGTATTTGTGCATTCCGATGGTGGCTGGGGAGAACATGTTTCTTATGACCGATTATGGAACGATATTGAGCCTAAATTGCGTACCATGTTGCAGAATAAAGTTACTTCCCATTATGTCTTTATCGAACAAGTGGAGAAGGCTGTAAAACAGGCTCAGAATAATTTTGAGCAGAAACCTCGTGCACAGACGTCTGTATCAGCAAAAGGAAAATTTGTACCATCTGGGAAAACATCGTCGTTCAGGAAGGATGATGTACGTGACGAAGACGATGTCAACTATCTTTACACACCAGAAGGAAAACTGGAGATGATTCTTCATACATGTAGGTCACGAAACGGCGACGTTACGACTTCTATTTACAATGGTCAAGGAGATTACCAAGGTAAAGAAGTAACTTCTTATGCGTCTGGAAAAGCCCGTACAGTTCGCTACAACCGAAACAATCAAGTCCGGAAATAGTTATTCAAAATTCTTTTTTTAGAATCCAATTGTTTGTAGATGTTGAAATTAGTGGGAGAATAAGAAAAGCAGACAGACTCCTAATAAGATGCCGAACATACAAGGAATCTTTAGTTTTAGTCCTTTTTCATGGTAAAATAATGCGCCGACAGTAAAGGGAATAAGCATAGCGGATTGACGGATGGGAGAAACAACAGCAATGAGTGAGTCTGGGAAGGTGAGTGCTTGAAAGTAGAGGAAGTCGGATAAAGAGAGGAAAACCCCGATAAGTACAATGGAAATGTGAAATCGGAAACGTTGCTCATGACGCTGAGGATACCACAGTAGTAAACATACAAACAACATTAATACAGCTTGATACCATGTAAACCAGACGAGGACAGTCATGCGATCGAAGCGATGCATTAGGAATTTGTCATATAGTCCCGAAACAGCTCCAATGAGGGTGGAAAGGATAATGCAGAGCATCCATCGGTTGTGTGTAAAGGAAAGATTCTCTCGTTGTCCTACAAGTGAAACGAGATAAAAACAAAGTAGAGTGAAACCCAGTATCCCGTATTGTGCTGGTGAGAGAATCTCGCCAAATAGAACAATGGCTCCTATAATGGTCCAGATAGGTTGTGTCGCTTTCACAGGTGAAACAAGGGTCAGAGGAAGATGTTTCATCCCTGCGTAACCGAATATCCACGATGCGAGCACAATGGCTGCTTTCAAAAAGATGAATATATGGGTCGTAAGGTCTGTCTCTGGTACGAAGAGGGAGGTGCCTTTCAATGTGTTCGGATCTAATCGGGAGAGCAATAGCAGTGGGAAAAGTAGAATGGAGGAGGATAGAATAGAGAGAAATAATACAGGAAGAAGTGCATTCCCTTCCAGCGATTTCTTTTGCAAAACGTTGTAAATGCCTAAAGCAAGGGCAGAGAAAATAGTAAGTGTGAGCCACATAAGTGGTTAGAGTTCATGATCGTTGATAATAAATACATCATTAGGATAGATGATGTCAGACAAAAAGAGGCCTTGTGGAGGAGCGGATGTCCCAGCTTTGGAACGGTTGCAGGCAAGAATGATACCTTCAAATTCAGATGGTGTCATCTGATGACGTCCAACTCGTATGAGAGTCCCGACAATGGCACGTACCATATTGCGTAGAAAGCGGTTGGCTGTGATGGTGAATACCCACAGTGCAGGGTTTTGAATCGAACGAGTCCAAAGAGCCTGGGTTACGTTACAATTGTTGGTCTTGGTGTCTGTATGAAGTTTTGAGAAAGATGTGAAGTCGGTGTGTCGAAGCAAAGCTTGAGCAGCTTGATTCATAAGTTCAAAGTCAAGGTCGGTTGTAAGAATTGTGGTCGTTTCTCCTGCGAAAGGATCTTTTTGTGTACTGAGAAAGTATTGGTAGGTTCGACGTTCTGCGGAGAAACGGGCATGAGCGTCGTCTTTTACGAGACGAATGCCTTTGATGGCAATGTCGGCAGGGAGGAGACGATTAAGACGGTGTATAATGTGTAATGGGTCGGAAAGTTTATGCGTTGTATCGAAATGAGCAACCATCATGGATGCATGAACTCCAGCATCGGTGCGTCCTGCTCCGGTGACGCTGATGGTCGAGTTGAGTAATATTGAAAGAGCGCCCTCCAATTTCTCTTGTACTGAGATACCATTAGGCTGACGCTGCCATCCGTGGTAGGCAGTACCTTTGAAAGAGATGTAAATGAAGTACCGTGCCATGTGTTGTTCTTATTGCGTTTTTTTGCCACATATAATGATCTGAAAGAGTTGAGGACGCAACCATCGTTTGGCTGTTTCTTGTAGGCGTTCTGCCGTGATAGACTGCAGTTCCTTTTCGTAAAGGTAGAAATGCTCCTTACTCCATCCGAGTTGAAGTATGCTTAGCCAATAGAAGGTATGGCTGAATAGTCCATCCATAGAAATGGAGTGTTCGCCAGATAGGTAGGCCTTAACAGTAGAAAGTTCGTCAATAGATATCGGTTGCTGACGTAGAATGTCCATTTGGTGAAATACTTCTTGAATTAGTGGTTCGGTAGTCTCGGATGCCGTTTCTGTTAAGATATAGACGTAGCCATTATGGTAAAAAGGATGAATATCGGCATGGATGTTATAGGTGTAGCCGTATTGTTCTCGTACAGATTTCATCAGTCGACTGCCGAAGTATCCTCCAAGAATGGATGTTAGGATGTCTAGTGGATACCAGTCGGGATCTGTCCGCTCAATGACAGGACCAGCAAAAGCAATTGTAGACTGCTCTGCATCGTCCTTGGGAAGAAAGAAATGTCGTCGTTGAATTCTTGAAATAGGAGGAAGAAAAGGATCCGGAGATGCGATACCGAGTGTCGCATGCCAATCATTTCTTCCGAAATGTTCTTCTATTGCCTGTAGGACTGCTGGTGTGACATGTCCTGTTAGTAGTATCCGACATCCGTCAGAATTTATAATCTGACGATATAGTGTCTGCAATTGGGCGAGGTTGACAGAGCGAAAATCCGAACATCTGATTGAACGCCCGTAAGGGTGTTTCGGACCGTATATAACTTGTTTCATACGTCTGATGACTCGCTTTTTTGCAATACTGAGTTTGTCGCGGAAATTATTGTATGCTTTTTTTCGGAGTATAAGATACTCTTTATGGGGAAACGTACTATGTTTAAGTATGTCTTCGAGGACTGAAAATACGGGTTCTGCAAAGCGGCTTGTCGTATTCAAAGTCAACATGGTGTGATTGTGGGTAACGCTATGTTCGAGCGATGCTCCGTAGAAATCCATGCGTCGGGCAATCTGCTCTGCAGACTGAGTCTCTGTGCCACGTTTGAGCATCTGACATAACAGATCTGAAAACAGAGGTGATCCAGAGAGAATAGTACCTCCGTTGAAGATGAAATCAACCCGCAATACATCATATGTCGCATCGTTGAGTATATAGGTCTCAATACCGTTGTGTAGAGTCTTACACTCCGTTTCTCGGAGCGTAGCAGGTACAGGAGGATGTATCTTTGGACGATGACAGCGGTCGGGTATCATATGGCGATGGTCAGGGTGTTTGTTTGTCTATCAACTGAAGTGCTTTAGCAAGATCTTCTGGTGTGTCAATGCCAATAGTGGCGTGATTTGTTATGGCTACCTTGATATGGAAGCCATTCTCAATCCATCGCAACTGCTCTAGATTTTCTGCTTTTTCCAATGAGGAAGGGGAAAGAGCCGTAATGGCTCGTAGGACATCACCGCGATAGGCATACATGCCAATGTGTTTGTAGAAACGGTGTGCAGTAATCCATTCAGATGAATCACATCCTCGGACGTATGGAATGGTTGATCTGGAGAAGTAGATGGCTTCGTTTTTTTTATTAAGAACTACTTTCGGTGAGTTTGGGTTTTGTAGCGTGGCAAGATCATTAATGGGCTGCACAAGGGTGGCTATCTCTGTGTCTGAGGAAGTAAAGCAGCCCTTGATGGCCTCAATCTGATCTGGTTGGATGAAAGGCTCATCTCCTTGTACATTGATAACAACATCAAATCCCTGGCCAATTTTAGTATAGGCCTCGTACAATCGGTCAGTGCCAGAACGATGATTGGGAGAGGTCATGACAACATGCCCTCCAAATTGTTCAACTGTATCGTAGATACGTTGATCGTCTGTAGCAATACAGACATCGGCAACAGCTTTGCTGGCTTGTTCGTAAACACGCTGTATGACTGTTTTGCCACCGAGATCCGCTAGTGGTTTCCCCGGAAAACGAGTCGATGCATAGCGGGCTGGAATAATAACTATGAATTTCATGGCGTGTTAGAGTATTCCTTTTGTGCTTGGTAACTGGTAGTGGTGAATGTCGCGTCGAACGGCCATATGAATGGCTTTGGCAAGTGCTTTGAAGATTCCTTCAATTTTGTGGTGTTCGTTGTTCCCCTCCGCTTTAATATTGAGGTTCATTTGCGCGGCATCTGAGAGAGATTTAAAGAAGTGAAGAAACATCTCTGTTGGCATGTCTCCAATTTTTTCACGTTGGAATGTCGCGTCGAATACCAGCCATGGCCGTCCTCCAAAATCTATGGATACACTACAGAGACAGTCATCCATCGGGAGAGAGAATCCGTAGCGTTCGATACCTCGTTTGTCACCCAAGGCCTGATGTAATGCTTGTCCCAAAGCGAGGGCAGTGTCCTCAATGGTGTGATGCTCATCAACTTGGAGGTCTCCTTTAACGTGTATGGTAAGGTCAGAGCCGGAGTGGCGCCCAATCTGCTCAAGCATGTGATCGAAAAATCCAAGTCCGGTTGTGATGTCGCATACTCCGTTTCCATCAAGATCGATGCGCACGTAGATATCGGTTTCCTTAGTCGTTCGACGTACTTCCCCGATACGTTCTCCAGCAAAGAGAAGTTCTGTAATTTTGTCCCATGAGGGGATGTTGCGGCAGTGTTCATAGGAAGACAGATCGAATGTAGACGTTCCGTTCGGAGTAAGCAAGAGCCCATGGCAACCTAGGTTGTTTGCTAGTTGCATGTCGGTGAGTCGGTCTCCGATGACGTAACTGTTCTTGAGGTCATAGTCCCCGTTGAGGTATTGTGTGAGTAGAGCCGTTCCGGGTTTTCGTGTCGGACTATGTTCTTCCTCTCGTGTGACATCAATGATGATGTTATCAAATGTTACGCCTTCAGATTCGAATATCTGCAACATTTTGTTCTGAACGCGGTCGAAATTTTCTTGTGGATAGTCCGGAGTCCCCAAACCATCTTGATTGCTGACTATGACGAGTTCGAAGGTCGTGTTCTGACGGAGAAAATAGAGGTTTCGTAACACTCCGGGCAGGAATTCCAACTGCTCAAGGTCGTCAACCTGCTCCGTTACGGGAGGTTCAACGATGAGTGTGCCATCTCGGTCAATAAACAAGGCTCTTTTTTTTGTTTCCATAGAATCCATTTCTGTGATTTGTTACATTCGAGAGAGTGCTTCGAGAAGAATGTCGTTTTCTTTGCGTGTGCCGACGGTGATGCGAAGACAGCCATCACACAATGTTACGGTGTCGCGCAAACGTACGATGATGCCTTCTTGGACGAGACTTTTGTAGATACCATTGGCATCAGTGGTTCGTGTGAGGATAAAGTTGGCATCAGAGTGATAGGTCTTAATGACACATGGTAGTTTTGCCAGTTCCTTTTGCAATCGTGTCCTCTCATTCAGTATTTGCTTTTGCCAGAGTTCTTTCTCTTCGCGATGATCAATACGTTCGGAAACGTATTGTTGGGTAAGCAGGCTGATGTTATAGGGATATTTGACTTTGTTGAAATAGGTAATAATCTGTTCCGATGCAAAGGCCATTCCGCAACGTACAGAAGCCATTGCCCACGCTTTGGAGAAAGTGTGAAGGATGATGAGGTTGGGATATTGGTCAAGTTGAGAGAGCCAAGAGGGAGTGTCAGCAAAATCAATATATGCTTCGTCTATAACAATAATCCCATCAAAGGAACGTAGTATTTTTTCTATTTCACCTTTGTCGAGGAGGTTGCCAGTAGGATTGTTCGGCGAACAGAGGAATACAACTTTGGTGTGTTCATCGGTTGCATTAAGTAATTTTTCAGCATCAAGAGAGAAGTCTTCGTTCAGACGTACCCGACGGTACTCCACATCGTTGATTTCTGCACAAACACTATACATGCCATAGGTCGGTTCAATGGCAACCACATTGTCTTCCTTTGGCTCACAGAAAATGCGGAATACAAGGTCAATGGGTTCATCGGAGCCGACTCCAAGCATAATCTGCAAGGGTCGAACACCCTTAAGTTGGGCAATTTTCTCTTTGAGTTGAACTTGTAGAGGGTCTGGGTAGCGATTGTAGGGCTGGTTTCTTGGATTCTCGTTGGCATCAAGATAAACGCGAGCTTCACCCTTGAACTCGTCTCGAGCACAAGAATAAGGTTTTAGACTTCGTATGTTGGGACGAAGGAGTTGTTCGATGGTTCTCATGACTGTTTTTTTTCAAGTGATTGAAGTCGTAGTGTCATAGCATTACGGTGCGCTGTGAGTTGTTCCGCCTCTGCCATTGTTTCAACGATATGTCCGATGTTTCTTAGACCTGGTGCGCTGATTTCTTGAAAGGTTGTTTTCTTGCGGAAGGAATCTAGATGGACTCCGCTATAGGCGTGGGCATAGCCGGAAGTAGGAAGAGTATGGTTCGTCCCGGAAGCATAGTCGCCTGCGCTCTCACAGGTGTACGGACCAATGAAAACGGAGCCTGCATTTACGACAGCATTGGCAATCTCATGTGGATCCTGTGTGGAGATAATGAGATGTTCTGGAGCATAGGCATTGGTGAGTCGGATGACGGCACTGCGATCTGATACAAGGATGATACGTGAGTGTGCAAGCGATTTTTCGGCTATTTCACGTCGAGGTAGCAACTCCAACTGTCGTTGGACTTCCATGAGAGTCTGTTCGGCAAGTTGTTCGCTTGTAGTGACAAGAATAGCTTGAGAATCGGTTCCGTGCTCAGCTTGAGAGAGGAGATCGGCAGCAACGAAAACGGGATTAGAGGTCTCGTCGGCAATGACTTCCACTTCAGAAGGCCCGGCAGGCATGTCGATGGCGACATCGGAGATCGATACCATCTGTTTGGCTGCTGTGACGTACTGATTACCGGGACCGAAGATTTTATAGACTTTGGGGACTGATTCGGTACCATATGCCATGGCCGCAATGGCTTGAATACCGCCAATCTTGAAAATACGGTTTACTCCAGCTACTGAGGCAGCATAGAGTACGGCGGGATGAATTTTTGCCTCGCGATTGGGTGGGGTACAGAGAACAATTTCACGACATCCTGCAAGTTGTGCTGGTATTGCAAGCATGAGTACAGTAGAAAAGAGGGGAGCAGTACCTCCGGGTATGTAGAGCCCGACTTTTTCAATCGGAAGTGCTTTTTGCCAGCATCGTACTCCTGACATGGTCTCGACCGATGGTAGGGGGGTGTCCTGTGCTGCATGAAATTTGGAAATATTTTCCTTAGCCTGCAGAATGGCTTCTTTGAGCTCTTGGCTGACAAGGTTTTCCGCAGCACGGATTTCCTCTTCGCAGACCCTAAGGTCGGAGAGATGGACATGATCGAACTTTTCTTCGTAGGAAAAGATTGCAGAATCTCCATTGTTACGTACGTCATCAAGGATGGTGCGGACGGTACTATAGAGTGTCGAGTGGTCGAAGTGCGGACGTGAGATCAGTTTAGGGAAGTCTTCGTCTTTAGGATATCGGATATATTGCATAGGTTTTGTGGAATTTAGAGAATCATTTTCTCGATTGGGAGTACGAGGATGCCTTCAGCTCCGATGGCTTTGAGTTGCGAAATCTTGTCCCAAAAGGACTCTTCTTCAATGACGCTTTGCATGGAGGACCATCCCTTGTCGAAGAGTGGTGTGATAGTCGGCGATTTCATGCCGGGAAGAAGTTGGCAGGCTTCAGCAATTTTGTCGTTTGGTATGTTGAGGATGATGTATTTCTTCCCCTCTGCATTTTTGTAAGACTCAAAACGGAATAGAAGTTCATCAAGAATGTTTTGTTTCTCTTTCGAGAGTCCCTTATGTCCGATGAGAAGAGCCTCGGAGTTCATGACAACCTCTACTTCTTTGAGATTATTGGAGACAAGGGTGGAGCCGGAGGAGACAATGTCGAAGATACAATCGGCTACACCGATGGCAGGAGAAATCTCAACAGACCCTGTAATCTCGTAAATATCAGCGTGAACGTTGTTTTTTTTAAGAAAGTCGCGCAGAATAGAAGGATAGGAAGTCGCTATGCGTTTCCCTTCAAACCATCTTACTCCTTCGTAATTTTCAGCTTTGGGAATCGCTAGAGAGAGACGGCACTTGGAAAAGTCGAGACGTTTGACAATGTTGGCTTTCTGACGTCGTTCAACATATTCGTTTTCTCCGACAACGCCGACATCGGCAATGCCGCTGGCGACAACTTGTGGAATATCGTCGTCACGCAGGAAGAGAACCTCGATAGGAAAGTTTTTCGCCGGAACAAGGAGTGTGCGCTTGGAGGGCTCAATCTTGATGGAGGATTCTGCGAACATGTTCATGGTCTCTTCAAAGAGACGCCCTTTGGCTTGTATGGCTATTCTAAGCATGATTGGTATATGTATTTGTATATATTTTGTATTTGAAGTCAATTCGATTACAGAATGTCAGTCGTTCTCTTTTGGGGTGCGCAGAAAGAACGTTTTGGCCGCCACCTCTTTGGAATAGGTGAAATAGACTAAGTTGGACGTGGCGCAGATTTCATTCTTGCTGTTGCGAATTTCTGCGGATATCATGGCCAGGTTGCGTTTCATTTCTTCTAACCTTGCTCGAATGATGATAGGTCCTTCGGTGGTGTCAATCCGTTTCAGAAATCGGATTTTCATCTGTGACGTCACTCCGCAGGTGCCTAGTTTTGTTGTGACCACCCATCCTGCTACTTCATCCATTAGTGTGGCTTGGATACCTCCGTGAAGGGTGTTTAGCCATCCTTGATAACGGATATCAGGCAACCATTCACAAACGATGTCTTCGCCGTCCTCGAAGAATTCAAGGTGTAGCCCCGATGAATTATTAGGAGAACAGGCAAAACAATGGTATCCTTCGATATCGGTCCAGGGGTTCTTGATTTTTTTCCAATAATCTTTCTCTCTCATATTTAATTTAAAACTTGCAAAGTGAATTGTTGAATGACGGACCTAAAGCTGACTCACATTTGCTTGTATGCTTGGTGGTAATTTTTAAAAAAAGACTTGTTTACTAAACAAAGACACAGGGCTTGCCATGTTCTCGGCAAGCCCTGTCTTTATGTCTGATTAATTTTTATTTTTCATATCAATGACAGCCCACTTACCTCGTTTTTATACTAAGGTTACATGATGATGCGCATGATGATGGGTGTTCAGAATCATTCTTATTTCAATTTTATGTTACAAAGGTATACATAATAATACACTTATGCATCTTTTGCACATTTTTTTTGTGTTTATAGAGATAGAAATGGTTCCCTCCACACAGATAAGAGATATTATTTCACAGACGAAACAGAACCGATCCAATTACGATAAGTGGAAGGTAGAGAAATACTCCAACGGCATTTGCATAAGAAATAAGGTAACAACAGATCGATATAAGAAGCGTGTCTGCATTTACATAAGGGTAAGGAACTGAAACAACAAACTAATTCATCTTTTTTGCTGTCATTGCAGCAGTCGGAAAGGTTACTTGACTGTTTAATATAAAAAGTTATCATGAGTCTACGCAAAGTTGTCGTAAAACAAGAAAAAATAACGTCAAAAGTTAAGTTTGTTCCAGGTAGTTGAGCATTCTTTCAAATGTTTTTATTATTATTGCGTCGTCATGTTGCCTTAGTAGGCACTTGACAGACATATTAGATAGCGCATTTTCGCTTTTCTGAACATGTGAACTTGGACACTTCACAAAGTAGGCATTAGCCTATATTGCTACATCAGAAAGTGGGAAACGCTCTCTTGGTGTGTAATCGTATCTTATGCGATATACTGCCAAGCGGAGTAATCTTTCCTATTCTGTGTAGCAAGGGAGTCCAAGCCCAACATGGCAGAATAGGAAAATGGTGACTCCGCTTTTCTTTTATGCCTATCTCGAACCTAAACAATAATCAGCATCGCAGGGTCACAGATGCCTTAGAATTTAATATTTATGAAAAAATTCTTTCTTTTTGCATTGTTCATTGCATTCAGTGTAAATGCTTTTTCCCAAGAATCAAAAGTTGGGAAGGTCAAATCTTTCTTAAAACAGTTTGAGTATACGATTAGTGCAGGATTTGGCACGACAGCCTCAAGTGACCCGTATGACTTAGCAATAATTAATATCAATGCCGGAGTAGATGTCAAAAAAAATATACTTTCATTCTCTGATAATAAAGGAAGATTATATGGACTTGTAGGATTACATTTCACTCAGCGCGGAGGTGAAATGAGCAATAATTTAGCTGATATGATGTCATCAGGAAACAGTTTTACAGAAGTACAATTTAATATTCCAATCCATGTAGGATATAAGTATGTTTTTAAAAATGACATCAGAGTATTTGTGGATTTAGGCCCATATATAGGCGTAAACGGAAATTGTTCATTATCGGAAGGTTATGGAAATAGCGATTATGAACTTAAATCCAAACCTTTGGATTTTGGCATTGGAGGTAATATAGGCGTTTGCTTTAAGAAGTTTGGTTTAGGTATCGGGATCGACAAGGGATTCCTTGATATTGCAGAATTATCGAGTGAGGAAAAGGGTATTTCAAAAAAATTAAAAAGTGCTGTTTCTTATATTCGGCTTCAATGGACATTTGGGAAACAATGATAACTTACTGAAATAGTAAATGCCTATTTCAAATCTAATAATAACCAGCATCGTAGGGTCACAGATGCTTAAACTAATTAAAAAAATGAAAAAGTATTTAAGTTTGATAGCAATTGCTGTCATGGCTGTTTTCAGCCTAACATTCGTATCTTGTGGAGATGATGATGAAGAACCCTCATTTGGTTTTGACCAAATTGAAATTAATGGAACTAAGCAAGAGTTGTTTTTCACATTATTTTCTTGGGAAGATATGACTTCCATTTTGGGACTGGACTTGGATGACAATTATGCGATGTTCGGATTTGGATTAATGAATGGAGATAGTTACATTCTTTCATGTCAATGTCCATACGAACCTAAGAAGGGTGATGTAATATCAAACATGAAGAACTTTGTAGTGGAACCTGATATTACGGGGCAAAAAAAGGGGATAAAGTATCCTTATGTAAGTGGAACTGCCAAAATCGTAGATACAAACGTATCGAAAGAGGAGTTGACACTAAAATTAGAAAACGTGAAGTTTGAAAAGGATGGGAAATCCTACACTTTCAATGGTCAGATAACATCACGTTTTAGTTTTAGCGAATTACAAGAAAAATAAGCACTCTCTGTCGTGGGGAAAAAACACCGGTTAGTAATAGCCGGTGTTTTTATTTTCCGTGATAATTAGCGTTGATGTCCTTTTCTGTGATTTCTTCATCTTGTAGTGTTGTTTTTATTTGAGTGGCAAATTCAAGAAGGGACTCCACATTTTACAAGTGTTTCCCCACGAAATACGACAATGGCCGTTAGGTCGCTTTGACTCAGATGTAAATTGAATAGGGTGGTAACCTCCACATTTAGATTTTTGGCTATCGCTTGAATTGTGGCAAGATGGGGATTTCGCAAGTAGGCAAAAACTTCAAAATCTGCTGTTCCCGAGCGGGATTTACTTCGATAAGAATACTGACGATTATCGAACCGAAACAGAGAACGAGGTATTTAAGACATTTCGTTTGTTTTCAAGCAGTTGCAAGGATGGAAAAGAAAAAGCGACAAGCGAAATTACTCACTTGTCGCCTTTGGTCGGGATGAGGCGACTCGAACGCCCGACCCCTACGTCCCGAACGTAGTGCGCTACCAACTGCGCTACATCCCGATCTTTTGTGGTTGCAAAGATAGTTTATTTTGGGAATGTGTGTATCACTCCTCCTCTTTTTTTGACTCAATCCTTTTCTGATGCTTGTTTGTGGCTTTCTTCTTTCTTTGCTTCTTCCCACAGATGGTCCATTTCCTCAAGACTCAGCTCTTTAAGATGCACCCCTTTTTTCTTTGCTTCTTGTTCTATGTAGGTAAAACGTCGAATGAACTTCTGATTAGTATGCTCCAGCGCATTATCAGGATCGATTCCATAAAGTCGGGCGGCATTGACAATAGCAAATAGCAAATCTCCGAATTCTGATTCCAATTCGTTCTGATTATTTTGGGCGGTAGTTTGTTTTGTCAACTCGGCTTCAACTTCTGATATTTCCTCATGAACCTTTTCCCATACATCTTCTCGTTTTTCCCAATCAAAACCGACATTCCGTGCCTTGTCCTGTATACGATAGGCTTTGATGAGTGATGGAAGAGTTTTTGGTACACCAGATAGAATTGTTTTATTGCCACCCTTTTCACGTGTCTTCAGTTCTTCCCAATTCTTCTCGACGGCCTCGGGAGTGGAAGCTTCTGTTGTACCATAAATATGAGGATGACGGAAAATGAGTTTCTCGCACAGACGATTACATACATCGGCAAGAGAAAAACGATGGACTTCGTTCCCCATCTTTGCATAAAAAAGCAGGTGCATTAACACGTCTCCCATCTCCTTGGCGATGTTCGGATAGTCGCGTTGGAGGATTGCTTCGGCCAATTCATAGGTTTCCTCAATTGTTAGCGGACGTAGAGAGTCGAATGTCTGTTTTGAATCCCATGGACATTTTTCCCGCAGGTCATCAATGATTCCAAGTAGTCGTTCAAAAGCTTTAAGATCTTCGGTATGTTCTGTTTTCATTTAATAATGTTTGTGTCTTATTTCGTTCCTATCTTCATAATGACACCACTGCGGGCAGGTAGTTCAACGTGAAATGGTTTCTCTTTTGAGAATAGTTGTTTGACAGTATTTCCAGTGAGTAAATCTTTGCAAAGATATTCCCGCTCTTTCGGTAACTGCAATGTTCCAAATGGATGATAGGTGATGTTTATGTCGCAGGAGGCAGGTTCGTCATTGAAATTAACGGCAATGAGCAGGGTCTCTTTCCCGTCAGATGATTGACGCAGATAAGCGTAGTGGAAGTACGGATTCCATGTGTGGTTGTCGTAGTTGAGCCATTGTAGGTCGTAGCGAAGGGAGTCTTCGCTGAGGGCGGGATTTTTTAATCGAAGGTTAAGCAGAGTCCGATAGACAGAATAAAGGCTCTTTTCGTCTTCGTTGAGCTCTCCTTTCAGACGACGGCTAAGAGTATCAACGGTCCAATAATCAAAAAGTGTCGTACGTCCGTCTTTGCCTGAGAAACCCTCTTGGTCCATTCCGCGTTCTCCAAGTTCCTGACCGGCATAAACCATAAATGGAGAAGAACTGAGGGTGGATGAGACAATAAGCGCTGGAATGGCGTTTCGGGCATTACCTGCAAAGAAGTCGGAGGCAATACGCTGTTCATCATGGTTTTCGAGAAAGTTGAGCATATGGTCGCGGATGTCATCTACCGATTGCCACGAACCTGTTAGGGCAGATGCGGAACAGCGATGGCATGTAATGGATCGTAAAATGTCATATGTGCCTACTTTATCGTACAGGTAGTCGAAGTGCCCGTTGAAGATATAGTTGCGATATTCGTATGGGTTATAGACTTCGGCTATGAATAGAATGTTCTTGTGTTTGGCTTTTACTTGTGGAAGTACCCATCCCCAGAATTCTACAGGAACCATCTCCGCCATGTCACATCGGAATCCATCCACACCCTTTCCTGCCCAGAAAAGAAGAATATCTCGCATTTTGAACCATGTATCTGGAATAGGGTCGAAGAATGCGGTTCGACCATTTAGATAGTCCACTCCATAATTGAGTTTGACGGTTTCATACCAATCGTCTTTTGATGGAGAAGGGTGAAATACATCATTGCCAGACGCTTTGGCTGGATACTCGTGATAGCCTTCTGCGTCGAATTGAGGAGTAAACTCCTGTCCTGGAAAATAATAGAAATTGTTTTGTTGCGAGAATCCAAATTGGATGTTGTCTTCGGCTCCGAGGTCCTTTATTCCACGCGGACGAGAATCAGAGTGATATTCTCTGGCAACGTGGTTGGGTACAAAGTCGATGATGAGTTTCAGCCCAGCTTTATGTATACGTTGGAGTAGTGACTCAAATTCATTCATACGTGCCGATACGTTTTCGGCCAGATCAGGGTCAATGTCGTAGTAGTCTTTGATGGCATATGGAGAACCTGCTTGCCCTTTTACCACCCCTGGATGGTCTCTGTGGATTCCTGAAGATGAATAGTCGGTTTTGGTGGCGTGTTCAAGCAGACCTGTAAGCCACAGATGTGTATATCCGTCATTACGGATCTCTTTCAGTAGTGAGAGGGTGAGGTCATTCATTTTTCCGCAGCCGTTTTCCTCAATGGTTCCGTTCGGAATGTTATTTCCTTTGAGATTGGTGAAGAGACGGGGAAGAATTTGATAGATGTTGATCATAGTAATATATGTGATTTTTTGTCGTTTTAACGTGAAGATTATTAGGGATGAGGTCAGTCGGTGGTGTCTCTTTTTTGTGCATGGTGGTGGACCGGATATAGGTTGTGAACCTTTGGAGAGGAAACTCGACGGAGTTCTCCTTTTTTCTGTGTGAGGAGTTGAACGTTTTGAATGTGCGTGTCAGCTCTGGCGGGCAGGATGAGAGCGAAGAAGTTTCCTTTATTTCCGATTGGATGTGTGATGGAATCGGTAAAGATACATTGAGAGTTAATGTAGTAGTCTATGCGGTCTCTTGTTCGTCGGATACCGAGAGAAGTAACCTCCCCGGAGAAAGGTGCTGATTCACACGGAAGATAAACGGATGCAAAGCGTTCCCTGTTATCATAGATATGGAATTGACGGTCCTGGCTCATCCGGATAGAGAGGAGGGAACCATCGTCAATATCCCCGAAGGTAAGTCCTACCGTACCGTGATCGGGACCTACGTTCTTCAAGGTAAACTGTGTGGTGAAATAGAAGTCTTGTTCAGTTGAGATTCCTATGTCGAGAAGGTGAAAGTAGAAATTGGTTGAGGATTCGGCATTTTCATAGACAAGTGCCTGATCATAGACAGATGCTCGGCTCTGAGAATAGTAAGGCCGAATATAATAATGCAGAGGATTATAGAGCCCCGATAAGAAATCGTCATTGATAGTGGGTAATAGGGAAATATCAGGGGGAGCAGAGACCGGAGAAGGAAGTGACCATGTGGGAGGCGGAGTGGAGGCATGAAAGAGTTCGTCAACATAATAGTTGCGACGCATACCGCGAAAACTGATGTTGTTTATTCGTCCCTTTGGGAGTGTTCCTCCTCGCATGATGGATTTCCATTCTCCGTCCGGCAGTATGGAGTTGTCGTGTCCCCGATAAAGCAGAGCGTGAGTCAGTTCGTGAAATAGGACCTCTTCATGCAGGTAATCTCCGTCAGCATAATTAGAGCAATTATCCCAATAGGACTTGTCAATGACAATTCGTATGGGGTTTTCATAGAATGTGGTTCCGGCAGCCGACCCTTCACAGTCACCAAAGGAGAGAATGAGACCTGTTGTCTTGGGGTCTAAAATCACACCGCGTTCTCGTGCCTCGGAAAGATAGGACTGCAAGTATTTTTGAAGAACGGCGGAGTCAACTTTGTAATTGGTATAGTCATCCTGACATCCAGCTAAAAAACAGATTGCGAGCAGGGTAGATATCGTGCGGACTATACGTGTGAATGCCATTTCTCTTAAAGAAGTTATGATGGCGAGGGGAAACCTAATGCATATGAAACTTCATAAAAATAGTCATAAATTAGAATCTTTACAAGAAATGATGTACATTTTGCTTGTGGAGATTCATTGTTTTCTTCCTGAAGGTGTCGGTGCGTTGGCATTGAGTCGGTTGTTCCATAGGTAGATGCGTGTGAGACGGACAGCAATGCCACTAAGCAGCAGCAGGGAAATTAGGTTTGGTATAGCCATCAGACCGTTGAAGATATCCCCGAGGGACCAAACGAGGTTGAGCGAGAAGATTCCACCAAGGAAGGTGGCAATGACATAGCATATTCTGTAAGGTAGGACGGCGCACCCTCCCCAGAGATAGGTGGCGCATTTCTCAGCATAGAAATACCAGCCGAGGATGGTGGAAAAGGTAAAGGTAGTCAGAGAGATACAGAGGACTTTTGAACCGACAAAGGGTATAAGGTCGAAAGCGTATTGTGTTAGTTGGAGTCCTTCTCCTGAAATCCGAAAGGCTCCAGTATTGACAATGACGAGTCCTGTGATGGCACAGATGACGACGGTATCCCAGAAAGTGCCAGATGCAGAGATAAGTCCTTGACGAACCGGGTTACGTGATTTGGCGGATGCGGCAATGATGGGTGCAGAACCCATTCCGGATTCGTTACTGAAGAGTCCGCGGGCGATGCCGTATCGTGCTACTTGCATGACGCTGATGCCGATAAAAGCCCCTCCGGCTGCTTCTGGATTGAAGGCAGAGTGAAAGATAAGAGAGATTGATTCTGGCAGTGTCTCGTAATGCGTGACGAGCAGAAAGAGACAGGCAGAAATGTAAAAAAGTCCCATAAAGGGTACTAAGATAACGCAGATGCGTGATATGCTGCGTACACCACCAAGGATGGAAATGGCGGTAAGTATAGTGACAATAATAGCCGACCAAAGATGAGGAATGCCGAAACCTTCATGAAGAGCAGATGTGAAGGAGTTGGACTGGACAGAGGAACCGATTCCGAAGGAGGCAAGAATGGTGAAGAATGCAAAAAGTGCGGCGAGCCATTTAGAATGAAGTCCACGTTGGATAACGTACATAGGACCGCCAGAAAAGGAACCGTCCGCATTTCGGACGCGGTAGAAGAGAGATAGAACGGCTTCGGTATATTTGGTGGCGATACCGAGTACGCCTGTGATCCACATCCAGAATATGGCTCCTGGTCCGCCACAGGTGACGGCTGTGGCAACACCGACAATGTTACCGGTTCCGATGGTGGCGGCGAGAGCCGTTGCAAGAGCAGCGAATGGTGAAATGTCTCCGGTGTTTTGAGGGTCGCGTGAGATGGAGAGACGTATGCCTCGATGTATATGGCGCTGGATTCCGAGGAGACGTAGAGTGAGGAAAAGGTGTGTGCCGATAAGAAGGAAAAGGAGTCCAGACCATAGAAGGTCGGATGCTGAGTGGATGAATGAGATGACGTCCTGCATAAGAATCGAAAGAAGAATCTCTTAGAAGGATTGCATGTCACAAAGACGTTTATAGTAGCCGTTGAGTTGTAAGAGTTGCTCATGTCGTCCTCGTTCGACAATACGTCCTTCGTGTAGGACACAGATAAGGTCGGCATTGCGTATGGTGGAGAGACGGTGTGCTATGATGATGGACGTGCGGTTGCGCATGAGGTTGTCAATGGCCTCCTGAACGAGCTTTTCGCTTTCGGTATCGAGAGCTGAGGTGGCTTCGTCGAGGATGAGTATCGGTGGGTTTTTGAGTATGGCACGAGCAATGGAGATGCGTTGCCGCTGACCTCCGGAGAGTTTGCTGCCACGATCTCCGATATTGGTATTATATCCGTCTGGAGTAGCCATGATGAATTCGTGTGCATTGGCAATGCGTGCGGCTGCAACTACGTCTTCCATCGTAGGATGTTCGACACCGAAAGTAATGTTGTTGAAAAAGGTATCGTTGAAGAGTATCGCTTCCTGATTGACGTTTCCCATGAGGCTTCGCAGACTATGGAGTTTGATGTCAGAAACATTAATACCATCAATGGTGAGCGAACCTCTGGTTACATCGTAAAAGCGTGGAATGAGATCGACCATGGTGGATTTGCCGCTGCCGGATTGTCCAACGAGAGCGACGGTCTGTCCTTTTTGTATGGTGAGGTCAATGTCATTGAGAACCCAGTCGTTGTCGTAGCGGAAGAATACATGTTTGAATTCAATCGCACAATCAAAGGATTTGATCTTGCGGGCATCGTTCTTTTCTTTAATGGGATTATCGGCTTTGAGAATCTTGTCAACGCGGATGAGAGATGCCATTCCTTTCTGAATGGTGTAGCTGGCGCGGGAGAGATCCTTGACCGGGTTGATGATGGAGTAGAAAATGACGAGGTAGTAGATGAATGCGGGGGCGGAAATATTAGAAGTGTGATCGAGAATGAGAGACCCTCCGAACCATAGTACAATGACGATGATGACAGTACCAAGGAATTCACTGACAGGATGTGCGAGAATGTAGCGTCGGTTCATCCTGTTGAAGGTCTTGCGAACGGTGTTGTTGAGTTCGGAAAATCGACTGAATGCCTTATGCTCGGCATTGAATGCCTTGATGATGCGCAGTCCGCCGAGTGTCTCTTCGATTTGAGAGAGCAGTTCTCCTGTTTGAGTTTGTCCGAGAAGAGATTTCTTCTTGAGAGACTTTCCGATGTATCCGATGAGGCCTCCTGCAATAGGTAGCATGACGAGTACGAAAACGGTAAGCTGCCAAGAAATAGATAGAAGTACGGCGAAGTAGATGACGATCATGACGGGGTTTTTAAACATCGCTTCAAGCGATGCCATGATGGAGTTGCCAATTTCGGCAACGTCTGTGGTCATACGTGCAATAATGTCGCCTTTATGCTCTTCGCTGAAGAATCCGAGTGGAAGACGCAATACTTTGTCAAAAAGTTGGTTGCGCAAGTCTCGGAGAACTCCGTTTTGGATAGGGGTGAGGTAGTATCCGGCAAGGTAGGCAGTCGCAGTTTTGAAAAAGGTCATGACGATGAGGAAGAGCCCGAGGATAAGAAGAGTGGAGGAGGCTCCATAGATAATGATGAATTGACCGATGTAGTAGAATACGTTGTTTTTGAGTGCTGCGGCAAGATCTCCGACAGAGTCGGAAAGTGACCATGGAAGAAGGGTGTTAACACCCGCTTCCATACCGAAGAGAATCTGGAGGATAGGTATGATCGTTGCAAAACTGAACAGCGAAAAGATCGTGGTCAGCACGTTGCAGGTCAGGTTGGCGACAACATACCGTTTGTAGTTCGGTAGAAAGCGTCGGAAGAGAATTAGGAAGTTCTTCACCCGTGGGAGTGTTTAATTGATTTGGCTATTTTTTTCGGTCTTCGAGATGCTTGGATGGATCATACTCCAGTGTAATTGAACGGAGAGATACGTCTCAACTCATCCTTGATTGTTTCGGAAACGTCAAGGGTATCAATAAATTGTTGTATGGATTCGCGTGTAATCCCATCATTGGTGCGTGTGAGTGCCTTTAGTGTCTCGTAAGGGTTAGGGTATCCTTCGCGACGCAGTATGGTCTGAATTCCTTCGGCTACGACGGCCCAGGTGTCGTCAAGATCGCGTCGTATGGCTTCATCATTAAGAAGGAGTTTTCCAAGTCCTTTAAGTGTGGATTGGATGGCAATTAATGCGTGTGCAAGCGGAACACCGGCATTGCGCAGTACGGTGGAGTCTGTAAGGTCGCGTTGAAGTCGGCTGACTGGAAGTTTGCCGGAAAGAAAGGAGAGTATGGCATTGGCTATCCCCATATTGCCTTCGGAATTTTCGAAGTCAATAGGGTTAACTTTATGTGGCATAGCTGAAGAACCGACTTCTCCTGCCTTGATTTTTTGTTTGAAGTAGCCCATGGAGATATACATCCAAATGTCGCGGTCAAGGTCGATGACAATGGTGTTGATGCGTCGCATGGCATCGAAGACGGCTGCAAGGTTGTCATAGTTGGATATTTGTGTAGTCCACTGTTCACGCTCTAATCCGAGACTCTGACTGACGAAACGGTTGCCGAATTCAACCCAATCATAGTCGGGATAAGCGACGTGGTGCGCATTGAAGTTGCCGGTTGCACCACCGAACTTGGCGCTGATAGGAAGTTGTTTCATGGCACTGAGCTGTGTCTGCAGACGACTGACAAAAACCTCAATTTCCTTGCCGAGACGTGTTGGCGATGCTGGTTGTCCATGTGTTTTGGCCAGCATAGGGATGTCTTTCCATTCGCGGGCCTGAGAGTCGAGCTTGCCGATGAGTTCCTCTAAAGCTGGGAAAATGACGTCAAGCAGCGCCTCTTTGAGCATGAGCGGGGTTGCTGTGTTGTTGATGTCTTGTGAGGTGAGTCCAAAGTGTATGAATTCCTTGAACGAAGAGAGTCCGAGGAGGTCAAACCGTTTCTTAAGGAAATATTCGACAGCCTTGACATCGTGGTTGGTCGTTTTTTCGATTTCCTTGATTTCCCGGGCATCGTTTTCTGTCATGGATTCGTAGATATCACGCAACTGAGGGAAAACGTTATGGTCCACGGTACTGAGTTGTGGCAATGGTAATTCAGCAAGCGCAATGAAGTATTCAACCTCGACGCGTACACGGTAGCGGATGAGCGCATACTCGGAAAAGTAGGGGGCGAGAGGTTGTGCTTTGGATCTGTAGCGTCCGTCAACGGGAGAGACTGCAGTCAATGTGTCAAGTGTCATGATAGTCAGAAAAAAGTTTTATATCCGTCTGAGTCCTTGTCCAAGGAATAAGGATTGAACAAGTGACCGATGGATGGTATATCCGATAAGTAAAATACAAAAATACATCTTTTTTCGTATTATCCTTCTTATCGGAATGATTGAAAAAGGAATGTTTTAGCGTAATCCAGACATGGAGGAGGACAAAGAGGTGATTTGGTCGTAGGGTATGGAGATATTGAACTTGCGTCCAGTAAGGGTTTCGGTGAAGGAATAATAGAGACCTCGGTGTGTGAGAATGTAGATTTTGTAGTTGTCTGGGTTGTTTGGAATGTCCTGTAATAATTCGTTTTTGATTTTGACTGGGTCAATGTTTGTGGAAGTATTTTGGTAGGATATATTGGTGACGATGTTGCGGTCTGTGAGGTATATTTCGTTGAGTACCGATCCGTCTGGTAGTGTTCGAGGTGGGAAATATCGTGGTGGTTCAAAAAGTAGAATGGAGAGGTACTTGGCAGTGAGGATATCATAATTGTTGTAGTATCGGTACGGAGCTCGATAAAGGGAGTCAGCGTGATCTTTGAAGGTGTGGTAGATTTCTTCAAGGAAACCATTTTCGATAGTAGCATACTTTCGTTGACGTGTCCGAGCGCCAATACAGGTTAGTTTGATGTCGCGTCCTGTGAAGTAGGCATAGGAAATGAGATAGGTGGCGGCTGCCTTTTCACCCATGGCATAGACGAAGATGGTGTTGATGATGTCGGGAGAGATCTTTTGTACCGTAGTGTTGTTCTCGGCATACGAGAGGGTGAATCGTACAGTCGCAGAGTCGGGAACGGAGCATGCTGTGATGGAGATTTCTGAACCGAGTTTCAGAGGAAGCTGGCTCTTGAAACGGTTGAAGAATCGGTGGAATACGGGTTCGTATTCGGGAACTCCGAACTCGTTCCGGTTATAGTAGGGTTTAGAGGATGTGGTTGCAGTAGATGCAGAGGAAGAGGTGGAATTGTCTTTGAGTGGGGACGGTGAGGTAGATGGTGTGGAAGGTATGGTGGCAGAGTCTGAGGGGATGCTGATAATCAGCGTTTCGCGGATGTCTGTCTTTTGTGTGGAAGTGGTGTTGGTTGGGGACGTCTCTTTGGGGGTCTCTCTTGTCCTCGATGGAATCATGTTGAGAAGTTCTTGGGTTTCATGGCTGAGGTCCTGTTGGTGAGCATAGAGACCTCGGCGGAAATTGTCCAGAGAGTCGTTTATCGTATGAATGGAGAGTGTATCTGTCTGAGAAAATACCAGAGAGAGGGAATTGAGAGTCAATAGGGTTAGTATCGCAAGAAAGCGATGCATGTGTTTCATGAATTTCTTCCTTAGTTTGATAGATTAAGATGGGAGGAAAAGAAAGGCTTGCATTAGTGTGAAATACAAGTGGATGCAAAGATATGTTATTTTTTCGAGAGAGGATTCTGAAATGTTCAGGATGGGATGTCGGAATCAGCTGTGTTCTCTTTCGCCGCTTTGTCATCGGTGCATGATTTCTGCAGATTCCGTATCAGATGGTGAAGCTCCTCAACATGGCGTTGCAACAGGTCCGTGCGTTGGATCAGAGTTTCAGTCGTTTTTTCCAACTCATCGTGCAGTCTGACGTGTGAGAAATCTTCATTAGTATGGATGAATTTCTTGGAGTCAATGCTTCGGCGGGTCAGTCTTCTGCGCCAGCGGGCTACGTCTTTGCGTTCGGTACTCAACGTGATGAACATGCCGAGAAGGGGTGTCAGGAGGATGGAGGCAATGAAGGCACGAACAAATCCTATTTGGCGTTGGTCACCTAGAAAAGCAATAATCAAGGAGATGATAATCCATAGCAATGCGGTGGTCCAAACGTAAAAAGGCAAGATGTTCATCATGGGGTGTATCTGGATTAGGTTTGTTCAATTTGTGAATGAATAGCACATGGATAAATGAAGGTGTATGTCGGCTCCGGATCGGATGGTGATAAGGGACAGCCAATCCGGTAAATTCATAGGATGTAAAGATACGTTATTTCGTATAAAAAGAGTATTTTTACCCACCGAAAAAATAATGACAGGAGATGAACTCTATCTGTAAGCGTACGAGGACAGTAGGATTTTCCGTGATAATGTGTACAATAATGGTGTTATGTATGCAGTTGATGTTTGTTTCGTGTGCTGGCAAGGTGGAAGATAACGTGCTTGACTCTCTGCACTGGGTTGATTCAATGCGTAGCATTGATTCGTTGCGTAGAGTCGATTCGTTGCGCAGAGTGGATTCGATCCGCAAGGATGATTCCTTGCGCTGGGCGTTGTTGGACACGTCACAGATAGATAATTGGTCGTTCTATGTCAACGGACTGAAGGTGGTGATGGTTGGCATACAAGGTGGAGAATTTACTATGGGACGTACGGAGGAACCCTTGAATAACGAGTTTTACGATACAGAAGTGTTGGCGGATGAGGTTCCGGCACACAAGGTTGTTGTATCCAGTTTCCGTATGTCACGTACTGAAGTGACGCAGCAGTTGTGGTTGCAGTTGATGGGACGTGATAAAGTCGCAGAATGCTGGAATGCAGAGACGGGACTTGGTGACGGATGTCCTGCTTATGGGATGAGTTATGATGATATACAGGCATTTTTGAGCAAACTTAATGAGATGTTGTTTCTGTCAGGAGCAATGGATACTTCAAGGATGGTAATTGATCTTCCGACGGAGGCAGAGTGGGAATATGCTGCCAAAGGAGGGAATCGCTCGTCTGGATTCCGCTATGCGGGTAGCGATACGCTCAATCAGGTAGGGTGGTTCTATGAGAATAGTTTTGCAAAGGGAAAAGGAAATCGAGGGTATGGCACTCATCGGGTTGGACTCTGTATGCGTAACGAACTGGGACTGTATGACATGAGTGGCAATGTCAAGGAGTGGTGCTCCGACTACTTTGGACCTTATTCCACCCGTCGGCAGGCTGACCCTTCAGGTCCCTGGATTGGTAATAGACATGTGGTGAGAGGAGGCGCTTGGGATGATTATAGTGGCTATTGTCGCGTGACGTACCGGGAGGCTGACTATGCCAATGGCGGTAGTGAGACAACCGGCTTCCGACTTGTAGCCCGAAATAAGCGAGGTGTGCAAACTGATCAATAAGAGTTTCTTCTCAGAGTATTAGGGACGTTTGCGAGTAGAGGGTGCGGATGTCTTGTTCCGTTATTTTCAGGAAGTCTTCTTCACGGGCGGCAATCAGTACACCGGCCATATCTACGGCACCCGGCGAAATCATCAGTGTTCCTTTGTGGTAACTGGCAGGCCGGTGAGCGCGGCGAGGGAAGATGGTAAGTGTCCAATAAGGCTGTATGTAACGGACAAACAAGTTGAACATCGCTTCCTCGTCACGGTGGGCTTCTGTCTCTTGTATTCTCTCTTCCAGTTTATGGAGCATAGTAAGAAACCATTCGAGGGCTTGTTCTTTTGATGATGTGGTTTGGCTCTTGGCGCACAGAAACGGGAGGGAAACCTTTTCTACGGGCTGAGGGAAGAAATTTGCATTGCCTGCTTGAAAATGGAAGTGGTCGGGGGCGGAAGCACCGGCATGCGCTCCATTGTAGAACAGATAATAGTCCGGTAGGAGGCGTGCCAGTTCCAGCATGTGAAGAAACTTCTGTTGCGAAAGTCTCTGCGGCTCGTGGATTATGGATGCTATGGTAAAGTGTTTCGTGAAGATAGGGAATGGATTAACCAGCAACTCATAGCAATCGAAGAGCGTAATCCCTATTTGCTCGTTGGGACGGTTCTGTGCACATAGAAAACAGGGACGCTCAGCAAGTGTTTTTCTGTCAGTTTTGGCAAGCGAGGAAACGGCGCGAGCAGGATTGTGCTGTATACGAATGGTAATCTGTCCGAACTGGAAATCCCGTAGGCGTATGTCCCGCAGGGCTGCATAATTCCTTGTCGCCAAGGACCATGTCGCAGTCTGATTCTTTAGTATGCTTTCAGCTTGATCCTGAAACGTCATGGAATGGGAAAGAAAATCAGTCAAATACGACTGTGCGGTTGTTGAATGCCAGAACCTTATGATTCAGGTGCTTGGCTACACCTCTTGAGAGAACGATTTTCTCAATGTCTCTTCCTTTGCGTACGAGATTTTCTACGGTATCCTTGTGTGTGATATGTACGACGTCTTGTTCAATGATAGGACCCGCATCCAGGTCGGCCGTTACGTAATGACATGTGGCACCGATTAGTTTTACGCCTCGGGCATGGGCCTGATGGTAGGGCTTTGCACCCATGAATGCCGGCAGAGATGAATGGTGGATGTTGATGATTCGGTTCGGGTAGTGATTGATGAAGTCGGAGGATAATACCTGCATGTATCGTGCTAAGACGATAAAATCAACTTTTAGTTCGTCCAGCAATGCGATTTCCTGCGGTTCCAGTTCTTCCTTGTTGTCTTTGTTGATCGGAAATATCTTGTACGGGATATGAAATTCTTCTGCCACGTGTTGTAAATCCGGATGGTTGGATATGATGACAGGAACCTCTACGTTCCATTCTCCTGAAGCAACTCGGGCTAGGAGGTCATAGAGACAATGGGACATCTTAGAGACGAATATGGCCATGCGGGGCTTGATGTCTCTGAAGTGCAGGTAGAAGGTCATGTTCAAGCGTCCGGCAATCAAAGTGTCAAAGTATTCGTTGATGCGGTCACGCGGAATCTTGAAATGTTCTAAATCCCATTCTACGCGCATAAAGAAAAGCCCGTCTTCGCGATCTACCCACTGATCCAGGTAGAGGATATTGCCTCCGTTGACTGTGATGAAGTCTGTGACTGTGGCGAGGATACCCGATTTGTCAGGACAGTTGATGAGGAGAATCGCGGTGTTGTCGGATTTTGTCATGGTGCTCTTTAACTTCAGTATATTGTACAAATATAAGAAAAAACGAAATGTTTCATGGGTTGTCCTGTCGAAAATAATGCGTGTGAGAAAGAATCTTTCTTTGCCTTTCTTAATAAAAAAAGTTTCTTTTTACTGATGTTGGAGGTGTGTCGGCTAAGCTGATCAAAGAAATGGAAGTTTCCTGATAAAAGAACGCTGGGAGAAGATAGGAAAAGAAAAGAGGACGAAACGGTAGTTTCGCCCTCTTTTCTGATTCAATAACTAAAACAATTATGCTTAAAACCTAGTTTTATATAGGGTGCAAAAATGATTTTCAATCTGTTATGACAATGTCTCCTCCGGACCCCAGAATGTCGATGTAACTGTGGTAGGCGAGTAAGTCGATACCAACATCGTACACGAGAGAGTATCCGTAGATTTTATAATGCAGGACCTGTAACACGTTGTCGTTGGTGATGAAGTCCACTGATGCGTGAGGAGGAATGACAACGGTTGGTTCGTCAACGTCAAACGTATTGATACTTACTACTATCGACTTTCCCATCTCGTTTGTCACCGTAACGATGCGGTCATGGTCGTTTTCTACGACACAGGCCGTCAACGAGAATAAAAGCAATAGCGGAAGTAATATTTTGACGACTTTTTTCATAGTTATGTTTTTGTATGTGAATGCAATTATCTTGCCAAACTTTGTCTTTGAGTAAATTTATTCTTTGTTGCTACTTCTTCTTTTGATATGACGAAACCGGAAGAAGGTAAAGTGGTCGGTAACGGCAATGTTTGGTTTAACGACGATAGTGATGATGAGGGTGAGGATGGTGGTGAGGAGGTGGCGGTGCACTGTAATGATGATGGTAGGTTCCGTAATACCCGTCATCCAGTATGATGCAAGAGTTGAGTAAGGTCGTCAGGATCAGTGCAACGAGAAGGATGAGATGTTTTTTCATGGCAATTAAGCATTTGTGGGTTAAAAAATCTGGATTGCCAGTGTGTTTATGTCATTTTTGTAAAAACAAAGACCTTGCCAAAATGCTGACTATTCCTATATTCAAAAGACGACAGATACCGAATGGCCTTATATTCAGAACCTTTTCGTTAAGCCGAAAGCAGAAGCCAAAATTATTTGGGTTATGCTGAGGCGAGAAAAGGACTATTGAAAATGAACCTTTTTGTTAAGCCAGATGAGCAAAGTCAAACTTGTTTGAACTTTGCCATGGCGAAAAAAGGACTAATGAAATTGAACCTTTTCGTTAAGCCGAAAGCAGAAGCCAAAATTATTTGGGTTATGCTGAGGCGAGAAAAGGTCTATTGAAAATGAACCTTTTCGTTAAGCCGAAAGCAGAAGCCAAAATTATTTGGGTTATGCTGAGGCGAGAAAAGGACTATTGAAAATGAACCTTTTTGTTAAGCCAGATGAGCAGAGGTCGAGTTTACTCGAACTATGCCATGGCTCAAAAAAGGACTATTGAAAATGAACCTTTTTTGAAAGCCAGATGAGCAGAGGTCGAGTTTACTCGAACTATGCCATGGCTCAAAAAAGGCCTAATGAAATTGAACGATAAAAAAAAAGACCTTGCCAATCTTGGCAAGGTCTTTCCCCTGATATTTTTTGATGCTTATTTCTTGCGGTTTCCGTAACGGGAGTTGAACTTGTCAACGCGTCCTGCGGTGTCAACGAGGTTGGCTTTTCCTGTATAGAATGGGTGAGAGGAAGAGGAAATATCCAACTTGATCAGCGGAAGGGTTTCGCCGTTATATTCAATGGTTTCTTTCGATGCTGCCGTTGAGCGGGAAACAAACATTTCGCCATTTGACATGTCCTTGAAAACAACGACTCTGTAGTTGTCTGGGTGAATACCTTTTTTCATTTTTTTTGTTAGGAATCTATAGTTAATAATGCGTTGGCTGGGGTCTCGAATCGGACCTTGTACAACATAAACGGCTGCAAAGATAATTTATTTTTCGGAAATCAGAAAACGCGCTCCTCAAAAAAACGATGTGATCAATGGAAAAGAAAAAGACCCCAGCAAGGAGTGCTTGTTGAGGTCTTTCTTGTGTTGTCCAACCAGGACTCGAACCCAGACAGACAGAACCAGAATCTGTAGTGCTACCATTACACCATTGGACAATCTATCGTCGGACGAGAATCACGTTCCGATGTTGCGGGTGCAAAGATACCTAAATTTTCATTCCAAACAAATGTTTGTCGAAAAAAAACAGCGGATAGAAAAAACATCGTACGACATCTTTCATGGAGTGATGATGTCGTACGATATAAGGGGGGGCTTGTATGTTTATCGGTTTTGTTTGGAGCGTTCCTTGGCTTGTTGCCTTTGGTATGCCTGTTGTTGCTTCTGCATGTCCTCTAATCGCTGCATGAACTTGGATTTCTTCATTTTTTTCGGATTCTTGCGGTTCTCCTGTATCTGAGCTCGTAGCTTGTCCTCGTTGATGAATACCCGGAATAGCATCGTTTGGGCAATGGTAATCAGGGTCGAGAGGAAGTAATAGTAGGAGAGACCAGAAGCATAGTCATTGAAAATGAACAGGAACATGATAGGCATGAAATACATCATGTACTTCATTCCTGGCATCTGATTTTGTCCTGTGTCGGTGTTCTTCATGTTGATGTGGGTGTAGATAAGGTTCGTTACCGTCATCAAGAGACAGAACAGCGAAAGATGGTTGCCGAAGTATTCGGAGATGAAAGGTATCTGCGCATTCCATTCTACGATCGCATCGTAGGAGGAGAGGTCCTCTGCCCAGAGGAAGGACTGCTGACGCAGTTCGATGGCTGCCGGGAAGAACATGAACATAGCGAAAAGTACCGGCATTTGTAGCAGCATCGGGAGACATCCTCCCATTGGATTGACCCCGGCTTCACGATAAAGCATCATCGTCGCCTGCTGGCGCTCCTGCATCTTGTTGCTGCCTTCATGTTTCTTGTTGATTGCTTCGATTTCCGGTTTCAGGACACGCATCTTGGCTGTCGATAGATACGACTTGTAGGTCAGTGGGAAGATGATCAGCTTGATGAAGAGGGTCAAGAGAAGGATGATAATGCCCATCGAGTTGATGTACCGCCCCAGGAAGTTGAAGATTGGAATGACGACGTATTCGTTGATCCATCCGAAGATGGCCCATCCCAGATAGACCAACTCGTCCAGTTGCAATTCGTCTTTTTCGTCTTCTGCGTCTTTGTCGTACGACTTTAGCAGGGAGAAGTCATTGGGACCGAAATAAAAACGGAAGGATGTCAGTTCTTTTCCTGTTACGTCGAACGGAACGTCTACGTCTGCTTTATACGTTTTCAGGTAAACAGGGTCATTGTCAATCATCTTCGACTCGACTCGGACGGAACTGAAAGGTTTGTCTGCAATCAGAACCGAAGAGAAGAACTGATCCTTGAAGGCTACCCATTTTACGTTGGTGTTGATCTCTTCGTCATCGTCCGATGTTGCGGAAAGGCTTTCCGGGTCATCTCCTTCTGGCTTGTAGAACAGTTGGGCATAACGGTTCTCAAATTTTTTCGAACGTTCCTGCTGCCGGATTTTAGATGTCCAGAGCATCTGTATCGAAGGCTGGTTCGTGCGTACAACCTTTTGCAGATTGTGGGGACGTACTTCGTAGCCGACCATGTAGTCTCCGTCTCTGAGACTGTAGACATAATCAATCCATGCATCGGTTGTCGTGGTCACACGGATTGTGAGAGTCGTTTTGTCTCCTTTTCTTTCTGTGCTTCCGACCTGTTGGAAATACAGTTCTCGGGTGTCGATGATGCGGTCCGAATTGGTGATGAAACGGAAGGAATAGGACGATCCGTCTTTAGTGGCATTGAACAGCAGCAGTGAATCTCCGGAGTTGGTCGTGAATTCCTTCAGACGTGCCGACACGATTTGCCCTCCTTTCGAACGGATGCAGAGCATGATCTTGTCGTTTTCCAAAGTGAACGCGTTGTCGTTCCCTGTTGAGGCAGGAGCAAACTCACCAAGGCGGGCATTGAGCGCAGAGTCTGCTTCGGCTGCTGCTTTTACCGAGTCCGTAAGGAGCGCGCTCTGCTGTTTTACGGCTGATTCCAGTGAGTCTTTCTCGGCTTGCTGCTTCAGCATTTGTTCCTGCTGCTGTCTCGTAGCCGCAATCTCTTCCTCACTCGGTTGATTGAAGTATTGGAATCCGAACAATATCAGCGCGATAAGGACGAATCCGATGATGGTGTTTTTATCCATGTGACTGAAGTCTGAAGGAGTCTGCGTTTTATCCGAACTCTCCTCCTGAATGTGTTTGTTATGAAATGATGGTCTTTATGAATGAGAGGAAGAGGGGGTTGGGACGCAGTACGGTCGAATTGTATTCCGGATGGAACTGTGTGCCAAGGAAGAATTTCTTGTCTGGCATCTCGATTATTTCGACCAATCCAGTGTCAGGATTTTCTCCCGAGCATATCATACCTGCCTTCTCAAACTGTTCGCGATAGTCAGAGTTGAACTCAAAGCGGTGACGATGGCGTTCCTTTACCATGTCGGTACCATATATGCGGTTTGCAAGTGTTCCGCTCTTTAGTTTGCATGAATAGGCTCCCAAACGCATCGAACCTCCGAGATTCAGGACGTTCTTCTGTTCTTCCATGATGTCCACGATGTTGTGACGCGTCGTTGGGTCTATTTCTGTCGAATTGGCATCTGCGTACCCTAAAACGTTGCGGGCAAACTCGATAGCCATACATTGCATGCCCAGGCAGATACCGAGACACGGTACGTCGTTTTCTCGTGCATATCGCAGGGCAACGAATTTGCCTTCGATACCTCGACTTCCGAAACCTGGAGCAACAATGATTCCCTCTATGCCGTCCAGCTTCTCGGTGACGTTTTCGTTGGTCAACTCTTCTGAGGATACGTACACCAGATCCAGCTTACGGTCGTTGTAGGTGCAGGCATGAATCAAGGACTCGGAGATGGATTTATAGGCATCCTGAAGTTGCACGTACTTGCCGACCAATGCGATTCGGACTTTTTGAGTCGCCTTCTCCATTTTGGCAAGGAAGGCGTTCCATTCCTTCATGTCTGCTTCTGGATAATCCGTGATTCCGAACTTTTGGAGTACGACGCAGTCCAGACCTTCTTCCTGCATCTTTACAGGACACTGGTAAATCGTCGAACAGTCCATTGACTCGATGACGGCGTCTTCCGACACATTACAGAACTGCGATACTTTGCGTTTCACGCCTTCTGTGATCGGATGCTCGGTGCGCAGCACGATGATGTCTGGCTGGATTCCTTCCTGCTGCAGGGTCTTGACACTATGTTGTGTCGGCTTGGTCTTCAGCTCCTTGGCTGCGGCAATGAATGGCACATAGGTCAGATGGATGAAAAGACTGTTTTTCCCTAGCTCGTATTTCAATTGACGTACCGCTTCGATAAAAGGAAGGGATTCAATGTCGCCCACTACGCCACCGATTTCGGTGATGACGAAGTCGTACTCTCCCGTTTTTCCGAGCGCTTTGATGTTGGTCTTGATTTCATCGGTGATGTGAGGAATGATCTGGACCGTTTTGCCCAGATAGTCTCCGCGGCGTTCCTTGTTGATGACCGTCTGATAGACACGCCCCGTTGTCAGGTTGTTGTGACGCGTTGTTTCTATGTTCAGGAATCGCTCGTAATGTCCGAGATCCAGGTCAGACTCATATCCGTCCGTCGTGACGTAGCATTCTCCGTGTTCATAAGGGTTCAGAGTACCCGGATCTACGTTTATGTAAGGGTCAAGTTTCTGGTTGGTAACCTTGAACCCACGTGCTTGCAGCAATCTGCCGAGTGAGGCGGCGGTGATGCCCTTCCCAAGGGAGGATACTACTCCGCCTGTAACAAAGATGTATTTTGTCTCTTTCACGTTTATGATGAAGTGTTGATGTTATAGCTTTTCTGCTTGCGGTGGTCTTGCCGTTTTGGGGGATGCGGCATGATTCCTGAACCTTTTTTGTAAGCCCAATGAGCAGAGGTCGAGCGTGCTTGAACTATGCCATGGCTCAAAAAAAGTCTATTGAAAATAATAAAACGCAAATATATATTATTTTTACGAGAAGGCAAAAAAAGAGAAAGAACCGGAGACTTGGTCAGAGACGGCTTCCGGCTTTGTGAAAGGGTTGGTTCAGAATGTCGGCAGGGAAGCTTATGGTACAGAATCCGGGCTGTCGGCAAAGTAACGTGAGAGTTCTGTCTCTGCGTCGTCATAAACGTCAGGCCATAGATGCTGGGCGTGTTTATACATCAGGAACGCATTTTGTGGCTCTCGTTGCCTGATGTAGAATTCTCCCTTCGAGTCGAAGAAGTTGGCGAGCAGGTGAGGGTTGGTCTCGGAGTCGATGGCCTGGTCGATGTATTTCTGTGCTTGGTTCAGACTGGACGTTACGCCGATGCCATCTGCGTAGATATAAGCTAAGTCGTTCAGCGCAAGGTTATACCCCAGGTCGGCTGCTTTTTTGTACCATCGCCGCGCCTGAGACAAGTCTCGCTCGGTGGCTTGGCCGAATAGCAGACACCGTGCCAGCATGTATTGCGCAGGGGCGTAATCGTTTTCGGCGGACTTGCGTATGAGTTGGATTCCTTTGATGGAGTCGATGCCGATACCGTTTCCGCTGAAGTAGCATAGCCCTAACCGGTAGGACGCGTCTGCGTCTCCTTGTTCTGAGGCTTGTCTGTATAGCTGGGCCGCCTTGGCTTGGTCCGGTTGGGTGCCAATGCCGTTGGCATAGTAGATGCCAAGCTCTCGCTGTGCATCTTTTTCTCCGTACGAGGCGGCTTTCTCCTGCCAGTAAAAGGCCTTTTTGAGGTCTTTCTTCACACCGAATCCGTTGGCATAGCAACGCCCCAGCGCACTCTGTGCCGGAGCAAATTCCTGCTGGGCGGCTTTCTCGAACCATTCGGCAGCCTTGCTGGGACTGTAGTCGCATCCTCGTGCGAACATATAGCAGTAGCCTATCGCACACTGTGCTTGGGCGTGATTTTGCTGAGCCGCCTTTGAGTACCATTCGAAGGCTTTGTCATAGTCGGTGTCTTCTCGTGTCTCGTTATCCTGACCGAGTTCGTACTGTGCGTCCGCTTTTCCGCTCCAGGCGTCTGAGAGGGTCTTGCTGGATAGCGAACTGCCGTCTGCCAGGGCGGAAAGAGGAATGCAGAGCAGCGATAGAAGCAGAGATGTGTATTTTCGTATGGAGAAAGTTGATTTCATGAAGAGTTGATCTTTCTTTTTTTAGTGGCATGGGAGAGCCTGTGTCTGTCGATTTTTTCGGAGGATAGGGACTCTTTTTGCTGAATGCAATAATCGAGCCTTTTTATAAATAGGGTTCTTAAAACTACTTAATTTCCTGACAGGGGGTCTGTCGCACGGAATACGGCCATCCCGTCGAAGTGTTTTTTGTTGGACATATAGCCCGGGATGCTTCGTTTGTCTGTCAGCGCGTGCTTTATGGTGAGTGAACAGTGCTTGAAATGCAGGATTCCGTCTTCTCCCAGGTGGGCGAATCCGACGTGTGCGTAGTCAATGCCTGACCCCTCGGCGGTGAAGGTGATCATGTCTCCGTCTTGTATGCCGGAGAGCACCGTGGAGTCGATTCTGTTGCGTGGAATATAGTTGAACGGCGTTTGCGACAAGCGTTCTTCTTCTTTCCGGATGTCTTTAATGAGCGACGGATCCATGCGCAGCGCGTCATAGAGTTGGGGATGGTTGCTCATCCAGTCCCGTTTCTTCTCGCGTGGGATTCCTCCGATCTGCAGGGTGATGTCGCGCGCGATGCCCAGTGATTCGTTGTCGCGTATCCAGTCCGAGGTATAGTGCAGGCGGGAGGCATATCCGTCAATGCGACCCTGACGATAGCGGATCAGGCATAGTTGACGACAGTAGGCATCCAGACTGATGTCACCCAGACGGACGGTGCGTGCCAGGGCCAGTATGTTTTCCATGAAGGTCATGCAATCCATTTCGTGCAGGTTGATGATTAGCCGTTCCTTTACATTCGTCCCTTCTTTCAGTGCCTTCGTATAGTCTCTCTCAAGGGTTTGTCCGACATACGGTGTGCCTAAGAAAAAGTCGCCCGTGAGAGTGATGATTTCCGAGATCGGTTTCTTCTGCCATTGTTCACGCGTGGCTTTTTCTTTGTATCGCTCGAAGATGGCGGAGTCACGGGCCTCTATCGTGGGAAGTGCCTCCTCGGGTATGCTTGCCGTGGGTCTCGTTTGCGCTTGTACGGGGGTGGGTTGGCTGGTCGCGGCTTTTGACTCGGCAGGACCGTTGCAGGATGAGAGTGCGGCGGAGAAGAGGAATAGTAAAATGAATAGTGGCGTCTGGAGTGGTTGATGTAGCATGGTGTCTGACCGTTTTTTTTTTACGTTAGGAGGGAGGGGTGCAGGAAAACAGAATCTGCCCCTTTGTTTTTGGAATGCACAAAGGTAAAAAAAAAAGACAGAGAAGCCCTTGCCTCTCTGTCTGGTTCTTCATTGAAATAACGAAGGTTCACTCGAACTGTGCCATGACTCAAAAAAAAAGAGCCTTTCGAAAGTAACCCCTTCTGCCTGTTTAGCCTTCCACGTTTTTCTTGGCTTGCGAGACGAAAGCGTCAAGGCGGGCTTTGTCCTTGGTCTCGATGATCTCCAGCAGGGCAGCCATGTTGTCTCGTATCTTTGCCACGCGTTCGGCAGAGAACGGGTTGAACAGCACTTCCGAGATCAGGAACGAGTCCTCGTTCAGGAAGCCGTGCGCAATGTCCATGTGACGTTTGAAGGTCGTTCCCGGGGCTTCCTGTTTTTCGATGACTGACGCAAAGGCCAGCGTCGTGGCGAACGGGACGGAGAGGGAATAAGCCGTCGTGCGGTCGTGTTCGAGGAAGGTGTACTCGAAGATACGCAGTCGCAGTGTCTTGTAGAAGTTTCGGAAGAACTGCTTACCCTCTTCGTCCCCCTCTTTGATGATGATGGCATTCTGTTCCGACAGGTTGTCCAGACGCGCGAATGTCGGACCGAACATCGGGTGCGTGGAGACAAATCGGAATCCGGATTTTTCGTAGAATTCCGGTAGGCCTGTCTTCACGGAGGCAATGTCGGAGAGGATGCAATGGCGCGGTAGGAGCGGCAGTACTTTCTCGAAGGCCTCAATCGTGTATTTGATGGTAACGGCGTTGATGACCAGTTCCGGCTGGAAATAGGTGATCTCGTCCAGTTGCGTGAGACGCCGTGTGTTGAATACGAAACGCAGTCTGGACGCGTCTGTGTCGAACAGGGCAACCTCGTGAGTCATGCAGAGGGCATCGGTCAGGAACGTTCCCATCTTGCCGGCTCCCATAATCAGTATTCTCATGGATCTGTTATTTTTTTTAATCATGGTTGTTCATGATGTCCATCTGTATGCGTACCGATTCTTCGTGGATGGCTTCTACGATGGCTTTCGTGAAATTGGCGGACATGTTCAGCCGTTCGCCGATGGCGACTCTCTTGTTGATGATGTCTTCGTAACGCGCTGTTTGCAGGACCGTCATGTTATGTTCCTTCTTGTATGTGCCTATCTCCTTGGAGATGCGCATGCGCTTGGCTATGATTTCAAACAGCTGGTTGTCGATTTCGTCAATCTGCTTTCTCAGGTCTTCAAGCGATTCTGTCGTTTGGTTCATGTCTCGGATGATAAGCTTGTCCAGGACATTCGTGAAGAGCAGTTCCGGAGTCACCTGTTGCGATGCGTCGCTCCACGCGTCGTCTGGCGAACAGTGCGATTCGATGATGAGACCATCGAATCGCAGGTCCATGGCTTGTTGTGAGAGAGGGTATATCAGGTCCCTGCGACCTCCGATGTGTGACGGGTCACAGACAATAGGCAGATTAGGGAACCTGCGCTTCATCTCCATCGGAATCTGCCACATCGGTTGGTTGCGGTAGATCTTCTTGTCGAAGGTCGAGAATCCGCGATGGATTACGCCGATGCGTTTCAGACCCGCACGGTTAATGCGCATGACGGCTCCGATCCACAGGTCGAGGTCCGGATTGACCGGATTCTTGATCAGCACAGGCATGTCAACCCCCTTGAGGGCATCGGCGATTTCCTGTACCGCAAACGGGTTGGCTGTCGTGCGGGCGCCGATCCACAACAGGTCGATGCCATACTTCAGGGCTTCATAGACGTGCTGAGCCGTCGCCACCTCGGTGGAGGTGTACATCCCGGTCTCTTCCTTTACGCGTTTCATCCATTTCAGGCCTTCCGACCCGATGCCTTCGAACGAGCCTGGTTTGGTTCTCGGTTTCCAGATGCCGGCACGGAATATCTTGATGCCGCGTTCGGCTAACTGGTGTGCGGTGTTCAGTACTTGCTCTTCGGTCTCGGCCGAGCAGGGACCGGCGATGACGAAAGGGCGCTTGCCCATGTCTATGCCCTTCATTTGGATGGGTTCCAAGTCCAGTGTTTCCATAAGTCTATGTTTTGTTTTTTTGATTCTTGTTTTGTGTATTATGATTGTTTGAGCGTCCGTATGCGGCGCAGGGCTTCTTCGAAGACTTCCTCCTTTGCGCAGAGTGAGATGCGGATATATCGGTCGCCGTTCGAGCCGAAGATGAAGCCTGGCGTGATGAACACGTCGGCTCCGTATAGTACCCGGTCTGCCATCTCGGCTCCGTCACGGCAGTTCTCCGGCACCTTGCCCCATAGGAACATGCCTACCTGATCGGGGTCGTACGTACAGCCCAGTTGCTGCATGATCTCTTCTGCGTAGTGGCGGCGGGCGGCGTAGATGCGGATGTTATGTTCCTGATGCCATCTCTCGTCATTCCCATTCAGGGCGGCCACGGCTGCTTTTTGCAGCGGACGGTACATCCCGGAGTCCATGTTGGATTTTACTTTCAGGATCCATTCGATAAACTCTTTTCGCGCGGCAACCATCCCGATGCGCCATCCCGGCATGTTGTGCGACTTGGAGAGGGAGTTCAACTCGATGCAACAGTCCTTCGCTCCCTCACTTTCCAACAGGGAGAGAGGCTCCTGGTTCAGGATGAAGGAGTAGGGGTTGTCATTGACGATGAGGATGTTGTGGTCGTGGCCGAAGCGCACCAGACGATCGTAGAGTTCGCGGGTCGCTCTTCCGCCTGTCGGCATGTTCGGATAGTTGGTCCACATGATCTTTACGCCGCTCAGGTCGCTCTCTTCCAGTGCCTCGAAGTCCGGTTGCCAGTGCAGGTCCTCGCGCAGGTCATAGGGAACCGCCTCTGCACCCACCAGGCGGGTTACGGACGTATAGGTCGGATAACCCGGGTTCGGTATCAGGACTTTGTCGCCGGGATTCAGGAAGGCCAGTGAGATGTGCATGATGCCTTCCTTCGAGCCTACCAGCGGTTGGATCTCGCTCTTCGGATCCAGTCGCACGCCGTAGTGACGCTCGTAGAACGAGGCGAAGGACTCTCTCAGTTCTCCGATGCCGATGTAGGACTGATAGCCGTTGGCATCACTGCGTCGCGCGTCTTCACAGAGGGCTTGGATGGTCGCCTCGCTCGGTGGCATGTCAGGCGAGCCCACCCCCAGTGAGATAATGTCGTGACCCTCCGCACGCAGTTGTGCGAGTTCGCGGTTCTTGACGGAGAAGTAGTATTCCGATACGGTGCTCAGGCGTTCGGCTGGCTGTATAGTTGTGTTTCTACTCATGGTTCGTTGTTTGTCAGATGGTTTGGCGACCTTCGTGGTAGTCGCCTAAGATTCGTAGGTTGCGCGTCAGAGGCATGATGGCGGCGATCGCCTGATGATAACGCTCGTAGTTGTCGTAACTAAGGTCGATGTAGAACAGGTATTCCCATTCTTTCCCGATGATCGGCATGGACTGTATTTTGGTCAGGTTGATGTCGTAGAAGGACAGGATGGTCAGTATCTTCGACAACGAACCGGGCTTGTGCGGAACGGCAAAGGCGAGGCTGGACTTGTTCGGCTCCTCTTTCTGTCCTGCCAGTTCTTTCTGGTGACTGAGAACGAGAAAACGCGTGAAGTTGTGCTTGTTGGTCTCAATGCCCTCTTCCAGGATTTCCAGACCGTATTGACGTGCCGCCAGCGATGCGCAGATGGCGGCGGCTCCCGTCATCTTTTTTTCGGCGATGGTCTTGGCGGCATTGGCGGTGTCGTCAAATTCGATGATACGCAACTGGGGATGCCTGCGCAGGAATTCGCCGCATTGCAGCAGGGCAATCGGGTGCGACAATACCTCGTCCAGCGTCTCCAGACGCTGACCCGGCAGCGCACAGAGCGACTGGCGGATGCGCAGCTTGTGCTCGCCGACGATGGACAGGCCCGAGTTGCGTATGAGTTCGTAGTTCTGAAGCAGCGACCCCGCTATCGTATTCTCAATGGCTACGATGGCAAGCATCTCCGAGTCTTCTCTCACCTTCTCGAATAGCACCGGGAATGATTCACATGGCTCCAGTTCGATCTCCTCATCCTGAAAGAAGAGTCGTGCGGCGCAGTCGTGGAAACAACCGGCTATGCCCTGTATGGCTACTTTCTTTTTCTTGCCCATTTCTCTTGGTACCTTGCTTTTGAAAAGAAAAATCCCGCTTCTCTGAATGAGAGCGGGATTTCTTTTTGATTCTTTATCTAAGTTTTTTTGATGTCCTTATTTTCTTTGAATGCAAATGTACGTCTCCCGCTCTCACTTCGTCCAGAAGTAAAAGTAATAGAAGCCGTAATAAAAAAGCGAAATTAAATTCATCCTTTCGTCTGTGTTAAGACGGGGCAAATATAGTTACAGTTTCCGAAGTGGCAAATATTTTTTCAGCAAAAAAATTCTCTTTTTTTGTTCCGGTGTCATTCTGATAGGCTTCCTTTATTCTTCCGCCTCCCGGATGATCTGACGGAGGTAGGATTGGTCATCCTCGCCGTCGTCCGACGGACTGAAGTCGTCGATGTACCAGTTGCCGCGCTCGAAGCGAAGGGCGATTGTCGTGCGTGTCTCGCCGAAGTTATGGATCTCCAGGTCCGCCAGCGCCGAGGTGTCCGTGATGCGATAGACGTCCGACACCCTCATGCTCCAGTCGTCGGAATAGTCCTGTCCGCATACCCAGTGGTCGTAGTCGTAGAGGATTTCGCCTCGCTCATGACAGATCTCCATGGCCCGTTGCATCAGGGCATAGTAGCGCTGTGAGCAGTAGGCGCTGTCAAAGTTGAAGGCGTTCTGTATATAGTCTGTCCGGTTGCCATCCTTGTCATAGGTCGGCTTGGCGATGTCCTGATAGATGGTGTCAAGGCGTTTCCGGATATAGGCCTCCGTGTGCGGGTCGGTCTCCGTGATGTCCTCTCTGCCCGCTTTCTCTCTTCCTGCGGCGCCCCCATTTCCACCTTTGGGGTGCCCACAGGCACTGAGCGTCAGGACAAGGGCTGCGTACAAAAGTATCTTTCTCATTCTCAGTAGTGTGTTTCTTTAGTGATTGATTCGAGTCATTTTAGGCAAAAAAAAGGAATTCAGCGGCTGATGATCTGCCATTCTCTCTTTTCGAAGGGGACGATCTGCTGCGCTGTCCAGTCCATTCCACTGTTTTCCGCATAGGGGCGTATCCTCTCTTTGGCTCTTTCCACGCGTCTCCATTCTTCCCACTGCGTGACGTCCACTCCCTCTTTCTCCAATGCGTCCTTGCAATACTCATACGCCAGGATGTTGAAACAGCAGTACGATAGCGACTTGGTCCTCTCCATTTCGTATTTCTGTACCCCCTCTTCGTCTATCTGGTCTCTCAGCCTCGCCTTCAGTTCTTGCTGTATCTGCCCCGTCCACTCCCTCATGCCGCAGAAGTGGGCGTACATCAGAACCTGAGCGTCATACCACGTGCCGTGGTTGTTCCGCGCTTGCCGTTCCTTCTGACCCTGTGGGGAATCGAGCATCCACTCTGTCAGTCCTCGGAACCATAGACGCAGCTCTGACAACAGTGCCTCGTCCGCCCTTCCGTCTGCCTTCACCATCTCCACGCTCTCCACCACGTCCATCAGACAGCGTGACTCAATGAGTCCCGCCCCGCGGACCTTCCCCTCGCGCCCCTTGCCTGGAATGAACTGGGCATATTGCATGTTGGGGTTCATCCTCGTTCGCTCATCCACAAACCATACCCTGAGCATTTCCGACATCCGGTCGGCTGACCTCTGGGCGTTCCGTTCGTCCCCCTCCTGCGTATGGAGCCTTTCCGCCAGGGCCAGCAGGCTGACCTCCCTCACCATGTTGTTCATCGCTCTCTTGTCCTCCCATCGCTCCGTCTCCGGATTCCTTTCCCCGTCATGCCGTTCCCAGATCCCCTCGCCGTTGTCGAACCAGTAGGGCGCAAGGCTCATATAGTCATGCGCGTCCGCGCCTTCTATGCGCATCGTGTCCCTTACGACCGTCAGCGTCCGCTCTTTCAGCCGCTCTTCCGCCTCCTTGATCCTCCGCCTTCCGTCTTCGCCGAATACGATTTCGCCCTTCTCCCTGCGTAGGTCATACCGCTCCAGGGCTGCCCTCTGTGACGTTGCCGCCTCGTACGACAACAAAAGGAATACCAATACGCCAGCCTTCTTCAACATGTATTTTTTTTCTTGCAAAGATACACTCCGATACCGTATCCCGATTCAGGTCGATATGCTTCTCAACGAAATTTCTCTTCTCCTCCGTTCTCCTTCTCAATCAGGCTTCGGCTGACATGGCTGCCAAGTGGGAGGGCTTCATGCAGGACGGCGACCGATACAATCTGCAGTACCGCACTCAGCGAGACAAAAAGGTGCGTCCGGAACACGCCGCACTCGATCGTGTGACACTCCCAATGTCTGACCCGTTCTGGCAGGAGTATTACCCGCCCAACGGCTGGAACTGCCGCTGCACCGTCATTCAAGTGCGCAAGTCAAAGTACCCCGTGACACCACACGACGAGGCAATGGCACTCGGTGAGGAAGCGACGGGAAAGGACACCAAGGGCATCTTCCACTTCAATCCTGGCATAGAGCAGAAGACTATTCCAGACTACAACCCGTACACTATCAAGCGGTGCCGGGACTGTGACATAGCAAAGGGGAAACTTGACTTGGTTTTCATTCCTGAAAATGAAGTGTGCGCAGCATGTAAGCTCATTCGCGAATGCTACTCTGTTTCAGGAAAGCAAGTTAAGACTTGGAGGGAAGAATTGAAAAGCGAACTGCCCACACAAGACAGGAACACACCCGTCTCAAGCGTGCAGACTGGATCTATGCTTCAATCAGCCAAGGTGCTCGACAGGTTCCTCAGTCATTGCTATAACGTAAAAGAAATAGATGCCGCACGTTATATATGGACGCATCCTGAAGAACTGAGAGACAGGAAACCAAGCCCGTTTGGAGAAGGAAAAAATCCGAACAGCGAGAAAGACAGAAAAAACCTCGAAAAGAAGAAAAAACGCAAAGTAGTAGGCTATAACCGTTACAAGTTCTCGTACAAAGGAAAGGAATGGAACGTCAAAGTAGAAATACATGAAAAAGGCTTTGAGCAGTTCTACGCTATCGTAAAATAGAAAACCCCTAAGGAACGGCCTTCCATACCGGCCATTGTTCCAAAGAGGTTTCCGACTGCAAAAATACAATAAAAATCCTAATCCACAAACAATATAAAAAAAGGATTGATACATTGTGCAGAGAAACCAGGATGCAAAGTTGCTATAATATATATATACGAGTACGAATTCGATGAAACGTTAATTCCAGCCGCTTTAGTAAGATATGCAGGATTGAAAAACGCAGAAGGTTCATGGGTCGCTTTTGATGAGGTAATTTGTATGCAAGATGGCAAGATCGTATATCAAAAAAGCCACCCGTTTGAATAATGGGGTGACTTTAGGCACAGCCATTCTACCTTTCGGGAGATATGCTGCGATGCAATGGTACAAAAAAAATCCGTTACTCAATCAATAAGTAGCGGATTTTTTTCATTCTTAAGGAAAATAGCACGAATCTCCCTCTCTGCCCCCATACTCCGGCTCCTCCCACCCAAACACACCAACCCGCCCATCCACCACCCACCCGTCCACCCAAAATGTCTTGCGAAGTAGAACAATGGGATGACACAATATCCATAGCCCAATTTTGGAGCAAGCCGAGAGAAGAACAAATTTATTTGTTATCCCGAGGAGCCGCCCAAAATGTCCAACTTGTTGGACAATTTTG
>DGSL01000026.1:8840-256198 GCA_002393965.1 Bacteroidales bacterium UBA4363 | reverse complement strand
GCATTTTGCTTCGCAAGGAATCGGGAGTGATCCTAATGGAGCGTCCATGAGCGACGGGACGAACGGCAGAAGGAGGGGACGAACGGCAGAAGGAGGGAGAAAAAGGGGAGGTTCTTCGCATCGGATGTTAAAAATTAGCACTTGAAAGAAAACTTTTTTTGTGTGTTCAAAAAATATGTCTATCTTTGCACCGCTTTTTCGACACTTCGTTTGTCAGAGAAAAGGCACTGGCAGGTCCATTCGTCTATCGGTTAGGACGAGAGATTTTCATTCTCTAAAGAGCAGTTCGACTCTGCTATGGACTACAAAAGACAAAATACAGACCCAATAAAACACAAATCAAAAGATGGCAAACCATAAATCATCTGAGAAAAGAATCCGCCAGACCGAAAAGCGCAATCAGGCTAACAGATATTATGCATTAACTGCACGTCACGCCGTACGTGATCTCCGTGCAACGAATGACAAGGAAGAGGCAGAGAAGATGTTGCCAAAGGTGACTTCGATGCTTGACAAGCTTGCCAAGAAGAACCTGATTCACAAGAACAAGGCGAGCAACTTGAAGTCCAGCCTTTCTCTTCACCTGAACAAGCTGGCAGCAAAGTAAGATTGTTTTCATGACGATTTGGTAGGTCTCCATGGAGAAATACCAAAAGGGTTTTTTAAAGGTTAATTATAGGCAACCCCGTCCTTCTACGAAGAAGGATGGGGTTGTCCTTTCCACAGATAAGAAAAAAGCCAACCTTTTCGTTAAGCCAGATGAGCAAAGTCAAACTTGTTTGGACTTTGCCATGGCGAGAAAAGGTCTATTGAAAATGAACCTTTTCGTTAAGCCAGATGAGAAAAGTCAAACTTGTTTGAACTTTGCCATGGCGAGAAAAGGTCTATTGAAAAATGAACGCTTATGTCAGAAAAGCACCACATGAAGATCAAGGACATGGCTCATGATGACATGCCAAGAGAGAAACTCATGGAGAAGGGGGCGCAGGCTTGTTCGGACTCGGAGCTACTTGCCATCCTGCTACGCTCCGGAACGGCGGGGATGTCGGTTCTGGAGATGTCGCGGCAGCTATTGAGCAGCAGCGGCAACAGTCTGGATGCCCTCGGGCGGAAAAGCATAGACGAGCTGACGTCGATCAAGGGGTTGGGTCGTACGAAAGCCATCACGTTGGCAGCCGCCTTCGAACTGGGCAACCGCCGCGCGCTCTGCGGTGTGCAGAAACGGACACAGATCACACAGACAGACCAGATGGTCGAGGTGTTCCGCAGCGTGCTGAACAACAAGGACCATGAGGAATTCTGGGTGGCGTACCTCGACCAGTCGCATCACCTGATCAAAAACGAGCGCATCAGCGAAGGGGGTTACACGTCAACCATCGCCGACGTCCGCAAGATCCTGCGCGAGGCGTTGGTCTGCAAGGCTCAGAACATCGCGGTGGCTCACAACCACCCGTCGGGAAACCCATCGCCGTCCAGGGACGACGAAGCGCTCACGCGCAAGATCAAAGAGGCGGCGCGCCTGATGGACATCCGCCTGCTGGACCACATCATCATTGCGCACAATCAATATTACAGTTTCTCGGAGAACGGCCTGCTGTGATCGTGGCGCCATAAAATGAAAAAATCCATTAACTTTGTATTTTCCATAAAACAGAAACCGAAATGGCCTCGGGATACCGACACAAGCGAATTGCCATCAAGATAGGCAGCAACGTCCTCGTCCGGCGTGACGGGACGATAGATACGGACCGGATGTCCGCCCTGGTCGATGAGATAGCCGGTCTGAAGAAAGACGGTCTGGAGATCATCCTGATCTCGAGCGGAGCCGTTGCCTTCGGTCGCAACGAGTTGAAGGTCCAGGACAAGCTGGACTCGGTCTCACAGCGTCAGCTCTTCTCCGCCGTGGGTCAGGCGAAACTCATCAACCGCTACTACGAGTTGTTCCGCAAGCACGGCATCGTATGCGGTCAGGTGCTCACGATGAAAGAGACGTTCGGCACGCGCCAGCACTACCTCAACCAGAAGAACTGCATATCCACGATGCTGAGTCACGGTGTGTTGCCCATCGTCAACGAGAACGACACGATCTCGGTGACGGAATTGATGTTTACGGACAATGACGAACTTTCCGGCCTCATTGCCACGATGATGGACATGGAGAGTCTGGTGATCCTGAGCAACATTGACGGCATCTACTCGGGCCATCCGAATGACCCGACCTCGGAGGTCATCCGCCGTGTGCGTCACGGAGCCGACCTGACCGACTACATCCAGACGGGCAAATCGGACTTCGGTCGTGGCGGGATGCTGACCAAATGCAACATAGCCCGCAAGGTGGCAGACGAAGGGATCGAGGTAGTCATTGCCAACGGCAAGAAAGACCAGATCCTTCACGACGTGTTGGAGACAGCAAAGGACGTTGTCTGCACGCGTTTTGAGCCTGCGGAGTCGATTTCGAGCGTAAAGAAATGGATCGCACACAGCGACGGATTTGCCAAAGGTGAAATTCTCGTGAACGAGGGAGCCGCCGCCGCCCTTCGCGGCGATGAGGCCCGGAGCCTGCTACTCGTAGGCGTCACCGAGATTCGCGGAGACTTCGAGAAAGACGACATCGTGCGCATCCTTGACCCGGAAGGGATACAGATAGGCATTGGCCGTACGCAATACAGTTCCGAAGAGGCGCGTCCGCTGATCGGTCAGAAAAACGAGAAGCCGCTGGTGCACTACGACTTCCTCTACATAGAGTAAAAAGAGAGACTCCCGCGGCACAGAATTTGAATATCCGGAACGAAACCCATATAAACATCACATGAACCAAGAGACAAAGACAACGGACTGGAGAGTCGCCGTCAAAGCGGCGTCAAGAGCCCTGAACCTGATTGGAGAGGGGAAAAAGAACGAAGTGCTGGAGGCACTTGCGGAGCGTATCGCAAGCCACAAGTCCGAGATCCTGGAAGCAAACGTCAAGGACCTGTCGCGCATGGACCCGGAGAACCCGATGTACGACCGTCTGCTGCTGAACGAGAAGCGCCTGGAGGACATCGCGAACGACATGCGTAAGGTTGCCTCGCTGCCAAGTCCGCTGGACCGCGTTCTTGAGCAGCGGACCCTACCGAACGGTCTGGAACTGAAGAAGGTGAGTGTCCCGTTCGGTGTGATCGGTGTCATCTACGAGGCGCGTCCGAACGTAAGCTTCGACGTCTTCTCGCTGTGTTTCAAGAGCGGCAACGCGTCGGTGCTGAAGGGCGGATCGGACGCCTACGAGAGCAACCGTGCGATTGTCGGGCTCATCAAAGGGGTGCTGAGAGAAAACGGCGTGGACGAGCACACGGTGCACCTGATGCCTGCGGGTCGTGAGGCGACAGCGGAACTGATGGGAGCCACGGAATGTGTAGACCTGATCATCCCACGTGGCGGAGCCGGCCTGATCCGTTACGTCAAAGAAAACAGCCGCGTGCCGGTCATCGAGACTGGTGCTGGTGTCGTGTCCACGTACTTCGACGAATACGGCGACCTGGAAAAAGGAAAGGCGATCGTGCATAACGCGAAGACGAGGCGCGTGAGCGTATGCAACGCCCTGGACACGCTCATCGTACACCGTTCGCGCCTATCGGACCTCGCTTCGCTGTGTGCTCCGCTGGCGGAGTCGAACGTGGTGATAGAAGCCGATCCGGAGTCGGAGCAGGCACTTCGCTGCCATTATCCGGATGGGTTGCTCGTCGGTCTGACACCGACGAGTTACGGCACGGAATACGGCAGTTACCGCATGAACATCAAGACGGTTGGTTCGGTTGACGAAGCCATTGCCCATATCACGCGTTACGATTCGGGTCACAGCGAGTCCATCGTCACGGAAAACGAAGCGAATGCCCTTGCCTTTGAGCGCAAGGTGGATGCCGCGTGTGTCTATGTCAATGCACCCACGTCGTTCACGGACGGCGGTCAGTTCGGAATGGGTGCTGAGATCGGCATCTCGACGCAGAAACTACATGCGCGCGGTCCGATGGCGCTTCCCGAGATGACGAGTTACAAATGGCTGATCCGCGGAAACGGTCAGACCCGTCCAAAATAAGAGAGAACGATGAAGCGCGTGATGACATATCTCCTTATGTTGGTGATGGGTCTGCCCCCGGTCATGGGTCAGAGTCATCAACGTTCGGGCAGTGTGGAGGCCCTGGACCTAAGACCCGGCTTCCGGGAGTTCAAGTTCAAGGCACCGATCGGTCAGTACAGCATGGCGTTTCACCTGCAGAAGACATCGTTCTACCGCTGGCCAGAGATTGTAGAAGTGTACACGTGTCCGTACAGCGTCACGATAGACGAGACGAAGACCGACAGCATCCATTCCTTCTTTCTCGGGAACCGCCTGGTGCGTACTACGGTGTTTCTCCAGGACACGGTCTCGGTGCGTTACCTGACCAAATACTTCGGCAAGAGCACGGAGCGATTCGGCCGAGTGGACACGGAAGAGGAAGCGGCGAAGAAGATGGAGAAGAACGGGCAGCACTTCCGTTACAGCACGCGCGAGCGTTGGGACGCTGAGATGGTACGCATGGAGCGTCGGGTGATGTACATCAAACGAAGAGACGGTCATGTCGATGCGCTGGACGTGCTGGACTTCTACCTGAAGGACTTCAGCGACATGATGAGCGTATTTATGAGAGAATAAGAACCTTTTCGTTAAGCCAGATAAGCAAAGTCAAACTTGTTTGAACTTTGCCATGGCGAGAAAAGGACTATTGAAAATGAACAAAAACATAAATCAACGAAAACGATGAGAACCTACACGAACGTCAAAGACCTGGGCGACCTTCATGCCGCCGTAGAAGAGGCCTTAGAAGTGAAGAAGAACCGCTTCGGCTACAAACACCTGGGAGAGAACAAGACAGCGTTGCTGGTCTTCTTCAACTCCTCGTTGCGCACGCGTCTGTCCACACAGAAAGCGGCGATGAACCTGGGAATGAACACGATGGTGCTTGACATCAACCAGGGAGCGTGGAAACTGGAGACGGAACGCGGGGTGGTTATGGACGGCGACAAGTCCGAGCACCTGCTGGAAGCCGTCCCGGTGATGGGCAACTTCTGTGACGTAATCGGCGTGCGCAGTTTCGCCCGATTCGAGGACAAAGACTTCGACTATCAGGAGACGATCCTGAACCAATTCATCCGCCTGAGCGGCCGTCCTGTCTTCTCGATGGAGAGCGGCACGGTGCATCCGCTGCAGGCCTTTGCGGACCTGATCACCATTGAGGAGCACAAAGAGAAAAGCCGTCCGAAGGTGGTGCTGTCATGGGCACCACATCCGCGTGCTCTGCCACAAGCAGTGCCTAACAGTTTCGCCGACTTCATGAACGAGGCCGACGTGGACTTCGTGATCACGCACCCTCACGGCTATGAGTTAGCCCCTCAATTTGCGCGTAACGCCCGTGTGGAATATGACCAGGACAAGGCCTTTGAGGGAGCGGACTTCATCTATGCCAAGAACTGGGCGGCGTATGCCGATCCAAACTACGGCAAGATCCTCTCCAAGGACCTGTCGTGGACGGTGACGACAGAAAAGATGAAACTGACCAACAATGCGTTCTTCATGCACTGTCTTCCGGTGCGTCGGAACATGATCGTAACGGACGACGTCATCGAGAGTCCCCGTTCGCTGGTGGTACAGGAAGCGGCGAACCGAGAGATCTCGGCGCAGGTAGTGCTCAAGCGCATCCTGGAGTCGCTGTAAAAAAAGGAAGAGATCCAAACAGAAAAACCATACCTATTACGCATCGCACACATGGAATCGCTGAACATCATCAAGGTAGGCGGTAAGATTGTCGAAGAATCCGCCAGTCTTGCCGAGTTGCTCCGCACATTCTCGTCGTTAGAGGGTCGGAAAGTCCTCGTACACGGTGGCGGTCGCAGCGCGACGAGCATAGCGTCGCAACTGGGCATTGAGAGCAAAATGGTCAACGGTCGCCGCATCACCGACGCGGCGATGCTGAAAGTCGTCACGATGGTCTATGGCGGACTGGTGAACAAGAACATCGTTGCCTCGCTGCAGTCCCTGGGCATCAATGCGCTGGGTCTGACGGGTGCGGACCTGGGCTACATGCTCAGCACGAAGCGTCCGGTAAAAGACGTGGACTACGGTTACGTGGGCGACGTACGCAGCGTACAGTCCGAAATCCTTGCGGACCTGATCGGCAAGGGCATCGTCCCGGTCCTGGCTCCTCTGACGCACGACGGAGAGGGTCACCTGCTGAACACCAATGCGGACACGATTGCGGGAGAGGCTGCCAAGGCGCTGAGCCGCCACTTCGACGTGACGCTGACCTACTGTTTCGAGAAGAAAGGCGTCCTGATGGACGAGAACGACGAGGACAGCGTCATCCCGGAACTGACCCGAAGCTCCTTCGACCGCCTCACGAGAGAAGGCATCATCCAGGGCGGCATGATTCCGAAATTAGAGAACTCGTTCTCCGCCATTGACGCGGGCGTAAAACAAGTCGTCATCACACAGGCCTCGGAACTGGGGCGTGGCAGCGGAACGGTCATCCGATAGGGAGAGGGTTTCGCATCCGGATACATCAAAAAAACAGAAAAACACCGTCATGAAACCCATCACTGCCAAGGAAGCCACCGAACTGTTGCAGCACCTGATCCGCATCCCCTCCTACTCGCGCAACGAGACGGAAGTTGCCGACTACCTTGAATCGTGGCTGAAAGACCGCGGACTGCATCCCAGCCGTTGCGGCAACAACGTCTATCTGCAATCGTGGGAGGGTGACGAAGAGTCGGACGGTCGTCCGACCGTCATGCTGAATGCGCACCTTGACACGGTGAAGCCTGTCTCGGGCTGGACGAAAGACCCGTTCGGCGCGGAGGAAATCGACGGGTGTATCTACGGTCTGGGCAGCAATGACTGCGGAGGTGGTCTGGTAAGTCTTCTCTCGGTCTTCACGCACTTGTGTCAGAAGGAGCAGAAATACCGTCTGATCTGGGCCGCCTCGTGTGAGGAGGAGGTATCGGGGAGAAACGGGATGGAGCGTCTGCTGGGTGAGTTGCCGAAGATAGACGTAGCCATCGTGGGCGAGCCGACAGGCATGCGTATGGCGGTCGCAGAGAAGGGGCTGATGGTCCTTGACTGCACGGCGAAGGGAGTGGCAGGCCATGCGGCACGCAGGGAAGGCGACAATGCGATCTATAAAGCGTTGCGCGACATCGAATGGTTCCGGACGTACCAATTCCCGAAAGTCTCCGAGACGCTGGGTGCGGTGCTGATGACGGTCACGATGATCCAAGCGGGAACGCAGCACAACGTCATCCCAGACCGTTGTGAGTTCACCGTTGACGTTCGCACGAACGACTGTTACGACAACGTGGGATTGCTGACGCTGATCCGTCAGCATGTGGCGTGCGAGGTGAGAGAGCGCTCGACGCGTCTGAACTCCTCGTCAATCGGGAAGGACCATCCGATTGTCCGTCGCGGTCACTCGATGGGTCTGGAGTCCTACGGTTCGCCGACGCTGAGCGACCAGGCCCTCATGCCGTTCCCGTCCCTGAAACTGGGTCCGGGCGAATCGTCGCGTTCGCACACGGCGGACGAATACATCTGCCGAAAGGAGATCGAGTCCGCCATCGGTCTCTACACAGAGATGCTGGACGGTCTGGACATCGTCGGATAGGAGACGGGGAGTTGTCAAAGCCAGTGCTTTTCGTTAACTTTGCTGCCGTTTTTTGTGCAGAAACACTATTCTATCTTTTTTTTTTCATTGACGCTAAATAAATGAAGAACTTTATCGAAGAACTCAGATGGCGAGGCATGCTGGCACAGATCATGCCCGGAACGGAAGAGCTGTTGCAAAAAGAACAGGTCACTGCCTATCTCGGCACGGACCCGACGGCAGACTCGCTACATATCGGTCACCTGTGCGGAGTGATGATGTTGCGTCACCTTCAGCGGTGCGGTCACAAGCCAGTGGCCCTGGTGGGAGGCGCAACGGGCATGATCGGCGACCCGTCGGGCAAGAGCCAGGAGCGCAACCTGCTGGACGAGGCGACACTTCGCCACAACCAGGCGTGCATCCAGAAGCAGCTGGCGAAATTCCTGGACTTCGAGAGCGAGGAGCCGAACCGTGCGGAGCTGGTCAACAACTACGACTGGATGAAGGACTTTACGTTCCTGGACTTTGCGCGTGAGGTGGGCAAGCACATCACGGTGAACTACATGATGGCGAAGGACAGTGTCCAGAAGCGGTTGAACGGCGAAGCGAGGGACGGGTTGAGCTTCACGGAATTCACCTATCAGTTGCTGCAGGGGTATGACTTCCTGTACCTCTACCAGCACAAGGGCTGTAAGTTGCAGATGGGCGGCAACGACCAGTGGGGCAACATGACCACAGGAACGGAACTGATCCGCCGTACCGTCGGCGGCGAGGCCTATGCGCTGACGTGTCCCCTGATCACCAAGGCGGACGGCAAGAAATTCGGCAAGACGGAGAGCGGCAATATCTGGTTGGATGCGAAGCGTACGTCACCGTACAAATTCTACCAGTTCTGGCTGAACGTGAGTGACGACGACGCAGAGCGCTACATCAAGATCTTCACCTCGCTGGACAAAGAGACGATTGACGCCCTGATTGCGTCGCACAGGGAAGATCCTGGTCAGCGCATCCTTCAGAAGCGTCTGGCTGAGGAGGTGACGGTGATGGTTCACTCGCGCGAGGACTATGAAGCGGCGGTAGAGGCCTCGAATATCCTGTTCGGGAAATCGACCTCGGAGTCGCTGAAAAAGCTGGACGAGGCGACGTTGCTGGACGTATTCGCCGGAGTGCCTACGTATGAGATAGCGCTGAGCGACCTGGAGAAGGGCATCGGCATCCTGGACCTGGTGGCTGAGAAGACGTCCATCTTCCCGAGCAAGGGCGAGGCGCGCAAGATGATACAGGGTAACGGATTCTCGCTCAACAAAGACAAGTTCACGGACGTAAACGGCACGGTAGGGAGTGGGAGCCTGCTAAACGGGAAATACATTCTGGCACAGAAAGGAAAGAAAAATTACTTCCTGCTACTTGCCAAGTAATAAAAATCGCTATCTTTGCGACGCATCTGCGCAGGGGCGTCTGTCTCCAAGCGCAGGGCAAGGGTAACCTGTCGGTTCAGCGTTGCCCATCGGATTGTCTTGTGGTGTAATGGTAGCACAACAGTTTTTGGTACTGTTTGTCCTGGTTCGAGTCCGGGCAAGACAACCAAGAAGAGAACCTTGACACGGAAACGTGTCAAGGTTTTTTTTGCAGGTCGGAATGCGCGATTCGCCGAGCCTCCGCGCGTGCGGGTTTTCCGGTCGGCGTGAGCGGGATGTGCGCAACATGGATGAAACGTCGCGGAACGGCGAACCGCTGGAGTGACCGGGAGCAGACGAGGCGAACGGCGTCGAGGTCGGGGCTTTCGGTGAGCAGTACGATAGCCTCGCCGAGTCTGGAGTCATGAGATGAGGTAATAAGGAAAGGAGCATGGAGGAGTGGGCGTAGTCGCGCCTCGAGTTCCTCGATCTGGAACTTCATGCCTCCGCTGCAGATCACATTATCGCGCCGTCCGAGGATACGGAACTGGCAAAGAGGGTGTCCGTCGCTCTGGATGGTGCGCAGTTCTGCCCTGTCGTTAGTGACGAGTCGCGTGTCGCAGAGTTGCGGTGCATCGATCACGAGGCACTGGTTACGGTCGGTGTGGACGGAGATACCGTCGAAGGGCATGTACCAGTCGGAGCGTTGTGGTCCGTTGACACGTCGGAGGGCAATGTGTGAGAGCGTCTCGGTCATGCCGTAGGAACTCCAGACGGCGTTTGGAGCATCGCGGAGAGCGTCGGCGAGAGCGTCATCGACGGGTCCGCCGCCGATGATCAGATGGCGGATGCGGAAGAGCCTGAGTCGCTCGTCGGGGATGTCAAGGGAATTGGCAACCTGGAGAGGCACCATGGCAGCGAGGTCGAAACGGCAGTCATCGGGAAGGGAAGCGAGGGGATGACCGGACGGAGGAAGAGCGGTGAGCCGCAGATGGCGGTGGAGGGAGCGGACGACCATCATCTTGCCGGCGATATAGTCCACGGACAGGCAGAGCAGAGCCGTGTCGGAGGGCCTGAGTCGCAGGAAATCGCACGTCATGCGGGCACTCTCGATCATTCTGTCCTTCCGAACGAGCATCTCCTTGGGAGTGCCTGTCGAGCCGCTTGTGGTAACCCTGACGTACGGGTCATCGCTGTTCCACTCTCTCAGGAAATCTTCGAGTACCATAGGCGATCCTCCTTGACATAAATCGGCATCGGGACATTATCAGTGAAGAGCGATCCGGTCCCGAGTCCCTGCGGGAACGTGATGTGCGGTCCGAAAGTCCTGGCCGTATAGTGGGCGATGGCATTGAGTCCGACATTGCTCTCGAGTGCGGAAGTGATCCAGCATCCTATGTTGCGTTCGCGAGCGAGCGAGATCCACTCGTCGCAGCCAGACATGGCACCATGGAGAGAGGGTTTGAGAACGATGTAGTGCGGACGTATCTCGTCGAGCAGTTCTGCCTTCTGCTGACGGGATGAGACCCCGATGAGTTCCTCGTCGAGAGCGATGGGGATGGGAGACTGTCGGCACAGCTGTGCCATGTGTTGCCACTGGTGTTGTCGGATGGGCTGTTCGATGGAGTGGATATGGTAGGGAGCGAGGTGTTCGAGGTATTGGGCGGCACGGTCGGGCGGGAACGCCCCATTGGCATCGAGCCGCAGTTCGACCTGTTCGGCAGAGAAGCGTCGGCGGACAGCCCGTATGAGAGAGAGTTCGTCGGAGAAATCGATGGCTCCGATCTTGAGTTTGACACAGCGGAACCCAGCGTCGAGTTTGGCCGTGAGCCGTTGCATCATCTCATCGAAAGAGCCCATCCAGACCAGTCCGTTGATGGGGATACCGACCTCGCCACGAGCGAAAGGGGTGTCGAAGAGCGCCTTGTCTCCGCCCCTCTCCCACTGGGCAAATGCCGTCTCGAGACCGAAAAGGACGGAAGGAAGGGTCCGGAGGTCGTCGCACAGAGCGGGTGTGAGTCCTTCGCGTTCTGCTCTCCTGCACGCCTCCCGCAGCACCTTGTCATAATCGGGCCTCGCGTCGCAGGAGAGGTCCGGCAGCGGTGCGCACTCGCCCCACCCGCAGACGGAGGGGACGTCGGAATCGGAGAGCCGCAGGAGGTAGATCCGGCGGGTGAGGTAGACTCCGCGTGAGGTGCCGGCGGGCTGTCGGAAATGGAGTGTGCGCGGAAAGATATCGATCTGTTTCATCGTTGCGTGTCGGTTTACTGTTTCATGTGTTGTCGTGAGCGTCTCTCTCTCCCCTCCCCCCTGCCGAAGGTCAGGGTACCTTAGGGAACTTATCGAAATCGGGTTTCCGCTTCTCGAGGAACGCCTTGCCGCCCTCCTGTGCCTCATCGAGAAAATAGTAGAGCATGGTAGCGTCGCCGGCGAGTTGCTGAATGCCTGCCTGTCCGTCAAGTTCGGCGTTGAGTCCCGCCTTGATCATGCGCAGGGCGATGGGCGAGCGTTCGATCATCTGCTCCGCCCACTCCACACAGGTATCCTCGAGACGTTCGATCGGCACGACCTTGTTGACCAGTCCCATGCGTTCCGCCTCGTCGGCGGAATACTGCCGGCAGAGGAACCAGATCTCCCTTGCCTTCTTCTGACCGACGATACGGGCAAGATACGAGGCGCCGAATCCGGCGTCGAAAGACCCGACCTTGGGTCCCGTCTGTCCGAAGACGGCATTGTCGGAAGCTATGGTGAGGTCGCACACGAGATGGAGCACGTGTCCCCCACCGATGGCGAATCCGTTGACCATGGCGATGACCGGTTTGGGGAGTCGCCGAATCTGCATCTGGACGTCGAGGACGCTGAGTCGCGGCACGCCGGATCGGTCGATGTATCCTCCCCGTCCCTTGACGTGCATGTCACCGCCGGAGCAGAACGCCTTGTCGCCGGCGCCGGTGAGCAAAACGACGCGTATATCCTGCGCCTCGCGGCAATAGGAGAACGCCTGGGACATCTCCCAAGTGGTCAGCGGAGTGAAGGCATTGCGGTAGCGAGGCCGGTTGATCGTAATCTTGGCGATGTGCCCGTACGACTCAAAGAGAATCTCCTCGAAGGAGAAACCCTCTATCTTTTTCCAATCACGTTTCATACTATTCGTATTTCAGAGAAAAAAAATAAACATAAGCATTACTAAGACTCAGGCACCCGACAGGACCCTGCAGCAGCGGTCGAGCGCCTCCCAGTCGCCCTCGGCATCGGTATGGACCTCGAGCAGCATGGGTCGGGAGGAAGGGCGGAGAAAGGCGTCGAGCGCGACGGAGAGTGAGGGGTCGTCTGACGCCTGGAGGTATTCGACGCCAGACTGAAGACAGATGCCCCGTGCGGAGGTGTGGTGACGTCCCATGACGAAGCGTTCGCGTGCGGGGCTTCCTTTCAGCCCCTCGAACTTGCTGAAGATCGCTCCACCGCCGTTGTTGAGCAGGAGGATGCGGAGGTTGTCCGCCACATGCTCATTCCAAAGAGCGTTCTGGTCGTAGAAAAAACTGAGGTCGCCGAGGATGCAACACGTGGGGCGACGGTCGGCCGCCAAGCCGACGGCGGTGGAAAGCGATCCCTCGATCCCGTTGACGCCACGGTTGCAGAACACACCGGAAGGGGCGAACAGGGAGGCGAGGCGGACAGCGGAACTGTTGCCATAGACAAGTCGTGGTGGGGTGGCGAAGGCAGAGAGGCGGCGGGAGAACTCGCGGACCACCGAAGCCGAAGAGAACGGCAGGGCGATCTGACCGATGCACTGTGAGGCCGTGGAGTCCGCGCGTTGCCAGGCGTCGATGAACGTCTGACGGTCGGGAGAAGGCGGAGAGGAGGCGGAGAGGCGCTCGGAGAGGCGGCGGAGGAACGTCGAAGGGTCGGTCTGGATGACGACGGAGAGATGCTGGAACGTGTCGCAGACCTCGCCGGATGGGGAGAGCAGATACTGGTCACAGCCGGAGAGGCGCAGGAAAGCCTTGAGGCGTTTGCTCACCAGAGTCCCTCCGGCAAAGAGGAGGAAGTCCGGCTGCATCTGAGAGTCGAAACGTCCGGCATCCGCCTCGCGTCGGCAGAGAACAGGCTCGGCATGGCGCAGCCCCGGGGCGAGGCTGAGTGCCTCGGAGAGGACGACGGCATGGCGGCGGAGGATGGAGAGGTCGAGAGAGAACCGGTTCTGTCCCAGCACGACCATCGGCCGGCGTGCGGCGGAGAAGCGGCGGAAGAACTCCTCGAAATCCTCGTGGGCGAGGTCGGTCCCCACCGCATGAGCAACCACGCGCTCGTCGGGCAGGGCATCCACCGGGAAAGAGTAGAGCGGTTCGCTGATGGGAACGTTGACATGAACGGGTCCTGAGCCTCGCGTGTGCATCGCCAGGAGAGCCTCGTTGACGAGCCGGTTGCAGAACCAGCGGCCCTCCGGGTCGGAGGATTCGGGCAGGGAGACGCTCCTGAGCACGAACGGAGCGAGCGCACCCGCCTGAGGGAGCGTCTGTCCGTCCTGCTGGTCGATCCAGGCGAGCGGTCGGTCGGCAGAGATCACGACGAGCGGCACGTGCTGATAGAACGCCTCCGCCACGGCTGGCAGGAGGTTGAGCAGAGCCGTTCCGGAGGTCACGCAGAGGGCGACGGGCCCTTCGTCGAGGGCGCGTCCGAGAGCGAAGAATCCGGCGCTTCGCTCATCGGTGACGGCGAAAGTGCGGAGACCAGCCTGGACGAGATTATGGACCAGTGGGGCATTGCGCGATCCGGGGCAGAGGACGGCACTGCGCAGCCCGTGTCGTACGAGCAGAGAAGTGAGGATATTGACGTTGTGTTTGTCGCTAAACATCGTTATTTTTTACTTTTTTTTGTCTTTTTTAACATAAATTCGCACCCAAACAGCACCCAAAACACCCCAAATTCACCCCAGACCAAAGGTACCCTTAAGGTACCCCTAAGGTACCCCAAAGGTACCCCTAAGGTACCCCCAAGCAAACCCTAAGCCAAACCTACTATAATTTAACTATCTTTAACAAGCCAATGAAGCAGTCGTTTCATGGTATTGAGTTTGTTTTCCGTTTCGTCCCACTCTGTCTGTTCGCGGCTCTGAGGCAGGAGTCCGCCACCGGCGTAGAGGTGGAGGGAGGTATGGTCGATGTGCATGCAGCGGAGCGAGACGAAGAGAGAGGTGGCGGGAACGGACAAGGCGGTGGAGGCGGTGGAGTCGGTGGAGGCGGGAGTCTCCGCCATCTGCCAGGGTCCGAGGTAGCCACTGTAGTAGCGTCTGGGATGAGGTTCGTGAGCGAGGATGCATTCCCTTGCCTTGGCAACGGGGAGTCCGCAGACGGCGGGTGTGGGATGCAGGGCATGCAGGATCTCGGCGAGGGAGACGCCCGGGCGGGGTCGGAAGGAGAAGTCGGTGCGGAGATGGAGGAGGTCCGCCGCCTCGACCGTATGCGGTTCGGACTCATCGATCAGGACGGAACGGGGGGCAATGACGGAACGGACATGGTCGCTCACGTAGGCCTGTTCCTGCCGGTCCTTCGCACTCCAGACGGGATCGCCGCCGGCGGTTCGGGAGGGCATCGTACCCGCGAGGGCAACGGTGTGGCAGCGGTCGGCGACGGAAGAGAGGAGCAGTTCGGGGGTGGCGACGAGCCAGGTACCCGTCAGTGGCGTATGTACCAGCGAGACGAAGAGATGTGGATAGGCGCGGCAAGCGCGGGAGAAGAGTGCGGTCGGCGGCAGGGCGGCAGAGAGCGTAAGAGTCTCGCACCGGGAAAGGACGACCTTGGAGAGGAGACGTCGCGCGAGCGCATCGTGGAACAGGCGGAAGGAAGAGGAATAGTCAGCACGGCGGTCGGCGGCAGGGCGGTCGGCGGAGCAGGAGAACGGAGGAAGAGAGGGTGGCGGAAGGGAGACGCGGCGGAAGACGTCGGGGCGGATGAGGACGGTGGGGCACTGCTCCGTCGCATGGAATGGAGCGAAGAGGAAACCAGGATGGGAAGGAGAAGAGTCGGGAGAGACGACAGCGGGCAGTCCGTCCTGCGCCACGAGGAAGGCGTCGGGACAGTCGGGCAGTCGGAAATATGCGAAAGACTCGTTCATCGGTCCGTCAGTTTACTTCTCACGAGGTGAGACGATGCCGTTGACCACCTGGACAGACGAGACGAGTTCGTCGCGACCGTTGAAGACAGAAACGAGGAAAGAGTGATGGGAGTGTCCGCAGTGGATGAACCGCGCGACGGCGCGAACGGACTCGCCTTGAGGTACGGGTCGAAGGTGGTTGGCGCTGACGCTGATGCCGAGCGGAATCCGGTCCGGGCACCGTGCGAGGGAAGCGGCGCCGGCGAGGGTCTCGGCGAGTGCTACGATGGCGCCTCCGCTGAGGAAGCCGAAGGGCTGGATGGTGCGATGGTCGGTGGGCATGACGGCGACGCACTCGTCCTGGTCGGGAGTGGAGAGGAAGTGCATGCCGAGTGCAGACGGTAGTCCCGGAGCGGACTCCAGGCGATCTCTGACGTGTTCGATATTCATGCAACAAAATTAGCAATAAAAACGTGACGAGAGCGAGGAGGCGTACGGATATTCTGGCAAAGAGCGGGAAGTGTGGGGAAGTCAGGGAGCGGGCATCGTGCGCAAAATACTGAAATGCTTACGTGATACACTTAAAGATTGGCGGTGCGTGTTTGGGAAAGAAAGAAGGTGTTTAATTTTGTACCGTCTTCTCTTCGCGAGCAGAAGAAGGAAGAGAAAAACCTAACGGCACAAAACCTAATAAAATATAACGTATATTATGGCAAATCTTGAAGTAGAAGTCAATGACTTCATGACGAAAATCATCGCCAAGAACCCTGGAGAAGGAGAATTCCACCAGGCAGTGAAGGAAGTTGCTGAGTCCCTGATGGGCTTCATCGACGAGAATCCGAAGTACAAAACCGCCAAGATCCTCGAGAGAATGGCAGAACCGGAGCGTGTGATCATCTTCCGTGTGCCATGGTTGGATGACAAAGGCAACATACAGATCAACCGCGGATTCCGTGTTCAGATGAACAGCGCGATCGGTCCTTACAAGGGCGGTCTTCGTTTCCACCCAACCGTTAACTTGGGAATCCTGAAGTTCCTTGCCTTCGAGCAGGTATTGAAAAACAGCCTCACGACGCTGCCTATGGGTGGTGGCAAGGGAGGCTCTGACTTCGACCCTAAGGGCAAGAGCGACGCTGAGGTTATGCGTTTCTGCCAGAGCTTCATGACGGAGTTGAGCAAGCACATCGGAGCAGACACGGACGTTCCTGCAGGCGACATCGGTGTAGGCGGTCGTGAGATCGGATTCCTCTTCGGTCAGTACAAGCGTCTGCGCAACGAGTTCACGGGCGTATTGACAGGCAAGGGCCTGGAGTGGGGCGGCAGCTTGATCCGTCCTGAGGCAACGGGCTATGGTCTGGTCTATTTCGCCAACGAAATGCTCAAGGCAGCAGGCAAGGACTTCAAGGGCAAGACGGTCGTTATCTCCGGCTCGGGCAACGTGGCTCAGTATGCAGTGAAGAAAGCAACTGCACTGGGAGCAAAAGTAGTGACGATGTCCGACTCCAACGGTTTCATCTACGACAAGGACGGAATCGACGAGGAGAAGCTGGCATACATGATGGAGATCAAGAACGTCCGTCGTGGCCGCGTAAAGGAATACGTAGAGAAATACAAGAGCGCCGAGTACTTCGACGGCAAGAAGCCATGGGGTGTCAAGTGTGACATCGCTCTGCCATGCGCTACGCAGAACGAGATCCAGGAAGAGGACGCAAAGACCTTGATCAGCAACGGCTGCTTCATGGTAGCAGAGGGAGCGAACATGCCATCGACGAACGAGGCTATCGCCGTATATCAGAATGCGAAGATCCTCTACGCACCGGGCAAGGCATCGAATGCCGGCGGTGTAGCCACTTCGGGTCTTGAGATGACTCAGAACTCTGAGCGTCTCCCATGGTCATCGGAAGAGGTTGACGCCAAGCTTCACCAGATCATGATCAACATCCACGCAACGTGTGTAAAATACGGAACGGAGAAGGACGGTCATATCAACTACGTAAAGGGAGCAAACCTCGGTGGCTTCATCAAGGTAGCAGACGCCATGTTGGCACAGGGTCTGGTATAAAACCAAGGCCTACAAGGCTTACATCCATCAATAAAGGGTGCCTTCCGGAGCAATTCCGGAAGGCACCCTTGTTTTTTTGCGTAGAGGGGAGGAAGGGAGGACGGGAGTGGGTAGATAGTGGAGAGGTATTGTTTTATCAATGCCTTATATATGAGTCATGTATGTCTTATCTATGTTTTATCTATATGTTATCTATACTATATCTATGCTTTAACTATGCTATATCTATGTTTTATCTATGCTTTATGTATATTTCATCTATATTTTAACTATCCTTCATCTATGTTATATCTCTGTTTCATTAGTGAATGGAGGGTGGAGGGAGGGCGGAGGGGGTGGAGGGGTGGAGGGAGGGAGGGATGGTAAAGGAAGAGAGGAGATGAAGGAGCATTGGGGGGGAACTGTTGACCTATAGCAACAGAGTCGGGGGGACGGTCGGGAAGATTGAGGACAAAGAAGACGGAGACAGAGAGGACGGTGGACAGAGAGGACGGAGACAGAGAGGGCGGTGGATAGAGAGGACGGTGGATACAAAAAGAGGGAGGAGGAAAACCTATGTGGCTGGCTTTTTTTATCTTTGCAGAAAGAATACGAAACGAAGAACCCCAAGGTTGCAAGAAAAAATGAAAAGCCAAGAAGAAGAACGCATGGAGGCGATACGCAGTCAGGTGGAAGAGAGCATGCTCGTGAAGAGAAGGTTGTCGGAGGACGAGTCGATGATGCGCAAGATTGCCGAGGCGGCCGGAAAGTGTGTGGAGGCCTATCGAAACGGAAGGAAGACGATGTGGGCCGGAAACGGCGGGAGTGCCGCGGACGCACAGCATCTGGCAGGTGAGATGGTGAGCCGTTTCCTGTTTGACCGTCCGGGTCTGCCGTCGATTGCACTGACGACGGACACGAGCATTCTGACCGCGATCGGCAACGACTATGGTTATGAGCGACTGTTTGCTCGTCAGGTGGAGGCACAGGGAGAGGCAGGAGATGTGTTCATCGGCATCTCGACGTCCGGCAATTCGCGCAACCTGGTGGAGGCATTGCAGTCGTGCCGTGAGAAAGGAATCACGACGGTTGCTCTGACGGGTAAGAAGGCGTGTAAGATGGACGAATGGGACATCGTGATCAAGGTGCCGTCGGAAGAGACGCCCCGCATTCAGGAATGTCAGACGCTAATCGGTCATATCCTCTGCGGTATCGTGGAAGAGGAGCTGTTCGGCGGAAAGAAATAACAGGAGGCAAGGAAGGATGGAAGCAGTGATACTGGCAGGAGGTCTGGGCACACGGTTGAGGAGTGTGGTGAGCGAGGTGCCGAAGTGTATGGCCCCCGTGGGCGGTCGTCCTTTTCTGTGGTACCTGCTGCGTCAGTTGGAACGATACGGAGAGGGTCATGTCATCCTCTCGGTGGGTTACCTGAGAGAGGTGGTGAAGGAATGGATCCGGAAAGAGGGATCGCAGTTCCCATTCGAATATGACTTCGCCGAGGAGGAGACTCCTCTGGGTACGGGAGGCGGAATCCGTCTGGCGCTGGAGAAGGCGCGTGAGTCGGAGACGTTGGTACTGAACGGCGACACGCTGTTCGACGTGGACCTGGAAGGTCTCGTTGCCCATCACCGTGCTCATCCCGAGCACCTCATCACGCTTGCCCTGAAAGAGATGAAGGACTTCTCGCGCTACGGAACGGTGGAGCGCGGGGGGAACGACACGATCACCGCCTTCAGAGAGAAGGCGTATTGTACCGAAGGTCTGATCAACGGCGGGGTGTATGTCCTGGACTCACGGAGGGAACGTCTCTTTGAGGGTCTGGGGGAGCGGTTCTCGATGGAGAATGACGTGCTGCAGAAGCGTGTCGGCGAGGGCCTCATCGGAGGGATGGTGAGCAACGGCTACTTCCTTGATATCGGGATCCCCGAGGACTACCGTCGGGCAGAGACGGAGTTGGCGGGCGTGCAGATGCGGCTGTCGGACTTGCCAGTGGAGGAATACCGCACGCTGCTATTGGACCGAGACGGTATCCTGAACCGTCTGCGCAAGAACGACTACGTGAAACGCTGGGAGGAATTCGAGTTCCTGCCCGGAGTGTTCGAGGCCCTGGCCAAATGGTCGGGTGAGGGCAAGCGGATTCTGGTGGTGACGAACCAGCGCGGCATCGGCAAGGGTCTGATGAGCGAGGGAGACCTGAAGGAGATACACCGCAGGATGGTGGACGAGATAGAGCGTCACGGGGGGCATATTGACCGCATCTACCACTGCGCGTCGGTGAGCGAGGCGGACCCTGCCCGTAAGCCGGGTACCGGAATGTTCGAACAGGCCTGCCGGGACTATCCCGAGATCCGCAGGGAGTCCTGCGTGATGATCGGCGACAGCAGCAGCGACATGGCCTTTGCGCAGAACTGCGGCATCCGCGGCATCCTATTGAGAACAGAGTCATAAGCAAGAGCACATAAAACACAAGAGCAATGGATAATCATGGTTTCGTAAGAGTGGCGGCAGGCATTCCGTCCGTAAAGATAGCAGACCCAGCCGCCAATACGGCCGGTATCGTTGCGCTGATGCAACAGGCGGTGGAGGAGCAGGTGCAGATGGTTTGCTTCCCGGAGTTGTGTATCACGTCCTACACCTGCGGCGACCTGTTCGGTCAGGGACTGTTGCTGGACGAGGCGGAATCAGCACTCGCAGAACTCCTGAAGGAATCGGAAGGATTGCCGGTCATTGCCCTTGTGGGGATGCCGGTACGTCACGGGAACCGCCTCTACAATGCCGCCATTATCGTGTCGGAAGGTCAGATACTGGGTGTGGTGCCGAAGACGCATCTCCCCTCCTACAATGAATTCTACGAAGCGCGGTGGTTTGCCCCAGGGAGCGAGGTGGGACGAGAGGAGCGCATCCGTCTGTGCGGGCAGACGGTTCCGTTCGGCACGGACCTGCTCTTCCAGTCTGAAGAGGGCGTGACGTTCTCGGTCGAAGTGTGTGAAGACCTGTGGACCGCCATTCCTCCCAGTTCGCGTCAGGCCCTTGCGGGCAGTCAGATTCTGTTCAACTTATCGGCAAGCAATGAACTGATCGGCAAGCACGACTACGTCCGTTCGCTGATTGCCCAGCAATCCGCCCGTTGCATTGCCGCCTACGTATATGCCTCCGCGGGGTTCGGCGAGAGTTCGACCGACCTGCTCTTCGCCGGTAACGGCCTTGTCGGCGAGAACGGCACGATCCTGAATGTCTCGCAACGCTTCTCGATGGAGCCACAGCTGGTCATGACGGACGTGGACGTCGATCGCCTGATGGCTGACCGGAGAAAGAACACGTGTTTCAGCAGCGAGGCGGACGGATATCGCCGGATTGGGTTCTGTCTGCCGGAAACGGGAGAACGGTCCCTGCGCCGAGAGGTCAATGCCCTTCCGTTTGTCCCATCCGAGGAGCATATCGGAGGGCGTTGTGAGGAGATCTTCAACATCCAGGTCAATGCCCTGGTCACCCGTCTGAAGCATACGGGGATCGAGAAAATGGTGGTGGGCGTGTCTGGCGGTCTGGACTCGACGCTGGCATTACTGGTGTGTGCCAAAGCAGCCGACCGCCTGGGCATCAGCCGGAGGTCCGTGCTGGGCATTACGATGCCAGGGTTCGGGACCACAGACCGCACCTACAGCAATGCCGTAGGGCTGATCAAAGGGCTGGGAGCCGAGTTCCGTGAGATCTCCATCAAAGACTCCGTGACGCAGCACTTCAAAGACATCGGCCATGACCCGTCCGTGCATGACGTCACCTACGAGAACTCCCAAGCGCGCGAGCGGACGCAGATCCTGATGGACGTAGCGAACGAAACGGGCAGCCTGGTGATCGGCACGGGAGACCTGTCGGAACTGGCTTTGGGTTGGGCGACGTACAATGGAGACCAAATGTCGATGTACGGAGTAAATGCGTCGATTCCCAAGACCCTTGTGCGCCATCTGGTAAAATGGGTGGCGGAAACAGAGATGGAGGATGGCGTCCGGCGGACGCTGCTCGACATCGTCGATACGCCGGTATCTCCCGAGTTGCTGCCGGCGGACGAGCATGGCAACATCGTACAAAAGACGGAAGACTTGGTGGGTCCATACGAACTCCATGACTTCTACCTATACTATACCCTCCGTTTCGGTTTCGGTCCGAAGAAAGTGTACTACCTTGCGCGTAACGCCTTCGGCGAGGCCTATGAGGAGACGGTCATCAAGAAATGGCTTCGGACATTCTACCGCCGGTTCTTCTCGCAGCAGTTCAAGCGCTCGGCCATGCCGGACGGTCCGAAAGTCGGGTCCGTCAATCTCTCGCCCCGAGGCGACTGGCGTATGCCGTCCGACGCAAGTTCAGCCCTGTGGATAAAGGAGGTGGACGAGCTGTAGGTGATTATCGAAGTCCTGACAAGGGGAACAGCGGAAGAGGAAAATATCTATCGAAAAGACATTTTTTTTCGCAAAAGATTTGGAGGAATAAAAAAAGGCCGTATATTTGCACCGCTTTTTGAAGCACAACGGGTGTTTAGCTCAGCTGGTTCAGAGCATCTGCCTTACAAGCAGAGGGTCGGCGGTTCGAATCCGTCAACACCCACAACGAAAGTCGGTTGTCATTGTACGCCGACTTTTTGTTTTTTATATATCCCAGCCGAACTGAACACGACAGAAACGACGAAGACAGATGGGAAGCATCCTTGGCATAGGAGAAACGATTGTGGACATCCTCTTCCGCAACGGGCAGCCCGAGAGGGCGGTTCCGGGCGGATCGGTGTTCAATGCGCTGGTCTCGCTGTCGAGGATGGGGCTGCAGACGACCTTTGTCGGGGAGGCGGGCAGCGACGAGGTCGGCAACCTCGTGACCGACTTCATGCAGGAGAATGGGATGAGTCAGGACTACGTCACCCGCTATGCCTCTCTCCCATCGCCTGTCTCGCTTGCCTTTCTCGACCAGCACAACGACGCCAAGTACGTATTCTACAAACAGCGCCCGAAAGGGCTTGGGGCCGGCCGGCTACCCCGGATCAAAGCGGAGGACGCCCTGTTATTCGGTTCGTTCTATGCCCTGGACGACGACACGAGGGAGCGGATGGTGCCCCTGCTTGAGAGGGCGAACGAAGCCGGGGCCTTCGTCTATTATGATCCCAACTTCCGGTCCTCGCACCTAAAGGAGCGTGAGAGACTGTTGGCGCACGTGGTTACGAACATGGAGTCAGCGAGTATCGTCCGCGGTTCGGACGAGGACTTCCATCTGCTGTTCGAGGGCAAAGGTCCGGACAAGCGCCGCTCGTTCGAAGAACGGATGCTATGGATAGAGCGGTTGTACCGAGAGCGGTTGAGCCGATACAGTCCCTACGTTATCTGCACCTGCGGAGCGGAGGGAGTACTGCTCTTCACCCCCGAGTCGAGCAAGCACTACGAAGCGGCAGCGGTAAGGACCGTGAGCACGGTCGGGGCGGGCGACAACTTCAATGCAGGTTTTCTCTACGGCCTGCTGACGGGGACCACATACGCAAGCCTGTCTCCCCTCCCACCGAGAGACCGGCTTGCCAGACTAAAAGAGAACGAATGGGAGACGTGCCTAAAGTGGGGTCTGCGCTTTGCGGCGGACGTGTGTTCGCAGACAGGGAACCACGTCAGCGAAGACTTCGTACGGGAACACAAGAAGTCCTAACACCCCGAAGCAGACACAGGGGCATGGGAGGATGTGGCGTTTTGTTTTTCTCGCTTTTACTCTGTACCTTTGTGACTTTCTAAAAATCAGGTGCGAATGCCTTGCTTCGCAAGAAGCGGATCGCCGAAAACAAGAAGAGCAAAAGAGGCTCCTTCCGTGCATTTCAGACAGACATTATGATTATTCTTTCCAATCTAGCCATTCAATTCGGCAAGCGCGTCCTCTTCCAGGACGTCAATCTCAAGTTTACGCCCGGCAACTGCTACGGCATCATCGGAGCGAACGGAGCTGGGAAATCAACGTTGCTACGTGCCATCTCCGGAGACCTGCAGACCTCCAAGGGCGACGTGATCATGGACAAGGGGGAGCGCCTCTCGGTGCTGAAACAGGACCACTTCGAATTTGACGAGTATGAGGTTCTGCAAACGGTCATCATGGGCCATTCGACCCTGTGGGCGATCATGTCGGAGAAGGACGCCCTGTACGCCAAGCCGGACTTCTCGGACGAAGACGGCATCCGCGCTTCGGAGCTGGAAGAACAGTTCGCAGCGATGGACGGGTGGAATGCCGAGAGCGACGCGGCGTCGCTGCTGAGCGGTCTGGGCATCAAAGAAGAGCTCCACCATCAGAAGATGAAAGAGCTGTCCGGAAAGCAGAAAGTGCGTGTCCTGCTGGCCCGTGCCCTCTTCGGAAATCCGGACAACCTATTGCTGGACGAGCCGACGAACGACCTGGACCTGGACACCATTACATGGCTGGAAGACTACCTGGCGAACTACGAGAACACCGTCCTGGTTGTCTCGCACGACCGTCACTTCCTTGACACGGTGTGTACGCACATCGTGGACATCGACTTCGGGAAAGCCACCATCTATACGGGCAACTACTCGTTCTGGTACGAATCCTCCCAGCTTGCTCTCCGCCAACAGCAGCAACAGAACAAGAAAGCGGAGGAAAAGCGAGCCGAACTTCTGGAGTTCATCGCACGCTTCAGTGCCAACGCAGCTAAAAGCCGCCAGGCGACCTCCCGAAAGAAAATGCTGGAGAAGATCAACATTGAGGAAATCAAGCCTTCCTCCCGCCGATATCCCGGTATTATCTTCAACATGGAGCGAGACCCGGGCAACATCATTCTGGAAGTCAATGACCTGTCAGCCTCCATGGAAGGAGAGAAACTATTCACCAACGCCACGTTCACGGTAGAAAAAGGCGACAAGGTCGTCTTCCTGTCGCATGATCCACGAGCGATGACCGCCTTCTTCCAAATCATCAACGGGAACATGAAAGCGGACAGCGGAAAATACTCCTGGGGCGTCACCATCACACCGGCGTACCTGCCAGTAGATAATTCCGAATTCTTCCAGACGGACCTGAACCTGGTGGAGTGGCTGAACCAGTTCGCACCAGGCATGATGGAAGCGGACGTGAAGTCCTACCTGGGCAAGATGCTCTTCTCGGGAGAGGAGACGATGAAAAAGGCCTCGGTCCTGTCTGGAGGCGAAAAGATGCGCTGCATGATCTCGCGCATGATGCTCAAGAATGCCAACTGTCTGGTGCTGGACATGCCGACGAACCACCTTGACATGGAGTCGATTCAAGCCTTCAACAACTCCTTGAAGACCTTCAAAGGCAATATCCTCATGGCCTCTCACGACCATGAGTTCATCCAAACCGTCTGCAACCGCATCATCGAGCTGACACCGAATGGCATCATCGACAAGCGGATGGAGTATGACGAATACATCACGCGCGAGGACATCAAGGAGCTCCGTGCGAAACGCTACGCTCTCTGACCGCAATCATGCACACCTACCGCAGAACGCTGAGCATAGCCGGATCAGACCCGTCGGGCGGAGCCGGAATCCAGGCGGACCTGAAGACCATGTCCGCCCTGGGCTGCTACGCAGCCTCAGCCATCACGGCCGTCGTAGATGAAAACACACAGGGAGTATATGGCGTGCATGTCATCCCAGCCTCGTTCCTGAAAGGACAGATCGCATCCGTGCTGAATGACATCGGTGCTGACGCCGTGAAGATCGGCATGCTACCCACGGTGGACGCCATGCGTGCCGTGCGGGAATCGCTGGTGGAATTCGGGCCCAGCAATGTCGTGCTGGACCCGGTGATGGTTGCCACCTCGGGCGACCCGCTGATGGAAGACGAGGGGCTGGAATATCTACGTAGAGAATTGCTTCCTCTGGCACGTGTCATCACCCCCAACCTGCCCGAGGCGGAACGGCTGTTGGGCAAGAAGATAGAGGAAAAGGACTTTGCGGATGCCGCCCAGGCGCTCTCCCACCTCTGTGAAAGAGAGGGAGCACGTGTGTCGGTCCTTCTGAAAGCCGGCCATCTGGACGGCGATACGCTGACAGACCTCTTCTACAACGCAGAGAGTCATCAGATCGTGGAACTGTCATCGCCTCGCATCCCAACCGAGAATACCCATGGTACCGGCTGTACCCTCTCCTCGGCGGTGGCATCCTTTCTTGCCTACGGTCAGCCACTGAACGACGCGGTCCGACTGTCCAAAGACTTCATCACAAAGGCCATTGCCAATGGTGCCCACTACCAAATAGGCAAGGGTCACGGTCCGGTGCACCATTTTTTTAATTTCTGGTTATAGAAATACCCGTCGTTTTTTTATATTTGCATACATGATTGATTCTGCAGCAGCACATCGCCGAATCGTCCCGTATGCAGAGGCACAACAGGAAGATTCGCCATGTATCATCTGAAGTCCTCCGACTTCGACAGAAAAACACGGATATCCGTATTGCACACAGATTCTCCATTATTTTTCCAATATGAAGACAAACATTCTGATTATCAACGGTCCGAATCTCAACCTATTGGGGAGACGCGAACCAGATATCTATGGCCACAGGGATTTTGAAAGTTTCCTGCAAGAACTGAAGGAACGTTTCCAGGACGTAGAGTTCAGTTACTATCAGAGCAACAGCGAAGGAGCTCTGATAGACAAGCTTCACGAATGTGGGTTTCAGGCGGACGGCATCGTGCTGAACGCAGGAGCCTACACGCACACGTCGCTCGCACTGGCTGATGCCATAAAGGCCATCACGTCGCCCGTAGTCGAGGTGCATATCTCGAACATCACCGCCCGCGAAGAGGTCCGTCATCATTCCTTCCTATCACCGGTATGCAAAGGCTGTATCTTCGGATTCGGCCTGGAGGGCTATGCGCTGGCGGTGCAAGCACTGACAGACAAGAAGTCAACAAAATAAACATTCCAAAACGACACGATAATGACAAAACTGACAAAGATCATTGCCACCATCAGCGACCTCCGCTGCGATACGGAATTCATACGCGGTCTGTACGAAGCCGGAATGAACGTGGTCCGAATGAACACCGCGCACATGGATGACGAGGGTTTTCTGCGCGTTATCCGCAACACGCGCGAGGTAAGCAACCGCATAGCCATCCTGGTTGACACGAAAGGTCCGGAAATCCGTACGACGAAAACAAGTACGGGCGAGGCACTGCACCTGGAAGCGGGAAACCGAGTCAAGATTGTCGGCAAGCCAGATCAGCTGACGACTCCGGAATGTGTTGCCGTCACCTATACGAACATTGCGCACGACCTTTCCGTTGGAGACGACATTCTGTTCGACGACGGCGAGATCGACCTGAAGGTAGTCGAAAAGCACCCTGAGAGCCTCATCTGCGAAGTCCTGAACGACGGAGATCTGGGTTCGCGCAAAAGCGTAAACGTCCCTGGAGTGCGCATCAACCTGCCTGCCCTTACCAAGCGAGACGAACATTTTATCGAGCTGGCGGTAGAGAACGACGTGGACTTCATCGCCCACAGCTTCGTTCGCAACAAGTCTGACGTGAAAGAGGTACAGGATCTGCTGGACAAGCACAAGAGTCCGATCAAGATCATTGCCAAGATTGAGAACCAGGAAGGCGTAGACAACATAGAAGAGATTCTGGACAGCGCATATGGCGTCATGGTGGCCCGAGGGGATCTGGGCATCGAGGTGGCGCAGGAAAAGATACCAGGCATTCAGCGTGCCATCATCCGCAGTGCCGTCCGCCACAAGAAACCGGTCATTGTAGCGACTCAGATGCTACAGTCGATGATCCACAATCCACGACCGACAAGAGCCGAAGTAACCGACGTTGCAAACGCCATCTATTACCGTACGGATGCCATCATGCTCTCCGGCGAAACTGCCAGCGGCAAATATCCGCTGGAGGCGGTGAAGACCATGGCACGCATCGCCGAAGAGGCAGAGTTGAGCAAAGTGCCGGAGAATGACATCAAAGTGACGTTTGACCCTTCGGAACACGACACGACGTCCTTCTTGGCTCAGACGGCCGCCAATGCAGCGCGTGAGATCGGTACCAAAGCGATCATCACGGACTCCTTTACGGGTCGAACGGCCCGCTATCTGGCCGCATACAGAAGCACAAATCCAGTATTAGCCATCTGCTACAGCGAGCATACCATGCGTATTCTGTCCCTGAGCTATGGAGTGTTCGCGAGCTACAAGCCGAAAGAGGATTCCTCTCATAAATACCTGCTGGATGCCACCAAGGAATTCTATGACAACGGCCGTCTGAAAGGAGATGACTTCATCTCCTATCTCTCCGGCAGTTTCGGTATGGGACACGGAACGAGTTTCCTGGAGATCAATCAAGTCAGGAAGATCCTGTCAGACGAAAAAGAATACCACCTCCCAGACTTCGGGAACCAGAAATAAATTCATCAAGCGCACCATTGATCCGCATCCATGCAAAAACATCTCGCTCTCGTATTCCTATCTGTATTCTCCGTACTTGCACTTCAAGCCCAAGTCACGATAAAAGGAACACTCATTGACAAAGCCACCAATCAACCGATCGGGTATGCCAGCGTCGGCCTATATCAAAACGACAAACCACTGGCGGGAACCCTCTCCTCGGAAGAAGGGACCTTTGAACTGGTCGGAGTGAAGACAGGAGTGTATGCAGTAAAGGCGACGTTTATCGGGTACAAGGATGTAGAAAAGAAGATCTCGATAACAGGAAAGAGCCACCATGTACATATCGGCAAGATGCTGATGGAGGAAGACGCTAAAATGCTGAAAGAAGTAGAGGTCGTCGCTCAAGGCTCTCAGGCTCGGTTTGACATTGACAAAAAAGTATTCTCCGTTGACCAAAGCATTGCGGCTGCAGGAGGCGATGCCAGTGAGGTGCTGCAGGGAATTCCGTCAGTCGAGGTGGACAATGACGGAGAAATCACCCTGCGGAACAGTTCGAATGTCGAGATCTGGATTAACGGAAAGCCATCCGGTCTAACGGAAGAGAACCGCGCACAGATACTGGAACAGATACCAGCCGAGAACATCGAATCGGTGGAGATCATCACGAACCCATCTGCCAAATTCTCTCCGGAAGGGTCGGCCGGTGTGATCAACCTGGTCATGAAAAAAGACAGGAAAGCCGGCTATTACGGCAGCGTAAATGCCGGTCTGGAGCATGCCGTACATTCAGACCGTTTGGGAGAACGGGCAGGAATCAACCTGAACTTCAATAAAGGGCGATGGGACGGATACGCCAACTTCGGGTTCCGCAACAACTACAACGGCAATGAGACCGACGTGGACCGCTACTACCTGGATGCCAACGGGGACACGACCTCGACGATGTATCAAGACACCCGTCAGCTCCGCCAACGCATAGACTACACGACGAGACTCGGCTTAAACTATGCGATGACAGACAAGCAGACGGTAGGATTTTCGGCCTATCTCATGGCACGAGACTTCAACTATGACAGCCGGATGAACTACTCGTCCTTCGACAATGCGACCAGTTCCGTCAGCCGTCGATACAGAAGAACCGTTGACGGAGACAGGTCTCCTCTCTCCTGCAACTTCACGCTGGATCATAGCTGGAACATAGACAAGAGCAGTTCGCTGGTCTCCTCTCTTTCCTATTCACACTATGGAGACGACAAGAAATACAACTATCTGCAGACCGGCTACAATGATCAGGACCAGAACCAGCTGAACGACGCGAACAACAACACGTATGAATTCAAGAGCGACTACGAAAAGACGCTGTTACGCAAGCACAAACTGCAGGCAGGCGTTGATGTCCGCTATCAGAACCGGCATTCCGTTTCCGAAGTAGACAACCTTACAGGCAACGTCTATGAACGAGATCCACTTCTCCACAACAACTATACCTATGCCGAACAGTTATATGCCGGATATGTGACCTTTGGTTCGCGTATCAACAACTTCAGCTATCAGCTCGGTCTTCGTGGCGAATACATTGTCATCGACAACAAGACCAATGGCATAAGCAACCCACAGAAAACCTATTTTGAGCCTTTCCCTACCCTGTTCCTCAGCTATTCCCTGCCCCACGGGAATGAGATACAACTCAACTATACACGCCGCATAAACCGTCCACGCGGGCGTCAACTGAACTCGTACCGTGACATTTCAGACTCCACCAACATCACCTTCGGAAATCCCGATCTTGAGCCTGAGTACGTCAATGCCTTGGAACTGAACTACATCAAATCCTGGGAGGCCCACACCTTCTCTGCATCGGCATACTACCGCTACACCGACAATGTCGTCAATTCTTACCAATTCCTTGACGTGAACGGCATCATCAATACGAGTTACCTGAACGTCTCGTCCAACCAGAAGGCCGGCGGTGAATTTGTGCTTAAAGATGCGTTTACGCGCTGGCTGTCTCTGACATCGACGCTGAACCTCTATTATGAGAAGTTTCAGGCAAGTGATTTCGATGCACCCCGTTCACAGATCAGCCAGCCAGTGGACGACCGCATCCATCTCTCCGGTTCCGAGAACTTCTCCTGGTCGGCAAAGATGCTGGGCAACGTGATGTTCACAAAAACATTCAGCGGTCAGATGACGGGTTCCTATACCTCAGCTCGTGTTATCACTCAGGGAAAGACAAAAGGAGTCTTCACTCTTGACATGGGACTGCGCAAGACGTTCTGGGACCGCAAAGTCTCCGTTGCCTTCACCGTCCGCGACATATTGAATTCGCGCAAGAATGAACGTACAACGTCCAGTTCGCACTTCCGTCAGCATTACAAGAACGTCCCATTCGGTCCTCAGTTCCGCCTGACGGGAACCTATAACTTCGGAAATGCCAAGAAAAAAGCAAAACGAAACAGGGACGGAGGTCCGGATGAAGAAAATACGCCAAACTCGACCAGTGACGAAATGCCGGAGGAGTTCTGATTCCTTCTCCGAGAGGAATCATCGAAAATCGAACGGTGCATTTAAAAAAAGAAGTAAAACCCCTTGACATTAAAACGCATTAACTATGGAAATGACTGATCAGGAAAAGATTCTCGTACTGAAAAAACAGAATCGACAATTGATGCGCGACAGCCAGAAAATGCTACACCGTATGCGCGCTGCAGAGTGGCAACTAAAACATCTTGTGGCGACACTGGACACAGACTATATCATAACCAAGAAACGCGGAGACATCGTCGTGTCTGTTTTCGATGTCATGGACGATATGGAAGCACAGGCATTGCGCAAGCGCGAACAAAGACGTCGCCGCATCAATCCGGAGTCCTAACTGGCAAATGACCTATCAATAAGACCATCTCCCTCGTCCGCACAAACCACAAACAGGGGAGGTGTTTCTCCACTATACACTTCGCACCATGGAAACACTATACCTTTTGGATGCCTATGCCCTCATCTATCGGGCATACTATGCCTTTCTGAAAACTCCACGCATTAATTCCAAAGGACTTAACACCTCGGCTATCTTCGGATTTCTGAACACGTTGCAAGAAGTCCTGCGAGACAGAAATCCAGATTACATAGCGGTCGTCTTTGACCCCTCCGGAAAGACGTTCCGCCATGAAATGTACGAACAATACAAGGCCCAACGGGAGGAGACCCCGGAAGATATCCGCAGATCAGTACCACTCATTAAACAATTAGTCGAAGCATTCCGCATTCCCGTCATCTCCGTCAACGGATTCGAAGCCGATGATGTGATCGGAACCTTAGCTAACAAGGCTGCAGCAGCGGGCATTGACACATACATGATGACACCTGACAAGGACTATGGTCAGCTTGTCGGAGAACGAAAGAGCATTTATCGTCCTCGATACGGGGGAGGATTTGAGACCCTGGGGGTTCAGCAAGTATTGGACAAGTGGGGTATCCAGAGTGTCACGCAAGTCATTGACCTGCTTGGTTTGATGGGCGATGCGTCTGACAACATCCCCGGATGTCCGGGCGTAGGAGAAAAAACAGCCGTAAAATTGCTCAATGAATGGGGTTCCATAGACAATCTTCTGGAACACACGGATGCCCTAAAAGGGGCTTTGAAGAAGAAAATAGAAGAAAACATCGAGCAGATTCGCTTTTCCAAGTTTCTGGCAACCATCAGAACCGATGTCCCGATAGAGTTGGATCTGGCTTCGATGCGCCGTTCGGAACCTGACAAAGATGCCCTTGTTGCCCTCTATACTGAACTTGAATTCCGTAAACAGCTCGAGCTGCTAAACCCAGATGCCCAGCACATCCCGACCCATACAAGACCCTCGCTGAAAAAATCAGCAAATCCCATGCAGGCGGACCTATTTTCAGTACCTGTCGAATCAAATGGGGAAGAAGAGACGTCGGTTTCAAGCGCAGATACACTAAGGACCTACCGTGACATAGAACACCGCTATATTCTTGTTGATACGGAAGAAAAGTTAAAGCGTCTATCAAACCTATTGGAGCAACAAAAGGAGGTTTGCTTCGACACGGAAACGACCGGAACAGATCCCCTCTGCGCCGAACTGGTTGGCCTTTCGTTTGCCATCAAATCTCATGAGGCATGGTACATCCCTGTCAGCGAAAACCGAGATGAAGTACAATCTGTTTTGGAACAATTCCGACCTATATGGCAAAGCCCTTCCATCCGAAAAGTCGGTCAGAACCTGAAATATGATCTTCTGATACTGGAAAACTACGGAATAAAGGTCGATGGTCCTCTTTTTGACACGATGGTAGCCCACTATCTGCTCAATCCAGAGTTGCATCACAGCATGGATTATATGGCAGAGACACTACTTGGGTATCGGCCCATTGCCATAGAAGAACTGATCGGGCACAAAGGGAAAACCCAGAGAAACATGCGAGATGTGCAGAAAGAACGCATTACCGAAGTATGTAACTACGCAGCCGAAGATGCAGACATAACATGGCAGCTGAAGGACGTTCTGGAGAAACAGATTGAGAAAAATGGGCTATCGTCTCTTTGCTATGATATAGAAATGCCCCTCGTGAGAGTCCTGACGAGAATGGAACGAAACGGAGTGCTGATAGACGATTTCTCCTTACAGCAGAGCAGTGCTACAATGTCCGCAGAAATGAACCGTATCGAGCATGCTATCAAGACTATGGCAGGGGAGAACATCAATGTATCCTCCCCTAAACAGATAGGGGAACTGCTATTCGAAAAGCTAAAATTAGTAGAAAAACCTCGCAAGACTCGGACCGGTCAGTACGTCACAGACGAAGAAACCCTCCTATCTTTGAGGGGGAAACACGACGTAATAGAGAAAATCCTGCAATATCGTAGCTTGAAAAAATTACTGGGTACATACGTTGATGCCCTTCCCAAACTGATTAATGTAAAAACAGGAAAGATTCACACCTCCTTCAACCAAACTATAACAGCAACCGGCCGGCTATCGTCCAGTAATCCCAACATTCAGAATATCCCTATCCGAGACGAGCAAGGGAAGGAAATACGGAAGGCCTTCGTTGCCGAACCTGGTTGCGTATTCCTCAGTGCAGATTATTCTCAAGTGGAATTACGAATCATGGCTCATCTCAGCAGAGATGAGCACCTGATTTCTGCATTCCGAAACGATGAGGATATCCATACAGCTACAGCCGCACATATCTATCACATCCCCCCGTCGGAAGTAACCAAGGAAATGCGCCGTCAAGCCAAAACAGCAAATTTCGGCATTATCTATGGCATCTCGGCCTTTGGGTTGGCAGAGCGACTTCAGATCTCACGAACAGAGGCAAAATCTCTGATTGACAATTATTTCAACTCATTCCCAGGTGTGGCAGACTATATCGAATCCTGTAAAGAAAAGGCTCGTGAAAAGGGTTATGTAGAAACCCTACTGCATCGCAAGCGTTTTCTGCCAGACATCCTTTCTCACAATGCAAATGTTCGTGGCTTTGCAGAGCGCAATGCCGTGAACGCCCCCATCCAAGGCTCCGCAGCAGACATCATCAAACTTGCCATGGTCCATGTTGATCAACGAATACAAAGAGAGGGACTTTGCAGTAAGCTGATTCTACAGGTACATGACGAACTGAACTTTAATGTGCCTAAAGAAGAAGAGGAACAGATGAAACAACTTGTAAAAGAAGAAATGGAAAACGCATTTCCTCTTCTCGTCCCGCTGCGGGTTGACATAGGAACCGGAAAGAATTGGCTGGAGGCCCATTGACACATTACGTTCAATAACAATCTCTCATGAATGAACACCCGAAATACGACACCTGTTTCTTTGAACGGTATGCCAGAGAAACATTGATTGACCTTGTAGGAACCCGTTATGCCGGACTTGTAAACCTGGACCGTCCCGACCTGCAGGATCACGCTCTCAGCATAGGTATAGAAGTAACAAGAGCCATGCGAGAAGGGAAAAGACCGGCAGAGAACATGATAAACAATGTAGCCGGAGAGCAAGTGGTGAGTCCTGGATTGAACCAAGAACGCACCAACAAAATCATGGACGAAGACAAGAATGCCGGATATGGATTCGTACTAAATGGGCAAGCAATAGGTAAAGCAGAGAAGATCTATTGGCAGAACGCACTTCCACTCCAGAATATTATCCATAATAAAGTAGAGAAAGTTATTGACGGCTTCTATGGGCATTTCAAAGAGTTTGGCCTTTATATTTTTTCATTAGAACATCTTCAACAATCCGATATCGTTGAAACGGTGGATTGGATTGTCGATTTACAAAAAGGGAAAGAGCTTCATTACGATTATCTATATATATCACAATGTGACGAATTGTGGGAATGCAATCTGAACCTACGTGAAGCAACCCGTCATGCTATTTCGGTTGAAAAAAGAAAATTCTATTACCATAAGGCCCTTGTGATGGAGGAAGATCGACTCCTTAAAGAAAAGAAAAAATCGATAAGGAGACTTATTAGATCCCGAAAACATGGCTATATGGAAAGTCAATTAGTCGATTGGTCAAAAGATGCCTGCCACCAGATTGAAAGAACACAAAAGTGGAAAGAGGCAAGAAGCGTGCTACTATACTCAAACCTTCCGGACGAGATTCAAACGAAACAACTGATAGAACATGCCATTTCTTCAGGGAAAACGGTTGTTCTCCCCGCCGTTGTCGGGGACGATTTAGAACTACGTCTTTACAAAGGGGAAGAAAGTCTGCAGACAGGAGCCTTCCATATCCTAGAACCAAATGGGAATGCCTACTTTGGAGGAATTGATCTTGCTATAGTTCCAGGAATGGCCTTTGATAAAAAAGGCCACCGCTTGGGCAGGGGAAAAGGATTCTACGACCGCCTGTTCTGCCATTTAAACTGCTATAAAATAGGCCTTTGTTTCCATTTTCAAATTCTAGAATCACTTCCTGTCGAAGAGCATGACATTTGTATGGATTGCGTTATTTCCAACGCATTGAACACTCCACAACTTCCTTAATTTTATTTTTTTTATTTTCTTTGTACACAATGAAACAGAAGAAATACATCTTTACGTATACCGACCAAGTACGTGACTATGAGTGTGACCTGCAAGGCATTGTCAATAATGCCAATTACCAACACTATCTAGAACATACACGGCACAAATTCCTAGAAAAAAACCAACTCTCCTTTTCTGAACTACACAAGCGGGGTGTTGATTGCGTGGTTGCTCGGATATCCATTGATTACAAGAATTCCCTTCGCCCTGGAGATGTTTATATTTCCTGTCTTAATGTGGAAAAGGAGGGTATCAAATATGTTTTCCTGCAAGATATCTATAAACCTAATGAAGAAAACGGGACCCAACAAGGCGTGTTGTGCATCCGTTCCCGAATCGAAACTGTCGCGCTCATCAATGGTCGTCTCGGAACCACAAAAGAACTTGATGCACTTGCTGAGGAAACAGATTCTTTAAAAGAAAACTAACAACAGACCCCAATCCTGACATGACACTAAACGAACAAACAATAGACAAAGAGAAGCTGGAAGAGCGTATTGTGGAAGTACTTAAAACTGTCTACGATCCCGAAATCCCTGTTAATATTTATGATCTTGGCCTTGTATATAAAATCGATGTGGACGGAACTGTTGTATCTATTGACATGACCTTTACCGCTCCATCCTGCCCAATGGCGGACTTTATCCTTGATGACGTAAAGCAAAAGGTAGAAGGAGTAACCGGCATTACAAAAGCAATAGTGAATTTGGTCTACGAGCCTGAATGGAGTCGTGACATGATGTCTGAAGAGGCAAAACTAGAACTCGGCTTACTTTGATTCTATTTCTATGCCAAAGACAAAACGCACATACTTTCTTTCTGATGCTCATCTTGGCAGCCTTGTCATTTCAGATGGCAGAGAACAAGAGCGCAAATTATGTCGTTTTCTGGATTCCATCAAAACCGAGGCCGAAGCCATCTATTTTCTTGGGGACATGTTTGATTTCTGGTTTGAATATCGCATGGTGGTCCCTAAAGGATTTACTCGTTTCTTGGGAAAAGTGGCGGAACTTTCGGATGCAGGCGTCGACATTCATTTCTTCCCCGGTAACCATGATATGTGGACATTTGGATATCTCCGTCAGGAATTAGGTATTACAGTACATGAAAAACCTTGTGAACTAATCATTCAAGGGAAAAATTTCTTTTTGGCCCATGGAGATGGTCTAAACGAAAAAGGTCTAGGCGTGCGTCTTATACAAGGTATTTTCCGATCAAAAACCTGTCAATTTCTCTTTCGGATATTTCCTCCTTTCTTCGGTATCAAATTCGGATATAATTGGAGCCGACACAACAGAGAGAAAGAAGTTGCTGCCCATTATTACGGAGAAGAGAACGAATGGCTTGTCCAGTACGCCAAAACCTATTCTCAATCACACTCTGTCGACTATTTCATCTTCGGTCACCGACATATTCTGTTAGATCTGATGTTGCGCAAACGAAATCGAGTCATTATTCTAGGAGATTGGATTTCTCTTTTCTCTTATGCCGTTTTTGATGGTGAAACCTTGGAACTTCATCAATACGATGAGGCATAAATCTTTCGTCAGACGAAAACCACTCTTTATCTATTTCTTACGATCAGTAATAAAATGCGAAATAGACCTTAGCGCCTCTATGTAATCTGATGGGGGGAAAGAATCCAACAGTCGTTCTGCCTCCTTGCGAAAAACATCCATTCTTTCTTCTGCGCCTTGAATTCCCTTATTTGCATGGACAAAACGCAAGAAAAACTCTACATCAACATCGTTCAGAACCGATTCCGAAGTCTGCAAACGACGTTCTGCCTCTCTCTTCTCCTCTTTCGAGGCATTACGGTAGGCGTATATCAACGGCAGGGTTATCTTCTTCTCTCGGATATCAGCTCCTACAGGTTTCCCGATAATTTTACTATCCGACTGGTAGTCAAAAATATCATCCTTGATCTGAAAACACATTCCTAACTTATTACCGAACTCTCTCATCCTTTGAGCTTCATCTTCCGACACATTTCCTGAAGACAAAGCTCCCACATATAAACTAGTAGCAAAAAGAACGGCGGTTTTCTTGTAAATTACTTCCAAATATTTGGATTCATCTTTTAAAGATTGAATCGAAACAACCATCTCCAAAATTTCCCCTTCACTCAAGTCTTTTCCAAGTTGAGAAAGTGCTGTGATGATACGTGGTTCACTAATGTCGGCTAGGTGGCCAAAAGCCTGAGCTAACAAATAATCTCCAGACAAAATGGCTGTTTTATTACCAAAAGTCTTGTTTACGGAAGGAGCCCCTCGCCTTATATCCGCTTCATCAATTACATCGTCATGAAGGAGGCTTGCATTATGAAGCATTTCAAGGACCAGGACAACGTCAAAAGATTTATCGGAAACACCGCCCATCGCCTTCGCCGCCAAAAGAGCCATTATAGGTCGAATCTGCTTCCCTTTTGCCTCCTTTAATTGCAGGTAGACCATTTTCAGGACTGCATTCGACGTTGAGAACGCATCGTTATACATCTCCTCAAAACGACTAAATTCGTCTTGAACTGGCTTAATTATCTGTTCGAGTGTTCCTGCCATTGCGTAATCTTCCATCTCAAAGATAATAGAAGAAAAAGGGGGAACAAAGATACAGATTATTGCTGGTCTAGCAAATATATAGTCAGGATCAACTAAACGATGAAAGAACCCTGTTTTTTATTCATAGTTGAAAGATCGTGTTGCAAAAACAAAGGCATAAGCTTTTCTTACCAACAATCGTTCTGTCATCTCGATTATTTTACTGCTTTTTTTACTATTTATTCGCAATCACCCTCAAAATAGAAAAACCAGGATCCTCCCTTTCTGCGAATTCCCTTCCGTCCTACTGCCATCTTTTATTTTAGTCCTTTAAGGGGATTGTAATCAAAAAGGACGACAGAACCTGCTCTCAATGAAGCCTGGACATCGATCAGACGCTGATTTCGACTCCCTCGGAAAAGCAAGTCATCATCTTTTTCTTCCTCATGAAAGGGTCCGTCCACTAAGACGTCCAAATGCTCTAACAACTCTCTCGCCTCCGGTCTTTTCGTTAAATTCTCAAAAAGATAGCCTGTATAGCACCAAATTGTTTTCTTCGTTTCTTTTTTTATGCGTTTTGCAAGTGCCGCGAAACCTTCTGGATGCAAGAATGGGTCTCCTCCCGAAAACGTAACATTAGCAAACTCATCAGAAATAATGTGATCAAATAATTCAGAAACTAAAACATCTCGTCCCGCCTGTTCATCCCAAGTTTCAGGATTATGACACCCTGGACAATGATTCTTACACCCAGCACAATAAATAGAGATACGAAAACCCGGACCATCAACGGTTGTATCATCCACAATGTCTATTACACGAATATATGATTCTTTTGTCGCGTCGGTCATTTTATTTCCCTCCATAAAACTACAGAAGAAAGCCGATTCTATAATGAACCGGCTCCCCCTCGATTTTTAAGTATGCTATTGATCTTGTAAGTTTGCTCACCTTTACCTATTTTTTCAGATTCAGACCATGTGTAACACGGTCATGTAATTCAGCCAACTTACCACGATTCCAGCGATCTGTCGTTCCTACCAGATATCCCGTAATACGTTGCAACTTATCAATATGGGTGCTTCCGCATTTTGGGCATTCTACGAGATCCTTTTCTGCATTCTCATAACCACAATCCATGCAGCGATTTCTATTGTGGTTCACAGAACCGTACCCCATATTGTAACGGTCAATCAAATCAACAATATTCATCACCGCGTCTGGATTATGTGTTGCATCTCCATCAATTTCGACGTAGAATATATGACCTCCTCTTGTCAATTCATGGTAAGGGGCCTCTACTTCCGCCTTGTGTTTTGCGCTACACTTATAATAAACAGGTACATGGTTTGAGTTTGTGTAATAATCCTTGTCCGTTACTCCCTTTATTTCTCCAAAATCTTTCTTGTCTATTCGTGTGAACTTACCACTTAAACCTTCTGCAGGAGTTGCCAATACACTATAATTATGATGGTATTTCTCGCAAAAATCGTTGATTCGCTCTCTCATGTATGAAATAATACGCAGTCCCAATTTCTGAGCCTCCTCGCTTTCGCCATGATGTTTCCCAGTCAAGGCAATAAGGCATTCTGCCAAGCCAATAAAGCCAATTCCAAGAGTTCCTTGATTAATAACACTTTCGATTGTGTCATTCGGCTTAAGCTTCTCACTGCCAACCCAAAGAGAAGACATCAAGAGAGGGAACTGCTTTGCAAGGGCGGTTTTCTGAAATTGGAAACGTTCATCCAACTGTTTTGCGGTAATCTCAAGCATATTATCAAGTTTTGCAAAGAACTTGTTAATACGACTCTCCTGATTTTGTTCATCCATACATTCTATGGCAAGTCTCACGATATTGATTGTCGAAAAGGAGATATTACCACGTCCAATTGATGTTTTTTCTCCGAATCGGTTTTCAAAGACACGTGTACGACACCCCATTGTTGCGACTTCATATCTATAGCGTTTAGGGTCGTCTGCTTTCCACAACTCATGTTGGTTATAGGTGGCGTCAAGATTTAAGAAATTAGGGAAGAAGCGACGAGCAGTAACCTTGCAAGCAAGACAATAAAGGTCGTAATTCTTGTCTTCCGGCAAATAATTTACCCCCCGCTTTTTCTTCCATATTTGTATTGGGAATATTGCCGTTTCACTATTGCCAACCCCATCATAAGTAGATAAAAGGATCTCTCGTATAATACAACGTCCCTCTGCCGAAGTATCTGTTCCATAATTGATAGAACTGAATACAACTTGATTACCTCCTCTACTATGAATGGTATTCATATTATGAATAAACGCCTCCATTGACTGGTGTACACGCCCAACTGTTTGGTTGATAGCATGCTGACGAGCTCGCTCCTTGCCCGCCAATCCCTTTAAGTCTTTTTTGATATACTCATCAATGTCCGATTCATACAAGTCACTATAATCCTCTCCGGAAATTTCTTCCAACTTCTTTACCTCTTCTATGTAACTCTTACGAACAAATGGTGCAAGATAGAAATCGAAAGCAGGTATCGCCTGTCCTCCATGCATTTCGTTTTGGGCTGTTTCCATTGATATACATCCCATTATACTAGCCGTCTCAATTCGCTTCGCTGGGCGACTAGCACCGTGCCCCGCAACTAACCCATCACTTAGAATCTTATCCATCGGATGTTGCACGCATGTAAGCGATTTTGTTGGATAATAATCTTTGTCATGAATGTGCAAATAATTATGGCGTACCGCTTCGCGCACCTCCGGGGAAAGCAGATAGTCATCAACAAATGGTTTGGTCGATTCGCTAGCAAACTTCATCATCATACCTGCCGGAGTATCTGCATTCATATTTGCATTCTCCCTCGTTATGTCGTTACTCTTTGCTGCTATTATATCCAAAAACATCTCATGCGTCTTGCTACGACGCGCAATAGACCTTTGATCTCGATATGCAATATAACGTTTTGCTACATCTTTTCGCTCGCTATTCATCAATTCAATCTCAACTTGGTCTTGAATCTCTTCAACACTCATCTGATCCTTTCCTCTATACGAAATACGGTCTGCGATCTGATTTAACAAGGCGACATCCTCTCCCACTGGAGTACTAAGCATGGCTTTACGTATGGCAGCTCGGATTTTTTCTTCATTGAACCCAACGATTCTACCATCTCTTTTGATTACGGTCTGTATCATAGTCGTACCAATTTTGATTTAAAAATAGCGAAAACAAAGATATATTTTACGAAAACATTTCTGTCTTTTTTGCCGCAAAAGTTTTCTTAAAAAATGTAAATATGACTGATTATCAACTATTTAAAAATCGACCTTTTCAATTTTGTTCCACAAAAAGTTTAACATTGTTGATTTTCAGACAATTTCTCATGGGGAATTCGGATTACTTCCATGATAATACGAGAAGAGCTCTCTTATGCGAGGAGAATACTTGAATTTTTCAGACACTTCTCTCTTCGCATGAGAAAACTTTATTCTACAGAAAAAGACATCAACTACCCTTATCCTTACTCCTTCGTCTATTTGTGGAACAAGACATTATTCTTCCTGTATTAATGAAGTTCCACATGGGGAATTATCTTTAAATTAAATATGCCATTAGGAATCCCCGACCTCCATGCCGCAGGACGACATCCAGACTGAACAGGCTCCTGCGCCACAACTAGCAGAGACTCCTGCCGACACGCCAACGGCAAGATACCGGCAGATCTCCGACAGATACGGCGAAAAGACAGGACACAAAATCGACGTCACGCTGCGCGACCGCACCGGCGAACTCGACAAGACACAGAAAGCACTGCAGAAAGCACAGCAGGCATTCGACGATGCACCGATAGGAAAAGAAGAAAAAGCGGAGAAGGCATTGGAGAAAGCCCGCAAGGCGTATGAGGAGGCGAAGGCAGAACTCGAGTCCTGGAAAGCCGTGAAGGAGGAACATGACAGGAAAGTGGCAGAGCGCATGAGGAAGGAGAAAGCTGACACGGCAATGGTGAACAACGTGCTGAACGTGATAGACACGGAGGAGTCGAGGGCGAACGTGATCCTTCAAGCGGCGAAGGCGATAAAGCCGGAAGGCACGGCATATTTTTCGGTGTATGAGGGCGACAAGAGCGGCAATGGCCGACAGACGAAGAGCGACAGCTGGCAGAACAACCTTCCGACGAGGGAGTATGTGAGAGAGGTTGAGCGATACTTCGAGGATGTGAGTCTGAAGAACGGCGTGATAACGGCGAGGGTACCGATAGAAACGGATGAGAAGAGCGTGTGGGACTTCGACGGGAAGTACGATGGAAACGGCATCCGATTCAGCGAACGCGAAGAAGAAGGATCAGGCCGTTCCCTGTTCGAGCAACAACTCCTGGCCCTGGACAAACTGGCGGAGTCGCACAAGGAAAACCTCAACATACGACGCATGGCAATCGAAGCAATGAACGGTCAGATGAAAGTTTCTGCGATATTCTTTGCCTAAAATGCCGAAGGTTTTAATTGCAGACCTGCTCTTTCGTCCAGACCAAACATGATATTCATGTTTTGAAGCGCTTGTCCTGCAGCTCCCTTAAGCAAGTTGTCAATTACCGAGAGAACAAGTAACTTATTCCCGTGCTTTTGCAACGAAATAAGACACTTGTTTGTATTTATTACTTGCTTCAAGTCAATATCTCGATCTACAACATGCGTAAAGACAGCGTCCTTATAAAACTCCCTGTAAAGTTCAGTAGCTTCCTCTATGGTCAACTTGCTGTTCATATAAGTCGATGCAAAAATGCCTCTTGCAAAGTCACCTCGTACAGGAATAAAATTTAATTCTGTTGCGAACTCTGGCTGTAACTGCCCCAAAGACTGTCGTATTTCGTGTAAATGTTGATGTTCAAAGGCCTTATACACAGATATGTTATCTGTTCTCCAAGAAAAATGAGATGTCGACTTGGGCTTAACCCCAGCACCAGTAGAACCCGTAATGGCAGTTGTGTTGATACTATGGGTAAGTAGGCCAGCCTTTGCAAGAGGCAGTAATCCTAATTGAATGGCAGTCGCAAAGCACCCGGGATTCGCTACGTGAATCGCTTTTTTGATTGACTCACGGTTAAGTTCAGGAAGTCCATATACGAAATCGTTGTCCTGTGCCTTTATTCGAAAATCCTGTGTAAAATCAACAATTCTTAACTTGGAAGGCACTTCATGATTCTCCAAAAAGTTCTTTGTATCTCCATGTCCCAAACATGAAAAAAGCACGTCAATATCGCCAAACGGCAATTGATCCGTAAAGCGCAAATCCGTCTCTCCAAGAAGTCCTTCATGCACATCACTCAGAAGGTTGCCTGCATTCGAAGACGAATTGACAAACACAATTTTTGTTTCAGGATGGTTGAGGAGCAGACGTAGCAATTCTCCTCCTGTATATCCAGCCCCTCCGATAACCCCGACTTTAATCATATCTTATCTTGTTAAATGTATTATTTCCCTTCTAATAAATCTGGGCGTAATCGCCTTGTTCGTTCTATTTGTTGAGAAAGAGTCCAATCAGCAATATTTTTCTGATGTCCCGAAAGCAAGACATCCGGAACTTTCCAGCCCTTGTAGTCTGCTGGGCGCGTAAAAACCGGAGCATCCAACAACCCATCTTGAAACGAGTCAGACAATGCACTCTGCTCATCTCCTATGACTCCGGGGAGCAGGCGTACTACTGCATCCGCTATCGCTGCAGCCGGTATTTCCCCGCCCGTAAGAACATAATCTCCAATAGATATTTCCTTTGTGATGAGATGTTCACGAACACGATAGTCTACTCCTTTGTAATGGCCACAGAGAATCATCAAGTTTTTTTTTAGAGATAATTCATTTGCCATTGGTTGTCCAAACAACTCACCATCTGGAGAAGTGAAAATCACCTCGTCGTAGTTTCGTTCTTTTTTTAGCATGGAAATAATTCGATCAATAGGTTCAATCTGCATCACCATGCCAGCACCGCCACCAAATGGATAATCATCAACACGCCCTGTCTGCTTTACGGAATATTCCCGTAAATTGTGAACTACAATCTCCGCCAATCCTTTCTCTTGAGCTCGTCTCATAATACTATGAGAAAAAAAACCCTCGAAGAGTTCAGGAATAACACTGATGATGTCTATCCTCATCTTATGGTTATAAGACTATAATTACAACTCCACTATTTCGAATTTCAAATCACTTTTCGGGCGATCTGCATTCCCCGTCACAACCGATGCGATTTTGTCCACAACATCCAATCCATCAATCACCTCGCCAAAAACCGTGTATTCACGATCCAAGAATGGGGTTCCACCTATTGTTTTGTACGTTTCCCGCTGCTCTGCTGTGTATTTGTATTTTTTGTTTTTAAACTCCTTATCCAGAATATCTTCAAACTCACTCTGCAATTTCATCAAACCTTCTCTATTACGAGTTGTTTGCAGGTTCCTTATCTCCTCCGACCTCTCTAAGCAAAGTTCCTTAAAACGCCGTTCCTTCGCCTTGTTTTCCTGATACTTCTCTGTCTGGTTCAGCTCGGCATCATTACTGAGTTTTCCCTGGACAATATAAAACTGACAACCTGAAGACTCCCGCTTGGGATTGACCTCATCGCCAGTACGTGCGGCAGCTAAAGCTCCCTTTTTGTGAATTAAAGTCTCATCCATTTCTGCGGGAATTGTGTATCCTACATCTCCAGCCCCAAGGCTTGTCTCCGAAGAAGCGCCCTTGCTTTTCGGATCACCACCCTGTATCATAAAGTCCTTTATAACACGATGAAAAAGAAGGTCCTTATAAAACCCTTCCCTAACCAACTTTAGAAAATTATCCCTATGTTTTGGAGTCTCATTATAGAGTTTAACTCTGATATTTCCCAAGTCGGTTCTTATCTCAACTTTTTTTTCTTCCATCGTACAAATTTATTTCATTCTATGATATGTATCTGATCGGCAAGACCATACGAAAACTTGCAAAGATAAGCTTTTTTGTCGATTTTTGTATTATGCAAATTGAAACGAGTCGTCTAAAGAATGGGATAAGGATTGTTCATGCACGTATGGACCTTCCTGTTTCCTATTGCGGTATTGCCATTAACACAGGTACACGCGACCAGCTTCCTCAACAAAGTGGTATGGCACATTTTGTAGAGCACACTCTTTTCAAAGGAACGACTCATCGAACAGCAGGACAAATCTTGAATCGACTTGAGAGTGTCGGTGGTAATCTAGAGGCTTATACTACTAAAGAAGAGACATTTCTATATGCTACGGTTCTCACTTCCCATCATGACCGCGCGTTGGAACTGATTGCAGACATTGTGTTTCACCCAACCTTTCCTCAACGGGAACTCGAAAAGGAGAAACATGTCATAGTAGAAGAAATTCAATCCTACAATGATTCTCCATCAGAACTCATATTTGACCATTTCGAAGATCACTTGTTTCATGGTTCCGGACTCGGATTCAATATCCTTGGAGATCCCAGTGTCCTTTTGCATTATACATCAGAAGAAGCTCTTGCTTTCGTTCAAAGCACATATCATACGGACCAAATGGAATTTTTCTCACTATCGTCCCTTCCGACGGAAAAAGTATTTCAAAGTGCTGAAAAATATCTTGGTTCTATTCCTGCAAATCTGCGTTCTCAACAACGTATTCCTCCAAAAACTCATAAACCCTTTCATCTAAAAAAAAGAAAACCCACTCACCAATGCCACCTAATCATTGGCTCGCACGCGCCTCATCTCTCATCGCCAGATTATTGGGCTTTTTTTCTGCTTAATAATCTTTTAGGAGGTCCTGGTATGAACTCCCGTCTCAACCTCTTGTTGCGTGAAAGGAATGGCCTTGCCTACTCCATTGAATCGTCTTTCGTTCCATATAGTGATAGCGGCGTCTGTTCTATCTACGTGGGTTCCGAGAGAAAAACCATTGATCGCTGTTCTGCTCTCATCCTTCATGAGTTAAAATATCTCCGAGAAAAACCATTAGCGGAACACCGTCTCTCGGGATACAAACGTCAATTACTGGGACAGATGACCATTGGGACAGATAATCATGAACTTCTTGCTTTGAATATAGCAAAGAGTCTCCTGCATACAGATCGGATGGAGTCTATAGAAGAAATCAAAGAAGAACTTTCTCATATCTCTCCCATACAACTGTGTGAAACGGCTAATAAGTATTTCCAAGAAGCTCAACTTTCGTCTCTTCTATATTATTAATTTATTGCGGATTTTTTAGAAACACTAATGAAACGCGAAGATCTCATTTTGCAATACATTTGCAGTCATAGTGAAGAAGAGCCCCAGCTTCTTCAACAACTCAATCGTGAGACACACGTAAAAACCATCAATCCACGAATGCTCTCCGGACATCTGCAAGGTCGCATATTAAAACTATTAGCACAAATGATTGGTGCCAAACGAATCATTGAGCTTGGCACCTTTACAGGATATTCCGCACTATGTTTTGCTGAGGCTATTCCAGACGATGGTGTTGTTATAACTATTGACCATGACGATGAACTCGGGGAAATTGCCTCTCGTTATTTTTCTCTTTCCCCATATAAGAAAAAGATCGTGCAACTAACTGGAGATGCCCTTGACGTCCTTGAAAGAATTAAGCAACAGCCCCTCTTTGATTTGGCTTTTATTGATGCAGATAAACGACAATATTCAGATTACTTTGATGCTCTCTATCCTATGATTCGCAAAGGGGGCTATCTATTTGCTGACAATACCTTATGGGACGGACATGTAGTAGAAAACGGAGGAGGAAAAATTGATAATCAAACTTTATCTTTGCTAGGCTTCAATAGAAAAATCCATCAAGACAAACGCCTTGAGAGTGTTATTCTGCCTCTCCGTGATGGCCTTACTATTATTCGAAAACTATAATTTGAATGGCAAAAGCCTATCTTTCCTATACAAGTCTCTATATTTATAGAAAACCCTACCCCTTTTTAGGGAGTCTAATGTCCTGAAAAACTATTTTTGACTCCGTTCGATTTTTTACAGGTAGAACATATCCCCTTGATAACAAAAGAAATACCATGAGAGACAAAACCTTCAGGCATGGCAACATTCTCCATATCAATCATTTGAATGTCCCTCAAACAATAGGATCTGTGACATACCTCACAATAAAAATGCACATGATTTTCATGATGCAACGACTCTGCTTCCGTTTCGCATAATTCGTAGTTGATAATTCCACGTCCATCCTCAAAAGAATCAACTACATCATGTTGTAAGAAAAAAGTCAAGACACGGAAAAGGCTTGACCGGTCCATTTGTGGGATTCGTTCAGTCAAGTCAGCAAGTGACAACGGGATCTTGGCATTGTTTAATTCACAGGCTACAATCAAACGATTTGCTGTCGGCTTAACCCCTTTACGTTCCATGCGCAGTATCATTTCCTTCTTATTCATGTCCTGTTATTTTAGACTTCAATGTGTCGTTTATTTTGTCCAATTGTCGCTATGTACCGAAAAGGACACCAATGTAGAAGCCCCCATAGAATTAGCTGGATGTTCTTGGTGTTTCCCATAAGTCATGAAGGGCAGTTATATGTAAGACGAACAATTGTTGAAGCACGGATAATCATTTCGTCTCTGTCATGAAATTCCTGTTCTGTTGTTACCCCCCCCCTATTGTCTGTCCTTCTTCATTCGTCCTAGCAAAAAAGAAATTTATCCAAAAAAAAGGTAACATATTAAAACAGCTGCCAGTATGCCCGCAAAATCTGCTACTAATCCACATAACACCGAATAACGATATTTTTTGATTCCGACAGAGCCAAAATAGATTGCTAGAATGTAAAACGTTGTGTCTGTTGATCCTTGGAAAATGCTAGCCAAATGTCCCACAAATGAATCTGGGCCATAACTACTAAAACACTCCAACATCATACCTCGTGCTCCACTTCCATTCAAAGGTTTCATCAATGCTACTGGAATTGCCCCCACAAAATCACTATTTATGCCGAAAAAATCTACAATAGACCGAACGCCATTCTCTACCATTGTTAATGCTCCTGACGCTCGGAATACACCTATGGCGACCAATATTGCCACGCAATATGGAATCAGGCTAACAGCTATTCCAAATCCTCCTTTAGCTCCCTCTATGAACGAATCGTATACGTTCAAGCGAGCACGAAGTCCGGACACAACAAAAATTAATATTACACCAAGAAGAATACATGCTGTCATCTGACGAAAAAAATCCTGGATATTTTCTGTATGCAGAACCAGCATTAATAATCCTCCGACAAAAGCAAACAAAGCGCCAAAGGTCAACAACAAAGTTCGATCCCATAATTTAATACGTTGTATTACGCTTACAACTAACAATCCAACCATCGTACTACATAATGTAGTAAGTAACAGGGGGATAAAAACATCCGCCGGCTCTGCGGCTCCAGCTTTTGCACGATATGCCAAGATAGAAATCGGTATAATGGTCAATCCAGACGTATTGATGGTCAAGAACATAATCATCGGATTCGATGCCGAGTCCTTTTGGGTGTTCAGGCTTTGTAATTCTTTCATGGCCTTCAATCCCATGGGAGTCGCCGCATTGTCCAATCCCAACATGTTCGCTGAAATATTCATAAAAATAGATGATAACGCTGGGTGGTTCTTCGGTATATCAGGAAATAACTTCGTTAATACCGGGGAGAGGACTTTTGCCAATCTTCCTACTAATCCACTATCTTCACCCACTTTCAGCATGCCCATCCACAAGGTTAGCATTCCTGTAAGACCTATCGTCATCTCAAAAGCCATTGACGACATGGAGAACAGGGATTCCATCATAGCAGGCATCACATCGTAATTTCCAAATAGCAGACGAATAACGCCCACCGTAATGCCCACGACAAACAATCCTATCCAAATATAGTTCAGTGCCATAAAATGCTCTATCTTTCAAGTCGTGACGCGTCCAAACGTAACAACACAAAAAGCATGATGGTAAAACTCCATAAAGAAGAGCCCCCATAAGAAAAAAACGGCAAAGGAATGCCTATAATTGGAGCCAAACCTATGACCATGCCGATATTTATGGCAAAATGAAAAAATAGTATTGTCGCCACACAATACCCATAAATTTGATTAAACTCCTCATTCTGTCGCTCGGCGATCTGTACGATGCGTATCATGAGAAGTAAATACAAGAACAAAACCAAGAAGGATCCTACAAATCCAAATTCCTCCCCGATGGTGCAAAAAATGAAATCTGTTTCTTGTTCCGGTACGTAATTCAATTTCGTTTGTGTGCCGTTCAAGAAACCTTTCCCAATAAACTGGCCAGATCCAATGGCAATTTTCGATTGATTTACATTGTATCCTGCACCCTTCGGATCGTCTTCCATCCCCAATACAACACGAATACGTGATTGTTGATGCGGCTGAAGGACGTTAAATGCCATGGAAGCAGACTGGCTGTACAAAGTAGCCGATAAAGTAAAAACTGCCAATAAAGAGAAGAATTTACGAGACGGAGTCCGAATCGAAGAAGAAATAGGCGCTCGCCAAGCTCGAACGACGGACCAAGCAAACACAAATAAAAGAAATGCTATCGCAAACAAGCAATAGGATAGAGAAAAAAAATAATTAATTGCTAAAGCGACAACAATCGTAGAAATCAATATTTTAATAAGAAACCAAACTGACTCAGTATCATGGTGAAATACAAGAAGGAAGCCTACAACCGTTAGAAAAATCAAAATACAAGCCACCAAGAGTCCTATGGAACCAAAAGAGGACCAGAAAGTATTTTGAGAAAGAGACTCCGCCAAAGGGTCTCCAAACTTGATGACAATAATAAACAAAACAATGGCTAAAAACGAGAGGAACAACAAGACTCCCGGCATGCCTTTACGATATAGAACAAGGAAAAAAGACGAAAAGACGAGAGCAGATCCTGTTTCATTCTGTGCTATTATGATAACCATGGGAAGAAGAAATAAGGCACAGACTATGGCATAATTACGAAAACCCTTTAAATGGAAATCATAACGCGAGATAACATGTGACAGAGCTAATGCTGTGGCAAACTTCGCAAACTCAGCAGGCTGCAGGGCGAAAGGGCCTATATCAATCCATGAATGTGATCCCTTATGACCTGAAGAAATGAAAATGGTTAAAATCAGCAATAGGATAAGGGCTGTGTAAATGATCATAGAAAAAGTTTCCCAAATACGTGAGTTAATGAGAAGAATAGAAGTGGCAATAACCCCAGAACATAATATCCAAATAACCTGTTTCCCTGCCTTTTGGCCAAACTCGAAAATTGCTAATGGATGTTCCGGATTGTATGTGGCACAGAAGACACTCATCCCGCCCATTGCAATCAGCAGAATATATATGAAAATAGCTGGCCAGTCTACCGTATTTGATATCGATTGTCTGCGTATCATGTTTACATCACTCAAGTTTTCACTTTGGAAAGAAAGTACAAAGCATCCTTCTTATCCTTTTTGGATTACCGTTCCTTTGGATTTGTCGGAATCAGATTTGCATTAACCATACGTTCCTCTAAATATTTCCTATTATCCGCAATACCTCCTGTAAGATATTTTTCCATCATGAGAGAAGCAATAGGGCCAGCCCATGTTGCACCAAATCCGGCATTCTCGACGAAAACAGCAATGGCAATTTTAGGATTTTCCCGAGGTGCAAAGGCGATAAAAACAGAATGATCTTTCCCATGAGGATTCTGTGCCGTTCCTGTTTTTGCGCAGACACGAACTCCTGGCAATTGTGCGACACGCGCAGTTCCTCCTTGTACTGCCATTTCCATTCCATCAATTGACGCATCGAAGAATTTTGGATCCACAGAAGTTACATGTTTTTCCAATAGACTTGATGGAATGGTGTCTCCATATATTTTCTTTACAACATGTGGAGTTATCCACCATCCATGGTTTGCTATTGCAGAAACATAATTTGCTTCCTGAATCGGCGTTGCGAGAACTTCTCCTTGGCCAATGGCGATGGATATGATTGTCACACCACTCCATCCCTTTGTTCCATACACTTTATCATATACACTCGCATTCGGAATATATCCTCTATTTTCATGAGGAAGATCAATACCTGTCTTGTAACCGAACCCAAATGAAACCACATGATTTTTCCACGTATTCAAAGCTTCTTGTACAGAACCATACTTGCGTCGATGAGTATCTAACATATCATGCAATCCATGACAATAGTATCCATTACATGAAGTTTGAAGAGAGTGGCGCATGTCAAGTGGGGATGGGTGTCCATGACATCCAACATGTAGGCCTCCGTATGAAAAACCATGTGCACATCCATAACGAGTTGCCGGCGTAATTATCCCTTCGTGCTGAAAGATAAGAGAATTAAGGACTTTGAATGTAGATCCTGGAGGATAACGGGCTTGAAGAGGGCGATCGAGCAATGGCTTAAGCGGATTTTTATTTAGTAGAGGGAAATTCCTACTCCTATCGCGACCAACAAGATCTGATGGGTTATAAGCAGGGGATGCAACAAAAGCGAGGACTTCTCCCGTTGAAGGCTCGATTGCCACAACGCTGCCAATTTTATTTTGCATTAACTTCTCTCCATATTGCTGGAGTTCAATATCTAAAGACAACTGTATATTTTTGCCAGAGACAGAAGCTCTATCCAATTTCCCATCTTGATATTTTCCTTTTAAACGTCCCCGAGAATCGCGAAGAAGAATTTCATAGCCTTTTATTCCGCACAATACACTTTCGTATTGTTTTTCTATTCCGCTTCGACCTATGTAATCTCCACGCTTATAATAGGGGTTTTCCTCTATCTCCTGCTCAGTCACCTCGCTGACATAACCCAACGCATGTGCGGCGCAAGGATAAGTATATTCCCGAAGCGTTCTGTCCTGAATATAAAAACCAGGGAAGCGGAAGAGTTTTTCTTGTAGAACGGCATATTCTTCTATAGATAACTGGGCTATGAGCTGTTGTGGCGTGTATGGCGTATATCCAGGTTGCCTTTTCATCTTCTCAATAAGAGAGCAGAACTGATCTTTAGTAATATTCACCGTCCGACAAAAGTCTATCGTATCAAGGTCATGAACTTCATTTATGATGACCATGACATCATATGCGGGCTTATTATATACTAAGAGTTTACCATTCCGGTCATAAATTAGTCCACGAGCAGGATATCGCGTTTTGTGAAGGAAGGCATTGTTATCAGCAGAATTTTTATATGTTTCATCGAATATCTGCAACTGAAGAAGACGAAGAATATAAACAACGAAAACAATAACCATCAATGTGATGATTACGTTCTTACGACCAATGTGAATGTCATTCCCTATTGCCATTGCACATAGATTATGTGATTCTTGTCTATCTGATATGTTTCCCTATTTTCTCAGCCAATCTATCGCTTCATCTTAAAATATTCCAATGATAGAATCAACAAAAGCGTAAACAACGTTGAGACGATGACACGAAAAAATAAATGGAAAAAATGGTTGAATGAGAATGCCTCTATTGCATAGAGCGCAAAATGATGAACAAAGACAATTAAGACGGAGTATTTGACAAAGGCGCCTATTCCCAAAGATCGCATTGAGGGAATAATATGAACTCTGTCTCGTTCGTCCTCATGTGGCATAAAATATGGCAAAGCAAGAATAGAAACACCAGCAGCAAGAGTTGTTGCAAAAGCATGAATGCCTGGTGTAGCATTCATAAGATCAAGGATTGCTCCCAACAAAAATCCCAAAAAGAGGGTAAGATAGCGAGGTGTAGCATAGGGGAGTAAAATGATAAACCAAATGTATAGATATGGAGATGCATATCCGAACAAATGTACGTTGTTAAGAGTCAGAACTTGTACTAACACAAGTACAACAAAAAACAATAAATAACGTAACGGATTTGCGTTCATCTTGCATTACTACTTTTCTTCTGTTCTTGTCTTCGCCTCAAGAGCCGCCTGTTCTGCCCGATTTTTATAATTCAGCACCTCCACATACTCCAAAGCACTAAATTTAACAGAAAGTCGCACCTTTATGTCAAAATAGTTATCATCCTCAGCCGGATGGAACTCCTCAATAGATCCCACCCGAATTCCTTCCGGGAAAAAGTCTGAATATCCAGATGTTACAACAATATCACCCTTTTTTATAGGAACATGTCGGGGAACATTCGTCATCGTGGCATATTCCGGATTCCCTCCAGGCCAGACTAAGGAGCCAATATCCTTTATATTGCCCAAACTTTCCTGCACCTTTTTATCTGCCAAGATTTTACAAGAAACCTGCATTTTAGAATTGAGAACTGGCATGACAATGGAAAAATGATCTGAAACAGCCATAACCACTCCAACCACTCCTCCTGCCGAAATTACACTCATATCTTCTCGAATACCATCAGAATATCCTCGATTCAAAGTGATATAATTCTGCAGATGACCTGTTGTATTATTAATTACGCGAGCAGAAAAGCAAGTAAACTCAAGTTTGGGATCCTTTCTTTTAATGGAATCAGAGTCAGCGGATAGCACCTGTGGATATTCTATCGTAACAGTTCTTAATCCGTTACCTCCTTTTAACATCTGGACTTGATTCTGCAACTCAAAAACACGATTTCTCAGTTCTACATTCTCTTGGGCAAGTTGTTCATTTGTTGATCCAAGTCGGAAATAAGAAGAGACACCCTCCCGAATGAGAAAAAGTCGATTGGACACTTCTGCGAAGCTTGTATAGAAACTACTCCGTTGAAAGTAATTGTTTTTTACAACCAAAAAGAAAGAAATCCCTTCCAACAAAAGGAAAAAAAGGATGATTCCATATTTGATGAAAAAATCAACGAGCGATCGCACCTTTAAGACCTGATTATTGAATTCGTCTATAAAACACCATTAGGAGCCAAGAACCTGCTCCTAATGGTCAATATATTTTGTCTATACTATCCTTACCAACTCTTTATCGCATAAGGAAGTTGAACTTATCAACGTTTTTTAAAGCGACGCCTGTCCCTCGAGCAACAGCACGCAACGGGTCTTCTGCAATATGGAATGGGATATTAATTCTGTCGGACAAACGCTTGTCCAATCCTCTCAACAGGGCGCCTCCACCTGCCAAATAAATTCCTTTCTTAACAATATCGGCATATAACTCCGCCGGCGTTGCTTCCAGAGCACTGAGGACTGCCGCTTCAATTTTCGATATTGACTTCTCAAGACAATGAGCAATTTCCTGATAAGAGACTGGGACTTCCAAAGGGAGAGCAGTCATTCGATTTGGTCCGTGAACAATATAATCATCTGGCGCATCTTCTAAATCAGTAAGGGCTGCACCAACATTAATTTTAATCAGTTCTGCCGTTCGCTCTCCTATTCGAATATTATGCTGACGTCCCATGTAATCAATAATGTCTTCCGTAAGATCGTCTCCGGCAATACGAATTGACTTATTAGAAACTATTCCCCCCAGCGAAATTACGGCAATCTCTGTCGTTCCTCCTCCAATGTCAACTATCATATTTCCTTCTGGAGCCTCAACATCAATACCGATACCTATTGCAGCAGCCATTGGCTCATAAATCATATAAACATCACGTCCCCCCGCGTGTTCTGAAGAGTCACGAACAGCACGAATCTCAACTTCTGTTGACCCAGAAGGAATACAAACAACCATCTTAAGTGCAGGAGTAAACAATCGGGGTTTATTGTTTATCATACCTATCATACCTCTAATCATCTGTTCTGCAGCATAGAAGTCAGCAATGACACCATCACGCAACGGGCGGACCGTACGTATATTTTCGTGTGTTCGACCATGCATCTGACGTGCCTGTTCCCCGATTGCAATTAGTTTATCAGTCCTGCGGTCAAGGGCCACAACAGACGGTTCATCTACGACAATTTTATCATTACACATAATGATTGTGTTGGCCGTTCCGAGATCTATAGCAATTTCCTGCGTATAAGGGAGAAGTCCTGAAAAAAGTCCCATATAGTTAATTTTATTTCTTTGTTGCTTAATTATTTCCTTTTAAAATCAATGTTTGAAGTGACGCGTTCCCGTTTTTACCATTGCGACCCCATGCTTGTCACAATAATCTACTGATTCCTGGTCACGAACAGACCCTCCTGGTTGTATAACTGCCGTGATACCAGCCTCATGCGCCAATTGCACACAATCTCCGAAAGGGAAAAATGCATCGCTAGCCATTACGGCTCCATTCAAATCAAAGTTAAAAGTTTTTGCCTTCTCTATTGCCTGTTTCAATGCGTCAACTCGAGAAGTTTGTCCTACGCCAGAAGCGCAAAGTTGTCCGTTCTTTGCAAGGACGATGGCATTTGACTTTGAATTCTTTACGATTTTATTTGCAAAAAGCATATCCTTTATTTCTGACGGAGTAGGACTCTTCTGAGTCATAGGCTCCAAATCTGATTCTGTTTGGATTGACATATCTCGATCTTGAACAAGCATTCCGTTTAAAACGGAACGACATTGTTTTTTTGCAAGGCACTTCTGTTTTTGAATGAGGAGAATACGGTTTTTCTTTTGTTCAAGAATCTCCAACGCATCCTCATCAAATCCAGGAGCAATAAGAATCTCGAAGAACAACTTGTTGATTTCTTCTGCTGAGTCCTTATCTATCTTAGCGTTCGTGACAAAAACACCGCCAAATGCAGAGACCGGATCTCCTGCGAGGGCCGCCTTCCATGCTTCTATCAACGTTTTACGAGTGGCGACACCACAAGCATTGTTATGCTTCATGATAACAAACGTTATATCATCAGGAAACTCTGATATCAATGCCACAGCAGCATCAACATCCAAGATGTTATTATAAGAGATCTCTTTCCCATGAATTTGCACAAACAGATCATCAAAAGCCCCATAGAAAGATCCGCTCTGATGAGGATTTTCTCCATAGCGCAGATGTTTCACCCCATTGACTGGGAATCGAAATGCTGAATCAAATCCCTTGTCAAACCAATTAAAGATATGAGAGTCATAAGCAGAAGATACCGCAAATGCCTCCTTTGCGAACCACTTTCTATCTTCCATATTTGAAATCGCCCCCTTCTCTTCCAGAAGTTGCAACATCGGTGCATATTGAGCCTGGCTTGCGACAATAATCACATCTGCAAAATTCTTTGCCGCAGCTCGTATCAACGAAATGCCTCCAATATCAATCTTTTCGATGATTTCCTGCTCTGTCGCGCCATCGGCTACTGTCTGTTCAAACGGGTAAAGGTCAACAATCACCAAATCAATTTCTGGGATTTCATACTGACTCATCTGTTCCCGGTCAGATTCATTTTCTCGGCGACCAAGTATTCCTCCGAATATTTTTGGATGGAGTGTTTTGACCCGTCCGCCCAAAATAGATGGGTAGGTAGTTAGGGACTCAACAGAACGACAAGGGATATTCAGACTTTCAATGAATTTTTTTGTCCCTCCTGTAGAAATAAAAGAGACTCCCTCTGCATGCAGTTTGTTTATAATCTGTTCTAATTTGTTGTCCTTGTGGAAAACAGAAACAAGCGCTGTCTTGATTTTTTTGCTATCTGCCATTTTATAGTTCAATTTCATTAGTCCTTTTTTCGCCATGGCAATGTTCAAACAAGTTTGACTTTGCTCATCTGGCTTAACAAAAAGGTTCTATTTCGTCTTTCTTTCAGAAAATTATTATAGTAGGTTGCAAAAATACTAAAAACAAGCGGTTTTAAAACACTAAAAAACACTAAAAAGGCTATTAGATTTAAAAAAAATGTTTTGTCATTCTCTATCCTACGATTTATACGTATCTTCGCAATACTTCTCTGTTTGATTGTGCCGTATTTTTAAGAACTATAAAACCGAAAATCATTTGATAAAATGAAGAAAATTCTTATTGCCGCCTTGATTCTCCTGACATTAGCAGTCGATATTTCTGCCGCAAAAAGAGAATCGCCAAAAGAGGTCTCTCTTTCAAATCAGTCCGATTCCGTTAATTATGCTATAGGCGTGATGGTTGGTTATGATTTGCGCCGTCAATTGGACGAGACATTAGGTCAACAACAGAATGCAGACCTTATCTCACAAGGACTATCCACTACATTAAAGCGCGAAACACAACATATGTCAAAAGAAATGGCAGACAGTATCGTCAATACATTCATGACTATGCAAATACAAAAGAAAACAGCTGAACAGATTGCGAAAAACAAGGCGTACCTAGAAGAAAACAAGAAAAGACCTGGCATTACGACAACAGCATCTGGATTACAATACGAAATACTGAAAGAAGGTTCGGGAGTAAAACCAACCAAAACTTCTACCGTGAAAGTTAACTATGAGGGGCGTCTGATAGACGACAAAGTCTTTGATAGTTCCTATGCCCGAAACGAACCCCTTGAATTTCGTCTCGATCGTGTCATTCCGGGATGGACAGAAGGGTTGCAATTGATGTCTGCCGGGTCCAAATACCGCTTGTATATTCCTTCAGAACTTGGATATGGTAGCCAACCGGCAGGTCTAATACCTCCGTACTCAACCCTCATCTTTGATGTGGAATTATTGGAAGTAAAATAAATTAATAAAAAAGTGATGAATAAAACAATGACAAAAGTCCTTTTAAGTCTCTTTATCGGAGGCTTTGTTTTCTGCTCCTGCAACAAACCGGTTAACGAACTCAAAACTCAGAAAGACTCTATTAGTTATGCCTACGGTGTCATGGAAGGGCAAAATGTCTCTAAAGCGCTGGAGAAAGAGACAAAAGGAGAAAATTACAATGCGTTTATGGCAGGCTTGCAGGCGGGATTAGATCAAAAGAATGACTCTTCGCTTCGCTTCTATATGATCGGATTACAGGTTGCTGCCTCCATCGCTCAAGCTGAAAAAGATAGCAGTGTATTGCCAATTGACAAAGAACTTGTCGTTGCTGCACTAAAACAAGCGGTTGACCAGAAGGACGTATTGATCACTGCTGAAGATGCAGATAGCTACCTTCGAGAGCAATTCCAGAAAGCGCAGTCCTCTCAAATCATCAAACAATACGGACAAAACAAGAAAAGCGCGGAGGCATTTATGTCTCAAAATGGAAAGAAAAAAGGGATAATTACGACAAGCAGCGGCTTACAATATGAGGTAATCAAAGCCGGGAATGGTAAAACCCACGCCACGGAGAAGGATATTGTATCTTGCAATTATACCTTGACCTTGCCAGATGGCACTATAATAGACAGCAATACTCAACACGGGAATGGTCCTGCCACTTTTCAAGTAGGGAATTTAATTAAAGGATGGAAAGAGGCTCTAACAATCATGCCAGTAGGTTCTAAATGGAAACTATACGTTCCCTATCAATTAGGATACGGCGAACAGGGAATACAAAGTCCTGATGGTCAATTTGTCATACCACCATTTTCTCCTCTTATTTTCGACATCGAACTGCTTGAAATAAAAAGCAAATAAATTAACGACTTCTTCATTTAAAGCGAAATATCTTCCTCAAAAGATATTTCGCTTTTTTTTAAATTTCGGAAGAAGAAGTACGTCTGTCTTTTCTCGTCTGTATTCTAACACAGCCAAAAGCGACCTCATAACATTTTCTGCTATGTCCATACTCCGAATACCTGTCCCTTCGAAATTTCCTCATTCATAAACTTCGCATGGAACATTAGACTTTCCCTATTACAGCGACTCGACAATTTCCCTCGAACTTAATTGTCGATGTTTTCCCTTCAATTTCATTAGTCCTTTTTTCGCCATGGCAAAGTTCAAACAAGTTTGACTTTGCTCATCTGGCTTAACAAAAAGGTTCTTTATCCATGGAAAGAAGGACGAGCCTCTGAGTAAATACGCCACTTCTCAATAAGAGCCTGCATGTCAGTTGGCAAAGAGCTATCGAACTTCATAAATATCCCCGTTGTTGGATGTACGAAACCCAGTTCCTTTGCATGTAATGCCTGACGAGGACAAAGAGAAAAACAATTATGAATGAAAGACTTGTATTTAGATGTTCTCTCCCCCCAAAGTATTTCATCTCCTCCATATCTTTCGTCACAGAATACCGGATGTCCAATGTGTGCCATATGAACTCTGATCTGGTGAGTCCGTCCGGTCTCTAAGCGGCATTCTACGAGTGTTACATAACCAAATCGCTCAAGGACACGATAATGGGTCACCGCAGATTTTCCGATCTCTCCACCAGCCGGATATACAGCCATACGTAATCTATCACGAATATCTCTGGCAATATTTCCGGTTACTGTTCCCGTCTCCTCTGGAATATTGCCCCATAAGAGGGTCTGATATCGGCGATGAGTGGTTTTTTCGTAAAATTGTTTCGCCAGTTTACTCTTTGCTTCCGCCGTTTTAGCGACCAGAAGCAGACCAGATGTATCTTTGTCGATTCGGTGTACGAGACCAAGGTTCGGGTCGTTGACATCGAAGTTAGGATTGTCTTTCAGATGATAGGCAATAGCATTCAGAAGAGTCCCCTCGAAATTTCCGAAACCAGGATGAACCACTAACCCTGGTTGCTTGTCCACTACTAGAAGTTGATCGTCTTCATAGACGATTTTGATAGGAATATCCTGCGGTACTATTTCATAATTACTAGGCGGATAAGACAGACAGATAGATATTTCATCCAATGGTTTAATCTTATAATTAGATTTGACTGGAGAACCATTAACCAAAATAGAACCTGCATCCGCAGCAGATTGGATACGATTACGCGAGATCTCCGCCATGCAGTTGACCAGATATTTGTCTATACGAACCGACTTAGCTCCTTTGTCAACCGAAAAATGGAAGTGTTCATATTTTTCTTCGGAAAAAGATTCGATTTCAGACTCTTCTTCCTCAAAAAAAGTATCATTCCTTGAAACATCAGGCGTCTCCGTCATTTTTGTTTTATTTGAATAAAGGGTCAAAAAAAATCTTCTATATCGCCAGATTTTCTTGTCCGTTTGGACGATGAAGATGGGATTTCGCCATTCTCTTCCTGTAGGCCTTCACTAATGATATCATTTGCGCTCGTGTTCGAAAAAGTGTCTGGAACCAGAGATAAGTCACTGTTATGACTAACCACAAGAATAACAGAAGACTCAATTGCAATACGCTCTCCCGCTACCAATTGATGCCCAGAGACTGTCTTGGCATAAAGGGCGAGATCATTTTGTTCGCCTGGTTGCTGCTCGATACCTATTACTTTTAAACCCTGGGACTCGAGCAAGGCTCTCGCATTTCGCATAGAAAGGTCCTTGACATCAGGTAAAACGATAAGAGGTTTGTTAACAGTGTTGATAGTAATATAGATAGAACGTCCCGACTTGACGAATTCTCCTGCAGCAGGAACTTGCTCAATTATAGATCCTCGGACAGCTTTTGCATCATATACAGAATCAATGATTTCATATTGCAAATTGTGATGAGAAAGAAGAAGTCCTGCTTCTTCCATAGTTAAACCCTTGAGCGCCGGAACCTCAACCGCCTCCCCATGATTGGTATAGAAACGGATAAACATAAAGGTCAAAAAAATCAGGATAAATAAAACGACCAACATTAACCCTATTTGCTTCAGAAATCCCCTGCTGAAAACAAACTGAAAAAATTGTTTTGTTTTGCTATTCATTTTTCGAATCCCTTTTTGTCCTACCAAAGATATAAAAAAGGGTAACACTAACATAGCGTCACCCCTTTTTGTCTTATTATCGAACTCAATAAGCTTCTTTCTGTCAAAACAGAAGGAAGGCTTCAAAGCATCACTATTTACCGTGCTGCTCGTCAGAAACTGTCAATTTAAAACGTCCTTTTGCTCGACGAGATGCCAAGACGCGACGTCCGTTTTTTGAACTCATTCTTTCACGGAATCCGTGTTTGTTAACTCTCTTTCTGTTGTGTGGCTGGAATGTCTGTTTCATCGGTTATGTTTTTTCTTTTCTTTTTGGGGTTAACTTCCGTAAACCATTAAAACCAACAACGATCCGATCATGATCGTCTGAATTCCTCCTTTTACTTAGAAAAACGAATTTTGCTAAGCCTTCCTATGTTTGATTTACGGGGTTGCAAAATTAGATATAATTTCTTAACCAACAAATTAAAAAGTAATTTTTCTTCATCCGTACTCGGGAAACCCCAATATTATTGATGACCTTACCGCTCTCGGTTTCTTACGTACTCATCAAAGCCCCGACTTGCCAAACGTACACGAAGCAAGCGAAGCGCCATTCTCATTTTTCACGCTTAAATATTCATTTTTCATTATATTTGTCTTCAGCAAAACAAACAAGAAAAAAGAATAACCATCGAACAGATGATAAAACCGATGGAATAAATCGATGGGGCGTTTGTGTTATTGTCGTAGATACGTTTCATAAAACGTCTCTACAGTGGAAATGCGCGTATATAGGCGAACACAAAAGCTGGCCTATTGGTCAAAATGAGTAGTGAAAAAGTTATCCTGTGACTGATAGGCGTTTGTATGCACAAAGCAATCAGGGTACGGGGTCGTACCCTGATCCTCCCCACGGATTGCAACGAAGTATTCTCCAAATTGTCAAGACAAGGCCTTTGAATGGTCCGTGTTTCTTAATGGCTTCTACCGCATAGGCAGAGCAAGTAGGAGTGAAGCGGCACGAAGAAGGAAGAAGCGGGGACACGCATCGCCTGTAAAAGTAAATGGGAAGGAGAATGATCCAAGAAATCATGAATTTCAAACTTAGAAAGACACGAGAAAGAAGACATTTGAATCTATTCATGGATTTTTGGAGTCTTTAAGAAAATGGGAAAACAAGCATTAGCCCTGAGACTCTTTGCTGCCTAACATGCGCATCTGAGATGCCCGCATATTTTCGCGAAATTCTTGTGTGTCAACGATTTGGATAAGTCGAGCCAACGCTTTTGAGACGCTTTTAGAGATCGAAACAAAATCCTGAGGTTCATTTGCCACAAAACGAAAAATAAGAAGCAAGCGCATATTATTCTGCAGCAATTTCTCAAAAAGAGGTTGTTTGGCTGTTCTATACGCTTCTCGCAAACGTCTCTTGACCAAATTACGATCTACGGCATGACGCAAGCGTCGTTTGGGGGCCGCAACCATTAATCGAACCGGAGGAATCTTCGTGATTTGGCAATGAGCATGTCGTTCGTCTTCGACATCTGGAGAATAAACAACTTTTATCGGATATACAAGAAAGGCCTTTCCCGTTCGCATAACAGAAGAAATACGAACATCTCCTCTCAGATGTTCCTTCTTCGGAAATGTATTGACCCTTTTTGTCATTCTGCTCCTTTATCTATCGGGGCGCTTTGAGAATCAAAAGAAAAAACTAAAAAACAGACAAAAGCTCGTAAAACTTTTGCCTCTGCTGCAAAGAACCTCTTACTTTTTCTTTGCCACTTTCTCCTTTTTCAGCACCTCTTTTAGATATCCTTCTATGGCAGCAGACATAGAAGAATATTGTTGTGTCGGAGCTTCGCAGTCAAGGCGAAGCCCCGCTTCGGAGACGGCCTTGGCAGTATTAGCACCAAAACAAGCAATAGAAATGTCTCCTTGCTCAAAATTTGGGAAATTTTTCTGTAAAGAAGCGATTCCATTTGGCGAAAAAAACACCAGCATGTCATAATCAAATTTTTCGTCTGGCCTGAAATCATTGCTTACCGTTCTATACATCACTCCCATCTTGAAGTTTACCCCATGCTCGTCAAGCAAGCGGGTATTCTCCTCGTTATGTACATCAGTACAAACCAATAAGAATTTTTCTTCTTTATGCTTGTCTATATGCTCTAATAAAGAAGGGAACTTCCCTGTCGTGCCAAAAAAGACTTTTCGTTTTCTATATTGTACATAGTGCTGAAGGTAGAGAGAAACCTTTTCGGATATACAAAAATATTTTAACGAATCTGGGATTTCTATTCGAAGTTCTTTGCAAAGGCGAAAAAAATGATCTATCCCCGTCTTGGCAGTGAAGATAATCGCAGTATGGTCTAGAATGTTTACCTTCTGCGCACGGAACTCCTTCGATGAAACAGGGTCAACTTTAATGAACGGACGAAATTCAATATTGACTCCATATTTCTTTTCAATATCGTAATAAGGAGATTTTTCTGATGCCGGCTTCGGCTGTGAAACCAAAATTTTCTTGATTTTCACTGGTCTTCTCTTTAATTATAATTGATTCTATAAAAACCCCACTGCCTTAAGGAGAAACAATACGGGCATAAATTCAAGCGTGCAAAGATACAACAATATGTAAAGAAAAGCGTGACTTCTACTGAGAAAAATTTGGCAAATCTTGTATATAATGAGCAAAAAGGCAAAGACGATCGAGATTAAAATCAGGTATTCCAGAGGATAGAAGAAACGAGCCGGGGCAAAGACAATCAATACAGCGACCGGATAGAAGAATACCCCTAATAAATAGAGGACCTGAAAATAGTTATGAAGAAGACGGTTGGCTTGTGGTTCCTCCGCAAGGAAAACAAATTTAAGAAAGCGAAGAATTAAAGAGCGAAGGATCAGGTAACAAGCCGTAAGAGACAAAAAAACAAGTGGCAAAATATGATGCCAGCCGATAATTTGTACAATGTGTTCAGGAAGGGAGTCTATCAGTCCCATTGATTGGGATCCGGCTTCGAAATATACAATTCTGAAAAGTATCACGCCAACTGAGATAACAAAAAGCGTAACGAAACAAAAATTGACATACGTAACGGATCCTGCATTTTGATCAAACAAGGAGCCTCTATCCCTATCTATAAAAAACCGCTTTATTTCTTCCGCAATGTAACGGGCACGTGAAATGATCAAATAAAAAAACAGGAAAAAACCAAAAAGAAGGAGGACTGCTATGACGGAATTGTTCGACGCGGAGAGTGGCATTTCCTTCCCAAGGAATCCTGTGGAAATAAGAGGAGAAGAAGGCAAAGAGAAATCGAATAAGGAGACAGAATCAAGGTGATGAATCATCTCCCTGGAGATCGTATCTGTCTTTATATATGGCATTAAATCTTTCGTTAGGTGAATCGTGTCACCTAACGAATCTAATTTGTTTATTATTTCCTGCACCAAAAGAATCATAAGCGCATGTCCCCAAGCAGACTCCTTTACGTTGAACCTCCCATCATTACAAGGCACAAAGGTAGTGATTCCTACTAAACATTCTTACCTTTGTGAGAAATATGCACTTTCTTATCCTCTAAGATCGCATAAGCCATGCTGCACACATTTTATACCCCCCCCCTGCAATAATAATGATGATTATCTTTTATGGAACAACCTTTTGAAATTCTACATAAGCAATTAGATTCCAGCACAAGTCCAGAAGAAATACGTCAAATCATTTCTAAGTTGACACAGCTTTCTCAAACAGACTCTGAATCCGAAGATCTCTGGCTTCTGTTGGGGCATGCTCATCGAAAACTACAAGACTGGAAAGAAGCTCTTAATAGTTATACAGAGGCTTTACGCATCAATCCCGACTCTGCCGCGCGGGGAGCCTATGAGCAGGTTATGGAAATCCTGAATTTTTTTAATAAAGACCTCTTCAACCAATAACTCTTTCTATTCTTCTATTTGTTCAGCAATCGTAACGCATTAAGAACGGCAATAACGGTTACACCAACATCGGCAAAAACCGCCATAAACATATTTGAAAGACCAAATGCAGAAAGAATAAGCACCAGAATCTTTACACCGATAGCGAAGACAATATTCTGATTAGCTGTGGAAATGGTCTGTCGTGCCAAGCAGATTGCCTCAACCACCTTCGACGGCTGATCGTCCATCAAAACAACATCCGCAGCCTCAATAGCCGCATCAGATCCCACACCTCCCATTGCGATGCCTATATCCGCACGAGCAAGAACAGGAGCGTCATTAATGCCATCTCCTACGAAAGCGACACTATATCCACGAGGGGTTCTTTTCATGATTTGTTCTATATGAAATACTTTGTCCACGGGTAGAAGCTCCGCATAATACTCATTCATTTGCAAGCGTCTTGAAACATTTCGTGCCACATCGTCTTTGTCTCCAGTTAGCATGACAGATGAGATTCTCTCTTCCCTTAGCCTCTTAATCGTCTCCGAACTATCTCCTTTGATTTTGTCAGAAATGATAACATACCCTGCATAAACGCCATCAATCGCCACGTGAATGGTTGTTGCAGTGGGATCTGCTTCTGGAACATTCGCAACACCACATGATTTCATCATTCTCGCATTTCCGACACATACAATATGGTCCTCTATTCTTGCGCGAATGCCTTCCCCCGCCATCTCCTCCGTCTCACTGACACCATCTAAATCCATACCTTTATAGGCATTGCGCAAAGCATGTCCAATCGGATGTGACGTATGTTGTTCTGCATTCGCCACATAACGCAGAAGATTCTCTTCGTCTCCAAATACTGAATGTACTTTCGTTACGGCAAACTCTCCTGTTGTCAGCGTTCCCGTTTTATCAAACACTACTGTCTTTACCTTTGACAGCATATCCAAATAGCGACCTCCCTTGACAAGTATGCCCTTACGTGAGGCGGCCCCAATGCCGCCAAAAAAGGTCAGAGGAACACTTATGACCAAGGCACACGGACAAGAAACGACAAGAAACATCAAGGCCCGGTATAACCAGGAAGAAAAAGCCTCCATATATCCCCCTGTCGAGAAAAACGGAGGTACCATAGCCAACAGAACAGCTGAGCATACAACTATGGGCGTATAAATTCTCGCAAACCGAGTGATAAATGTTTCTCTTTGAGACTTCTTGTTTTCCGACTCCTTGATCAGTTGGATGATTTTAGTCACTGTACTCTCACCCATCGTCTTGGTGGTCTGAATTTTCAGATCTCCTGAAAGATTCACGTATCCAGACAACACTTCATCTCCCTCTGCCACATCATATGGCAATGATTCTCCTGTCAGCGCACTCGTATTTAAAGAGGATCTTCCCTCAAGAATCACACCGTCTAATGCAATCTTCTCTCCCGGAGAAACCCATATGATTTCTCCAACAAGAACCTGATCAGGAGCAACTGCTATTCGTTTTCCTTTTCGTATAACATTTACCTTTTCCGGGCGCAGATTTAACAAATGTTCAATGGCATCATTGCTTCTTTTCTCTGCATACGATTCAAAAACACCCCCTATCTGAAAAAAAATCATCACGCTAATGGCCTCTATCTCCTGGGATTCCGCACCTGGCAAAAAACCTATCATAAGAGAGCCCAAAGTGGCAATAGTCATAAGGAAATGTTCATCAAGAGCATTCCCATTTATACAATCCTTTATGGCCTCTCTTAGTGTATCCTGTCCAGCTATCAAATAGGGCACAAGGTATAGCCAAAAGCGTTGCCCCACAGACAAATGCAAATAATGTCCAAAAAAGGCACATACAACAGTAAGGAATATTGCAACAACAATACTAACTATTTTTCTTTTTTGCCTGTTAGCGGAATGGCTATGCGAATGCGCGTGGTTGTGTTCGCAACATTTACTATCTTCTACGTGTTCCATTGTCGATATTATTTCATCGACAAAAATAAGACTTAAGGAATGCAACTTTGTTGCATTGAACTCTTTTGGTTTTTTTTCTTCTTTTTCTATCCTGCCACACTAACGTCGATGGACATCCCCAAGTCCCGAATGCGAGCGGCAAGTTCCGCAAGTTCCTGGAACTTTACTTTTTCTATATAATCAGCCGGAGCAGGTCGATCCAAGGCATAAAGCATCACCTGACGAGGACCGATCTTCCGTATGGCTTCTAAATAGGCTTCTATTTCTTCCTCCGTTGTATTGTCAAACTTTATTCCTCTGTGTTCTCCGCGCACCAAAATGGTCTGAATTATCAGATTCCCCCGAAAGTCTTGAAGACGATGAATAAGTCCTTCGCTGTTGTACTGCGGAGAATGTGGCATATCTATTTTCCGCATTGTTTCCGTGACTGCGGAATCTAATTTCAGAATAGGGTTATCCACCATCTTCAGAGATCGAAATACCTTTACCTCCTCTATTCGTGTCGCATTGGACAAAACCGTTATTTTTGTTTGTGGTGCCAGCTCGTCTCGAACCGATAATGCCATTCCTATGATCTCTTCGAAGTCAGGATGTAATGTTGGTTCTCCGTTGCCTGAAAAAGTAATTGAATCAGGCAGGTTCTTTTCTCTTATTAGTTCTAACAATCGATTCCGAAGGCTTTGTTCTATTTGATTAATTGTCGGCAGTCCTTCCTTTTTCTCTGGAGTAGAAAAACCACATTCACAATATACACAGTCAAAGGAACACAACTTTACGGTATGAGGCAAAATATTCACTCCTAACGAACAACCTAATCGTCGGCTTTTTATTGGTCCATAAACAATCTGTTTGGATGCCCGTTTCGCTTCAAACTCTGCTTCACTAAGTTTCTTCATACCCTCTGTATTCTTTTCTAAGCAGCAGGATCAACCTTGTGGAATTGACTGGTTTCTCCAGAAACAATCAATCCCTCTCTATGACTTTTTCTACTTAAATTGGGAAAAAAAGTCATTCCCTTTGTCATCCACCAAAATAAAGGCAGGGAAATCTTTTACTTCTATCTTCCAAATGGCTTCCATCCCTAATTCCGGATATTCCAAGCATTGGATTTCTTTGATGTTGTTTTGTGCCAGAATGGCTGCTGGACCACCAATACTACCCAGATAGAATCCTCCATGTTTTTTACAAGAATCTGTCACCATCTGGCTTCGATTGCCTTTTGCCAACATTATCATGCTACCACCCAAACTTTGAAACTGGTCAACGTAAGGATCCATTCTGTTCGCCGTAGTCGGTCCCATTGAACCACAAGCCATGCCACTTGGAGTTTTTGCTGGGCCAGCATAGTAAATCGGATGATTCTTTAAATAGTCTGGCATTGGCTCTCCTTTATCAATCCGTTCTTTGATACGGGCATGGGCGATGTCACGAGCAACTATAATAGTACCATTCAAGGACAGTCGTGTTGAAACCGGATATTTACTCAACTCTCTCAATATCTCTGTCATCGGACGATTCAAATCTATGTGTACGGCACTTCCTTCTCCTGCCTGGCGCAAATCTTCCGGAATCAGACGAGAAGGATTGTCATCCATCTTCTCAATCCAAATCCCGTCGGCATTTATCTTTGCTTTTATATTTCTATCGGCAGAACAAGATACGCCGAGCCCAACAGGGCAACTTGCTCCATGCCGAGGCAAACGTATCACTCTTATATCATGAGCAAAGTATTTTCCTCCAAATTGAGCCCCCAATCCTATCTTTTTGGCCTCTTCAAGCAATTGCTCCTCCAGCGCCACGTCACGGAAGGCCCGCCCCGTTTCGTCTCCTGTTGTCGGAAGATCATCATAATAGTGGGTTGAAGCCAACTTCACTGTCAACAGGTTTTTTTCAGCAGAAGTTCCTCCGATCACGAAAGCGATATGATACGGAGGACATGCCGCTGTACCCAACGTCTTCATCTTCGACACCAAAAAAGGGATCAATGTGTTCGGATTCAACAATGCTTTCGTCTCTTGATACAAATACGTCTTATTTGCCGATCCTCCTCCTTTTGTAACGCACAAAAAACGATATTCCATACCTTCCGTTGCTTCTATATCTATTTGGGCAGGAAGGTTACAACGAGTATTTACCTCTCTGTACATATCCAACGGTGCGTTCTGCGAATACCGCAAGTTTTCTTCCGTATATGTCTTATAGACTCCCAGTGACAGTGCTTCTTCGTCATTATATCCTGTCCAAACCTGTTGTCCTTTTTCTCCATGTATAATGGCGGTTCCTGTATCTTGACACAGCGGCAATTTCCCCTTTGCTGCTATCTCCGCATTTCGAAGGAATGTCAGAGCAACATATTTATCGTTATCCGATGCTTCAGGATCATTCAATATCTTAGCAACCTGTTCATTATGCGATCGTCGCAAAAGAAACGACACATCACGAAAGGCTGCGTTCGCCAAATTTGTCAACGCCTCCCTGCTGATTTTCAACACCGGCTGACCTTCAAACTTCCCGACACTTACTCCCTCCTTGCTAAGCAAGTAATACTCTGTTTTGTCTGCCCCCTTTTGAAACATGGGAGCAAAATGGAATGATGGGGTTTCTGGCATGACTTATTTTGTTTTATTATTTTAATGTAAAGTTCCCTTCCGCCAAAGCATCTCCATCGATAAACACTTGAACGGAATATGTCCCTGGCAACAACGTTTCGTTGACGGGGTAAAAGATTGTCTGCGTCATCTTTTCTCCTTTGTATTCAATGTCTTTTTTCATTGAGTACCCGATTCGGTGTCCCTCATATCGGAACGTATTCGAGGCATCGTGGCTCAAAAGTTCTCTGTCGGGTTTACGAATACGAATATAAATTGTTTTATACCCTACTTTAGCCGTTTGGTTCTTCGCTATCTGCAGCATGACCGCTATGCTCGAAATCTTGCGAAGATTATCCTTCTCCTTACCTCTTTTATCTAATGTTTTGATTGATAGTATATCAACATCTATCATTGCTGCACGGTTCACCGCTTCTGTCAAAACCGCCTTATCCTTAACCAATTGGTTTCGCTGAGCGGTGGCTTCTTCTACACGAGCCCGCATGGAATCATTTTCGAATCGTAACGTCTTATTGATACGACTCAGCGAGTCCACTTTTCGAATATAATCTTTCAGAACATTTCTGACAACTCCCAGTTCTGCTTTCAAATCTGCTATTTTCTTAGCATCCGTTGATTTCACAGTCTTCAGTTCTTCCAACAACAACTGAACTTTCTGTTTCTGTTCCTCTAACTCAGCCATCAATGAGTCATTCCCAATATTCATTGCGCTATACTCATTGATTTCTGCCTGCATGGCCTGCAAATCCTCCTGAGCCTGACGTCTTTCAAATTCCAGCATCTCTCCTGCTGCTGACAAATCTGCTTTCTGTTTCTGATTCTCCATCCACATGGAGTAGAACTCATAACCTCCTAAACCAAGCAGACTTAGTCCTATTAGGCCCATCAAAATTACTATGATTTTCTTCGGTGTGCTCATTGGAACGCTTTTAGGATTTTTTGTTTCTTATTGCACTCTTTCGAGTTGAGCGACCCTTTTCCTCCTCTGAAGCTATCAAAGCTAAACAATCTTCCCGAGTCAAAGCCATCGGATCTTGTTTTTTTGGAATCTTGTAGTTTTGTTTCTTGTAACTGATATAAGGTCCATACCGACCATTCAGCACTTTCAAGTCCGGGTCTTCATCAAAACTTTTCAGTTCTTTCTTCCGATCCTCTTCTCGCTTTTTCTCAATGAGGCTAATCGCAGTTTCCAGACTTACCTGCAACGGATTCTCTGTTTTCGGAAGAGAGACAAACTGGTTATCAATACGCACATACGGTCCAAAACGACCTATTGCCACACTCACCGTTGCTCCTTCATATTCCCCGAGCACACGAGGCAGTTTGAAAAGGTCCAAAGCCTCCTCCAGCGTGATTGTTTCGATACTCTGTCCTCTTCTTAGTGACGCAAATTGCGGTTTCTCTTCATCTTCGGCGGTTCCTATCTGGACGACGGGACCAAAACGACCTATTTTTACACTTATTGGTTTCCCGGATTTTGGATCTGTTCCTAGGATTCGCTCTCCAACTTTGTGTTCCGAACGTTGCATCGCTGCTTCAACCTCCGGATGGAAACCCTTATAAAACTTATCTATTGTCTTTCCCCAAACCGCTTTACCTTCTGCAATCTCATCAAACTCTTTTTCAACCCGTGCTGTGAAATTATAATCCATGACCTTAGGAAAGGCTTTATCCAAGAAATTCGTCACCACAATTCCCGTGTCTGTTGGCAATAATTTCCCTTTCTCTGCTCCCGTTGTTTCTTTCTTTATTTCATCTTTTATATCTCCTATTCCACTAAGCGTCAGCATATTGTAATTTCGTTCTTCACCTTCCTTCTCTCCCCGTTCCACATAACCTCGCATCTGAATTGTTGATATAATAGGCGCATACGTTGAAGGGCGACCAATACCTAATTCCTCCAGCTTTCGGACTAACGATGCTTCTGTGTATCGCGAAGGTCGTTGCGAGAATCTTTCCTGCGCTACAATCGTCTTCTTTACCACCTCTTCTCCTTCCTTCAAGGCTGGCAACATTGAGTCTTGCCCTTCTGTGTTTTCCTCGTCTGTCGACTCCAGATATAACTTCAGAAATCCATCAAACGTTACCACTTCGCCTTGAGCAATAAAAGTTTCTTTCATATTTGGAGATGAAAGAGTAGCTGTCGTACGCAACAACTGGGCATCGGCCATCTGTGAGGCCACCGTCCTCTTCCATATCAATGAATATAGTCGTTGTTCCTGCGTTGATCCCTCTATTTCTCGTTCTGAGACGTACGTTGGACGGATTGCCTCGTGGGCTTCCTGTGCGCCCTTACTTGTCGTGTGAAACTGGCGTACTTTTGAATATTCCAGTCCGAATTCCTTCCCGATTTCGTCCTTTGTTGTATTTAAGGCTAATGATGACAGATTAACCGAATCGGTTCGCATATAAGTGATACGTCCGCTTTCATATAACCGTTGAGCGATTCTCATCGTTAGTGATACCGGGAAGCCCAACTTGCGTGCCGCCTCCTGCTGTAGCGTTGAAGTCGTAAACGGTGCCGCTGGAGATTTTCTCACAGGCTTATCCTGAATTCTTTCTATTCTAAATGATGCAGTCTTGCACATCTCCAATAGCTCCAACGCCTCCTCTTTTGTCTTGAGGCGACGACTCAGTTCTGCCTTAAAGGATTTCCCAGATCCGGTTACAAACTCCCCTACAACCCGGTAACTTGCTTCCGACTTAAAATTGCGTATCTCGTGTTCTCGCTCCACAATCAATCGTACAGCCACGCTCTGCACTCTACCTGCTGATAATTGAGGTCGTATCTTTCGCCACAACACAGGAGAAAGCTCATAGCCAACTATACGATCCAAAACTCTTCTCGCTTGTTGTGCATCTACCAGTTTTACATCTATTTTGCGAGGGTGTTCAATCGCATTCAATATTGCCGCTTTTGTTATTTCGTGAAATACGATTCTTCTCGATTTCTCCTCCGTCAACCCCAAAACCTCAAACAAATGCCACGATATGGCTTCCCCCTCACGATCTTCATCCGATGCCAGCCAAACGATGTCTGCTTTTTTAGCTTCTTTTTTTAACTCTGCCACCAGCTTCTTCTTCTCATCATCAACTACATACTGCGGTGCATAGTTGTGCGCAAAGTCTATTCCCAAACCTTTATCCGAAAGGTCTCGGATGTGGCCGAACGATGACATTACCTTATACTCTTTCCCGAGAAATTTCTGAATTGTCTTTGCTTTCGCAGGAGACTCGACAATAACTAGGTGATTCATAATCAATTTTTACAGATTCCATTCTCCCAAAATCGGGTGCAAAATAACCAAAAAAAAAACGGAGCGCCAAAACTTGCCCCCGTTTTTCTTCTTTATTTTCAAAGTGTTCTATTTTTACTTTCTGCCATCTACAATCAGATTTCTTCCAGTCATTTCCGCCGGTTGTTCCTGTCCCATTATATGCAACAACGATGGTGCAACATCTGCCAGAATACCATTCTCTGTCATTGAGTCCACGTGATCTTTGCTCACGTACACGAAAGGAACAGGATTCAGAGAATGGGCTGTGTTTGGTGTTCCGTCAGGATTCATAGCATAATCACAGTTTCCATGATCCGCAATTATTATGACTTCATACTCATTCCTAATCGCCGTTTCAACCGTTTCCTTCAAAACACTGTCTATGGTCTTTACTGCTTTTACAATCGCTTCATACACGCCCGTATGTCCCACCATATCTCCATTGGCATAATTCACGACAATGAAATCGTACTGTTGACTAGCAATTGCCTCAACCAATTTGTCCTTAACTTCGAAGGCACTCATCTCTGGTTTCAAATCGTATGTCGCAACTTTCGGTGAGGGGACCAGAATCCTGTCTTCTCCCTCATATGGGGTTTCTCTTCCCCCATTCAGAAAGAATGTGACATGCGCATATTTCTCTGTTTCGGCAATATGAAGTTGTTTCAAGCCTTTCGAGGAGAGATATTCTCCCAAGGTGTTCACCACATTCTCCTTGTCGAATAAAATATGTACACCTGAGAAGCTGGCATCGTACGGTGTCATCGTATAATACTGAAGATCTTTCACCCTTTTCATTCCGTACTGTTCCATGTCTTCCTGGGTAAGTACGATGGTTAATTCTTTAGCACGGTCATTACGATAATTAAAGAAAATAACCACGTCTCCTTCTCCAATTTTTCCGATAGGCTGTCCATTTTCATCTACATGGACAGTTGGCTTCACAAATTCATCCGTGATATTTTCGTCGTATGAAGTCTGCAAAGCAGATATCATATCTGTTGTTTCAATTCCCTTACCATATACCATCAGATCGTATGCTTCCTTCACCCGTTCCCATCGTTTGTCTCGATCCATAGCATAATATCGTCCAACCATCGTGGCAATCTTTCCTGTCGTCTTCTGTAGGTGATCTTGGAGTTTTTCGAGAAATCCTTTCCCGGATTTCGGGTCAGTATCTCTTCCGTCTAAAAATGCATGCACAAAAACGTTTTCCAATCCATATTCTTTCGCTATTTCTGTCAACTTCAGCAAATGATCCATCGAACTATGAACTCCACCAGTCGAAACGAGTCCCATCAGATGCAAATTTTTCCCAGATTCTTTTGCATAAGTGAAAGCACGGACAATTTCCTTGTTTTTTAAAATACTTCCATCCTCACAGGCCTTGTTAATCTTTACTAAATCCTGATATACAATTCGACCTGCGCCAATATTCAGATGACCAACTTCGGAATTCCCCATCTGTCCATCAGGAAGGCCGACGCTACTACCACATGCCAATAATTCGCTATGAGGGTATTTTGCCAGCAAACTATCCCAGAATGGAGTGCTTGTAACGCTAATTGCATCTGCTTGCGTACCATTGCCTATGCCCCAGCCGTCACAGATTATCAGAATTGCTTTCCTTTTCATTTTAACCCTTTCTTTTTATTTGTCCGGCAAATGTACACACTTTTTTTATCTTTGCCTATCTTTCGTTTTGTTCTTCCTATATAGTTCAGTCAACCCTACACTCCTTCTTTTCGTGAACGTATTCCGACAAATTGTTTAAATTATATCTTCTTGACTTATGAAAGTTTTATTTGTTAATTCCAGTCCCCATAAGAATGGCAATACTTCTATCGCGCTAAACGAAGTGGCACATCAATTGAAACACAATGGAATCGAATCTGAAATCCTACACGTTGGTGTCAAGCCGATTCGTTCATGCATTGCATGTGGACAATGTCGCGCTAAAGCATTGCAAAGATGTGTATTCAACGACGACATTTGTAATTCCATAACAGAAAAAATGTCTGAGAGCGCTGCCTTCATCATCGGCACTCCTGTCTATTATGGCCAACCTACCGGCGCCGCCCTATCCCTCCTTCAGCGACTTTTCTTCTCTGCCGGTCATCTTTTCCAAAATAAACCTGCTGCGGCTGTTACTGTTTGTCGAAGAGGCGGGGCTACTGCGGCTTTTCAGACTCTAAACATTGCCTTCCAAATGATGAATATGCCCGTCGTAACATCTCAATATTGGAATATCGTATATGGATGTGAGTCTGGACAAGCTTCCCTTGACTGCGAGGGCATGCAAACTATGCGCACTTTGGCAGATAACATGGCATTTCTTTTGAAAAAGATTCATGCTGGCGGGTCTCCACAATACCCGCAACGAGAGGAATGGCAACCCTTGAATTTCATTCGATGAGTTTTGCCATTTTTTCAAGTATATAACACGGGGCTGAAAGTTATTTTCAGCCCCGTGTTGTTCTATATATTTATACAAAGTCACTATTCGATAGGTAAATGACGTGCTATGCTCATCTCCAAAGACATCAACGTTTCTGTTGATGTTACTCCCGGGATTTCCTGTATCTGCTTGTTTAACAGTTGCATCAAATGAGTATCGTCCTTTGCGTACAACTTAATCAGTAAGGTATATGGTCCAAGTGTAAAATGACATTCAACAATCTCTGGTATCTCTTGAAGCATTGGCACAACACGTTTATAAAGAGATCCTGCTTCCAGTTTCACTCCAATATATGTGCAGATATTGTAACCAAGCATTCGTGGATTGATATGATATCCTGATCCCGTGATTACGCCAACATCTATCAAACGCTGTACACGTTGATGTATTGCAGCCCGCGAAACATTACACTGCTCCGCCACGTCCTTAAACGGAATGCGAGCATTTTTTGTGATGATGTTTAGGATCTTTTTATCCAATTCATCTATCTTTTCCATTGTCTTCTTATTTTATGTGTGTTCGATTTAATTCAAAGTGTAACAAATATACACATAATTTTGATTTTGTGTCACGCCAATCTCCATATCAAAAGATATTTTCTTTAAAAAAGAACCATAATATCACAAAATCATGTTTTACAACATATTTTGTAGCTATGACGTTCTGATGAAATCTTGCTAATCCTGCTCTTCTTTTGGTTGAAACACAAGTCTAAAACCCGTATAGGGATTCTCCTCATTTGGTAGCATCCATACACGCAGGCTCACACGGCAAGCATAATCGTCTGTTGCATAATGCCCACCACGTACTACTCGATGTGTTCCTGAAACAGGTCCAGTTGGATTGACCTGTTCCTCGGCGGAATAGCTTCCGTACCAATCACTGCACCACTCCTGTACATTGCCTGACAAGTCGTACAGTTGTAAGCTATTGTAATTCTTTCCATTCATGTTATGGCATCGCATATCAGAGTTGCCAGACCACCATCCTACCTCATTAATCTGATTACTGCCAGCATATAAATATCCTTTTGCCTTCAGACCTCCTCGAGCCGCATATTCCCATTCTGCCTCAGTCGGTAAACGGAATCTTCCTCCCTCTGTTTGGCCTCCAATAATTGTATTAAGCTTATCGATAAAAGAAAGTGCCTCTTCATAACTGACATAATATGCTGGGTAGTTCACACCCTTTCCATGCTCATTATCCCATTGTTTCACGGTTGGATCATCCTCTCCCATCACAGCAACCCAAAGCCCCTGAGAAACTTCTGACTCTCCAATCGAAAAACTATTCAGGCGCACAATATGAACTGGAGCTTCATTGTCGTAGGCTTTATCACTATAATTGTCCTTAACAATATCGTTATTCTGCGCCCCCATACACAACTTTCCCCCTCCGATATCCACCATTCTAAACGTTACTCCATTAATAACGTATAGACCCGCCCCATAGAGCATTGTCGTATCATCTGCTCCTTCCCTGTCGCACGAATTTAGCATCAACATAGCCGCACCCATGCCGATGAGCAGTATCAGAATCTGCTTTATCCCTTTCATTTATATCTCCGTTTTTTTGTTTCATTATGAACAAACTTTCCTCTTTCCATTACTTGTTTAAAGAGAGGATAGCATTGGCCATTTTGTCCCAAGTGTATTTGAGTTTCTCTTTACGTAAATTTGCGAGAAATTTTGCCTCCGTATCTTCTTGGGAATAAAAATCTATAATCGCACGACTTAAGTCTTCTGGAGAAGGAGAAACAACATACCCTACCTTTCCGTCTGGAACCATCTCAGGCAATCCTCCTACTCGAGTAACAATCATAGGCTTTTCAAAATGATATGCAACCTGTGTTACTCCGCTCTGCGTTGCTGTTTTGTACGGCTGAACCACAAGATCTGCCGCGTTAAACCAAACGCCGACTTCTCCATTAGGAATGAAGTCATTGTGCCAAATGATCTTGTTCTCTATTCCTAAACGTTTTACTCTCTCCTTATAAGGAGAAGGATCCGTATAAAACTCTCCTGCGATAATCAAGCATACGTTGGATTGTCGTATTCGTTCGTCAGCCATCGCCTCCAACAACAAATCCAACCCTTTATAAGGGCGGATGAATCCAAAAAACAAAAGGTACTTTCCTGAAGGGTCTAACGAAAGTTTTTTACGGGCTACTTCTTTACTACATAGTTCTCCATAATTATCATAAAGAGGATGAGGCATGAGAATGCGCGGTTTATGATCGTCGAACCGATGAAGATCTTCCATCACCTGTTTTGTCATGACAACAAACCCATCCATACTACTAATGAAAAACCGACTCAGTATCTTATCCGCAATACGTGTCTCATGAGGAATTACATTATCTGCGATTGCCACAATACATGTTTTCTTATTGCCACGAACAATACGGGCAATGCTGCCGAAACAAGGAGCCATAGCAGGTATCCAATAGCGAAACACCAAAATATCTGGTGCTTCTTTTCGAATCTTCCTTCCAACTTGAATCCAGTTGATTGGATTAATGGAATTGATGCACCGCTCAATTTTCAGATCTTTTGGACGCGGTTCATCCGTGTATTGTGATTTTCCCGGAAACAAAAACGATGGATACTGTAGCGTAAACGTATATAACCCGGCTTCGTATCCAAGTCGGATGAATTCTTTTGTCAGACGTTCATTGAAGGTTGCCAACCCACCTCTGTAGGGCCATGCCGTACCAATAATGGAGATTTTCATGTCGGTTATTTCAAGTCAAATCCGATATCTCGACGAAAATATTTTCCTTCGTACTGAATGGTCCTAGCACTTTCGAACGAGAGCTGAAGGGCCTCTTCCTTTGTCTTGCCATATGACGATAGCGCAATGACTCGTCCTCCATCTGTAACTATACGACCGTTCTTTTGCTTGGTTCCCGCATGAAAAACGATACTGTCCTTTACTTCGCGCAGTCCCGTTATCTCCTTTCCTTTTTCATATGCTTCTGGATACCCTCCCGAAACCAACATTACCGTTACAGCATATCGTGGATCCTCTTCCAGCGTACAAGAAGCCAAATTTCCGTTTGCAACACCCTGTAAAAGGGCGACCAGATCGCTTTTGATGCGCAACATTACAACTTCCGTTTCTGGGTCACCCATTCGGGCATTGTATTCAATCGTATATGGTTCTCCATCAACGTTGATCAAACCGAAGAACAAAAATCCCTTGTAATCAATATCGTCTTCACGAAGTCCTTCAATGGTAGGACGCACAATTCGATCTTCCACTTTACGCATGAAAGTTTCATCGGCAAAACTTACTGGAGAAACGCTTCCCATACCTCCTGTATTCAGGCCCTTATCTCCTTCTCCGATTCGCTTGTAATCCTTTGCAACAGGAAGTATCTTATAATCTTTCCCATCCGTCAATGCGAAAACCGAGCATTCTATTCCAGACAGAAACTCTTCGATAAGGACCGTAGCAGAAGCCTCACCAAATTTACCAGAAAGCATTTCATCCAGTTCACGGAGCGCATCGTCCAGTTTGTTCAGTATCAGCACACCTTTCCCCGCCGCCAATCCATCTGCCTTCAATACGTACGGAGCCTTATGCGTCTTTAGGAAGGCAATTCCTTCTTCCTTGTTTTCTGCTGTCACCGAAAGGTATCCTGCAGTCGGGATACCATGTCGCATCATGAATTTTTTTGAGAAATCCTTGCTTCCTTCCATCTGGGCTCCTTTCTTAGATGGGCCTATGACAGCAATATGCGCGAGTTGCGGATCATTTTTGAAATAATCTGTCACGCCAGCAACCAACGGAGCTTCTGGTCCTACAACTACCATGTCTATTTTCTTCTCAAGAGCAGCTTGTTTCATTCCAACGAAATCAGTGACCGAGATAGGCAAATTTTCGCCGATATCCGATGTCCCGGCATTTCCTGGTGCGATGTAGAGATGGGTTGTTAAGGGACTTTGCGAGAGTTTCCAGGCGATGGCATGTTCACGTCCACCAGAGCCGATGAGAAGAATGTTCATGATGCTATTTTCGTTTTTTTGTGTTTTTTTGTTCTCCATGCTCATCATGGAGAGTTTGGTGCTTTTTAAAGGCAAAGATAACAATTCTCAAAGAGAAAAACTCTATATTTGTCCTATACGTTCCTATCTGCTCCCTCACGGAAAATCCCCTTACGTGGCAGAAAAAACGATATCGACACTATGAAAAAACCAAACAATTTTCTCTTCCGGCTATTGTCGCTTCCTGCCAGTTGGCTTTATGGTCTTGCGGTAGGACTGCGCAATTGGATGTTTGACCAAAATCTACTTAAAAGTGAAAAATACCGAATACCTATCATTGCAGTAGGTAATATCACCGTTGGGGGCACAGGAAAAACCCCACATGTAGAGTTTGTTTTACGAACTCTCTCTCCCATGTGGAACACCGCAATGATTAGTCGCGGATATAAACGTCTCACGAAAGGACTTGTTGTTGCCTCCGATGATACTGATGCCTCTGCCATCGGAGATGAGCCGATGCAGATTCACCGAAAATTTCCAGACGTGACTGTTGTTGTCGATGCAAATCGTCGGCATGCCATCGAATATTTACTTTCCAATCCTCCTAAAAACCGTCCAGTTGATGCCTTTGTCCTAGATGATGCCTACCAACATCGCTATGTAGAACCTGGAATCAACATACTCTTAATCGACTACAATCGACCTCTTCACGAAGATCACCTTTTGCCTCATGGCCAGCTTCGCGAGCCAATCGCCAATACAGCTCGAGCCAATATCGTTATTGTCACAAAATGCCCCAAAACGGCTACCCCTATTGACTATCGAATCATTACAAAGCGCCTTAATCTACCGCCCTATCAAAGTCTTTTCTTCTCCCAGATTCATTACCTTCCTCTTTTGCCTGCGTTTGACTCGACACTTCCTCTTTCACATACAGAAGATGAAGAAGCTCTTCTTTTTACCGGTATTGAAACGCAGGCTGATATGGTCGATCATCTTCAGTCTCTTTTCGCCCGTGTCAGGACGCTCCCGTTTGAGGACCATCACAACTTTTCAGCAGAAGACCTACAATCCCTTGCTGATAGCCCTGAATCATATATCATAACTACCGAAAAAGATGTTTCGCGTCTTTATGCCATAAAGGATGTTCCTACTTCGCTAAAGGAACGGCTGTATATCCTGCCCATCGAGATTAAGATTTTAGATGGACGAGAAGAACAATTGAAGAAACACCTCCTTGATTATGTTAAGAAAAATACAACAAACAACCGAATTTCTCAAACCAAAATTACATTCCGTTCCTGAATTCGGCATCGTTCTAGGCAGCGGTTTGGGAATGCTCTCCGATGTGCTTCGTGACCCTGTGGTTATCCCTTACCACACCATCCCCAATTTTCCACTCTCCACTGTGGCTGGACATGCGGGGAACCTTATTGCCGGGTGGTTAGACAACCGATATGTTCTTTTCATGCAAGGTCGTTTCCATTTCTACGAGGGCTACTCCATGAAAGAGGTTACCTTCCCTATCCGTATAATGAAAGAGCTCGGGGTCTCAACCCTTGTTCTCTCAAACGCTGCCGGAGGCGTCAATCCGGACTTCCATGTCGGTGATATTATGCTTATCCGAGACCATATCAATTTATTTCCTGAACACCCTTTACATGGTCCGAATGATTCACATTTCGGGACTCGGTTCCCTGACATGACCACGGCATACACACCCCACTTGCTTCGTTTGTCAAAAGAAATTGCCTTTCGGAATAATATTCCACTACAAGAAGGTGTTTATGTTGGTACACAAGGGCCTTCATTCGAAACCCCAGCCGAATATCGTTTTTTTCATGTTATTGGTGGCGACGCTGTAGGCATGTCAACTGTTCCAGAAGCGATTGTAGCCTCGCATGCCGGACTACAACTTCTTGCTTTCTCTGTTATTACCAACATAGGATACCACCATACCGACACTGACAGTCACATTGTTCGAAATGACCACGATGAAGTACAAGATGCCGCTGCACATGCGGCCCCAAAACTTTCAACTCTCATCCGGCTTATACTGCAGGAAATTTAGGAACTTCGTCGGTGCTGACGAAATAAGATTCTCGTCTTCTTCTGCTTTTTTTCTTGATTAGTTTCGTCCTCCGAGTTCTTCGGAAAGTTGTTTTTTTGCTTCATTATAAGTTGCTATTTCTGACAACAACTCCATCTGACGTGTTTCATCCGCAGTCTTCATTTCCTCCTGTCGTTGCTGTATCAACTGTTTAACAACCGCCAATTTCAGCTCATAAATCACATGATATGTCCAATCTTCCAATCTTTCCTCTACCGTTCCGTATTGTTGTTTCTGAGAACTATTGAGCACATAACGTTCCGTTCCTAAATGAACTGAAAGACGCGCCATATCCGGATCATCATGGTAAAAAAAATGGCGTTGCCGTTCTTTCTGCGTGCCGCGGAACGCAATCTGTTCCTCATACATTCGCTGATACAAATCATTATTAAACTTAATGCCATCGGTCGTCAGTTCCTCTCGCACCACATCACTCACCGTAACCTCATCTCCCGATTCATCGGCAGGATAAACCACCTCCGATCCGTACTTTATCAATAGTCGTAACACGTTCGTTTCTTCCCGAAAGAGCTTATCTGTCTGACGCTGAATATCGAACTTTGTTTCTTTTGAGTTCTCTTCGATGGATCTTCCATTCTCTCCTTCTGGCTGTCTATTACCATTGAGACGAGCGGCATTTGCTTCGCGTCTTCTTCGTTCTTCTTCTGTTATCATACGTCCTTGTTTCAGGCGTATCACTTCATTCCCCAATACCAATTCCGAGATGCCCAATTGCCGGGCACATTCCTGAAGGTAAACCTGTCTTACCACCAAATCAGGAATTACCGATATACTCTGTACAACACTTGTGATAAGTTGTGCTCGTTTCACGGGGTCACTGCCTGCTTCTTGTCGCAGCAAATCAGTCTTAAAACGGATAAAATCCACACTATGTTCCTCAATATATGCAACAAAATCTGCGGCATTGTGTTTTTGTGCAAACGAATCCGGGTCTTCCCCGTCTGGCAGAGCCACCACACGAATATTCAGTCCTTCCTCTAATAGCATATCAATGCCGCGCACCGAAGCATGGATGCCTGCTGCATCTCCGTCATATAAAACCGTGACATTTTCCGTAAAACGATGAATTAATTTTACCTGACCTGTCGTAAGGGATGTTCCAGAAGAAGCTACTACATTCTTTACTCCTGACTGGTGCATTGAGATAACATCCATATAACCTTCTACCAGATAACAACGATTCTCTCTTGCTATGCTCTGTTTAGCCTGGTACAGGCCATATAGCTCGTTGCTTTTGTGATATATCTCGTTTTCTGGCGAATTCACGTACTTCGCCATTTTTTCGTTTTTTTTCAAGATGCGTCCTCCGAATGCCACCACGCGTCCCGAAAGCGAGAAGACAGGATAAATAACTCTTCCATGGAAACGGTCATATAGACCTCGATCATTCTTGCCACATAGGCCCGCCTTAGTCAAGTATTCTTCCTTGTAACCTTTTTTTTGAGCCGCATGCGACAAAGCATCACTTCGTTCTGGACTATATCCTAGCTGAAATGTTCGTATTACCTCATCGCTCAATCCACGCTCCCGAAAATATGCCAGTCCAATGTTCCGCCCTTCTTCCGTATTATGCAACTCATCAACAAACCAATCCCGAGCCATTTCATTTACCACAAATAGACTTTCTCTTACGCCCTGTTGAATTTTCTGCTCTTCCGTCAGTTCCCGTTCCTTAATCTCAATGCCATATTTTTTTGCCAAACGACGTAAGGCGTCAGGATAACTCTCCTGCTCGATTTCCATAATGAAATTCACGGCATTACCTGCGTGGCCACATCCAAAACACTTATAAATTCCACGAGCTGGATTGACATTAAATGACGGGGTCTTTTCATTATGAAAAGGGCACAAGCCTATCAGATTTGCTCCTCGACGATGCAGAGAGACATAGTCTCCCACTACCTCCTCAATACGTATTGCCGAGAAGATTCTGTCTACTGTGTCTTTGTCTATCATTGCCATTACCTGCTCTTCTTTCCTTCTTTGCAAAGATAACGCAATTTTATCGTGGCATAACGATAAGCTGATACCGTTTCAAAAAGTCCCTGATATTTCCTCGTTCGCAATATTTGCTGTTTTCTCTATCATAATTTTAAACGTAACAACAGATGAAGATCTGTCTTGTGGTGACCACGTATTTCCTCCAGTCCTGAGGAGATGGAGCTACGACCGTCATCATAAGACATCCGCGCAAAAAACAGATAGAGTGAAATGTGTCGGCCTACATCGACAGAAGCATTCAGTCCGTAGCGCCACCCCTTACCATAGAACATAGGCATAGAATAGCCATATAGAACATCACTCTCATACTGATAAAGTCTATTTTCGTAATCTTCCGCATCGAACCTTGTCACTCCAACTGCAGTGCGTATAGGGAATCGCTTCGGACGGCATATTAAGCTTGCATTCCCCATCCATCCAAAGGTTGGGTCCTGACAATCACGGCTATAGTCTGCACGACTTCCTTCTGCCTGCCCCATAAGAGTTAATGATCTGTCTGGGGTCAGAATCAATGACATCCTTCCACGGAGTGAACTTCGTTTATAATCTGTGAGTATCTTTCCTTCCGTCCCCTTTGGCATTCGATTTTTTGAAAGATCCTTTTCTGTATTTTTCATACGATATCTCAGAGACCACTTTATTCGGTCGTTGGGTTCGTGATCAAGCCGAACCATCGTTTCCCATCCGTCAGACGGCTGGCTGACACCATACTTCTGTTCTGGAAAGCGATATACGTCAATGAATGCCGATAGTTGCCAATGTTTTCTAAGTTGAAATGAGATGCCAGTATAGAGACCCTCCTCGTTACGAACACTGCTACTCTGACCATATGCTGATGCAAGAGGGTTGTCGAAGCTTCTAGAGTAGTTACGATACAAAAGGGATAAGCGAATCCAGCGGAGCAAAGAAACATTCACGTTATTCAATGTCGCTGTTGAACCATCCCTATTGATAGCTGTTTCTCCCATCAGTGTTGCCCTACGCCAATGTATACGATAATCTACGGATGCTATTGAAAGGTCTTTCCCTGAGAAGCGATGGATGTTATAGGGTTGAGGCAGAGGCTTCCAAAATGGATTGTAATGTTGCCAAAGCAAAACGCCGCCAATACGTATACGGTTTCCTCGCCATTCCGCACGTCCTGCTACCACTTGCTGACGAACATTATCCATCTTTTCCCGTTCTGTTTCTGTGCGGTGCAAACCATCTGTAGTCAAGGAGGCGAAAGTTGTGCCACCATCTCGCAACACCGCATCTTCCGTCCGATTGGAATAAAGTCCTGTAATAAACCATCTATTTGACAGGCGAAGTGTCACACCACCCCCGTGGAAGAAGTCGTTTCCTTCTGCCGATGTATAGCGACGTAAACCTGTCCCAAGGCTCACGATTCGATTACAACTAGGATCCTTGGACATATAAAAGTCAGAGTTCATAGCCAGTCCCATCCCAAAAGAGGTTCTGAAATGGCCTGCCACAAGGCGATTCAGTACCGATCTTGCACTTCCATTTACTTGAAAAGAATATCGGTAGGCATCAAAACCCTTGTGTACATCGGTCCAAAAGGGCTCTCCCGGATCCTTTTCTGCACCAAGATTTATAAAAAGACGGTTCTCATAGCGCAGGCGGTATCGTATTGACCCATATTGTTCATTGCCCAAATAACCCTTTGGAGTATCTGAGCGATAACCCCTTTTCTTCTCCAATGTACGATCAGTACGCAATATCAACTCATGATCAGCTCCCTGCAACATCTTTCCAAACCGCACCTTCCCCTGTTTCTCATTTTCGAAATCCAAACGCACAAAAGGGAGTAAATTCAATATATCCTGTCGAAAAAGGCCGTCAACCAGCATCAACTCATAAAAACTTCGAAGAGGCCCATGGCTATGAACATAAATCCGGATATTGTCTGCTTGCTGTGCAGAAATAAAAGGCAACATATCCAAGCGATCCAAATCTGCTTCGTTGTTTAGGTCTATTTTATTTGAGATGCACTCCGTCAAATTCTCTTCTATCATCTCCAAACGTTCAGCGCTTAATTGTGTTTCGTCATCGACCGCATTCAAATAAATGGCGTCCAAAATCTCCTCTTTTCGTAACAAAACGTCACTATCACGTGCACTGTTTAGAAAACCCTTCTCCGCTGTGATATCAGCCGACAACGGCATACACTTGCATAAAAGTACTACCCAAAGGAACAAATTGCGGTATGACATACTTACGCTCTTTTCGTATTTGCCATAATATGACAAATAGGCATTATTTGAGACTCATTTTCAATAAACCTTGATTCTGGCATAGTTCAAACAGGCTTTACTCTTCTCATTTGGATTGATAAAACGTTCAATTTCATTAGTCCTTTTTTCGCCATGGCAAAGTTCAAACAAGTTTGACTTTGCTCATCTGGCTTATCAAAAAGGTTCTATAACCTTCTATCTAAATACTATCTACAAGACAAAGGCCACTATGTCAAGAGGTTCTTTGTCATAGTGGCCTTTTTACATATTGCTTTTTAGCATCAACTATTCGTGTCCATAGGAAGAATTATCGAAGCAGTGTGTACAGATCTTTTCTTTCGGCAGACCGATGGCATCTACAAGATCCTGCACGCTACAGAATTTTAATGACGTGATATGCAGACGACTTCGTAGTTTCTCTACCATTCGTTCATATTGCTCTGTTCCAAAGGTGGCATACGCCTGAACATTTTTGTTCGGATCACCCTCGAATTCTTCTATTATGCGTCTCGTCACAAGTTCCATGATGGACTTGCTGGCTGAAAAATTGATAAATGGACACGCATAAAGCAAAGGGGGACAAGAAATACGCATATGTACTTCCTTGGCACCGTATCCATAAAGAATATTGACATTATTACGCAATTGTGTTCCTCTCACAATGGAATCATCACAGAAGACCACCTTTCGATCCCTCAAGAGGCTCTTGTTGGCAATCAGTTTCATCTTTGCAACCAAGTCTCTCACTTTCTGATTCGCAGGAGTAAAACTGCGAGGCCATGTTGGCGTGTACTTTACAATCGCACGACGGTACGGAATATGTGATCCTTCCGCATAGCCAAGAGCCATGCCGATACCTGAATCAGGAATTCCACTTGCAAAATCTGCTTCAATATCATCGCTTTCTGCCATCGCTTTTCCCAATTTCCTACGCACATTATCTACGGTAATACCTTCATATTGCGTGACAGGATAGCCATAGTAGACCCACAGAAATGAGCAAATCTGCATTTTCTCATTCGGCTTACGAAGCTGCCTGTATCCATCTCCTGTAACAAGAACGACTTCGCCAGGGCCTAAGAAATATTCTGTTTCGTAACCCAGATTCGGGAAAGCGTTATTCTCACTTGCAACAGCATACCCATCTTCCTCGTGTTTTCCTATAACAACTGGTGTACGTCCGTAATAATCTCGTATGGCAATAATGCCTTCTTCCGTCAATAGAAGACCAGAGAAAGACCCCTTCAGCTTATGAAAAACGTTTTCAATTCCATCTAGATAATCTTTCCCCTGGCTTATCATCAGTCCAATTAACTCTGTTGGGTTTGTTTTCCCAGAACTCAATTCGCTCAGGTGTCCGCCCTTTTCCATTACCTCTTTCTCCATCGCATCCTGATTCAGGAACTTAGCAACACTGACGATGGCAAATTTGCCGATTTTGGTTTTCAGGACTATTGGTTGTGCATCTGTGTCACTAATGATACCAATTCCGCTCTTACCTGTAAATTTCGGTAATTCCTCTTCAAACTTTGTGCGGAAATAAGAGCTTTCCAAATTGTGAATGGATCGAGCGAAATCACCATCATCCTTCAGCGTTGCCATTCCTGCTCTGCGTGTACCCATGTGTGACTGGTAGTCTGTTCCATAAAAGAGATCGGTCACACATTCCGTCCCTCGTTTAATGGTTCCAAAAAAACCTCCCATTGGTAGTTAGATTTTATATTTTTCCTTAGTCTTGCTACTTCAGCGTCGTATATTCCACGTATACGCTTATAAATGTAGGAGTAAGCACAACTTGGACGACGCTTTCCCATGACGAAACCAGCTACTTGCCATGTTCGTTTCTACATTCAACCTTATTGAGCTTTTACTCCATAAAGAAGATATTGAGAAGGACGATGCCTTCTTGAAAATCGCCTTCTTTTCCCTCACAAATATAAAGATTTTTCAATGTGTCCATCGCAATAAATAAGCTTCTTTTGCTCTCGAAGGACGTTTTTACGTGATTCCCTTATTAGATTTACTATATGGAAATTTACGCTTATTCCGTTTGTTACAGATTCTCCTATAAACAAAAAGGGATTGATCTCGCTTGACCAACCCTTTTTGATAACCTTAAATCTAATACTATGAAAAACACAGTGCAAAGATAGCGCTTTTGTGTTATACAACATATTATTTATGTTAAAATATAGTTAAATTTATGTTATAAAACATGGTTTATTTTCTTTCTTTTTTCTTTTTTGCTGATTTTCAGACCTTTTAAAGAATTAAGAATTATCATATGAGCTATCCTCTTTAAAGAAAAAGAATCGGATTATTATAAACCCGATTCATAATTCCTCGTTTTTTTCTTCCTACGGAAAAACACCTCACCAGTGTTTATTAAACATCTTATTCCCTTCTTTTATTTGTGGTCTTTTATACTCTTTATTTTTCGACAAATAAAGACTTAAAGCGTTGAAGAAAAAGATCAACATCGGTTTTAGTCAAACACAATGGAGGAAGGATGCGAAGTATATTTGTCCCAGAGGCTCCCGTAAAAACATGTTGTTCCGTAATCAGTTTCTCTCGAAGGGCTTTAACCGGATAATTAAATTCAATTCCAATCATCAATCCTCTTCCACGAACATCATTTATCTCATATTTTCCAATCATTTTTGAAAGCTCTTGTTGGAGATAAGATCCTATCTTATCCGCATTATCAACCAGTTTTTCCGCTTTCATAATGTCAAGAACTGCAATTGCTCCAGCACAGGCTAGCTGATTACCACCAAATGTGGTTCCGAGTTGTCCGAAAACAGCTGGGAATTTCGGAGAAATAAGAAGACCTCCCATAGGTATACCATTTGCAATACCCTTTGCTACCGATATAAGATCAGGGCGAATACCCGAATATTGATGAGCAAAGAACTTACCAGATCGTCCATATCCTGATTGTATCTCGTCAAGAATGAGAACAGTCTTCGTCTTGTCACACATCTCGCGTACCGCTTGCAGGAATTCAGAGGAAGGAATATTTACACCTCCAACGCCTTGAATTCCCTCAATGATAATTGCGCAAACGTCTTTTGGTGCGAGAACTCTTTCCATTGCCTCGATATCATTTAATGGAATAAACTCGACCGGTATCGCTTCATTAACAGGAGCGACAATCTTTGGATTATCCGTTACACGGACTGCAGCATCCGTTCGTCCATGAAATGCCTTGGAAATAGATACTATTTTGCGTCTTCCATTATAGAAAGAGGCCAACTTGATTGCGTTTTCATTTGCTTCTGCCCCAGAATTGACAAGAAACAAAGAGTAGTCCTCATATCCAGACTGTTGTCCCAATTTCTTTGCTAATTCCCATTGAAGACTGTTGATAACTGAATTACTATAAAAACCAAGCGTATTTAATTGTTCTGTCACCTTCTGAACAAAATACGGATGTGTATGTCCGACAGAAATAACAGCATGCCCTCCGTAGAGATCTAAATATTCCGTTCCCTGATCATCATAGATACGGCAAGCATTGCCACGAACAATGTTGATGTCGTAAAGTGGAAAAACTTTGAATGGTTCCATATGAAAATATACAGTTTTATGCTACTAAATCTTTCTCGAACAATACAAGAAATACATATGCGCCTTCGCAAAACATAGTCTTAGTATGCGTATTCCTTTTTCTGTTTTTTTTTGAGGACTACAAAGGTAGGAATTATTTACTTGCATCAGCGAAAAAAAGGATTTTCTGTCTTTGTTTTTTGCCTAAAATAAATCTATATCAATTGGTCAGTTTCTCGTCAACTACTCTTTGTTGTACTACTATAATGACTTTTTGTTCGCAAAACGCAAGGCGCTATCTCATTTACTATTGTTCTCCCGATTATCTTCTATATTCCCTTTTAAAGAAAAGCAAATATGAACGCTGAAGAATTTGCTTGGCTAAGTCGTTGATTTAATGAAAAAGGTGTATTTTTATAGACTTGAAAAATTAATATGTCTTTGAAAAAAGAAAAGGGACATATTAAAAAAATAAAGATTATGGAACAGGTGAAGATTTATTGCCGGAATACTGGTGAATATAAGGACTATCCAATGGGAACAACATTGGAAAAGATATTGGAAGACCAAGAGGTGGATAATAAAAAAGAAGTTGTCTGTGCATTAGTTAACAACAAATGTGAGTCTCTTTCATACTCCGTATTTCATCCGAAGGATGTGGAGTTCATGGATGTCCATACAAAAACGGGAAGAAGAACCTATATCCGGACCCTTTGTATGGTTATGGCAAAAGCAACTCATGACCTGTATCCTACGGCGCAACTCTTCTTTGAACATCCTCTTTCAAAAGGATATTTCTGTAATCTAATTTTTCAGGATGGTACGCCTGTAAGCGACGATATTATCTCCAAAATACAGAAGCGGATGCACGAGTTGATTGAGCAAAAGCTTCCTATAAAAAGCCATGAGATGCAGAAAGAGGCTGTTTTACGCCTTTTTAAGGAACGCAGAGAAGAGGAAAAAGTGAACTTGTTAAAGTCTATGAATATCACATACGCACAGTTTTATGAAATAGACGGATATTATGATTTTTACAATACCACTTTAATGGTAAATACTGGAGAACTTTCCAATAATTTCAATCTGTTCAAATATGATATCGGCATATTTCTTCAAGTTCCCAAAAAAGAAAACCTAACGATACTGGAACCATTCGAAAATCAACCGAAGATGTATCAAGCTTTCAAACAGAATCTTCAACTACAACAGATTCTTGGCATAAACAACATCGGTGATTTGAACGAACTTACGAGAAGAGGGGAGGTATATGGCTTAATAAAGATTGCTGAGGCTCTGCATGAAAAGCAGATTGTTCGTATTGCGGATTCCATCTGCAAAGAAATGGATACTACAAAATTCATCATGATTAGTGGTCCCTCTTCTTCTGGTAAGACCACCTTCTCAAAACGTCTGACAGTGCAACTTCTTGCTGCCGGTGTGAAACCCATTACAATATCTTTAGATGACTATTTCATTGACCGGGAACGAACACCCAAAGATGAAAATGGGGAATACGATTATGAGTCATTATACGCATTGGATCTTGATTTTTTCAATGAACAACTGCAAGCCCTTCTTTCGGGAAAAGAAGTATCATTGCCAACCTACGATTTTGCATCTGGAAAACGTTTGTTCAAAGGAAATAATGTGCAGTTGAAAGAAAACAATATTGTGATGATGGAAGGTATCCACGCTTTAAATCCCGCTTTAACACCATCTGTTGCAGAAACAGCAAAATTTAAAATATATGTTTCTGCATTGACAACCATCTCTTTGGATGATCATAATTGGATATCAACCACAGACAATCGTTTGATCCGTCGCATCGTACGTGACTATAAATACCGAGGAAATACGGTTCAGAATACCATTGCAAGATGGGAGAGTGTGCGAGATGGAGAGAAGAAATGGATTTTCCCATATCAAGAAAATGCAGATGTCATGTTTAATTCTGCTCTCATCTTTGAACTTGCCGCCCTTAAGAATTATGTATTGCCTATGTTGCAGACAGTTCCCCGTAACTCAAAAGAATACGCAGAAGTACATCATCTGATGAAATTTCTTCACTGCATCACTCCTATATCCAACCGGGATATACCATCAACCTCCTTATTAAGAGAATTTCTTGGTGGCAGTTCTTTTAAGTATTAACCAACATAAGTTATTTTATGGAATTGATATCTACCCATATTGTCATGACCGATGATATCGGTGTAAATGGAAATCTGTTCGGTGGTCGAATGATGTCTTGGCTGGATGATGCTTCAGTTGGATTTGCTACACAAGTCATACGAAATCCGAATGTGCTTACCTTAAAGATTTCCGAATGCGTATTCCATCGACCTTCTAAACTAAAAAACCTAATTAAAATATATGGTGAGGTAAAGCATATCGGCCATACATCCATTACCGTAGGAATAGAAGCCCGTCGTGCTGATGTTATAAAGGGTACTGAAGAGTTGGTATGTTCTACAAACATTCTTTTGGTACAGGTGGATGCTCACGGAAAACCAAGCGAGATTAAGTTAGAAAAATAATCATATAAAAAGGGTTCATATCATTATATTTTTTTCATATGCCATCTCTTTCGCAAACACAAAAATTGCTTCAGACTGCAAAATTGTCACCTCAGCAGATACAGATGATAAAGCTCATCGAAGTTCCTACCGTGGAACTTGAGGAGCGGATACAACAGGAAATTCAAGAAAACCCTGCCTTAGAAGAGGGTAAAGAGGAAATAGAAGAATCTTACGAACAAGATGAACAACAAGATGAAATGCAGATTGACGACAATATGGACTATGAAGAATATTTGGAGGGAGATGATATACCAGACTATAAACTTCAATCTAACAACCGCTCACGAGATGATAAACATGAAGACATTCCATTTTCTGTCGGAGTATCCTTTCACGAACATTTAGAAGAACAACTTACTCATCTTACAGAACAAGAAATAAAAATTGCGAAGTATGTCATAGGGAATATTGATGAAGACGGGTATCTAAAACGCAAAGAAGATGCAATGGTAGATGATATTGCCTTTCAAACAGGTGAAGAAGTGAACGAGGAAGATATCCAAAATGTCATTAAAAAGGTTCAACAGTTAGATCCTCCAGGAGTATGTGCACGAACATTACAAGAATGTCTTTCTATTCAGTTACATCAAAAAAAGAACACCGATTCCATTCATTTAGCTATAATCATAATCGATAAATATTATGAACTTTTCATAAAGAAACATTATGAAAAGATTATGATGCGTCTTAATATTACTGAGGAACAATTCAGGGATGTTCTTTCTGAAATTAGCCGTCTTAATCCAAAACCAGGAAATGCCTGGGGAACCGTATTAGAAAAAAATATGCAGGAGATTATTCCTGATTTCTATCTTGAAGAGACAAACGGAAAACTTGAATTAAGCCTAAACAATGTCAATATACCTGAACTTCGAATCAGTAAAGGTTATAAAGAAATGTTTGAGGACTATTCTAAAAATAAAAAAGCAAATAAATCAATGAAGGAAGCAGTTTCTTTCGTCAAACAAAAATTGGATTCAGCACGATGGTTTATAGAAGCACTTAAGCAAAGAAACAACACAATGATGATGGTCATGAATGAAATCATAAAAAAACAATATGATTTCTTCATGACAGGAGACGAAACACAACTAAAACCAATGATCCTAAAGGATATTTCTGACAGAACTGGGTTAGATATATCCACAGTTTCGCGAGTTAGTAACAGCAAATATATTCAAACAAGTTTTGGAATATATCAGTTAAAATACTTTTTTTCAGAAGCCATGAAGACCGACGAAGGTGAAGATGTTTCATCTAGGGAAATAAAAAAAATCATGAAAGATCTTATAGAATGTGAGGATAAGCGACATCCTATAACAGATGAAAAAATAATGGAACTTCTGAAAGAAAAAAAGTATGTCATCGCAAGGAGAACCGTCGCAAAATACAGAGAAATGCTTGGAATTCCAGTAGCCAGATTAAGAAAAGAAATATAAATGAAAAGTAATATAGCTCAGTTCTTTTCAATTTTGTTTCATCCATTATTTGCTGGAACTTATACTTCCATACTTATATATGGATTATATGATTGGAATAATTTTTTTTATCAGATTACAGGAATAAATAAAACTGGATATTTGATAACCAATATTGAAGGAAATTCATTTACCTTTTTTCAAATAACCTTTTTCATTACTGCTCTTCTACCTATATTATTCTTTTTTCTTTTGAAGAAAACAGGATTCATTTCATCCATAGAAATGGATAATAAGAAAGAAAGGATCATACCTTATTTATTCTGTCTTACTTGTTACACATCAATTTTACTTTACACTCTATGGATGGGGCTTATCCTTGAATTTTACATTTTCGGTGGTATTATTCTAACTCTTTTCATTTGTTTTATAATAAACCTTTTTTGGAAAATATCTGCTCATTGTACTTCCGTTGCCGGTTTAATACCTATTTGTATCGCTGTACACAACATATATGGTATTAGTGATAGTTTAGTTTTCTTTTCAATCATAGTCGCAGGAATTATTGGTACTTCTCGACTTTACCTTCAAAAACATACTATCAAGCAAGTATTTTTAGGATATGCGACTGGTTTTATAATTATGTCTTTTTCTGTTGAATTGGGTATAATCAGTTATTATTTATAAAATGAGCGACGAATACTACATGAAAAAAGCTTTGCAAGAAGCAAAAGAAGCCTTGAAGATAGGAGAGGTTCCAATAGGAGCCGTCATTGTCTGTAATGATTCTATCATTGCAAAGGCACATAATATGACACAACATCTTACAGATGTTACAGCTCACGCAGAAATGCAAGCTATCACAGCAGCTTCTGATCTATTAGGTGGAAAATATTTGAGTGAATGTACCCTTTATGTTACGATAGAACCCTGTGTAATGTGTGCTGGTGCACTTGGCTGGACACATATAAAAAGAATAGTTTATGGAGCAAAAGATCCTAAAAAAGGATATCATATTTTTGCCCCAAAAGTATTACATCCAAAAACTGAATGTATAGGTGGTATAATGGAAAAAGAATGCAGCCAGATATTGACCGCTTTCTTTAAAAAAAAGAGGTAGATAAATCTTATTACGATAGTTCAAGCATTCTAATAATTGATTTTTCTGCTTTTTTTCTAATAGATTCCCTTACCTTAATCTCTGGTTGCTCGTATTTAAGAGCATTATATATTTTTTTAAGAGTCGTAAGTCGCATATAAGCACATTCATTGCATGCACAAGAACTGTCATCAGGAGGAACAGGAATAAATTCTTTTTCCGGATTTCTTTTCCTCATTTCATGTATTACACCACTTTCTGTTGCTATTATAAAGGTCTTTTTTTCTGATTTATTCACATAATCTATAATTCCTTTTGTACTCCCTACATAATCTGCAACTAATAATACATGTTTCTTGCATTCTGGATGTGCTAATACCTCTGCATCCCTATATTTTTCTTTAAGTTTAATAATTTTCTCAAGAGAAAATTTTTCATGTACATCACAAGCTCCATTCCATAATAGCATATCCCTATTACAAGAACTGTTTATATAATTTCCTAAATTTCTGTCAGGTCCAAATATTATTTTTTCATCTTTAGGTAAATTATTTATTATTTTTTTTGCATTCGTCGATGTTACACATATATCAGTAAGAGCTTTTACTTCTGCAGAAGTATTAACATAAGAAACGACTGTATATCCTGGATGTTTTTTTATAAAGTCTTCTAATTTATCAGCAGGACAACTATCAGAAAGAGAACATCCAGCTTTCAAATCAGGAACAAGAACTTTCTTTTCAGGACAAAGAATTTTAGCAGTTTCTCCCATAAAATTCACACCACATATAAGTATGATGTCAGCATCCGTTTTCTTTGCCATTTGAGCTAAGGCAAGGCTATCCCCTATATTATCTGCTATATCCTGAACCTCGTCAGGCTGATAATAATGCGCCATTATAACAGCATTCTTTTCCTTACATAATCTTTTTATTTCTTCTATTATATCTAATTTTTCATCAAATGGGATATCGATGAATCCAAGATCCTTATTTAGGAGATTTTCATTCATATATTTTTTATTTTTAATTAAATCTAAATGAATATAAAGATAAATAAGAAGTATTGTTAATATGGTTGATAAGTAATAATAATTCTTCTTTTATTTCATTTTATCTATATTATAATATTCGGATAATATTTAAAATCTTCTTTAATTAATTGATTGTAATACAGAATAATAGTAATTTAAAATTAATTGATTGAATATAATTTATTTCTATTAATTATCCCTTTTTTAATGGTTACTAAAAGATGATGAAAAATTAATAGTAGACTGTTTATAATTCTAACAGTATTTTAGAAATATATTTCAATGATAAAATTATCAACTTTTTATCATCAATACTTAGAAGGTTTATAAACATATTATCAGAAATATTTAATGTCTTTATTATAGAAATCAGAAAGTAAACTATTAGCTACTCGAGATGCACCAATACGGAAATAATCATTATTTAACCATTCTTCTCCAAGAATTTCTTTTATTATAGTGTAATAATTAATTACATCTTCTGTAGAAGTAATCCCTCCAGCTACTTTTATTCCTACCTTCCTTTTATTTTTTTTATAAAAATCTTTTATTGAATTACACATAACGTAGGCTGAAAATGGAGAAGCAGAAACATTTATTTTTCCTGTTGATGTTTTGATAAAATCAGCGCCTGCTTCCATGGCTAAAGTAGATGCATTATATATATTTTCTGCTGTTTCGAGTGCACCCGTTTCAAGAATTACCTTCAATTTTTTTTCTTTTATAGATGCTTTTATTTCGCTTATTTCTTCTGCAACCTCATCATATTTTCCATTTAGAAATTTTCCAATACTTAATACAATATCTATTTCATTTGCCCCATCATGAATACAAAGCATTGATTCTGCCAATTTAATTTCAATCATTGTTTGAGAATGAGGAAAACCAGCAGCGACTGTGGCAATTTTTATACCATTTTTATTTAAAGTATTATAAGCTAATTTTACAAAAGAAGGATATACACAAATTGCAGCTATGTTTCCTATTTCGTTATAAAGAGTTCCTAAATTATTAACTTTCTCAATAAATTCCTTTATAGTTGTTTCATTATCTTTTTGGTTGAGTGAAGTTAAATCCAGGGAATTAAAACAAGTTTTAAGTACTTCTTTATTTTTATTAGAAGAACTTTTATTTATGATTTTTTCTACTTCTTGATGAACTATTTCGTCTTTTAAAATACCTTTTTTATAGGAATTTAATATTGCATTCATATTAATAAGATTCATTACTCTTTATTTTTTAATTTATTGTTATTTAAGTGTCTTTTTTTATCTCTAATAGATTTCTTATCTAAATTCTTAATAAAAGCTTTTTCTAGGTCAATCCCAGTTTGATTTGCTAAGCATATAATTACCCATAGTACGTCAGCTAATTCATCGGAGAGAACTTTTTCTTTATCGCTTTCTTTTTCAGATTGTTCACCATATTTTCGACTAATAATTCTTGCAACTTCTCCTACTTCTTCTGTAAGAATTGCCATATTGGTAAGAATATTAAAATATCTTACACCATATTTTTTTATCCACAAATCTACTGTTTCCTGTGCTTCATTAATTGTCATAATAAAAGCTCTTAATAATCTTTTTCTTTACTATCGAAGATAATAGTTACAGGTCCATCGTTAATAAGTGATACCTGCATATCAGCTCCAAATATTCCTTTTTGTATAATTTTTCCAATTTTATTTTCCATTATTTTACAAAAACGTATATAAATTGGTTCTGCAATATATCCTTTAGAAGCTCGGATATACGATGGTCGATTTCCCTTTTTAGTAGAAGCAAAGAGAGTGAATTGGCTAATAATAAGAATATCCCCATCAACATCTTTAACTGAAAGATTCATTTTGCCATCGCTATCATTAAATATTCTCACATTAGATATTTTAGAAGTTAGATACTCTATATCAAGGTCGTCATCACTATCTTCAATTCCCAGAAGCACAAGAAGTCCTTTTTGGATTTCTCCAACCACTTTACTTTCAACTTTGACGTTAGCGAAGTTTACTCTTTGAATAATAGCTCTCATAAAAAGGATATAAAATAAATATTCAAGACCCAAAAGTAAGGAAGAAATAAATATTCAAATCTCAGGGAGTTAAGTTATCTCTAAAATACTCGTAAATGATTGATGCTCTTTTATTTCCAATTATATTTTTTATATCATCAAATGATGCCTCTTTTATTCTTTTTACGCTTTTGAAATGCTTAATAAGAAGTAATTTTGTTTTTTCTCCTATTCCTTTGATATTATCTAATTCAGAAGCAACTTGCTGTTTACTTCTTTTTTGTCGGTGAAAGGAAATAGCAAAACGGTGTACTTCATCTTGAATATGAGTGAGGAAATGGAAAACTTCATCTGTTGCTCTAAATCCAATTTTTTTTGGAGGCAATCCAAAAATCATTTCATTGGTGTGATGATTTTTGTCCTTTACGAGTCCGGCAATTGGAATTGTGAGATGAAGTTTATCAGCAACAATACTTTTAATAGCATCCATTTGACCTAACCCTCCATCAGCGATAATAAGATCCGGAAGAGTTTGTTGTTCTTCAATCATCCTTGTGTATCGTCGTTCAACAACTTCTCGCATAGAAGCATAATCATCGGACCCAACAACTGATTTGATTGTATATTTTCGATAGTCTTTTTTTGATGGTTTTCCCATTTTAAAAACAACACAACCTGCAACGGCACTTGATCCAGAAATATTTGAGTTATCGAAGCATTCAATATGATAGGGTATCTTATCAAGTTTTAAAGTATTTTGAAGTTTAGTCAAAATACGAATTTGTCTTTGTTCAGGATTGAGTTTGTCTGCCTGTTTGTATTTGTCTATTTTATATTGGTGTACATTTTTTAATGATAATTCAAGGAGTTTCTTTTTATCTCCTCGTTGAGGAACAGTAAAAAATGTGTTATCAAGGCAATCTATATCTGGAAGAAAAGGAACAATTATTTCCTTAGAAGAACTGTTTATTTTATTTTGAAGATCAATAATAGCATAGTGGAGTATCTCTTCTTTTGGCTCATCAAGTTGTTTCTTATATTCAACGGTAATACCTTGAATAATAGATCCGTTGACAATATGAAGCATATTAACAAAAGAGTATTTTTCATCCTCTTCATATGAAAAAACATCAAGGTCAGTCAGTTTTCTGTCAACAATGATAGATTTAGATTTAAACTTTTCTATTATGTCGTATTTCTTCTTTAATTCCTGGGCTTCCTCAAATCTTAAATCGGAAGACAATCGCCTCATTTCCAAAAGAAAATAGTCGGATATATCTTGAATATTACCTTTAATAATTTTTCTGCAAGAATCAATCATTTCATTGTATTTTTCGTATGATTGAAGACCAATACAAGGAGCTTTGCATTTCTTTATATGGTATTGTAGACAAGATTTATATTTTCCTTTTTTTATATTTTCTTCAGTAAGAAAAAGGTTGCAAGTTCGCAGGGGATACAATTCTCTAAGTAGTTTAATGAAGGCATCAGCAATATAGTTAAAACTGTAAGGTCCATAATATTCTGTACCATTTTTCAGAATATTTCGTGTTTTGAAAATACGTGGAAAAGGTTCTTTTGTAATACAGATAGAAGGGTATGTCTTATCATCCTTCAGAAGAATATTGTAACGAGGTTGGTATTTTTTTATAAGATTATTTTCCAGGAGTAATGCGTCTTGTTCAGAATTTACGACAATGTATTTTAAATTTCTAATCTGTTGAACAAGAATTTGAGTTTTTCTCGAATGACTTTGATCTCTATTAAAATAAGAGGAAACTCGTCGTTTTAGGTTTTTAGCTTTACCTACGTAGATAATTTTTCCTTCTTCATTAAAGTATTGATAGATACCAGGAGAATCAGGAAGATTATGAACGATATTTAGGAGTTCATCGTGTGTCACAGCACATGAAGTTTTTAATAAGAAGTAAAATAAGGTTCCTCGTGGAACATCAGTTTAGAAATTTGATTTGTTCTATTGCTTTAGAGTGTTTTTGTTTTGCTGCCATATTTAGGAATTTCTTTGCAAGTAGTGTATCTTTTTGTGTTCCAAGACCGTTTAATAACAGGTACCCGACATAAAATTGAGCATCGGCATCCCCTTTTTCAGAGGCTTTTTTATACCAAAATAAAGCCTTCTTAAAATTTTGTTCAGTATATGTACCAGTCATATAGGTATTGGCAAGATTAGATTGTGCTGATATAAGTCCATGGTTTGCTGCTTCTTGGTATAGGTATAGAGCAGAATCTATATTCACATTGGTTCCGATCCCTTTTTTGTAACAATTAGCTAAATTATTCTGTGCTTTATCTATTCCTTTTTCAGAGGCTTTTTTATACCAAAAAACAGCTAAATAATCATTTTTTAATATTCCGTCTCCCTTCATATAGCAGTTGCCCAATTGATAACAAGCACTATCGTATCCTTTAATTGCAGACTTTCGATACCATTCAACCATCTTTTCTTTATTAGGTTCGACACCTGTACCATTTTTGTAACAAGAAGCCAAAAGATATTGTGCAACAGAGTCACCATTTTCTGCTCTTTCAGTTAATTCAAAGAATGTTTCTCCTTTGTCAATTGTACGTTTTTCAGTACAGCTTTCAATTGAAGCAAGTAACAATAATGCACAAATAAATAAAGAATATTTCATGATAAAAACGTATATATTAATAAAGTGTTCCTCGTGGAACAATTATCTTCCGGACAAAATTAAAAGAATATTAATATCGCTAGGGGCAACGCCCGGGATTCGAGAGGCTTGTCCGATGGTTTCAGGATCTATTTTTTTTAGTTTCTGTCGTGCTTCTGTTGAAATGGATTGGATGGAATCATAATCGAATTTACCTTTTATTCGGATATTTTCCAATCGATGAAGCTTATCGGCATTTGCTTTTTCTCTTTTAATGTATCCATCGTATTTGATAAGAATTTCGGCTGCTTCGGTAATTTCTTCTTTTCGATTAGGGAATTGATTAACCACATGTTGAAGAGAAGAGAAATTCTCAATAAGGTGTTGTATATGAATTTCAGGACGAAGCAGAAGATCGATCATTTTAAGACCTTCGCGTACAGTAGAAGAAGCATGTTGTTCTAAAAACGAATTGGCTTCTTTCAAGCGAACGGTAGTAGTAGAAAGGAATTTAATAAGGTCATCTCGAAATTGTATTTTCTCAACAAGAAGATCATAGCGGTCTCTTTTAGCGAGTCCAAGTCGATAAGCTTTTTCTGTAAGGCGCATATCGGCATCATCTTGTCTCAGAAGTATTCTATATTCAGCTCTGGAAGTGAACATACGATATGGTTCATCGACTCCTTTTGTGGTTAAATCATCGATAAGAACGCCAATATAGGAGTCGTCGCGATGAAGAGTAAATCGTTCTTCTCCAGAGCATGCCAAATGTGCATTGATTCCTGCGATAGTACCTTGTCCACCTGCTTCTTCGTATCCGGTTGTTCCGTTGATTTGTCCGGCAAAAAACAGGTTTTTTATTCTTTTTGTTTCCAAGGAGTGGTATAGTTGTGTTGGATCAAAAAAATCGTACTCAATAGCGTATCCAGGGCGATAAATTTTCGCATGTTCAAGACCAGGAATGGTGTGGAGAGCCTCGTATTGAATCTCCATAGGAAGCGAGGATGAAAACCCGTTGAGGTAGTATTCTTGTCCGTTTTCGCTTTCTGGTTCAAGGAATAGTTGATGTTGTGATTTGTCGGCAAAGGTCACAATTTTTGTTTCAATGCTTGGACAATATCGTGGTCCAATGCTTTTTATTTGTCCGTTGTATAGTGGAGATTCCGGAAGGCCTTTTTTCAGTATGTCGTGAGTTATTTCGTTCGTGTAAGTTATCCAGCATGGTCTTTGCTGAAGTGGGCGAGGAGTGAAGTCAAGAAAAGAAAACTTATGGAAATCATTTTCTCCTTCTTGTTTTGACATTTTGTCAAAATCAACGGTTTTACCATCAATTCGTACAGGGGTTCCTGTTTTCATTCGGTCAGTGGTAAATCCAAGCTCTTTCAGTTGTTCTGTCAAATGATAAGATGCCGGTTCTGCAATGCGTCCTCCACGGAATTGGAGTCGGCCGATGTGTATGAGTCCATTGAGGAAAGTACCATTGGTAAGTACGACAGCTTTTGCGTGAATTTTTAATCCCATAGCCGTTTCAACGCCTCTGACTATTCCATTTTCAACAATGAGTTGAACGACAGTATCTTGCCAAATGTTCAGATTATCTGTGTTTTCAATGGTTCTTTTCCAGTTTTTAATAAACTGTTCCCGGTCGCTTTGAGCACGCGGGCTCCACATTGCTGGACCTTTAGATTGATTAAGAAGCCGAAATTGAATAGCAGAAAGGTCAGTCACAATTCCCATCTGTCCGCCAAGTGCATCTATTTCTCTGACTATCTGTCCTTTAGCGATTCCTCCAACTGCTGGATTGCAACTCATTTGTCCAATCTTATTCATATCCATTGTTACCAGCAAGGTTTTAGATCCAAGATTGGCGGCAGCACAAGCGGCTTCGTTTCCTGCGTGTCCAGCTCCAACGACAACGATATCGTAATAAAATTCCATGAATAATTTGGATTGGATGTTAAAATAGAAATTCATCACGAAGTTATGAAAAAAAGATAAAACAGATTCAAACGGACATAATATCAAGAACAATATCGGTTCTATGAGAGAAAAGCAGGAGTAGAACTATAAAAAAGAATCAGTTGAAAAAAATGAATGAGAAGAAAAAAGTAAGTCAGAAAAAGAGGAGGTAGGCAATCAAAGAAAAATTGTATCTTTGATTGATTAAGTTAAATAGCGATGTCGTTGAATGAAGCGAATCTAAAAAAGAAATATCATACTTTCTTATTATTGGAAAAATCCTTGTCTTCCAATACGATAGAAGCGTATGAGACGGACCTTAATAAATATTGTGAATTCTTAAAAGAGCACTCGTTGACGATAGAAGGGGTAAAGCTATCCGATTTACGAAGTTTTCTAAAAGAACTTACTGATTTGGGTATTGCCGTTCGGTCTCAAGCTCGTATTGTATCGAGTATCAAGTCCTTTTATCATTATCTTATTTATGATGAGAGCATTGAGGAAGATCCGACTGAGTTACTTGAAATGCCGAAGATAGGAGTTCATTTGCCAGAGGTTCTTTCAGTGGAAGAAATTAACGATATTGTTTCCTGCATTGATTTATCAAAAAAAGAGGGTCAGCGAAATAGGGCTATAATAGAAACCCTTTATGGATCGGGATTACGCGTTTCTGAACTTGTCAATGCAAAACTCTCGAACCTATTTCTTTCCGATGAATACATGCGCATAGAAGGGAAAGGGAAGAAAGAACGCCTTGTTCCACTTTCAAAAGAAGGGATTAAGCAGATAAAACTATGGTTGATGGACCGATCGCAGTTGGAAATAAAGAAAGGGGCAGAAGATTATTTGTTTCTTAACCGTCGTGGAACTCCATTAACAAGAGTCATGATATTCACAATTGTGAAGAACCTTGCATCCGATGCCGGAATCGTGAAGCGTATCAGTCCACATACTTTTCGGCATTCTTTTGCCACTCATTTATTGGAAGGAGGCGCGAATTTAAGAGACATTCAACAGTTGTTGGGGCACGAATCCATCCTGACGACAGAGATATATACGCATATCAATGTCAAATATTTACAGGAGACAATAATGAAATACCATCCTCGTAATCGTCCAACAGAGTGAGTTAAGTAAAGAGAGAGAAATATGTCGAAGAAAACGAAATATTATACTGTCTGGTCAGGTCGTGAGATGGGAGTTTTTTCATCGTGGGAAGACTGTAAGAAACAAGTGGAAGGATTTGAAGGTGCACAATACAAAAGTTTCCCAACAGAAGAAGAGGCGAAAGAGGCATTTCTGTATGACTATTGGGAATTTGTGAGAAAACAAACAAAACCAGGAGTGCGAAAAAAAGGGGAAACGGGACTCAATGTTGTCGGACCTCGTCCTAATTTAGATACTTTGTCGGTAGATGCTGCATGCAGTGGAAATCCGGGTAAGATGGAATACCGAGGGGTGCTTACGCGAACGGGGGAGGAGATATTCCGTGTCGGCCCATTTGAGTGTGGAACTAACAACATCGGTGAGTTTCTTGCCATTGTGCATGGATTAGCTTTACTAAAAAAACAGGGTAAAGAAAAATATCCGATTTATTCGGACAGCAAGACGGGTATGTCGTGGGTACGGCAGAAGAAATGCAAGACCAAGTTAGAGGAAAACGAAAGAAACAGACCATTGTTTGAGTTGGTTCGTCGTGCAGAAGTATGGTTGAAAAAACATACGGTCAGAACACCGATACTTAAGTGGGATACAGAGCAGTGGGGAGAAATACCAGCCGACTTCGGTCGGAAATAGAAAAAGGGAATAAAAAAAATAGCAATGAAGATAGGTTATGATGCCAAACGGGCATTTTTCAACAATCGTGGATTGGGTAATTACAGTCGTAATACGATCCAGTTGATGTCGCGATTTTATCCCGAAGAAGAGTTTTTCCTTTTTTCTCCGAAAAAGACGGAGAAAGGAATTGTTTTTCAACAAGGCGAACATAGCAGGACGGTCACTCCGAAAGGAATCTGGAATCCTTTGGGTTCATTATGGCGAACATTCGGCATGGTTTCGGATATTCGGAAACTGGGGCTGGACATTTATCATGGTTTAAGTCATGAAATTCCTGTTGGAATCGAGAAAACGCATACGAAAAGCGTTGTCACGATGCACGATGTGATATTTCTTCAATTTCCCGAGTTGTACCCATACATAGACCGGATGCTGTATAAACAAAAGTATTTGCGAAGCTGCGAAAAGTCGGATAGGATAATAGCAATCAGTAATCAGACAAAAGAGAGTCTGATCGAATACGGACACGTGGAGGGAGAAAAGATCGAGGTAATCTATCAGGCAGTCAATCCTCTCTACGAGAAACGGGTATCGGAAGAAGAAAAAAACCAAGTCCGCCACCGATATCATTTGCCGATGTCATTTATGCTGACGGTAGGAGCAGTAGAGCGGCGGAAAAATCAATTGTTGATTCTTAAGGCAATAGAAAAAGGGAGAATAGACATGCCTCTTGTCATCGTTGGTCGTCATACGGATTATATTGAAGAATTGAAACAATACATCTCTTCCGAAAGAATGGAGAATCAGGTAATGTTTCTTACCTCCTTGAGTGATCAAGAACTCGCAGTTGTCTACCAGATGTCAGAGCTATTTCTCTTTCCTTCTCTTTTTGAGGGCTGGGGAGCGCCTATTATAGAAGCGATCACCTCTGGAGTTCCAGTTATTACGTCAACAGGAAGTTGTTTTCATGAAACGGCGGGGGATGCGGCTATTTATGTTCATCCAGACAATGTAGAAGAAATGGAGAGTTCGATACAGAAGGTTCTCGGAGACAGCTCCATAAGGAAGGAGATGATTGAACGCGGAATGCGGTATGTACGTCAATTTACCGAAGAATCCGTGGCAAATAAACTTATGAAAGTATATAAGTCGTTGAGATAAAATCGGAAGAGAGATGAAGATTTGTTTTTTCAATACGATGCGGACGTGGGGCGGTGGAGAGAAATGGCATTACGAAAATGCTGTATCTCTTCATCGAAGAGGAGAAGACGTTCTCGTCGTCGCAGACGGGGAAGGAGAGTTGAGTCAACGCTTGAGAAAACAGGGAGTACGAGTTTTCCCGTTGAAAGTAGGGAATTTTTCGTTCTTAAATATAATGAAGCGGCGCCGAGTGCTTCATTTATTTCAAGAGGAACAATTCGACGCAGTACTTTTCAATGCCCCTAATGATTTAAAGATTGGAGCGTCCATAGCGAAGAAAATCGGCATTCGGAAAAGAGTCTTTCGCAGGGGTAGCCCCATCCCTATACGTGGCACGTGGCTGAACCGATACCTTTTCTCCTGTTTAACGGATGTTTTGACCAATTCGGAAGCCACCAAACGATCCGTATTAGAATCGGATCGTACATTATTTCCTGAAGACCGGATAAAGGTTATATACAATGGGATACAGATACCTATCGAAACAGAAGAAGTGGATGGGTTGACTACAAATGATGTACCTGTAATCGGTTCTTTAGGCCGTCTGGAGAAAGAGAAAGGACATGATTTTCTGGTCGAAGTTGCCTCAGAACTTAAACGACGCGGGGAATCATTCAAGATACGAATAGGAGGAGAGGGGCGTCAGTATGAATATTTGAGACAAAAGATTGTTGAAAAGGACGTTTCTTCTCACGTGGAGTTGGTCGGATTTGTGCGAGACACGCAACGTTTTCTTAGAGGATTGGATGTTTTTGTCATGCCATCCCGATGGGAGGGATTCGGTAACGTACTGGTCGAGGCCATGATCTGTAAGAAGCCTTTGGTTGGATGGAATCACAGTGGACTGCCAGAGTTGATCAAGGATGGGGAAAATGGATTTCTCGTGGAATTCGGTAATATTACTCTTCTTGCAGATGCCATAGGACGCCTATTAAAAGAAAAAAAATTGCGTGAAGAAATGGGAGAAAACGGATTTGTAATGGTAAAACAGAAATTCGACATGGATGTTGCTTTACATCAGTTAGAAGAATATCTTAAATCGTAAACTCATGGATAAACTATCGGTTGTCATCATCACGCACAATGAGGAAAGCAATATTGGCCGTTGTTTGGATTCGGTTGCAAAAGTTGCTGATGAAATCGTTGTAGTGGATGCGTATTCTACGGATAAGACAGAAGAGATTTGTCGCCAGTTTTGTGTACGGTTTTATCAAAGAGAATGGGACGACTTCAGTTCGCAGAAAAACTATGCTAACGAAAGGGCCTCTTATGATTATGTCTTATCCATTGATGCCGATGAGGCTCTTTCAGAGGAGTTGATCCGATCGATCTTGCAGGAAAAATCGATCGGACTGCATGGAGCGTATTGGTTTAACCGTCTGACCTATTTTTGTGGCTATCCAGTCCGCCACTGCGGATGGTATCCAGATCGGAAATTACGCATTTGGAACAAAAAAGAAGCGCGATGGTCTGGTCTTGTTCACGAGGAGTTGAAGTTTGGAGAAAAGCCGAAGAAAACGGTACTGGACGGAGACTTGTTGCACTACACAATCGAGCGATTGGATCAGCAGGTGGAAAAGATCATGAGATACACGAACTATCGAGTGGAGACGGCCTTGAAGAACGGCAAAAGGGCAACACTTGCTGCCCTTTTGCTCAAGCCGATGTTCAAATTCTTCAAGATATATGTATTGAAGGCCGGATTTCTTGATGGATTCGTCGGATTTTTGATAGCGAGGAATTCTGCATTTTCTCGATTCTTATACTTGAGCAAATTACGTATAGAACAAAATAAAGTAAAAGAAAATGGATAAGGTATTGTATGCTATTTTCTGGTGTCTGTCTTTGCTTCCGTTCCGAGTTTTGTATTGGATCTCGGATGCTTTGAGTTTTCTATTATACCGTGTGGTAGGCTACCGAAAAAAAATTGTCCGTAAGAACTTGAAGAACTCCTTCCCGGAAAAGACAGAAAAGGAATTAAGAAAAATAGAGAAAGAGTTTTATCAGCACTTCTGTGATTGTTTTTTTGAAACGATAAAATGTCTGACCATGAAGCCGGATGATTTCCGAGAGCGGATGCGTTATGTAAACCCTGAGGAGCTGGAACGATTCAAGGAAAAGAACCAGAGTTTTATTCTCTATTTGGGTCATTACGGCAATTGGGAGTGGCTGACTTTCGGTTACAAATACGACCCCAAGACATTGTTTCCGACCTATATTCCAATGGCCGTGTATCATAAACTTGAAAGCGGTCCATTCGACAAATTCTATCTTCGTCTTCGCCTTTCGTCCGGAGCCATCATAGTGCCGCAAAAACAGTTTCTGCGAACCTATGCAGAGCAGAAACAGAAGAAGCAGATTACGATGTATTGTTTCAATTCCGATCATGGTATGATGTGGGAGAACATGTATTTCTGGATGAAATGGCTGAATCAAGATACAGCACCGGAAATAGGACCTGAAAAAATAGCACGTCGAACAAAAATGCCAGTATTGTATATAGACATGCAAAAACCGAGTCGCGGCCATTACACGGCACGGTTTGTCCCGTTGACGGATGATGCGAATGAGTTGGAAGAATTTGAATTGACTCGGATGTACATGCGCAAGGTAGAGGAGAGTATCCGTCGAAATCCGGCCTATTGGATGTGGACGCATAATCGATGGAAACGGACTCCAGAGCGTTTTGCGAAACGGACGAAATTGGTAGAGCGGAACCGAAAGATACAGGAAGAGATAGAAGCTCGCAGAAAGGCGAAGGAAAACGTATTGAATACAGCACAACCAGTGGAGTAAAAGACAAGTTAAAGCCACCAGATTGAATGGGTACATCCCAAAAAAGGCTCCGCATTTTTCAACGGAGCCTTTTTTGGGGGGGGGATAGGAGAGGTGGAATGCTATTCAATAATTGCAGTTGCAGCGACCTGTGTGGCGGTTTCTTCGTCCAACAAGGTCTCAACAATCTTGAGAGCAAACTTATGGGAAACGCCCATGCCGCGTGCTGTGATAAACTGATGGGAGCGAACGACGGAGTTATCGGAGACAGTAGCTCCGTAAAGGTCGTTCTCAAATCCAGGATAGGCAATGGCTTCTTCGTCGTTGAGAAGGTTGAGATGGCCGAGGATAGATGGTGCTGCACAGATGGCACCAATCAGTTTTCCTGTACGATGGTATTCCAGAATAAGGTCGATGAGTGGCTCAAAATGCTCGAGATTGAGTGTGCCTGGCATGCCGCCTGGCAGGACGATAGCGTCGCCATCAGAGAGAGAACTCTCTGAAAAGAGACGGTCTGCCTTGACAAGAATCCGATTGGAACTCATCACCTCCAGAGAATGAGAAATGGAAACGGTCGTGACATCGAGATGGGCGCGTCGCAGGACATCGACAGTTGCCAAAGCCTCGGTCACTTCGAACCCTTCGGCGAGAAAGACATAGACTTTTTTACTTGCCATGATAAAAGGTGGTCAAAGGTTAGTTTATTTTAAATTCGTAGGTGATGGCTCCCTTTTGTTTAGGTGCGGCTTTCGGATCTGCGTTGAACTTGATTTTCATCGCCTTTTTAATACACTCGTCGCGCAGCGATTTCTCAGATATCGTAGTACCTTGTGCAATGTCGGCTGCAATGACGTTTCCTGCGTTATTGACGTAGATATTCACTACTATCTTGCCTGTTTGATTACCCTTGTATTCCGGTTTTTCAACTGATTTCAAATCTCGTCCAGCAAGATTCCAGGAAAAACCTTTCGAAAAACCTTTCCCAGATCCAGAACCAGATCCTTTTCCAGCAGGATTCCCTAGTCCTCCGTTTTTGAATGCGCCGGCAGGAAGTGCATTGGCTTTGTCTGTTTTAGCTTTTTTTGCCGCTGCTTCTTTTGCTTCTTTTTCCTTTCGAGCCTTTTCCGCGGCTAGCAGTAGTTGGCGTTCGTGTTCTGCTTTCTGTTTTTCGGCTTTGGCGATTAAATCCATTTCGATTTCCACCTGATTGACGGGAGGATCGATAACGCAGTGGTGGAGGCCAAAGAAAATGAGGAAGAGAATCATAATAAAAGGTGTCAAAGGTTAGTTTATGTTAAATACGTAGGTGATGGTTCCCTTTTGTTTAGGTGCGGCTTTCGGATCTGCGTAGAACTTGATTTTCTTCGCCTTTTTAATGCACTCGTCGCGCAGCGATTCCTCAGATATCGTAGTACCTTGTGCAATGTCGGCTGCAATGACGTTTCCTGCGTTATTGACGTAGATATTCACTACTATCTTGCCTATTTGATTACCCTTGTATTCCGGTTTTTCAACTGATTTCAAATCTCGTCCAGCAAGATTCCAGGAATAACCTTCCCCAGATCCAGAACCAGCTCCTTTTCCAGCAGGATTCCCTGGTATCTTTTCTTTCCCACCTGCACCGGATCCATCGCCTATCTGAGCGCCTCCTCCGTTTTTGAATGCGCCGGCAGCAAGGGCATTGGCTTTGTCTGTTTTAGCTTTTTTTGCCACTGCTTCTTTCGCTTCTTTTTCCTTTCGAGCCTTTTCCGCGGCCAGCAGTAGTTGTCGTTCGCGTTCTGCTTTCTGTTTTTCGGCTTTGTCGATGGCGATGGAATGGTCTTCCTGTGTCATCACGGTATTAGCTGGTTCGGAAGAAGCCGGGGACGGTTCTGCCTGTTGTGAGGCGATCTGTTCTGCCGGAGCTCCATCCTGTCCATCACCCAACTCTCCACCTGTCATGGCATTCGGTGTGCCTAAATCCATTTCGATTTCCACCTGATTGACGGGAGGATCGATAACGGAGTGGTGGAGGCCAAAGAAAATGAGGAAGAGCATCATCAAAATGAGGAAGATGACAGTCCCGACGGCTCCTATAATCTGTGAATTATTCATTATTCAAAAATGTGTGTGAGGATCAGGAATATTATTCTTTGTCAGCCGGTTTGGTTGCGAGAACGATTTTCAGTTTGTTCTTGTTAGCAATATCCAGAACGTTGACAATCTCGCTGTAAGGACGGTTTTCATCGGCATGAAGCGAAATAAACGTCGTGGTATCCTGTGCCATGGCATCGACGAGAAAACTTTCCAATTGTTCCGGTTGGATGGCTGTCGCGGCTTCGTTCCCTTTTGCAACGGAATAATTTCCTTCGTTATCGATGGAGACCTTGACCAGTACGACCTTGGTTGAGTGAGAGGAACTGGACTGCGGCAGTTTGATGCGAAGGTCGTTGGGAGAAGACATGGTGGAAGCAATCATGAAGAACAACAGCAGGAGGAACATCATGTCCGTCATGGAGGACATGTTAAAGTCGGCCGATACTCTACTTCTTCTTTTAAGTGCCATCAGATTCTACGTGTTTCTGTGTTATGAAAAAAATAGGAGAGGATTAGTTGGCAGGTTCGTTGAGCATGTCAAGGAACTCGACGTTTCGAGTTTCGAGAATGTGCATGATTTTATCAACGCGAATTACAAGATAGTTATAGCCAAAGAAGGCAATGATACCGACGAGAAGCCCGGCAACGGTCGTTACCATTGCGGTGTAGATACCGCCAGCGAGTTGGTCCAATGCGATGGTATTGCCATTGCTTGCCACTTCGGAGAACGCCTGAACCATACCGATGACCGTTCCGAAGAAACCAATCATAGGGGCACCACCTGCGATTGTTGCGAGGAACCCCAGTCCATTCTCCAATTTTCCGACCTCGAGGTTTCCGACATTTTCGATGGCGACGAGCACATCGCTCATAGGTCTGCCGAGTCGAGAAATACCTTTCTCTACCATACGAGCGGAAGGTGTATCTGTCTGTTTGCAAAGGTTGAGTGCGGAGTCAATCTTGCCCTCGAAAACGTAATCCTTGATTTTGTTCATGAACTCGCGGTCTTCCTGTGAGGCTCTGCGAAGAGTTACGAAGCGTTCTATAATGATGTAAACGGCAATGATGAGAAGAATAAGCAGAGGAATCATGATGATTCCACCCTTAATGGCAAGGTCAAAAAAACTCAGATCGAGAGAGTTGGAGTTGTTTTCCGTAACAGCCGAAGTTGTCTGAAGCAGTGTCGTTAAAAACATAGAAGTGAAAACTTGGTTTTATGATAAATATAAAGAATAATGATCAAGTCATGCCTGTTTCGATCAAGCAGTCGATTTCTAAGCTCTCCGTATTTGGAAGAAGCAAATAAGACCTCAATATCCGGAACGGAGGAGGGGATACATCAGACAGAGAGGAAATCTTCCGTAGCGAAACTGAGTGGAGTCGGTATTCCCGAATATTCCCACAAATATAGGAATTTCTTGAAAATGAGAGGGAGAGATAATGGAAAAATAATTACTTTTGCGAGAAACAAAGGGGACGACCCGTACTAAATCAAGACAATGAAGGCAGTCATATTTGGTAACAATTATAAAAAAGAGAATCTGATACTGTTGCAGCCGCTTTTTGACATGATGGAACAACGTGGTGTTGAAGTCTATGTAGAGCGCGAGTTTTATGCCTTCATTGCCCAGCACATCGGCCGCCAGCCCAAGGTCGCCGGACTCATAGCAGGAGAGGGATTTGACGCGGATCTAGCCATCAGTATGGGTGGTGACGGTACATTCCTGAAAACGGCGGCGCATGTAGGGAAGAAAAACATACCTATCATCGGTATCAACACGGGTCGTCTTGGATTTCTTGCCGATATAGCCAGTACGGACATCAAGGAGCCTTTTGAACGGATATTGAACGGAGAGTATGTGGTAGAGGAGCGTTCGGTTCTGGAACTAGACTGCGGTGGCAAGAAGCGTTTCGGCGGTTTGCCGTATGCATTGAATGAAGTGGCTGTCCTGAAACAGGACTCATCCAGTATGATTACGATACATACGTTTTTGAACGATCAGCATCTGGTGGATTATCAAGCAGACGGACTTATCGTGGCAACACCAACCGGCTCGACGGCCTACTCGATGAGTGTAGGAGGTCCACTACTGATGCCGAGTGCGCATGATTTCGTTCTCACTCCGGTTGCTCCGCACAGTCTTACGATACGTCCGCTTGTCATCACAGATGACAGCGAAATCCGCCTTCATGTAACGAGTCGCACCCATTCGTTTCTTGCCTCGGTAGATGGTCGCAGTGAATTGTTTGACTTGTCGGCAGAACTTCGGATTAAGAAGGCGGACTTTACGATAAAGGTGGTCAAGCAACACGAAAACGCCTTTTTTTCGACATTAAAGAACAAACTCATGTGGGGGGCTGACAAGCGGAATAAGAGTCTGTTGGAGTAAAAATACAATGTCAGGAGATGGAGAAGAAAGACTTGAGAATCGTCTATATGGGAACGCCGGAATTTGCGGTGGAGAGTCTTCGTGTGCTTGTTGAGGGTGGTTACAATATTGTCGCGGTAGTCACGATGCCGGACAAACCGGCAGGTCGCGGGCATAAATTGCAGTCATCACCGGTAAAACAGTACGCAGAAGAACAAGGTCTCCGTCTGTTACAGCCAGAGCGTCTGAAAGACGAAACATTTCTGTCGGAGTTGAAGGCATTGCATGCAGATTTGCAAATTGTTGTTGCTTTTCGCATGTTGCCAGAGGTTGTATGGGCCATGCCGAGATATGGTACGTTCAACCTGCACGGGTCGCTCTTGCCACAGTACCGTGGAGCCGCTCCTATAAACTGGGCGATCATCAACGGAGAAACAGAAACGGGCGTCACCACTTTCTTTCTGCAGCATGAGATAGACACGGGAAACATTATATTTCAGGAACGCACACCGATTGCACCAGAAGACGACCTCGGAACCATCTATGACCGATTGATGAAAATGGGAGCTGGGTTAGTGCTTAAGACAGTAGAAGCAATACGAAGCGGCGAAGTCAAAGAAACGCCCCAGCGTGAGACGGGTACGTTGCGTCTGGCACCGAAGATATACAAGACGACCAGTCGTCTGGATTTTAATCGAAACGCTGAGGATTTGCATAACCTGGTGCGTGGTCTATCTCCCTATCCAGCGGCATGGGCAGAGTTGGAGACATCCAATGGTCAGCGGGTAGTCATGAAGGTGTATCGGACCAGCGCAGAAAAAGCAGAGCCGACAGAGCCAGTGGGTACGTTAGTCAGTGACGGAAAGAAGATGTTGAAGGTGGCATGCCGAGACGGTTATTTGCATTTGGAAGAGGTTCAGATGGCAGGAAAGAAGCGGATGTCAGTCCGGGATCTACTATGCGGATTCCATCCAGAAGGAGTGCGTATTGTCACAGAAAAAGTAATAGAATAACCAACAAAATATTGTATGAGTCTGATCTTGTCCCCCTCTCTGCTGTCGGCAGATTTTGGCCGTCTGAATGAAGAAATTACCCTGCTGAACGAAAGTGAAGCGGATTGGATTCACGTGGATGTGATGGACGGCGTTTTCGTTCCTAATATCTCTTTTGGTTTTCCTGTGATGAAAACCTTGAAAGAGAAAAGTTTCAAGCCATTGGACGTGCATCTGATGATTGTTGACCCAGACCGTTACATCACACGATTCAGGGAGGCTGGGGCGGACATTCTCAATGTCCATTACGAGGCATGCTCGCATCTGCATCGTACTATCCAAAGCATCAGGAAAGAGGGCATGAAAGCGGCGGTAACGTTGAACCCACATACTCCCGTATCCATGTTGGAGGAAATCGTAAAAGAAGTGGATATGGTATTGCTGATGTCCGTCAATCCAGGTTTTGGCGGTCAGCGTTTTATAGAAAACACCTATGATAAGGTTAGTCGCCTAAAAGAAATGATTGAGCGAAAGAATGCCAATTGCCTAATTGAGATAGATGGTGGGGTGGATCTGACGAATGCCAGTCGGTTAAGAGAAGCTGGAGCGGATGCTCTGGTGGCCGGTAATTCGGTATTTTCCGCATCAGATCCGAAATCAATGATACAGCAGTTGAAAAACAGTTAACGAGAAAGGCGTTAAGGAAGAAAAGAGACGGGCAGTTAACGCATGGCGAAGACTGTCCGTCTTTGCATATCCAGGGATGGAGAAACGACGAAAAATACCTTTGTATATGCCACAAAAAGCCGCAGAGGTGGATGTGGAGAGCGAAAAGGAACAAGGCGGAATGTCAGAGTTTCTGTTACGAAATCCTTTTCTTCGTTTTACCATTGCCCTGTCAGTCGGAATTGTCATCGGCGACGGCGGAGCCGTGCAACACCATCTGATGTTGATAGTGGCAGTCATAGTGGCAATCGGTCTATGTATTTATTACCACTTCTCGAAAGGCAATCTGCGAGACCGTTATGAATATTCCGAGCCTTTGGCATCGATGATGCTATTATTTCTTGTCCTGTTGTTGGGAGCGATGGCAGTGACGATGCGTCAGGAAAAGGATCGAGGGACGATATCGCACCTCGTAGCAAACGGTTATTTTGACGAAAATGGAGATCCGAGGTTATTCCTGCTGGAGGTGCGGGAGAAGGTGGAGAGGAAAGAATCCAGGGTGCTCGTTCCAGCCCGTCTTCTGGCTTATAGCACAGATCATAAATCGTATAGAAAGGCATTCGGAAACATAATGGTGACACTGTATGACAGCAGTGCGGCAATGCTGAAGACGGGCGATTATTTATGTGCGGCTTTACGGATAAGCGAACGTCAAAACGGGAATGCTAATCCGGAGTCCTTCGACTATGCCGACTATTTGAGGCGAAAGGGATATTGGTGGACGGGTGTAGTCAGGTCGGACCAATGGGTCAAGATTCAAGAGGAAGAAGGGTGGAGCTTGAAGCGTCAGGCGGAGCAGATGCAGAAAATCCTTGTTTCCCAGCTTGACAAGATTTGCGGCACAGGAAATGAAGACGAGAAGGCTGTCCTATCGGCCCTGATACTTGGAGAACGAGCAGAATTAAGCGCGGAACTAAAAGAACATTACGGCAATGCAGGCATTATGCATGTGCTTGCGGTCAGTGGTCTGCATGTAGGAATTGTCGGCGGCTTGGTGTTGCTGTTATTCGGTTTGTTGCCTGGAGGCTGGCGTCACCCAGTGAAGATGTTCATTGCCGCATTGGCAGTCTGGTTCTATTCTCTCATGACAGGTTTTGCTGCTCCTGTTCAGCGTGCAGCATTCATGTTTACGGTATTTGCTGTCGGATGGTCATTAGGTCGTCGTCAGCAGCCTCTCAACACGTTATGTCTTACCGCATTTCTGTTGCTGCTTTATTCTCCCAATGACCTGTTTACTGCCAGTTTTCAGTTGAGTTATGGAGCCATAACAGGCATCATCCTCTTATACAAAAAATTAAGAGACCTTGTCCAAATACCAGAATGTTTACCACGCCTTATCGTTCCACTATTAAAGAAGATGCGTGACCTTACCGCAGTGGGTCTGTCGGCTCAGATAGGGTTGTTACCTCTGCTGCTCTATTATTTTGACAGAGTAAATATCTATTCCTCTCTGTTTTCCGTTGTTGTCATACCGATTGCAGCCCTGATCATCTGGGTTGCTGTTGTGACATTGTCGCTATCGTTTGTCCCAATGGTCAGTCAGGCAGGAGGATCGGCTCTTCTCCTATTGGCAGGATATGAAAACAGATTAGCGCAGTGGATAGAGCAATTGCCAGGAGCCGTATGGTGGCATTGGACGAACAAATCAGAAGTAATGCTTCTCTATGCGTTACTGTTTTTTGTCATAGGATACCTATATCGTCGAAAAGCGGTATGGATCGTATTGGTGTTGATTTCCCTATGTGTGTTGGTTGTAACGGATATGAATGTCCGCCTCCAAGGTCAGCGAACGCAAACTTGGATTGTCTATTGTCAATATGGGAAAGAAGATGTGAGTGTAGATTTCATCAGTGGCAGGCATCACACCTTGATAACGAACAACGTAGGAAAAGTCGAAAAGTTAGCGAAGAAATGGTGGCTTCGTCTTGGATGTGATGAGATGGACACGATATCGCTTGAAGAGGAGCCGGTGATTGTCAGATTTGAAGAGGAAAGAATTGCAGTAATCAGGGAGGGAATGAATTTGTGTGCGCGTGATTCAACGAATCCAATTGCGGTGGATTATCTAATTGTAGGAGGACAGACATTCCCGTCTCGATCGGAGGTTGAGGTGCATTGTAACAATCTGAGGTTGAGCGATGTAGAGAAAGTGTTGAGGCCGAGGATGGTCATTTTGGCGGCTGGAATCCCAACATGGAAAGCAAGGCAGTGGTCTGAGGAGTGCAAGGAAAGGGGACTCTCCTTTTATAATCTACGGGAAAAAGGAGCGTTTACTCCAGAAAGAGGAGAAGGCGGGGGGGTAAAAACAAAAACAGGAGAAGAGAAAGTTAATGAAAAAAGAGGACAGCATTTGCTTTTTGGCACAACTCTTGTATCTTTGCGAGAGGGGGAATAAAAAAAGAAAAACCCTCACAGACAAAACCACGAAACAATAACAATCAAAACAAAAAACATGAAGACACTGAAAACAATTTTGGCGGGTGCAATGATTGTCATCGGCGCAACTGCATTGGCTCAGACTGCTGTAATGGAAGAAGATTTCTCCTCGTTCAAGGAGCAGGGTTGGAGAGCAGGATCCGACACCTTGGCCTGTGGCAAGAAAAAGGTTGATTCGAAATCGAATTTTAAGGTAACAAAGGTGTACGGAAGTGAAAAAATCACGTTCGGATTCAAGCATGCAGCAGTGACGCCAGCGTGCAGCGCCAAAAAGACTCCTTCCTCTGTCAGCAACGGTTATGTGGAAATTAACAAAAAAGAAGGTTCGGAGTTGACCGTCGGCCCATTCAAGGAGGTTTCAACGGTTGAGGTCGGGGCTTCTGCAACGGGAGACGTGAGAGGCTATGCATTGTATAAGAGCGTCGATGGTGGTGCTTTCACGAAAGTAGGCGAATACATCGGTGCGAAGTCAGAAGGTCAGGATGCACAGTATGGTTTCAATAGCACAGCAACCATCAATTCCAAGAATGTGACATTAAAATTTGTGCCAACGATTTGTGGAAAGGACGAACCGGCCCTGCAGACATTCCGCATCCACAATATCAAGGTAAACAAATAAAAATAAGTCTATTCGTCCATCCTTTATTTCGCAGAACCAGCGGGTAGGACGGACAGAAGCGGAAAAAGAACGAATCCGACTGGCAAGATATAATCCGGTTGGGTTCGTTTTTTTATTATATTCGTGCATCTCCAAACTAAAAACAAGAATAAACTATGTTGAGAAGAAGCATTTTACTAATCAGCGGGCTACTGTTGTCCGTTTTTGTTGCAAATGCCATCGAAGTAAAGACGGAGGCACAGTCTGTGACAGTCTTCACGAATGGGGCTCAAGTGACTCGTACAAAATCGGTAAGTCTTCCTGCCGGTCAGAGTGAAATAAAATTCATAGGTCTATCCCGTTGTATTGACGCAAAGAGCATTCAGGTTAAAGCGACAGGAGGCGTGACGGTATTGGCAGTGAGCCTTCAGAAGAATTATATCGGAGAGAAGATCCGCAGTACGGCTATAGAAACGCTGACCAAGCAGAATGATGACATCAAAGATAGAATTAAGGCTGAGAAAGCGGAAGTGGAAGTGATAGAATCAGAAATCTCATTCATCAAAGAGAACAGCCAGTTGAGCGGCAAGGATCAGGCTGTGAGCTTTCTGAACCTAAAGCAAATCAATGACTATTATCGTCAGCGTCTGACCAGCCTGAAACAGAGTAAGTTGTCTTATGAGAAAAGCATCGAAGAGCTGAAGAAGCAGTCGGGGGCATTGGAAAAACAGATCAACGAACTGAATGGAAAGAAAGACGACACGACGACGGGAGAGATTGTCGTAAAAGTGAACAGCACGTCTGCATCGACATCTCTGTTTACCATTACCTATGTAGTGAGCAATGCGGGGTGGTTGCCATCCTATGATGTCCGTGCGAAAGACGTACAGAGTCCGATGCAGATTGTGTATAAGGCCAATGTACGCCAAAACACGGGAGAAGAGTGGAATAATGTCACCTTGAAACTTTCGACGGCGAACCCCCAACAGGGCGGAGTTGTCCCAGAGTTAACGCCCTATGTGGTGGGACGCAAGCATACCATTACAACGAGTGATTTCAGCAACCAGGTGAGTGGTCGTGTGACGTTAAAAGACAACTCGACTCCAGCAATTGGAGCCACAGTGTCGGTGGTCGGAAATACTATCGGAACCTTTACTGATGCAGAAGGCCGATATTCGCTGACAGTTCCGAAGAAGGGCAGTACATTGGAGTTCAGATATATAGGATATGAAACGGTACGTAGGAACGCGTCGATCGAGACCATCAACGTACGTCTTCATGAGGCGGATGCGAACAGGAATGAGTACAGAGCCATGAGTATGGCCAAAGTGCAGAAAGAGGCTCCGATGTTGGCAAGGTCTGCCGGTGCATCAGTCATGATGGATGAGGCAACGGAAGAGGACTTCGGTTCGAATGCGCCAGAAGTCAAAACAACGCAGACGGCAACCAATACGGAATTTGAGATACGTGTGCCGTACACGGTGAAGAGTGACAACAAGGCAGTAGTTGTGGACATAGAGAATTATTCTGTTCCGGCGCAATATGAATACCGTGCCGTACCGAAGTTAAGCAGCAATGTCTATTTGACCGCTCGCATAACAGACTGGCAGAAACTGAATCTAGTCAGTGGCGAGGCAAATCTCTTCTTTGAAAATACGTTTGTGGGCAAATCGATTATTGATGCTCAGCAGACGAGCGACACGCTTCAAATGTCACTGGGTGTAGATAGGGGTGTAGTGGTGAAGCGAGAAATGCAAAAAGACTTCACGACGCGAAAAATGATAGGCAGCAAACAGAGCGTAGCGAAGGGTTGGCGTATTACGGTCAAGAACAACAAGCTCCATGCGATACGTATAAAAATAGAAGACCAGTTGCCATTGAGCGACAACAATGACATAAGCGTTGAGGCCAATGAGGTATCGGGAGGTTCCCGTAACAATGAAACGGGTATAGTAAGTTGGATATTTGATCCAATGTCGGCGGGCAGCAGTAAGAGTTTCGACTTGCGTTACACCATCAAGTTCCCAAAGACAATGAATCCTGTCATCGAATAGAATTCGAAAAGAGACAAGCAGAAAAAACAGTCAGGTTCTCAAAAGCCTGACTGTTTTTATTCCCAGTTAACTATGAAAGCGTGTAAAAGGAAATCTGAATTCAGAAAATAAATAAGGAAAAATTTCCGTAATGAAGTATATGTTGTAAATTTGCGGCGTAAAAAAACCAGATAAGAAATAAATAAAGAAATCATGTCAAAAGTAAGTATTATCGGTGCAGGAAACGTAGGCGCAACAGTTGCTGACTGCCTGGCCAAGAAAGACATTGTGAATGACGTTGTCCTGTTGGATATCAAGGAGAACCTTTCGGAGGGTAAAGCCCTTGATATGTGGGAAGCAGCACCTATCGAATATTATGGTACGTGTGTGAAGGGCGTGACTAATGATTATGAGGCGACAGCAGATTCAGACGTTGTCGTTATCACATCAGGAGTTCCACGTAAGCCAGGAATGAGCCGAGACGATCTGATCGGAATCAACGCAAAGATTGTAAAGGGAGTAGCCGAGAACGCCATCAAATACTCGCCGAATGCTAAATTCATTATTGTATCGAATCCGTTGGATACGATGTGTTATTGTGCATATAAAGCCATTAAGGAAGCCGGAGTCGGCTCGAATCGAGTATTCGGAATGGCAGGAGTACTGGACACCGCCCGCTATAAGGCTTTTCTTGCGACGGAGCTTCAAGTCAATCCCAAAGACATTCAGGCATTGTTGATGGGCGGTCATGGAGATACGATGGTTCCGCTGCCTCGTTTCACGACGGTGTCGGGAATTCCTGTGACGGAACTTATCGACAAAGAAAAACTCGATGCGATTATAGAACGCACGAAAGTAGGAGGCGGAGAGATTGTCAAACTGATTGGTACGTCCGCATGGTATGCACCAGGAGCCGCAGCCGCTCAGATGGCTGAGGCCGTTGTTACGGATGCCCGTCGTGTTTTCCCTGTATGTGCATATCTGGAGGGCCAATATGGTCAGAATGGATTGTATCTGGGAGTTCCAGTTATTTTGGGTAAGAATGGTGTAGAAAAAGTTATCGAAGTGAATCTTAATGAAGAAGAAAAGTCCTTCCTTGAAACATCGGCAGAGGCTGTAAAGAAGGGTATCGGTTCACTGGCGACTTTGCTTCCTGAATTGGCATAAACCATCATGGAGAGGGGAGAATAAAGCGATTATTCATTTCCTTTTCTCAAAGAAAAATACGGGACATATCGTAAGATGTGTCCCGTATTTGTATATATAAAGTGAAAGAATAAAAGTGCGGATGATAGGACTCGAACCTACACGACAGAAGTCACCAGCTCCTAAGGCTGGCGCGGCTACCATTACGCCACATCCGCAAAAGAGGAGCAAAGGTAAAAAAGAATCGCAAAAAAAGCAAACAGAGTTGATTAACAAGTCGCAGTCGCCAGATTGTAGAAAAACAAATAGGTATCTTTGTGTAGAAAAAAGATGAATGTCATGCAAGAGTCGAAAGAAAACTCCGAACTGTCTCTGGCCCTCGGGTTCGCCGAATATACGAACCGAAATATATTTTTGACAGGTAAAGCGGGAACCGGTAAAACCACTTTTTTGCGTAACCTAAAAAAGAGATCCCATAAGCGCCTGATCGTAACAGCCCCGACTGGAGTTGCGGCGATAAATGCAGGAGGTGTGACACTTCACAGTTTCTTTCAGTTGTCGTTTGGTCCGCAGGTTCCAGAGGCCATCCGTGAGAACGACTATACGCATCGTTTCAGCAAGCAGAAAATCAACATTATCCGCTCGATGGACTTGTTAATAATCGATGAAATCAGCATGGTTCGAGCGGATCTGTTGGATGCGGTTGACAAGGTCTTGCGTCGTTTTCGTCACCCACAGCAACCCTTCGGAGGCGTTCAGTTGCTGATGATAGGTGATTTACAACAGCTTGCTCCAGTGGTAAAAGAAGACGAGAAGGCACTGTTGCAAAAATATTACGAGACGCCTTATTTTTTCTCATCGTTGGCATTGCGTCAGACCTCATATGTAAGTATCGAGCTGACGCATGTGTATCGTCAGCAAGACGATGTTTTCATCGGGATTTTAAATAAGGTCCGTTCGAATCAAATGGATACGCAGTCCATCCGTATCTTGAACAGCCGTTATGATCCTTCCTTCACGCCGAAAGAACAGGACGAGTATGTCACCCTGTGTACGCACAACGCACAGGCGGATCAAATTAACGCGGATCGTCTTGCGAAGCTAAAAGGTCAATCGGAAACGTACGAGGCGGTCATTGAGGGGAAGTTCCCGGAGTTATCCTATCCGACGGAATCAAAACTAACGTTGAAGGTTGGAGCACAGGTGATGTTTTGCAAGAATGATACGTGCAGCGGAATCCACCGCTATTATAACGGGAAGATAGGCCGAATAAAGCGTCTCGACAAAGGGGGAGTAGAAGTCGAGTGTCGTGGAGAGGATCCCATCCGTGTAGAACCAGTAAAATGGGAAAACACCCGTTATGAGATAGACGAAAAGAGCAAGGAGATCAAGGAAATCGTGGAAGGAACATTCCAACAACTCCCGTTGAAACTGGCCTGGGCCATCACGATACATAAAAGTCAGGGTCTGACCTTTGAGCACGCCATCATAAATGCGGGTCAATCCTTTGCCCATGGTCAGGTGTACGTTGCTCTGTCAAGATGCAAGACGTTAGAAGGACTGGTGTTGCTCACACCGATTTCAAGACCAAACATCATAACGGACAGGACGATAGACCAGTTTATCCATCATATAGAGACGCACGTTCCGACAGAGCATGACTTGCGAGATTCACGAATACAATTCCAGCGGCAGTTACTTTCGGAGATAAATGATTATAGTGATATAGAAAAACCGATGAATACGATGTTGGATATCACCAAGAAAAATCCTTCCTCGTTCCCTCTGGCCCTAACAAAGCAGATATGCAAATTAAGCGATACTTTGCGTGAGGAAGTGACGGGCGTAGCAGTTCGCTTTTCGAATCAGTGTCAACAATTGCTAAAAGAAGAACCGGAGATAGAAAGCAACGAGAAACTCCTTGAACGTCTTCGGAATGCAGCTGTCTATTTCTCTGATAAAATGGAAAAGATTGTGCGTGACGGAATCCTGTCGCTCTCTATTGAGATAGACAACAAAGAAGTACAGAAACAGCAAGAAACGCAGCAGCGTCGCATCGAAGAGGCCTACGTTGTAAGAGCGGCGGTTTTAGGTGTCCTAAAGGAAGGATTCCGCACATCGGAGATCCTAAATGCCAGGGCGAAAGCACTGTTGAAAACGGAGGTCCCAGGCATGAAAGGGATGAGGAATAATACGATAAAGAGGTCAGAACGCAACAATCAGGCCACGGCCCACCCGAAGTTATTTGCCCGGTTACGAGCATATCGAATGGCGATGGCAGACGAAAGAAATGTGAGTGCGTTTGTTATTTATACTCAGAAGGTGCTCTATGCGCTATGTGAGGAGTTGCCGACAACAGAAAAGGAACTTCGTCAGATAAAGGGTCTCGGATCCGCCAAGATTAAGGCATTCGGGCCGGATATTCTCGAAATAATACGAGAATATTGCGATGAAGAGGGGATTGCGTATTCGAATCAAATGACAACGATGGAGTTTGTCGAGAGGCAGAAGTCTGAATAATCGGCGAAGGATGTGGCATCACTGAACGTTAAAGATGCTCCGCCACCCAGGAGAACGTCGATAGTCGAGCACTTTGCCAGGAGGAACGACAAGCGTTGCGCGGTAGGAAGCCCGGGAGTCAAACGAGTTATTAGCGCAGAGAGGAGGAACTTCGTTTTGAACGACGATATTACGCAGGTTGAGGCATCCACCAAAGGCATCTTCCTGAATGGAAGAAACGGAGGGTGGAATGTAAAGAGAAGAAAGAGCAGAGCAATTGTAAAAAGCTCTTCTCTGAATAATGACAACGTGTCCGAGCTCAATCTCCTTCAAGGCAGAACATCCCATGAACGCTTCTTCGTCTATTACCTCTATTGAAGAGGCAATACGAACTTTCTGCAGTCCCTTGCAATTTACAAAGCATCGTTCGGGAACGGCGGTCAGCGAGAGATTCAGGAAAAGAGAATCCAGCCCGTTGCATTCCTCAAAGGCTCTCGGTTCGAGCGTTCTAATGGAGGGAGGGAAGGAAATCTGTTTCAGTTCAGAACATCCATGAAAGGAAGACGAAGTGATAGTAAGGATTTTTTGGGGGAATCGGATATTGAATTTTCCTTCCGGACAGCGAATAAGCGAGGATGAATCCTTGGAATAAACGACACCGTCAACAGACGAGAAAACAGGATTCATTGAATCAACGTTGATGGAGCGCATCATAGAACATCCGTTGACGGAATTGGAATAAAACTCAAGAGCAGAGGCAGGTAGAAACAGCGACGAAATACGTTGGCAGTCTCTAAAAGCGAATCTGCCAATTCTCTTGATGGATTGGGGTATATCAATCTGTTCTAATTTCCGACACCCATCGAAGGTATGATCTTCAATGCTATTTAGTTGTTGTGGCAATGAAATAGAAAAAACGCCGATGCAATTGCGGAAAGCCGAGGACCCGATGGAAGAAACAGAAGGGGGGATCTTAACGCTTTTGAGCTGTGGACAATCGCGAAAGGCATCGGGTTCAATGGCCGTGACCCGATAATTGTGTCCTTGGTATTTTACTTTTTTGGGGATGGTGATTTTTCCGGAATATTCACCTTTGGCGGAAGAGAAGTTCGCCCCCTTGAAGGTGACAGCCACCTCGAAATTACCATTATCAAGAGTGCGATAATAAATAGTCTGTCCGTAGTTGTCTGACGAGAACTTCTCGGCCAAGAGATGGAAACAGCAACATGTCAGGAGTGAAAAAGCGAGATAAAAACGCATTGACAAAAATCACAAGGTTAATAACGAAGAAATCAGTCTATTGTCCAGTTTTCCTGCCAAATGGAAATCTTAGCAGGGTCGGAGACGAGAGAGTCCTTTTCAGGGAGCCGGACAAAATAACATTTTCCTTTCGGGTTGGTCAGTTTGCGGTCCCGAATCCAGAGATTGTAATTGCGCAGTTGAGCATAGGAATAGCCTTTTGCAAGAGCCCAATCCGCCCAATCGCTAACGGACTCGCGAACCTCGACCACGATGAAATCGGGATTTTGGTAGAATTGGTCTCGTTTAATAAAAAAGCCGAAATGTTGTGGATCCTGCAAGAAAACCTTGGCGGCGAGTAGGCGAAATACATAGCGAGAAGTTTCTTGGTTGAGATAAAGGTCGTAGAACAATCCAGTCTTTTGTGCTGTCCGTTCGGTGTTGATACGTCCCATTCCGCAATTATAGGAAGCGGCAACAAGCATCCAGTCTCCAAATTTAGTGTAGGCTTGGCGAAAATACCGGCAAGCGGCCTCCGTTGCTTTCTCGACGTCGTATCGTTCGTCGATTTCTTCGGAGACTTCCAGTCCGAGTTCTCTTGCGGTTGCAGGCATCAGTTGCCATATTCCAGCGGCTTTGACAGAAGAAAGAGCGCGAGGGTTAAACGAGCTCTCGATAAGAGCAAGGTACATGAAGTCGGCTGGAATCCCATTTCGTTTCAGAATGGGTTCGATGATGGGGAAATATCGATTAGCGCCTTTCAAACACATTAGGGAAGATGTGTGCATGTAGGCAAATGAGGAGATTTCACGGTCGAACCTTTCGCGCAGGTCGATGCGTTTCAGTGAAATCACATCATCGGCAAAACAGACAGAGTCTGGGATGTCGAAGGAAATAACGGGAGCAGAGTTGATTTTCTGTGCAGAGAGTTGAACAGAGAGACAGAGCAGAAAAAAACAGGTGATACAGGGTAAATTTGGTGTTTTCACGGAAAAGAGGAATAAATAAAAAAACACGAAAAGACAAAGGTATTGAAAAAACTCCTTTTTTCAGTATCTTCGTCAGCAGATTAAGAAAAGCGAACTTCAAAGAAGAAAAACCTATGTTACCACCATTCTTAAAATCGGGAGACAAGGTGTCTCTTGTAGCCCCTGCAGGAGCGATAGATACCCAATATGTAGATGGAGCCATTCAGACGTTACAATCGTGGGGGCTGAAAGTCAAGGAAGGAGCTCATGTGCGTGGGCGGTATGGCCGGTTTTCCGGAACAGCAGAAGAACGTCTTATGGATTTGCAACAGGCCATGGAAGATCCGGAAACAAAGGCCGTGTTATGCGTTCGAGGGGGGTATGGTCTGATGCAAATTGTGGACGGTCTGAATGTTGAGGGATTCGAGATACGTCCGAAGTGGATTATCGGATACAGTGATGTAACGGTCCTGCATAACCTGTGTACTGCTATTTCCATATCGTCTTTGCATGGAATTATGGCAAAACATCTGACTACGTTATCGGGAGACTCCGATCCAGTAAAGAATATGAAGAACATCCTATTTGGGAGGTTGCCAGAGTATGTTCTTCCGCCGCATGTGCTGAACCGCAAGGGAGAGGTGAAGGGCAGGCTGACAGGAGGGAATCTCACTTTGCTCAGTTCGTTGCGCTCCACCCCGTACGATCTAAACACCTATGATGGGAACAGCATCCTATTTATAGAAGATATCGGAGAGTCCTCCTACCGTATTGACCGGATGATTGAGAACCTCCGTCTCAGCGGTGTCCTTGAAAATCTTTCGGGATTGATTGTCGGTCAATTTGCCGAGTGTGAAGAAGACGAAGGAATGTGTCGAAGTATCTATGAGGGAATTGCGAAAGCAGTAGAGGAATACGATTATCCTGTCTGCTTTAATTTTCCTGCCGGCCATGTTGAGAATAACCTGCCATTAGTCATGCATGCCAATGTGGAATTAAGCATTGGGGAAGAGAATGTAAAAGTGAATTTCAATTGCAAACAATAAGAGAATGCATTGGCTCAAGCGAAAGAGACAGCGGAGAGATTGAAGCAAGAAAACAAAGAAACCCAACAGAGAGAGGTAAAATTTTTTTCTTTGAAAAGAATCCCTATCTTTGCTTATGCAAAAGGATAAAAAGGGAGGGTTTCATCCATAGAGGGATGGGATTCTCTTGTTTTTTAGTTTTTATCAAGAATAAAAATATAAGGAGAAATACAATGGCAACAATTTACATGACCAAAGAAGGCCAACAGAAGAAGTTAGACGAGCTGAATCATTTAGAAAATGTGGAGCGTCCGCGTATTATTCAGCAAATAGCGGAAGCTCGGGACAAGGGAGACCTTTCGGAGAATGCGGAATATGATGCGGCGAAAGAGGAGCAGGGAATGATCGAATCGAAGATTGCCGAACTGAAAAGCATGCTTGCCAATGTGCGTATCATTGATGAAAGTAAAATCAAGTCGGACTCTGTTCAATTATTGACGACGGTCACGATTCGGAACACGAAGAACCAGCAGCAGATGACCTATACAATCGTTTCGGAAAACGAAGCGAACCTGAAAGAGCATAAGCTCTCGATTACCACGCCAGTAGCGAAGGGTTTGCTGGGAAAGAAAAAGGGAGAGAAGGCAGTTATAAAATTACCTGTCGGCGAGCAGGAGTTTGAAGTGGTAGATATTACAGTTTAAAATAAGCGACAGAGATATGGCAACGTTATTTACAAAAATTGCAAAGGGAGAAATACCCAGTTATAAGGTAGCCGAGGACGAGAATTTCTTTGCTTTTCTGGATATTGCTCCGATGTCGGAGGGTCATACTTTGGTAATTCCGAAGAATACGGAAAACGATTATCTTTTTGATCTTGACGATGAAACGTACGTCGGTCTGACGGTATTTGCCAAGCGAGTGGCAAAGGCGATCAAGGCTGCCATTCCTTGTCAGCGAGTAGGGATGGCAGTTTTGGGCATGGAGGTTCCGCACACACATATTCATCTGGTTCCATTAAACAAGGAATCTGACATGAAATTTGACAAGGAAAAATTGAAGTTGTCGGAAGATCGCATGGCAGAGATTGCTCGTCAGATAGCAGAAAAATTCGAATAAAAGGAAAGATATAATAAGCAGAGAGGGTCGTGTTTCAGGAAAGAAACACGACTTTTTTTTGCCAGGGGGGTCATTCATATAAGGTTAAATGTGTGGTAAGAAACGGAAAAAGCGTAACTTTATAAGCACGAAACGAGAATCAGACAGGGAGGAAAAGGGAGTAGAGAACAACGAACCAAAAAACAAAGAGATATGTTGGCAAAAACGTATGGGGCTGCGGTACAAGGAATTGATGCGCTGATTGTGACGGTGGAAGTGAATGTGGCATCGGGTTCGAAATTGTATATGGTCGGATTGCCCGACAATGCGGTAAAGGAGAGTCACGAGCGTATTTTGTCTGCGTTGCAAAACAGTGGTTTGAGCGTACCCCAGAAAAAGACGGTCATCAATTTGGCGCCGGCAGATCTTAAAAAGGAGGGATCCGCCTACGACCTCCCCATTGCCATCGGCATGCTGGCAGCATCGGAAATGGTCATCATGGATGGATTAGACAAATACGTTATAATGGGAGAACTTTCATTGGACGGCAGCATCCAGCCGATACGCGGTGTTCTTCCCATTGCCATCAAGGCTCGCGAGGAGGGATTCAAAGGTTTTATCCTGCCAAGAGAAAACGCCAGAGAGGCAGCAATAGTCAATAATCTGGAAGTGTATGGAGTCGATCATATCAGAGACGTATTGGGATTCCTAAACAAGCAAAAAGATTTGGAACCTGAAATCGTAGATACGCGAAAGGAATTCTACGATCATGTCAATTGTTTCGACGTTGATTTTTCCGATGTAAAGGGTCAGGAGTCAGTGAAAAGAGCCATCGAAGTTGCAGCGGCTGGCGGTCATAACTTGATCATGGTAGGTCCTCCAGGAGCCGGGAAGTCGATGATGGCCAAGCGCATCCCGACCATTCTGCCTCCGCTGACGTTACGAGAAGCCTTGGAAACGACGAAGATCCATTCGGTGGCAGGAACAGTAAAGGGAGGTTCGTCATTGATGACACAGCGTCCGTTTCGCAGTCCGCATCATACCATCAGTGATGTTGCCCTTGTGGGTGGTGGGACGAATCCTCAGCCGGGAGAAATCTCTCTTGCTCATAACGGAGTTCTTTTCCTCGATGAATTGCCGGAATTCAAGCGCAGTGCCCTGGAGGTGATGCGTCAGCCATTGGAAGACCGGAAGATAGTCATCTCACGCAGCAAATACACGACGGAATATCCCGCCAGTTTCATGTTGGTTGCGGCGATGAATCCATGTCCTTGCGGATATCATAATGATCCGACGCACGAATGTATCTGTACACCGGCACAGGTTCAGAAATACCTGAACCGTATCAGTGGTCCGCTGATGGATCGTTTTGATCTTCAGATAGAGATTTTCAGTGTTCCGTTTACAAAACTTTCCGGTCAACACGACGGAGAGTCCAGTGCAACAATCCGAGACAGGGTGGTCCGGGCCCGAGAGCGACAGACGGAACGATACAAAACACATAGGGGGATTCACTGTAATGCCCAAATGACAAGCAAGATGCTTCATCAGTATGCCGAACCAGATGAGGCTGGACGGGAACTGTTGAAAAAGGCGATGTTGAAATTTAACCTATCGGCGCGAGCATACGATCGCATTCTGAAAGTAGGTCGAACCATTGCTGACCTTGCCGGTGATGCGCAGGTCCAGAAGCATCACATTGCCGAGGCGATCGGATATCGTAATCTAGACCGTAGCACGTGGGTAGAGTAGAGATTCTCAGGCGTCGGACCGAATGAGATTCATGAACTCTTCCCGAGTCTTGTCGCGTTCGAAAGCTCCGGTAAAATCGGATGTCGTAGTAATGGAATTCTGTTTTTCGACTCCTCTCATCTGCATGCACATGTGTTTGGCCTCGACAACGACCATGACACCAAGAGGGTTGAGAGTCTGTTGGATGCACTCCTTAATTTGTGTAGTGAGTCGTTCCTGAACCTGCAGCCGTCGAGCAAACACTTCGACGACGCGTGCTATCTTGCTTAGTCCTGTGATGTATCCGTTCGGAATATAGGCCACGTGTGCTTTGCCATAAAAGGGGAGCATGTGGTGTTCGCAAAGCGAAAAAAAGTCGATATCCTTGACGATGACCATTTGCCGATAGTCCTCCTTGAAAGTGGCAGACTTAATGATTTCGCCTGGGTCCACAGAATAACCTGCGGTGAGGAATTCCATGGCTTTTGCCACGCGAACCGGGGTTTTGAGCAGACCTTCTCTTTGCGGATTTTCCCCTAAGATATTCAGGATTTCCTTGTAATGTTTTGCCAACTGATGAGTGCGTTCTCCTATTGGCTCGGATGCGACCAGATTATTCATTAAGATAAGATTTTCAGAATCGGCTTAGTAGGCGGGAAGAAAGATTTTGTCACGAACGACGTATGTTTCCTGTTGGAACTCTGGGAAGGCTTTTTTTACGTTGACACGGAGTTGCTGAGCCTCTTCCATGGTTTGACAATCGCCGATACGAACTTTCCAGAAGGGAGAGGTATAGGAAACGTAGACGGGAAGTTGTGGAAATTTGTTTTTGATTTTGGATTGGACCGCGTAAGCTTGATCTTTCGCTTGACGTTGAGCATTGCTGGAGAATACCTGTACGCGGTATCCTGTTCCCGATCGTACGTTGGTGGTAAAAGAACCGATTGTTGAGCTATGGTGGGAGGCAGGCGGTTGTATGTCTTTCCGTTTTTCCATCAACTCTTCGATGCGAGGGTCTTGGCGAATGGTGACGGAGCCTTTGGAAGGGTCGGAATTGTCGGTGAGTTCGGATAAAACAGCCTTAATTCCACTTTGAGTCTGCGCCAACAGATCAAAGCCGGCAAAAACAAAACATATAAGAAAAACAACTCCTTTCATCCGTGACGAATGATGATGTGTAAAACGCTGCAAAGTTATCATTATTTTTTTATCTTTGCTTTGATGTAAAATGTAATGTCAAAAACAAGGGGATGTCAAAGCAGGAACGATATGTCGTGATAGTAGCAGGAGGGAAAGGAACGCGCATGGGGTCGGATGTGCCGAAGCAGTTTCTCCCGATTTGCGGTATCCCCATACTGATGCATACAATCAGACGATTTCTGGAATATGACAAATCTTTGCATGTCCTGTTGGTTCTTCCTTCCAGTCAGTGCAAACAGTGGGCCAAACTGTGTGAGAAGCATGAATTCAGAGAAGAAATAGTCGTCATAGAAGGAGGTGAAAGCCGTCTCCAAAGCGTAGAGAACGGTTTGAGACATGTTCCGGATGGTGTTCTTGTGGGCATTCATGACGGAGTGCGTCCGCTCGTATCGCGGAACACGATAGAACGATGTTACCAGGGTGCAGAGAGAAACGGCTCTGCCATTCCTGTAGTTTCTTTGACAGATAGTATTCGGGAGGAAGGAGAAAACGGCACGTATGCCGTTGACCGAAGCCGTTATCATCTGGTACAGACACCTCAAGTGTTCAGAAGCGCGGATTTAAAGTCCTCCTATTCCCACTTGTCAACGATGACGGAAGAAGAGCTCGGTCGGTTGACGGATGATGCGTCGGTTTATGAAAAGGCAGGAGGCGTGATTTATCTGGTCGATGGGAACAGAGAAAACATAAAAATAACGACACCTATTGATCTGTTGATAGCAGAGGTGTTGATGAAGAAAGGGAGAAACTGATGGCCAGAGGAGAATTCAACAGCAGAATCGGGACCTTTGCAACGGTAGCGGGGTCAGTGGTCGGTTTGGGTAATCTGTGGCGATTTCCCTATCTGGCTGGTGAGAACGGAGGGTCGGCCTTTCTGCTCGTTTACCTATGTGTCAGTCTATTGGTCTCGTTGCCCGTGATGCTGTCCGAACTCTCCATCGGTCGCAGTCAGCGGTGCAATGCCATGCGCGCATTCAAGAACATTGCTCCAGGTCCGTGGTTTCTGGTTGGATTTCTGGGGGTAGCCGCAGCATATGTCATTACGTCCTTCTATATGGTAGTCGGCGGATGGTCACTGGAATTTTTGCGGGCATCAGTGGTCGGCGAATTCAGTGGAAAGTCATCGGATGAGATCAAGAACTATTTTGACCTGTTCCTTGCAGGAGGGACGGGGCCGACGCTTCAAGCCCTGGTTTCGTTAGGAATCTCGTTAGTGGTTGTGGTTCTCGGAGTGAGCAAGGGGATAGAACGATTCAACAAGATACTGATGCCAGCCCTGTTTGTGCTGATACTTATCTTAGTCTGTAATTCGCTTTTCTGTCTGCCGGAGTCGTGGAAGGGCGTGACCTTTCTTTTGAAACCCGACTTTGAGAAGATAAGTCTCCAAACGGTACTGACAGCGATGGGTCAATCTTTTTTCTCCCTTTCGTTGGGTATGGGAGCCATGTTGACGTATGGGTCCTATATCAGTTCGGACCGTAATCTTCCGAAAACGGCACTCGGCATAGTCACTTTCGATTCTTTGGTTGCCATTCTTTCCGGTATGGTTATTTTCCCAGCCGTCTTCTCGTTCGGTCTGGAGCCCACACAGGGTCCGACACTCCTTTTCAACACGATGCCGAACATCTTTCAGCAGATGCCAGGAGGTTATGGATTTTCCATCTTGTTTTTCCTTCTGGTGTATTTTGCTGCCGTGACGTCGCAGGTGTCGTTGTTGGAGACCGTCACGGCTTTTGCTTCTGAAGAATTGCGGATGAAACGCTGGAAAGCCTGTCTGGCGATTGCGTTGACCATGTCGGTAACGGGAAGTATGTGTGCGCTGTCCCTATCCGGTCATGGATGGTTTGAGATTGGCGGGAAACCGTTGTTTGATATCTTCGACTCGGTTTCCTCCAACGTCATGTTGCCCTTGGGAGGATTTTTCATTGTACTGTTTGCCGGCTGGATCATGCCGAGCAGGGTGTTGCAAAGTCAACTGACAAACAGCGAAAATGAAAGCCCGTCGATTAATTATGTCGTGTTGCGCTTCCTCATCCGTTTTGTTTCACCGATATTTGTTGCTCTCTTGTTTCTGACATTGATAGGAGTAATCTAAGAAAGGAATCCATTGGCATGAATGAAGTAGTATTTTCGGCACGAAACGCCTTTGTAAAAAAAGACATGAATATGATTCTCCGCGGAGTGAGTTTCCGTGTTGAAAAGGGAGAAGTTGTTGCTCTTGTCGGAGCAGCGGGCAGCGGAAAGACAACGTTGGCACAGCTGGTGGCGGGCGAGCTGGCGGCCTATGGAGGAACAGTGGAGAAAGGAGAAGGGATTCAACCCTTCTATGTCCCACAGCAGGACAACTTTTTTTCCCAAACAGGAATGACTCAGACCTATTATGGTCAGCGATACGAATATTCGGAGGAAATGGAAGAACTTCCTCAAGTGGGGAAGTGGTTGGAGAAGAAACTGGAAAAACTTGAAGGAAAAAGCCGAAAGGAAGAGATATACTCGCAACTGAACATTCATCCGTTATTGACGCGAAACCTGTTGCAGTTAAGTAACGGAGAGCGGAAACGGACGCAGATTGCGTTGGCTCTCTTGCATGAAGCAGACCTCTATGTAATGGACCAGCCCTTTTTGGGTCTTGATACGCTAACGCGGGAACTGTTGCGAAAGAGCATGCAGAAACTAAAGGAAACGGGAAAAACGGTATTCCTTGTCTGTGGTGTCAAAGAAATTCCCGTGTTTGCAGACCGAGTAATTGAACTGGAGAGAGGCAAAATCAAACGAATAGAGGATGCATCGACTTATTGTGATGAAATGGAGAAGGTAAGACGCAAACAGCCTGTCGCCTCAGGAGAAATCCATTTGCCCAAGACGAACGACCGTCCGGAGTACGGCTACGTGGTCCGAATGCGAGATGTTCACATCACCATGCAGGGCGAACCTCTCTTGAGTCATATCAATTGGGAGGTCAGAGACCATGAGCGGTGGCATCTTGCTGGTCATAATGGTTCGGGTAAATCCACGCTATTGAGTCTGATAACGGCAGACAATCCGCAGGCGTACGCCAATGACATCTCGCTTTTCGGTCAGCCTCGCGGAAGCGGAGAGAGTATTTGGGACATCAAGAAGAAGATCGGCTTTGTCAGTCCGGAACTTCATCTCTATTTCCTAAGCCAACACAAGATTTCTTCCTCCTCGCATACTTCCGTGCGAGACCTGCCGTGCCTTAATGTGGTTGTTTCCGGATTCAATGATGAAGTGGGATTTTCCTCTCGTCCGACCCAGTGGCAGGAGTCGGTTACGAAAGAGTGGATGAAGGCGTTGGGTCTGGAAGGTCTTCTGAAAAAGAATTTTTCGGAGATTTCCCTTGGTGAGCAGCGCATGCTTCTCCTAATCCGAGCTCTCATAAAGAATCCACCACTACTTATATTGGACGAGCCCTGTCAGGGTATCGACTATGAGCAGTCCCAGCGTTTCATCGGTTTGTTGGATTCCATCTGTACGGCAACGGATGCCACGCTCATCTATGTATCTCATTCTCCTGATGAAATCCCGACTTGCATCACACACCGTATAGAGCTAGAGGCGGGAACCATCCGATCAATAGGTAAGGTATAGTGGCATGGCAGAACTACTATCGGACATACAGTTTCTACCAGGTGTCGGTCCCAGACGCGCTCAGCTATTGGGATCCGAGGTTGGAATCCGAACTATAGAAGATCTGTTATGCTATTATCCGTACAAATACCTTGATCGATCGCGTTTCTACAAGGTATCTGAAATCAATTCTGACGTCTCCTATATCCAGATGAAGGGTCGCCTGCGCAATCTGCGCAAGGTAGGAGAGGGTCGTCATGAGCGAATGGAGGCGATTTTCTATGATGAAACGGGCGGTATTTCTCTGGTATGGTTTCGTGGAATCCGGTATGCGGCGAGCCGTCTAAAGCCAGATACTACCTATATCCTATTCGGGAAACCATCCGTTTTCAACGGCAAATATAACATAGCACATCCTGAATTAGAAGAGGCGACGCCGGAGACGGAGAAGAAACTGACGGGCTGGATGGCACTCTACAATACGACGGAGAAAATGAAGAATGCTGGTCTAACGTCAACCACTATGCGCAAATTGGTGTATGTGGCACTGGAGGAACTGTCGCAGCCCGTACGCGAAACCCTGCCCCGATATATCCTTGATACGTATCATCTGATGGGTCTTGATGAGGCTCTCCGTAACGTTCACTTCCCGAAGGATCCTGTGTCTCTGAAGTCGGCACGTATGCGGCTGAAATACGAAGAGTTATTTTACATACAGTTGTCGATCCTCAAGCAGTCTGTATATGGATCCAAGAAATCACGAGGATTTGTGTTTGCGAAGATAGGAACGTACTTCAATTCCTTTTATTCGAAAAACCTGACGTTCGAGCTCACGGGCGCGCAGAAAAAGGTATTGCGCGAAATCCGGAGCGATGTTGGTTCCGGAAGGCAGATGAATCGTCTGCTACAAGGAGACGTCGGCTCCGGTAAGACGCTGGTGGCCCTGCTGACGATGCTGATGGCCTTGGATAATGGCTATCAGGCATGTCTGATGGCTCCGACAGAGATATTGGCAAGCCAGCATTATCAGACTATCTGTGAGATGTTGAGAGGTCGTGGCGTGACGGTGAGCCTGTTGACGGGATCGACCAAGCAATCGGACCGAAAAGAGATTCACGGTTCGCTGGAAGACGGTCGTCTTCAGATTCTTATCGGTACACATGCCTTGTTGGAAGATACTGTTCAGTTTTCGAATCTGGGGATGGTGGTCATTGATGAGCAGCACCGGTTCGGCGTTGCGCAGCGAGCGCGGCTATGGTCGAAAAACCAGACTCCTCCTCACGTATTGGTAATGACGGCCACTCCGATCCCACGAACTTTGGCCATGACCGTATATGGAGATCTGGATGTCTCAGTCATTGACGAATTGCCCCCCGGTCGTAAGCCTATCCGGACCATTCATTATTACGAAACCAAACGAGATGAGGTGCTTCGTTTCCTGAAAAAAGAGATTGATGTGGGTCGTCAGGCCTACGTTGTCTATCCTTTGATCAAGGAATCGGAAAAAAGTGACATGCAGGCGGTAGAGCAGGGTTATGAGTATATTCGGGAACATTTGCCCCAATTTCGCGTCAGTATGGTTCACGGGCAGATGAAATCGACGGAAAAAGACGAGGAGATGCAACGATTTGTCCGTGGAGAAACCAAGATCATGGTAGCCACGACTGTGATAGAAGTGGGTGTGAATGTGCCCAATGCCTCGGTGATGGTAATCGAGAGTGCCCAGCGATTCGGGCTGGCGCAGTTGCATCAATTGCGAGGCAGGGTGGGACGAGGTTCTGAACAGTCGTATTGTATATTGCTGACGCCTTACAAGTTGGCGAGTGACACGCGGAAACGTATAGAAACCATGGTGAGCACGAATGACGGGTTCGAGATAGCAGAAGCAGACCTCCGTCTTCGAGGCCCAGGGGACTTAGAGGGCACCATGCAGAGCGGAATGCCATTTGAATTGAAAATTGCCAATTTGGTTCAGGATTCCGAGTTACTGACCCTTGCTCGTGACACTGCCATGCGAGTTCTTGAGTCAGATCCGTCACTATCTGCGCCGGCGAATGCCATTTTGACCTTGCAACTGCGAAAAAAAACAAAAGAAACGATTGATTGGAGTAAAATAAGTTAAAAAAACGGGTTTTTGTTTGTTTTAGGTGAAATAAAAGTCTATATTTGGGCGTCTTAAAGAGAAAAAATCTTTTTTGGTCAAAAAAAGGCCAATGAGACAACGACCCCAAAAACAGATTTAATACTTATGATAAAACCCATTCTATTTGCTCTTTCGCTTGTTGCCTTGACCACGGCGACGACTGTTACCGCCCAAAATAACAGACAGCGCACAAGAGCAACAGCAAACAATACTTATTATCAACGTCAGAATCATCTTTTAGACTCCGTTATTTCCCGTTACATAGAATTAGACGCACAGGAATCGCGAAGCAGTTATATGTCGGGAGACAATCCTGCCGATGACTTATATGAAGGAGCGTGGGGCACGTCAGGAGTGAATGCCAACCGCGTAGAAGTAAGTGAAGTTCCGGACTCGGTAGTCATCAGTTGTAAGGGATATGTGGCGCCGGTGATTGGCTCAACCACTTCTCATTTCGGTCCGCGCGGAAGTCGCAACCATTACGGAATTGACATAGCGTTGCACACGGGAGATCCTGTGGGAGCTGCCTTTGACGGAAAGGTCCGTATCACCCGGTATGATCGTGGCGGATATGGATATTACGTGGTGATTCGTCACCCGAACGGGCTGGAGACGGTTTATGGCCACTTGTCGGAGATCAAGGTGTTTCAGGGTCAGTCAGTGGTGGCAGGCCAGACCATTGGTCTTGGAGGCAGCACGGGTCGCAGCACGGGTCCTCACCTACATTTCGAGGCTCGTTTCTTAGGCAATCCAATCAATCCAGAAAAATTGTTTGATTTCCAGGAGAATAAGGCCATTGCGGACAATTATTTTCTTGTAAAGCGCAATTCGTTCGATTGGGCATACGGGGGTCGTTCGTATCGTTCCTCATCGAATCATCGTCATTCCTCGTCGAGGGGAGCACGCTATCATAAGGTGCGCAAAGGAGAAACTCTGTCGGGAATTGCCTCCCGATATGGAGTCAGCGTGAAGGAACTTTGCCGCCTGAATCGACTGTCACGACGTTCGGTTCTTCGTCCGGGCCAGCGATTGCGTTGCAGTTAAGGAAGTGATAACAGAGAAGAAAAAAGAGATAGGATGTGCGACACTTAAAAAAGGGTCGCACATTTTTATTAAATTTGTTCCTCTATAAAAAGAATTATCTACAAAGGAACTATGTCCATTAGCATCAGCCTACTAAACAAGAGTTATGGCCGTCAGCATGTGCTGAAAGACGTTTCGTTCTCGATTGCGACGGGAGAGATAGTCGGTTTCATTGGTCCGAATGGAGCAGGAAAGTCAACGACCATGAAGTGTATTACGGGTTATCTTCCGTATGACAAGGGGGAAGTGAAAGTGTGCGGAATGGAGGTGTCGGAGAATCCGATAGAGGTAAAGCGTCAGATAGGCTACTTACCAGAACATAATCCTTTGTATCTGGAGATGTATGTCAAGGAATACCTGTCGTATGTAGGTCGGCTATATGGCCTGGACCACTTGAATCGTCGGGTGAATGAGATAGTGGACAGGGTTGGCCTGACTCCGGAAAGCACGAAGCGAATCGGAGAGCTGAGTAAGGGATACCGTCAGCGAGTGGGTCTGGCACAGGCTCTGATTCACGACCCTCAGGTTCTGATTCTGGATGAGCCGACGACAGGTCTAGATCCGAATCAGCTGGCAGAAGTGCGACAATTGATATCTGATATCGGGAAAGAGAAAACGGTCATGCTTTCCACCCATATCATGCAGGAGGTGAAAGCCATCTGTGACCGAGTCATCATCATCAATGAAGGTCGGATCGTGGCAGATCAGAGTGAGCGTCAGATGGTGTCGTCAAGGGAGTCGAACCGAGTCTTTCTGACGGTGGAACTGGGAGATGACGTAGAAGAAAGTTTCTTTGATGGTCTTTCCGGCATCAGGAAGATTCGGAAGGAGAGGCCATGTGTCTTCACGATGGAGAGCGAAGGAGACATCCGCGGAGACCTGTCCAGTCATGTGTTTAAAAAAGGGAACACCCTGCTGACTTTGTCGTTGCAGGAGCGAGACATGGAGGATGTTTTCCGAGACTTTACCAGTAAGTGATTCTCAAAAAGGCAGTTCTGTCCTGAGGAGATGGGAAAACGGCCACAAACAAAAAAGAAGATGGAAGACGAATCTTTTGACATACGGAATCAGCAGCGAGAGACGGACTTTGAAAACGCTTTGCGTCCCTTATCCTTTTCCGACTTCAGCGGTCAGAACAAAATAGTGGAAAACCTGCGTATTTTCGTGGACGCAGCCAAGATGCGGCAGGAACCATTGGATCATGTATTGTTACATGGTCCTCCTGGTCTGGGAAAGACAACGCTCTCGAACATTATTGCCAATGAGTTGGGAGTAGGCTTTAAGATTACTTCCGGTCCGGTGCTTGACAAACCGGGAGACCTTGCAGGTATCCTCACGTCTCTGGAGCCAAATGATGTCCTTTTCATTGATGAAATACACCGATTAAGTCCATTGGTAGAGGAGTATCTATATTCGGCGATGGAAGATTACCGCATAGACATCATGATCGACAAAGGTCCTTCTGCCCGTTCTATTCAGATAGACCTGAATCCGTTCACGCTGATAGGCGCGACGACGCGCAGCGGTCTGCTGACAGCGCCACTACGAGCCCGTTTCGGAATCAACTGTCATTTGGAGTATTATGATGAAGACGTCTTGACAAAGATAATCCTTCGGTCGTCGAGACTGATGAATGTTGATTGTGTCAGAGAGGCAGCAGCAGAGATAGCGAGCCGCAGTCGCGGCACGCCTCGAATTGCCAATGCGTTGATACGTCGGGTGCGAGACTTTGCCCAAGTAAAGGGAAATGGCCGAATAGACGTATCGATAGCAAAATATGCGTTGGAGGCGTTGAACATTGATAAGTTCGGTCTTGACGAGATAGACAACAAACTGTTGCTCACGGTGATAGACAAATTCAACGGAGGCCCTGTCGGACTGACAACCATAGCGACTGCATTGAGCGAGGATGCCGGGACGATTGAAGAGGTGTATGAGCCGTTTCTGATTAAAGAGGGATTCCTGAAGCGGACGCCTCGAGGACGTGAGGTTACCGATATGGCGTACGAGCATCTGAACCGGAGGCGTGGTGCCAGCCAAAGAAGTCTTTTTGATGAATAGCCGAAGGAGGGGGATGAATAAAGGAAAAGGACAGCACAGCAGCTGTCCTTTTCCTTTATTATAGAAGAGTGGGATTCAAATATCGATCAGATTGTTGCGTATGCCGAATTTAATCATGTCAATATTCGTCTTGAGATTGAGCCGTTGCATGATGTGGTTCTTGTGGCTTTCGACGGTTCGTACAGAGATGAAAAGTTTATCGGCGATTTCCTTGTTGCTCATGTTGTTACCCCACATTCGGATGATTTCAATCTGTCGCTGGCTAAGAGCTTCGACGCCAGGAGCTTCGACCGTTTCTTTGTTTTTAATCTTCTTGAGGTATTTTCCGAGGAGCATGTGCGTGATGCTTTCGCTGTAGAAATCGTATCCTCCGCGAAGGGTGTAGATGGCTTCAAACAGTTCGTTTTTCCCGGCATTGGCATCGAGGAATCCTTTTGCTCCTGCCTTAATGGTTTTCAGAATCAGTTCCTCTTCGTTGTTCTGCGAGAGGACGAGGACTCGTGTCCTAGGACAGGTGGAATGAATTTGAGAAATAAACCTCATTTCCTCAAACTGTGGGGTATAGATATTGAAAAGCAGGATGTTGAACCCCTCATTCCCTACCTCGGCGAGTAGATCTTCCGTTTCCGGAGTTACTGCTTTCGGCAGGAATTCCTCGTTCGTGGCCAAGAGCGAGCAGATCGCTTCTCGCATTACTTTCTGTTTATCAAAGACACCTATCGTTATCATATTGTCCTGTCATTATTTCGTATTTTATCTGATGAATAGGGAGGATTAGTCTGTCTATAAGAGAATATGTGTTTTCCTTTCCCGTCCATTCATTTTTATTTTCAGCGGAGTTTTCAGTTGGATATGCTTAAAGAACTCTGTTTCCTCGCAAGGCTTCTGTTTTTTGATAAAGTTCCAATTGATGGTCTCGACAAGCGAAGAGTCCTGGATGGAGCAATATCCGATATTCATAGATGTGACATTGTGGAAAAAGTGGCTTCCGAGCGAGGAGTCGAGCGGGAATCCTGGGAGGCTCATTTCAACGATGACTCTGGCATTGGAGATCTGTGGCCAAGTAACGGGAATTCCCAAAAACCGGTCGCGAGTTCCCCATCGTCCCGGTCCGATGAGAACGTAATGTCGATTTTTGCGTACCATTTTATTGTTCAGATATTCTATTTCCCTAACCATGTCAAGGGTTTTCATTTTATCGAACTTTTCGGGATCGGCATAGATGATGTCAGTAATGGAATTGATGATTCCGTTTCCGAGGCTATTTTCGGTGTAGAGCAGTGTTTTCCCTTTCTGAGGCTTGCCAATGTCAATGGCATCGATGGCCGTTCCAGAAGCCATTGGTTTGATTTGCAGCAGATAGAAAGAAGGAAGCCCGTTTTCGGCATGTTCGAGGTCGACAGCCCATTCCATTTCAACGGGACTTCCGATGGCTTCTTGTGCTATTCCGAGCAATTCGTCGAGCAATTCCGGAAGCGGGATATAGTGGTATTTGAGAATGTTGGCAAAATTGATGATACGTGGTCCAGGGCAAGAGAGTCCCGGTTCGACGTTGTCGTTTTCGGGATTGAAAACGGAAGCGCAGTGTTTGATTGTTCCGTGTCGTTCGGCATCGGAAATGCGCAGGGTCGCAAGCGGAGCGGCTTCGCCGTTCAGCAGGTAGTCGATGTGTTGTTTGTTGAGGTCTAGGGCACAAAACTCGGTTTGTGTCGTCTTGATCAGGTCCTTCGTGCTGAAGATGTCGATATTCGGATACCGAGGCGAGAATCGGAACGACTTCTGTCCTCCTACGACGTAGTATCCCAATCCAACGGCAGCATTAGCGAACCCTTCTTCGGGTTTCATGTGTGCAATCGGATAGTAATTATAGGACTGTGCCGTTCCGCTGATATTCGGGTAGTAGTATCCGTCGTGTTCCTGTCCGACCAATTCCTGCAGTACGACAGCCATCTTTTCCTCCTCCACGTTGCGGTTGATGGCGTCGAAATAATGCTTGCTCTCGTTGGAATAGATTGATGCATAGACCAGTTTGATGGCATGTCCGAGTTGTTGTAGATTCTCCTTTTCTTCGGGGTTGTTGTTCGGCACAATATAGGTGTCGAACACCCCGGCAAACGGTTGAGAGAGGGAATCCTCGGAGATGCTGGAAGAACGTACAGCCAGAGGCCGCGAAGTCTGAGAGAGGAAACGTGCCAGTTTTGTCCAGATGGAGTCAGAGAGTTTGGCTTCGTAGAATGCCTTGCGGATGTCGGCGTAGGAGTGATGTGGATCTGCGATGAAAGCAAAGAGTCCATTGTCCTTCATGAATTTGTCGAACTCATCGGTACCGATGATGACTGTCTTAGGCATACGAATATTGATTTCGCTGCTGAATTGGCTGAAATCAGAGGTAGCGATGAGCACATTGATGAAAGCGAGACCCCGTCCTTTCCCTCCGAAAGACCCTCCGGCCATGCTGACGATATTCTTCTCGGTTACTTCATGAACGTCGTCGAAATTCAGGACTTTTCCCTTGTTCTTTTCCTCAGCGTATTCGTTGAAGAGGTTGAGTATCTTATTCCGATAGTCTTCGACACCCTCGAAATCGCTGTATAAAAGAGGATTTACTCGTTTAGCCAGTCGAATTTCTCCACGCGACATGAGCCAAAGCGAGAACTGGTTCTCATCGGAGTGCATCTTGATGGTCTTCTCGGGCACGTACTTGAGAATGCTGAGAAACTCCTGCAGGGTGTGAGCTTCTGCAATTGGTTTTCCAGTCTTGGCATCACGGAAGACAAAGTCGCCGAATCCGAGTTGGCTAATGAGGAAACGCTGGAGGTCGTTGAAGATCGTATCGCTGTTTTTATCGATGAAAGTGACGCCAAGTTGTTTTGCCAGAACTTCGTTTTCCGTATCGCTGCTCTGAAGGATAATCGGAAGCGAGAGCATCTGTTTCTGCACGTGTCGAATAAACTTGATGCCGGCTTGTTTGTCAAGAGTTCCGTTGCGTTCAAATTCCGCATCGGTAACGACGCAGAGGAGAAAGTCCTTGTATTTCTCATAGATGAACATGGCATCCTCGTAGTTGGCCGCATGCAGGATCTTCGGTCGTGATCTCATACGGCTTATCTTGTCGATTTCGTTGTGCATCACATCGCGAAGAGACTGTTCGATCTGAGCAAAGACGATCTCATAGAGGTACTGCAAATATTTCGAATAATAGGAAGGTCGGTCCTCGATGAGGAGAATTACGCGAACGAGTCCGATCGTTGTATCGTTCTCGACGTTAGCGCGATCCTCGATGCTCTTGACGATGGAGAAAAGAATCTGAGATTCTCCGTTCCAAACGAACATTTTGTCGATGCTATCGCTGACGGGAACAAGATTTTCGAAGAAGCGAACGTCGTCTTTACGGTTGACGAGCAGGTAAACGGGCAGTTTCTTGTAGCGTCGTCGTATTTTCTTGCTCAGTTCGACGGGATGTTTCTTGTCGAGTCCAGCCATCAGAATGACGAGATCGAACTTCATGGTACGCAGCATGTCCAACGCCTCCTCGGATGAGGTTACAGCCGTGGTACGAGGCAGAGAAAAGAGCGAGAACTGGTAGATCTCTCCCCCCATGAATTGTTCGAAGAAATTGTCCTCGCTTTCGAGAATGTAGGCATCGTAGAGCGTGGCGACAAACAGAATGTTCTTAACCTTGTAGCGCATCATGTCGAAGTAGATGTACTTGTCGAGCATCTGTTTGTTGAAGAACTGTTGCAGTGGTTGCCGGTCCTTGATATACGTCTCGCGGTAGTTGACTCGTTTGCTCGTATCGACGAGCCGCGTGGCCTTGTTCATTACCTCACGTCCCTTGTGGTTGTTGATATAGCCGCAAATAAGTCGTCCGATATTGCCAAGCAGTCGTATTTCTTCCCGCAGGAACGGTCCGTAGTCGGCATCGGGACATTTCCGAGTATAGAAAACCTCGATGGATCCTTTCCTGTCGTCGAGCGTAACGAAATTTTCCCTGATGAACCAGGCACTTTCGCAGAATCCTTTGCTTTGGTAGGAGGTATCCTCATAGGTAATGCGTGCGCAAGCGAGGTCGGGGAACTGAAGCGACTTGGGAATAATGTTGCATATTTTCTGCAGGGTTTCTCTGATGGAAACTTCCTTTCCGATGATGCTGGCGGTCTGATTAATACCGTTGAGTTCCTTGACTCGTTCCCGGTTGTCCTGTAAGAGGAGAGAGAGTCGTCTTTTGGAGACTTCGCCAGTCAGGATCCGGAGCATCAGTGAGATGTCTGACGTGCTGTTGTCTTGTTGTGCCGACAGGAAGAAGAGATGCAGTTCGAGCAGAAGGTCATCGGCAATGGATTCGTGGAAGGAGACAATGTGTTCGGTTGTAAAATAGTCGTTGGATTCGTAGGATTTGCCTCCGAAGGTGATGTATCCCGCACGGGCACCGGCAGCGATAACCATTTCGTTGCAGGCCTTGAGAAGCAAATCGTCAAGGTCGAGATTCTGATTCAAAATGGCAACCAGTCGTGTCAGTGCTCCATTGGCAGTATCTTTCATAGACGCATCGTGTTGTGTGGTTTAGCAGGGAGACCGTATGATAGAGATTCAAAGTTAAGGAAATCTTTCCAAAAAACGGAGTGGAAACGAGAAAAAGGGTCGCCGCGAGAAGGTCGTCTGTTTTTTTACAGTCGGCATCTGTGTCGCCGTATTTCGCGTCGCAGTTGCTGAGCATTGCCCTGCGTGACCTTGTCCATGAGAGCCCAGAAGCGAGGGCCATGATTCATCTCGACAGTATGGCAGAGTTCGTGGAGCAGAACAGAGTCGATCAGATTGGGAGGAAGTAGAAGCAAGTAGAGAGAGAGGTTGATGTTGCGTCGGGAATTGCAGCTACCCCAGCGAGTCTTGGATGACTGAATCTTGACATCGGAAAAGCGGAAGCCCCATTGAGCAGCAAGACGTTGGAGTCGCGGAGGCAGGAGACGTTTTGCTTCGATGCGCATAAAATGTTCGACCCCAGCCTTGATGCGTTGCTGAACTTCGGGGCTGAGGATTTGGAGCCGTTCGGGCACCTCGATGTAAAGTACTCCATCGGCGAGTCGATAGTAGATGGACTTGTGCGTGTTTGAACGAGAGAGGTTCGTGATGAAACTGAGGGTCTGAAGGGGGTGGTCTTGGTCAATGACAAGGGAGGCTTCCTCGGAATGGATCTTCTCGATCATCTTCTGCAGTCGAGGCCGAACTTCATCGATGAAAAGGCGTAAATCGTGTTCAGAAGCCCAAGGAGGAAGGGTGGCACGAAGCCGTCCATCAACGAAACGCAGCCGAAGACTGCGTGCACGTTGATTGACCACGATATCTATTTCTCCAAATTCTTCGTCGTCCAGAACCTCGTCCATCAAAGAAGTATGAAATTCGTGTACAGTAAAAAGCAGTTCAAAGATAGCAAAAAAGAACACGAACCGGAAGGGGCAATGGAAGGACGGGAGTGGGTAGATAGTGGAGATATATTGTTTTATCAGTGCCTTATATATGAGTCATGTATGTCTTATATATGTTTTATCTATATGTTATCTATACTATATCTATGTTTTATCTATGCTTTAAGTATGTTTTAACTATGTCTTATCAATATTTCATCTATGCTTCCTCTATGCATCAACTATTCATCATCTATTCTATAAGTGCAGAGAAGGGGTAAAGAGAGAGCAGGAAGAGCATGGAGGAGGCTGTGTGTTTTTTTTGGGGGGGGGGACGAGGAAATGGAACAGGAGGGATTCAGAGAATGAGCAGAGAGGGGAGGGCGCGAGAGAAGGATGTATGACAAGGAGGAGAGAAAGGATGCGATCGGCAGGATTCGAGGATGAATGATGATCAGGAGAGGGAGAGGGAGACAAAGGGGGGAGGGAATACCTGTGGTCCAGCGAAGAGGCTGTGAGAGACAAAGCGTAGGAGAGGAGGATGGTTGGAGGGAAGGATAATCGGAGGGAAGAGTTGGTGACAGAGAGTGTGTGGGACGGAGATGGAGGGCACAAAGAGGGTCAATCATGGTGATTGGTCGGTAAATTATTCGTACTTTTGCAAATTCCATCGGAACGTGCGGGCGGAAGGACCTGCCGGATGGGACAAGAGAAAAGATGAAGATACCGTTACGAGACGTAATCACCCCGGAGGAAGCCATGGCGGCGCGCCGCCTGATGGAGTCGTCGGAGCACATTGTATTGCTGGGTCATACAGGTCCGGACGGGGATGCGATGGGCTCAACGCTGGCGATGTGGCACGTGCTGAAGCAGATGGGGAAGGACGCGCAGGTGGTGTATCCGGATGCGTACCCGGGATTTTTCCGCTGGATGCCCGGGGTGGGAGAGTCAACGGTGTACAAGTCGATGAAAGAAAAGGTGCGCGAGATAATCGAGAAGGCGGATCTGCTGTTGTGTCTGGACTTCAACACTCCGAGTCGCGCAGGTCAGATAGAGGAGGACATTGAGAGATCAGGAGCCCGAAAGATGTTGCTGGATCATCATCTGTATCCAACGAAGGATTGGACGTTGTGTATTTCGGTTCCGGAGGCCTCGTCCACGTGTGAGCTGGTGTACCGTCTGCTGGTGACGGCGGGAATGGAAGACCGTCTCACGAGGGATGTGGCGCGCTGTATATACACAGGCATGATGACAGATACGGGGAATTTCACGTACAGTTGCAATGACAAGGAACTGTACTATATCATAGCGGACCTGATGGAGAGAGGAATCGACAAGGAACAGATTTATCGGGACGTGAACTGCAACAACTGTGAGAGCCGCCTTCGCCTGACGGGTTATCTGCTGTCGGAGAAGATGAGGCTGTATCCGGAGACAGGTGCGGCTATTACGTCGTTGTCGCTGACGGAGAAGCAGACGTATAAATATCAGAAGGGAGACACGGAGGGATATGTGAACAAGCCGATGGAGATAGAGGGGATTTTCGTCTCGGCCTTCGTGAGTGAGGATGCGGACAAGATAAAGGTCTCGCTCCGTTCGCAGGGAGACTTTGCGGTGAACGAGATAGCGGAAGACCTATTCGGCGGCGGCGGTCACAAGAATGCGGCAGGCGGAGAAAGCTATACGGAAACTCTGGAAGAGGTGGTGTCGCGTCTGGAAGCAGCTCTGCCATCGTATGTGGAATCCTATCGTAAACAAGAAACAGAAAAAACATATTCAAGATAAAGAAATGAAATACCTGATTATCCTGGGAGACGGAATGGCGGATGAGCCGATCGCATCGTTGGGCGGAAAGACCCCGCTTCAGGCGGCATCGACTCCCACGATGGACCTCCTGGCATCCAAGGGTCGTTGTGGCCTGTTGCATACGGTGCCGGACGGCTATGAGCCAGGGAGTGAGATTGCGCATCTGTCGCTGTTGGGCTATGACGTGCCGAAGGTGTTCGAAGGCCGCGGTTCGCTGGAAGCAGCGAGTATGGGGATCCCGATCCTGAAGAATGAGATGGCGATGCGCTGTAACCTAATCTGTATCGAAGACGGCAAGATCAAGAATCACAGCGCGGGTCACATCAGTGACGGAGAGGCGAAAGAACTTATCGCCTACCTGAACAAGGAACTGGGTAGTGACAAGGTGACGTTTTATCCTGGAGTCAGTTACCGTCATTTGCTGATAGTGAAAGGCGGCAATAAGTCTTTGTCCTGCACGCCGCCACATAACGTGCCAGGAACGCCGTGGAAGGATGTGCTGGTGAAGCCGGAGACGGCAGAGGCACAGGAGACGGCAGATCTGCTAAACGACTTGATTATCCGTTCGCAGGAGTTGTTGGAAAATCACCCTATCAACGTGAAGCGAGCCGCCGAGGGGAAGGATAAGGCGAACAGCATCTGGCCATGGTCGGCGGGTTATCGTCCTCAGATGGAGACCTTGCTGGAAACCTATGATTTCCGTAACGGAGCTGTGATATCGGCGGTGGACCTAATCAAGGGAATCGGAGCCTATGCGGGTCTGCGAATCATCAACGTGGAGGGAGCCACCGGTCTGTCTGACACCAATTATGAGGGTAAGGCTCAGGCGACGATAGAGGCCTTGCGCGAGAATGACTTTGTCTTCCTTCACATCGAGGCGAGCGACGAGGCCGGTCATGACGGCAACGCCGAGTTGAAAAAGAAAACCATCGAATATCTGGAAGAGCGAGCTGTCAAGCCTATCTACGAGGAGGTGAGCAAATGGAAGGACGATCCGGTGACAATAGCGATTCTTCCGGACCATCCAACGTTCTGCCGCACGCGAACTCACTCGAATCAGGCGGTTCCGTTCCTGATCTACCGTCCAGGAGAGAAGGCAGATGACGTGAAGAAATATGATGAGGAGAGTTGCAAGTCGGGTTCCTACGGAGAGTTGTATGGAGCGGAATTCATGAATGAGCTGACTCAGACGAGCGCCATCAAAGTGTCGTACCGCAGGTGGAAGAGTCAGATGAAGAAGAAGCTGTCGGGTGGAAGTTCGCACTCGTAGAAGTCTAAAATCAAGAAAACGAAAACAGATAATCCCAAGAGCAATGAAATACTACAGTACAAACGGCAAGGCAGCCAAGGCGACACTGGAAGAAGCCGTGGTCAAGGGTCTGGCCCCAGACAAGGGATTGTATATGCCGGAGAGCATCAAGCAGTTGCCGAAGTCCTTTTATGACACCATCGAGACAAAAAGTTTCCATGAGATTGCCTATACGGTGGCGGATGCCTTTTTCGGCGAAGACGTCGAAGCCGAGAGTCTGAAGCAGATTGTCTGTGATACGCTGAGTTTTGACGTTCCGGCGGTGAAGGTGAAGGAGAACATCTATTCTCTGGAGCTGTTCCACGGTCCGACGCTGGCGTTTAAGGACGTAGGAGCGCGTTTCATGAGCCGCCTGCTGGGCTACTTCGTCCGGAAGGAGGGTGCCAAGGAAGTGAACGTACTGGTTGCGACAAGTGGAGATACGGGCAGTGCGGTGGCAAACGGATTCCTGGGAGTAGATGGTATCCAAGTCTTCGTCTTGTATCCGAAAGGCAAGGTGAGTCCGATACAGGAATGTCAGTTCACAACATTGGGAAAGAATATTACGGCCATTGAGGTGGACGGCACCTTCGATGACTGTCAGGCATTGGTGAAGAATGCGTTCATGGATCCAGAACTCAATGCAAAGCACAAGCTGACATCCGCCAACTCCATTAATGTGGCGCGCTTCCTGCCCCAGTCGTTTTATTACTTCTACGCATATGCCCAGATGAAGAAACTGGAGCCGGGCAAGGAGGTGGTGATCTGCGTGCCGAGCGGCAACTTCGGCAATATCACGGCAGGCCTGTTCGGAAAGAAGATGGGTCTTCCTGTGAAGCGTTTCATAGCATCGAACAACTCCAATGACGTGTTCTACGAGTACCTTCAGACGGGTCAGTACAATCCCCGTCCGTCGGTACAGACGCTGGCGAACGCCATGGACGTGGGTGATCCGAGCAATTTTGCCCGCGTTCTTGCTCTTTACGGTCAGGACATTGAGGCTATCCGCAGCGACATCAGCGGAGCGCGTTTCGGAGACGAGGAGATTGCCGAGACCATCCGCCGCTGCTATAGAGAGACGGGATACCTGCTGGATCCTCACGGAGCCTGCGGTTACGGTGCGCTGGAAGCAGGATTGAAGCCGGGAGAGACCGGCGTCTTTCTGGAGACGGCCCACCCGACGAAATTTCTGGAGAAGGTGGAGGAGATTACGGGCGAGCAGTTCGAGATACCGGAACGCCTGCAGGCGTTCATGCGAGGGACAAAACAGAGTGAGCCGCTGAGCAAGGAGTTCGGCGACTTCAAGTCGTTCCTCCTGCAGCGTTTGAAATAGTGAGAGTAAAAGATTCTATAATAATAAATAGTACAGTTTAAAAAATGAATGTAATTACGAAGACCATCACAATGGGTGATGGACGAACCATTACAATCGAGACCGGGAAACTGGCCAAGCAGGCCGACGGCAGCGTAATGGTGCGCATGGGCAACACGATGTTGCTCGCAACGGTATGTTCGGCAAAGGAGGCCGTTCCTGGAACGGACTTCATGCCATTGTCAGTAGATTATAAAGAGAAGTTTGCTTCGGCAGGTCGCTTCCCGGGCGGGTTTACGCGTCGCGAGGGTCGTCCTGATGACTATGAAATCCTCATTTCGCGTCTGGTGGACCGTGCGCTACGTCCATTGTTCCCGAGCGATTATCATGCAGAGACCTTCGTAACGGTCACGCTGTTCTCGAGCGACGGCATTGACATGCCGGATGCGTTGGCCGGTCTGGCTGCGAGTGCGGCAATCGCCGTGAGTGACGTTCCGTTTGAATGCCCAATATCGGAGGTGCGAGTAGCCCGCATTGACGGAGAATACGTCATCAATCCTACCTATGCTCAGTTGGAGAAGGCCGACATGGATATCATGGTGGCTGCGACGATGGATAATATCATGATGGTGGAGGGAGAGATGAAGGAAGTGAGCGAGGCAGATTTGCTTGGTGCCATGAAGGCGGCTCATGATGCCATCAAGATACAGTGTCAGGCGCAGATAGAGCTCATGGCGGAAGTGGGCAAGGCAAAGCGTGAATACTGTCAGGAAGAGAATGACGAAGAATTACGCGAGAAGGTGCATGCAGAATGTTACGACAAGGCGTATGCCATGGCGGCATCGGCATGTGCAGACAAGCACAAGAGAGAAGAAGGCTTCAGCGCCATCTGCGACGAGTTCAAAGCGCAGTACAGCGAGGAGGAACTGGAGGAGAAGGGAGCGCTGATCGACCGCTACTATCATGATGTGGAGAAAGAGGCGATGAGGCGTTGTGTGCTGGACGAGGGCAAGCGCCTGGACGGTCGGAAACTGAACGAGATTCGTCCAATCTGGTGTGAGGTAGGCTACCTGCCGGGTCCTCACGGAAGTGCGATCTTCACCCGTGGAGAGACCCAGTCTCTGACGACCGTCACATTGGGAACGAAGCAGGATGAGAAGCTCATAGACGAGCCTCTGATCCAAGGCACAGACCGTTTCCTGTTGCATTATAATTTCCCGCCATTCTGTACGGGCGAAGCACGTCCGCAACGCGGTATCGGCCGTCGAGAAATCGGTCACGGCCATTTGGCAATGCGTGCGTTGAAGAACATGATACCGGAAGACTATCCTTACGTAGTCCGTGTGGTGAGTGACATCATGGAGAGCAACGGCTCTTCGTCAATGGCAACGGTATGTGCCGGAACCTTGGCCTTGATGGATGCTGGAGTGAAGATCAAAAAGCCTGTTGCCGGAGTTGCCATGGGATTAATATCGGAGAACAAAGCAACGAAGTATGCGGTGTTGAGCGATATTCTCGGTGACGAGGATCACTTGGGCGACATGGACTTCAAGGTAACAGGAACAAAGGACGGTATCACAGCCACACAGATGGACATCAAGGTGGACGGTCTGTCGTATGAAATCCTGGAGAAAGCCTTGGCACAGGCGCGCGAGGGACGTCTGCATATTCTGAGCAAGATTACGGAAACAATCGCAGAGCCACGTGCAGACCTGAAGCCTCATGCACCACGCATTGAAGTGCTGAACATACCTAAGGAATTCATCGGAGCTGTCATAGGCCCGGGCGGAAAGATCATCCAAGGCATACAGGCAGAGACTGGTGCTACGGTATCGATCGAAGAGACGGATGACTGTGGTCGTGTGGAAGTGGCCGCTACGAGCAAGGAATCGATGGACGGGGCTATTGCCCGTATCCGTGCCATTGTGGCAGTACCAGAGGTTGGAGAGGTCTATCACTCGAAGGTGAAGAGTATCATGCCGTATGGTTGTTTCGTAGAGATCATGCCAGGCAAGGAAGGCTTGCTACATATTTCGGAAATAGAATGGCGTCGCATCGAGACGATGGAAGAAACCGGCCTGAAAGAGGGCGATGAGATTGACGTCAAACTGCTTGCCATTGACGAGAAAACGGGCAAGTTCAAACTTTCGCATAAAGTACTGCTTCCACGTCCGGAAAAGGGCGGAGAAAAGAAGTAACCGAAATCAGGCGAAAAGTATTCTTTTCCATAAAAGAGAAGGCTCACACTCCAGGGTGTGAGTCTTCTCCTTTTTTTCTATAAGACAGGTCCAAAAAGAATCAGTGAAGCTGTTGTTGTTTCTCCGCACCTGCCAGTTTAACCCAATAGCAGAAAAGGAGAGAATAACAGAACAAGTCAACGGGTTGACTCTTGCTGAACAACTGTTCGATCAGAGCCAAAGCGAACCAGACAAAAGCGACCTGAAAGACAAAGAAGCGAGCGTGTGACTCCCGGGCAGAAAAAAGAAAAGAGACGAGCAGGGCGAGGAACAGAACGCTTCCGATCAGTCCGTACTCCAGCTGGCCTTGGAGGAACTGGTTATGGGCACTCTCATAGGGATCGGAAATAGGGTGAAAGAGATGGCTCCTTGTCTTGTCGTGTCGCATGTGGTTATAGACATCGGTTGCATCTCCTATCCCCTCGCCGAGCAGGAGGTTGTGAGATTCGTCCTGGATGCAAAAGACGGCACATCGCCATTGGTCATAGCGTGGTTCGAAGGCCTGGATTTCCCGTTCGGAGAAATGACGCAACTGAAGTCGAGGATGGTTGGCGAACAGCAAGATGGAAAAAATGACGCAGAGAGGCAGGATGGCGAAGGTCAGCCGTCTCCAGTTGTGAAGCCACAGAAAACGAAGCAGGAAGGAGAGAGAGATCAAAAGTGCCACAGCCAGCATCATGCGTCCTTCGGAAAAATATAAGGAAGCCATTACGACCAGCCAGGAAAAAATAAAAAAGAGGCGAAAGCGCCCCCGGCTGTGCAGACGGTTGCGAATCTGTGGGCGCAGATAAGCAAGAATAGAAAGAGCGAAAATCTGGCAGACCCCAAAATGAGTGCGGTGCTGCAATTGGTTGTAGTACCAGACGAAATGTTCGGAAGGATCTTTCTCGTTATAGGGGAGCGCATCCCAGGAAAAGAAAAGCAGAGCGATGGAGTAGAAAATCACGCCAACAGCAAAAGCGAACAAGGCCCGTCGGAACCGGAATTCCTTCGGCATGCCGAACAGAGCCAACAGAGGCAAGATCAGCAATGGCAACCGGATTGATAAGACAGAAAGATAGTCGTCAAGATTCTCGGTCCAGAAGAACGAGGCGAACATCCAGCAGGCGAGCAGAACAGCGAGATAAAGAGAAGCGGAGATGGGGTCAGGTCTGTGAAACGAAACGGGACGTTTGCGGAAGGCGATGTCCACCAGCCAAGCAGTCATCCAAAGAATCATGGTGAAATTCATGAGATTCACGTGCAGGCTATCCGGATTATGAGGGTCGCGAATATTGAAAGCAAACAGCGTACAAGCCAACATTGCTGTGAAGCAACAGACAGAAGAAGTGTATTTGCTGATTTGTCTCATAGTAATTGAAATAACGCGGGTTTACTTCAGATGGAAGCGATTCAGGACGCGGTTGAGAACCGGAATCTGGGAGAGAGGCAGATCCCTCTTGATGATGAGAGCGAGGAAGAAGAGGAGCAGGAGAGTGCGAATGATATAGTTGACAGCTACGTAGGGCGTGGTACAGAAATAAGCTACCATATAGAGAGCGACGGCAACGCAGGCGTAGAGCGTCATGTCTCGAAGAGGATAGTTGATGGGAAAAAATTTCTGCCCGATGAAATAAGAGGTGAGCATAATGACCAAATAGCAAGAGAAGGAAGCCCAAGCAGAGCCGAAGTATCCGATGACTGGCACCAGAATGACGTTAAGCACAACGGTGATGAGTACCCCGAGCAAGGAGAACCAGGCGCCGAAGTAAGTCCTGTCTGTCAGTTTGTACCAAAGTGAGAGGTTGAAAAAGACCCCTTGGAAAAGATAGGAGGCGAGGATGATGGGAACGATTGACAGTCCCTCCCAATAGGAAGGAGCAATGATAAGTTTGAGAATGTCGATAAAGAAAACCATGCCCAGGAAGATGAGCAGGGAAAAGATCACAAAGAACTTCATGGCGTCAGCATAGGCCTCCTTGCTTTTCGAGTCTTTGTGCTGTGCAAAGATAAACGGTTCATAGGCATACCGGAAGGCCTGAGTGAACATCATCATGACCATGGCGACCTTGAAGCAAGCGCCGTAGATGCCCAGCTGTCGCAGTCCCTCCTGTCCAGGCATCAGATAAGGGAAAAGGATCTTGTCAATGGTCTGGTTCATGATACCGGCAATACCCAGAACAAGAAGCGGAAGCGAATAGCGCAACATCTGTCGAAGCAGTGTCATGTCAGGACGGAACGAGGCCTCGAGAATGTCGGGCAGTAACATAATCAGAGTTGCTGCGGTGGAGATGAGGTTTGCAATAATGATGTATCCGACACCATAGGAAGGGTCGTAGAACCAGGAAATGAGTCCAGGATGATGATTATTGATATACGGGCAGGCTATGAGGAAAAAGAGATTGAGTGCGATGTTGATAAAAATCATCAGCAGCTTGAAAGATGCAAACTTAATAGCCTTTCGTTTGTATCTCAAGTAGGCAAATGGAATGGCAGTAAATGCATCAATGGCTACAACGACGCCCATGATGGTGATAAATTCGACGTGATCGGAGTAGCCCATGGCAGCAGCGATGGAGTCACGAAAAAGAAAAACCAGCGCAATGAAGAGAGCCGAGGTGGATCCGATGGAGAAGAGTGTTGTTCCATAAACGACGGGTGGACGTTGGTCGGTCTTGTTGACGAAGCGGAAGAATCCGGTTTCCATTCCGTAGGTCAGGAAAACGAGCAGAAGGGCAGTCCAGGCATAGATGTTGGTGACGATGCCGTATTCGCTAGAGTCTGCCAACACGTAGGTGTAAACGGGAACGAGACACCAATTGAGAAACCTGCCAACAATGCTGCTGACACCATAGATGGCTGTTTCCTTAGCCAGATTTTTCATTTTACCCGTTTCGGTCATAGAGTCAAATGGTTATTTAGAAATAAAATCGTCGTGAAGGAATTGCGTGAAAGCCTTGGCAAAGAGCGTCTGTGCTTCCCGGTCTGGAGAGTCATCACCATAGAAGAAGCGCTGAGAACTATTGTCGATGTTCTGGTAGAATCCCAAAGAAGGCGAGAAATAGCCCCATCCTTCGGCACGAAAATAGAAAGCATAATGGTGAGATCCGAACATGTTCTTAGAAAATGGCGACTTTGGGAAATCCCAACCGAGTTGCTGGAAGAGAGTAGCAGAGAGGTCGGTTTGCATGCAAATGTTGTGGCAGCGCCAAGGTTTCTTGACGACGCCACCTACCCACACCATTGGAATGAGGTAAGACTCTGGAGCCTCAATATCAGACACAGGGGCAGGTTCGAGAGAGGTGTGGTCGGAAGTGATGATAACCAGAGTGTTATTCCAAACAGGAGAAGCTTTCAATCGATCGATGAAGACGCCAAGGCAACTGTCGGTGTAGGCCACGGAATTGCAATACCGGTCGCTTGAGGAAGTTCCTGTAATTCGCTTGAAGTGTTCCGGTACGTCAAACGGTTCGTGGCTGCTGATGTTGTACACGACGGAGAAAAACGGTTGTTTTTTGCGTAGCAGCTCGTCGGCACAGCGGGCATAGAGAAACTCGTCAGGAGCGCCCCACTTCTGTCGAGAAGCCTGATCGAAAGGGAAATCCTTTCGAGAAATGATGTTGTTCACACCGCTTTGGATGAGCATCATGTTCGTGTTGTAGAAGTTGATGTCACCACCATAGTAGAAGGAGAGGTCGTATCCGTGTTTCCCGAAATAGGAAGGGAGGAATGTTATGTTTTTCATCTTCTCGGGGAATCCAAGGATGGAAGAGGCTTTGATGAGCGCAGGGTATGCGGCTAGAAGAGAGGAAAGTCCACGGTCGGATCGGCTTCCTGTGGCATAGAAATCGGTGAAGCAAATTCCCTCGTTGCAAAGGCGGTTGATGTTCGGAGTCAGTCCTTTACGTCCACCAAGCGGTTCGATGACCTTGTTGGAAAAGGACTCAAGGATCACGAGAATTACATTGATTTTCTGTCCATGAGCATCAATGAAAAGGGGGGTGGGCTCGTCAGAGAAAAGTCTGATGGGAGAAATAATCCGTCGAGCTTCCTCCTTGTCCATGTAGTTGACTGGATTTTTATCAAAGTCATTATGCGTCATGGCATACATGAATGCCCAAAAATAATTGTATGCGGAGTGGTTGGCAAAAGTCTTCTTACTGAAGAACACCGAGGAGAAGTTAAGCGGGGCAGTATCAACTCCTCCGCGAATAGGGAGAAAGAGAAGGGCCGAGAGCAGAAGCATGACGGGGAAGGCCTTCCATGACAGGTTCTGTTGAGGAGAATATGGATTGAGAACGAAACGAAGAAAAAAGAAAAAAAACAAAGCGACAATAATGGCAAGAGAGGCAAGAGCCAAGGCAACCTGTCCGAGAGTGATACTGCTGAAGATGGCATTCGGTTCTTTGAGGTAAGGGAGAATTTGTGCATCAATACGTGTTCCCCATGCCGGATAGAGTGCGATGTCCGCAAGTCCGAGCAGTGTCACGAGAATGAGAAGCAGGAGCGTGTAGTACTTGATAAAGGGACGGGAAATACGAGGGAAGAAAGGGGAAACGGCAATCAGCAAACCAGGCAGCAGAGAGAAGTAGGCAGCGGCGGAGCAGTCCATTACACATCCATGACGGAAGGTTCCGAACAGTTCTTCGACAGAAAGAGTCTGAGAAAGGGATAAATTAGCCAGAAGGAAGAGTCCCCTGAAAAACAGGAAAAAGACCATCCAGAAAAGATAGTATCTAAAGAACAAAAAGACAGCCTTCTTCATGGGCAAAGTGTCGAATTTCGATTGTTCGGAACAACGTATCTTATGCAAAGGTAGTGAAAAATAGCACAAAAGTCTTATGCGAGAAAAAAACACTATCTTTGTAAAGATACACTCTCCAAAGATGATCATGACAGACGATTAACCAGCAAAAAAGGATAAGAAGACGATGGCAAAAATATTGGTAATTGACGACGAGAAGAGCATTCGTAACACGATGAAGGACATTCTCGAATATGAGAAGAACGAGGTGGACAGTGCGGAAGATGGCATGACAGGATTGGAGAAACTGAAAGAGAAGACGTATGACTTGATATTCAGTGACATCAAGATGCCTCAGATGGACGGAATAGAGGTGCTGGAAAAAATCCGCGAGCAGAATGATGAGGTACCTGTCGTGATGATCTCGGGGCATGGTAACATAGAAACGGCGGTAGAATGTATCAAGAAAGGTGCGTTTGACTTCATAGAAAAACCGATTGACCTAAACCGTCTTCTTGTCACGATGCGCAATGCCCTGGATAAGACGTCGCTGGTAACGCAAACCAAAGTCCTGAAGAAGAAGATAGACAAGAAATATGAGATGATAGGGAAATCGGCGGCCCTGGAAAAGGTTCGGGACTTGATAGAGAAGGTTGCGCCGACAGAGGCCCGAGTTCTTATTACCGGTCCGAACGGCACAGGAAAAGAGGTTGTCGCTCGTCAGATCTATCAATTGAGCAGGCGTCAGTCAGCTCCGTTTGTGGAGGTGAATTGTGCCGCGATACCATCGGAACTGATAGAGAGCGAATTATTCGGTCATGAGAAAGGAGCCTTTACATCTGCCATCAAACAGCGAAGCGGCAAATTCGAACAGGCCAACGGAGGGACCATATTCCTTGACGAGATAGGAGATATGAGCTTATCGGCGCAGGCCAAAGTGTTGCGCTGTCTGCAAGAGAATGTAATTTCTCCGGTCGGCTCAGACAAGGACATTAAAATAGACGTGCGTGTAATAGCCGCTACCAATAAAAACCTGCGAGAAGAGATAGAGAAGGGAAATTTCAGAGAAGATCTCTATCATCGCTTGAGCGTCATTATCATTGATGTTCCGTCACTTGACGAAAGAAAGGAAGATATCCCCTTGCTCATCCATCATTTTGCATCTCAAATCTGTGAAGAGCAGGGAGTGGCGCTTAGAAAATTCGATGAAAAAGCAATTCAAAAACTACAGGGACGAACCTGGTCCGGAAATATCCGAGAGTTGCGCAACGTGGTAGAGCGGCTGATTATATTGGGAGGAAGCGTCATCACAGAGGAAGACGTTAAGAATTTCGTTATTTAATCACTTATGAAAAGACTTATAAGCGTAATCCGTGGCAATATATACGCAGTCACCTGTCTGAATCTTCTCATGGTGATGTTTCTCTATACGTTGTGTCGTGCAGAGTTCTATGTCGTTAATATGTCGGACTACTTCCCCAATATGGGTACAGACCGATTGAGGACCCTTATGTTGGGTGGTCTAAAATTCGATCTTTCGGCAGTTCTGTACAGTAATCTTCTCTATATTGTAATGATGCTGATTCCCTTTCGTTTTCGATATAAAACAGCCTATCAAACGTCAACGAAGTGGATATTCATTATTGTCAACGCAATTGCAATCTTCATGAATTTAAGCGATTCGGTCTATTTCAAATTTACGAATCGCAGGACAACAATGTCGTTTTTTACGGAATTCCAGAATGACGACAACCTGTTTTCTATTTTAGGTCAAGGCATGCTGAACTATTGGTACGTCACCGTGACAGGTATTGTGCTGATTGTGGGCCTTGTCGTGTTGTATGTTCGTCCGTCGTTCAATCTGAAAAGTCCCAGAGGGACGTGGTGGTACTATGTCCGTAACATCATAGCGTTTGGAGTGGCGGGATTTCTGTCCGTGAATGGCATGCGGGGAGGTTTCGGAAGTTTTGTCCGCCCGATTACATTGAGCAATGCCAATGTCTATACAGAGAAGCCGTTGGAGGCTTCTATTGTGTTGAATACTCCATTCTGTCTATTGCGAACAATCGGGAAAAAACCCTATAAGAATCCAGAATATTTCAAGGATGAGAAGGAGTTAGCAAAGGAGTATGAGCCAATAATCTATCCGCATCCCCGAGGAGAATTCCGTGAGATGAATGTCGTAATTTTCATTCTGGAAAGTTTCAGCAAGGAGTTTGTGGGAGAGCTAAACAGAGATCTGAAAAATGCGGACGGAAGTCCGTATAAGGGATACACTCCTTTTTTGGACTCTCTTATCCGTCAGGGTTTGACTTTTGAGTATACGTTTGCAACAGGACGCAAATCGATTGATGCCATGCCTTCCGTTTTGAGTAGTATACCTCGTTATTATGAACCCTATGTCTTGACTTCGTATTCGAATAATAGGGTCAGCGGCATAGCTGATGTGTTGGGGAAGAAAGGATATTATACTGCTTTTTTCCATGGAGCACCGAATGGGTCAATGGGATTTGAATCTTTTGCTAAAGTATCAGGTTTCCAAGCGTATTATGGAAAAACCGAATATGGAAACGACGCAGACTATGACGGAACGTGGGCCATTTGGGATGAGCCCTTTTTCCAATTCTTTGCAACGAAGATGAGTACCTTCCGGCAACCTTTCATGACAGCTTTGTTTTCTGCCAGCAGCCATGATCCGTTTCGTATCCCGTCTGAGTATGAAAGAGTTTATCCGGAGGATGGCATCCATAAGATTCACAAGTGTGTACGATATACGGACAACGCGCTACGCAAATTCTTTGACACGGCAAAGCAGCAGCCATGGTATGAGAATACACTATTTGTTATTACGGCAGACCATACCAATGCTCTGACGCGGAAGGAATACATCAACGATGCAGGTCATTATAAGGTTCCGATAATCTTTTATACACCAAACGGGGATTTGCGAGGCCGTCTTCCTGTCATAGCAGAGCAGACGGATATCATGCCCACAGTCTTAGGGTATCTAAACTATGAAAAACCATATTTTGCTTTCGGACATGACGTTTTGGATCCCAATTATGCGCACCATTATGCGCTCAATCATAATGATCAGATATTCCAACTCTTTACGGATTCGCTGATGTTGCAATTTGATGGTCAGCAAACAAAGGCAGTCTATAATTTCGTCAAAGATACAGAGTTGCAACACAACATATTGCCATCGGTTTCAAGAGAACGGCTTAACACGTTGGAAAAAAGAATGAAGGCGGTCATTCAACAATACGTTGTCCGAATGATAGAGAATCGTCTGACGGTAGAGTAAGAGACAAGAAAATAATGATCATACTCTCATCGCGGGGCGATTGAGGAGTTCTGTTTTATGATTTTACCGGAATCTTCTCGATGCGACGGATATGTCGTCCTCCTTCAAAGTCTGTTGAGAAAAAGGCATCAACGATTTCCAACGCCAATTCTTGGGAAATGAAACGAGCCGGAAGGGAAAGGACATTGGCATTGTTGTGTTGACGAGCAAGTTGTGCAAGGTCAGTATTCCAACAGAGGGCACAGCGAATGCCTTGATGTTTGTTCGCTGTCATGCTGATTCCATTTCCAGAACCGCAGATGGCTATGCCAAAGTCCTGTATTCCATTTTCCACGGCATGTGCCATTGGATGTGCAAAGTCCGGATAGTCGCAGGACTCGGAAGAATAAGTTCCATAATCCTTGACCATGGCTCCGAGATTCTGCAGGTGCTGAAGAACGGCATTTTTCAGTTCGTATCCAGCATGGTCAGAGCAGACGGCGATAGAAATCTCTTTAAACGGTTTCATTTTCTTAGGGCGAATAAATTATTTTTCTGTGTTATTGAAAGCCTGCCATCCCTGTGCTTTGAGTTCAAATTCCTGGTTATCTCTTGCAACTAATGAAGAGCCGAATTTTTTCTCGCAGATGTGACCTATTAGATGTACGTCCTCCACTTGTTTAATGAGGTCATGCAGTTCCAAGGGTACGGTAAAGAGAAGTTCATAATCCTCTCCACCATTCATTGCGGCTGTTGTCAGAGACATGTTGAATTCTTCGGCGGTTGAGGCAGTTTGGAAATCAATGGGGATACGATCTTCAAATACGCGACATCCGACGTTGCTTGCATGACAAATATGAAGCAGTTCGGAGGAGAGTCCATCGGAAATATCCATCATGGCTGTCGGGATAATTCCCTTTTCTTCCAATCGGTCAATGATGTCACGTCTTGCTTCGGGTCTGAGTTGTCTTTCCAGAAGGTATTCCTTGCCAGCGAAATCTGGTTGAATGTTCTCTTCTTTTGTGCCTTCAAAAACGGCTTTTTCCCGTTCGAGAATCTGTAGTCCCATATAAGCTGCGCCGAGATTTCCAGACACGCAGATAAGGTCATTAACTTTTGCTCCATCACGTCTTACGGTTTTCCCTTTCGTTCCTTCTCCTATTGCTGTTATGGAGATGGTCAAGCCCGTCATGGAAGCGCTGGTGTCGCCTCCGACAAGATCCACGCCATGCTGTTGGCAGGCAAGCAGAATACCGGCAAAAAGCTGATCAACATCTTCTACGCAAAAACGTTTTGACAGCCCCAGAGAGACCGTAATTTGTTTTGGTCGTCCGTTCATGGCATAGATGTCGCTCAGATTCACCATGACGGACTTGTAGCCAAGGTGTTTGAGTGGTGTATAAGTAAGGTCAAAGTGAATGCCTTCCAAAAGCAGATCTGTTGTGACAAGAACCTCCTTGTCATCATTATATTTCAGGATGGCACAATCATCTCCTACTCCTTTTACGGTAGAGGAATTAATTAAATTTATGTTTTTGGTGAGGTGTTGTATGAGTCCAAATTCTCCCAACGTGGATATTTCGGTACGTTTCACGATGAATGAGTTAAAGAACAGGATTTTACTAATTAATTTAGAGATGAGAGTTGTTGAAGAACTTTGTCCACAATGGTTTGCGGGTCAATGTCTCGCATACATTCGTAAGTTCCTTTTGGACAATGTCTTTCTCCATAAATAGAACACGGCCTGCAATCCAAAGGCAGTTCGACTACATTTTCCTCTTTCTGTCCCCAGCCAAGAAAGCCTGCATAGCGATGTGTGGCACCCCAAATGGAAACAACAGGTGTGTTCACGAGTGAGGCTAAGTGCATGTTGGCTGAATCCATGGAGACCATGACATCCAAATGTGCCATCAACTCGAGTTCTTGAGGAAGATAAGTCCCTCGCGGCATGGAATGAACGTTTTTAAATTTATTTTCCCAATCGTTTATTTTAGGTCGTTCATTTCCATGCCCAAAGAGAAAAATCTCAATGTTTTCTTGTTGATTGAGCAGTTCCAAAAAACGCTCCATCCGTTTCATAGGATAGATTTTGCTTCGGTGTCCGGCAAAAGGAGCAACGCCAACCCAACGTTTATTCTCTTTTGGACCAAAGCGTTCCAACATGTCCTCTTCGAGATCAGGGGTTTTTCGAGAGAAGATTGTCTTAAAGTCAAAATCAAAGCGGATGCCAAGTGATTCAAAGACACGGCGATAGCGTTCGAAAGAGGAAGACAAAGGGTGCCCATATTTTTTATGTCCCAACAGAACCAGCTTGCGACGTTCTTTTCGTTCCTTGTCAACGTGCCGAATCTTCATGTGTGGTGAAGTCAGACGGAATAGAGCCGTCAGCAATCGTGAGCGAATAACGTTGTGTAGATCAGCGATATAATCAATGGAGTAGTTTCTTCGTAGTTTCCACCATACACGGAAGACCCCAGATAATCCCTTATGTTTGCCGTGCCTATCGAAATGTACCAAATGAACTCCAGGTAAATGGTCGAACATCGGGTCATTCCCGTAAGTCGTCAACATGATGATGTTCAGGTTTGGATGTTGTTTCTTCAGGGAATGAAGAACAGGAACGGTCATTGCAACATCTCCCATTGCGGACAGTCGGATAACCAGAATGGTCTGATTCTTTTCTTCGTCAATCATTTTTTAGATTATGAAAAAGGGGGATTGTTCGTAGAGGGGGAATGCCAGTCAAACAGAAGTGGCGCTATTTTTTGTTATTTCCGTAGAGCATAGGATTAAGAGAAGGATCGTTGTACATCTTCATCTGCTTGTAGACTTTCATGAATTTGCGTCCAGATGCAATATCAGCAAGCAATTGATCAATAGCAGAAGACAGGTCCTTTTGTTGTTCGAGTAGAATCTCCAGTTTTTGTTGACAAAGAGCCTTATGAGTCTCATCGGCATCCTTACGTTTGGATTCAATGCGCATATGATAGATTTTTAGAGCGAGGATGGAAAGACGGTCAATGGCCCATGCTGGAGACTCAGTGTTGATGGTCGCATTGGCTTGTGGAGTAACGTTTTTGTATTGATGGAGAAAATAAGAGTCAATGGCTTCAACCAAATCGGTCCGGTCCTGATTGCTTTTATCAATTCGGCGTTTGATGGCCAAACCTTCGATGGGGTTGATGTCTGGCTGTCGGACAATATCCTCAAGATGCCATTGTACGGTATCAATCCAATTTTTAACATAGAGAATACCGTTGATAGAGTCTGGACTGAATGGGTTGACAAGTGTTGCGTCTACATTGTCCGTTTTGTGATAGTCGGCAATTGCCTGTTCGAAAATGTGTGTACTGTCAGTTGAAAAACTCATTGTCAAAATCAGAATATCAGCGTAAAACGTTTTGCAAATTTAATGTAAAGCAAGAAATAAACCTTATTTTTGCAAGTCCTTTTTCGATTGGAAGTCAAGCGAATCGTCAAGACTGATGTTGACAATTGTAATTGTATCCTGAGGAAATATGCGGCTGAAACAAATTCTCCTTTCTCTGGTTATGATCGTTATGGTTGTGTCCTGTGCCAATCGAGGCAATGGACCGCAGGGGGGATTACGAGACAATCGTGCTCCGAAATTTGTCATGTCTTCTCCAAGTCCATCTTCAGTGCATTTTGCGGGTAAATCAATAGAATTGGTATTTGATGAGTATGTGCAGTTGTCTAATCCGCAGAGCCTAATAACTGTCTCTCCCCCACAGCAACAAAAGCCCTCCTACTCAGCATCGGGTCGAAAAGTCAGAATTGAATTTAATGATACGTTGCGATCAAACATAACATACAGCATAGATTTTGCGGATGCTATTCGTGACATAAATGAAGGGAATTCTGTTAAAAACTTACATTACACTTTTTCTACAGGAGAGCAGTTAGATACGATGGAAATCTCTGGTCTTGTTGTATCGGGGGCTGATCTTACACCACAAAACGGCATCACGGTAGTCCTTTACGACGGAAAGAGTGACGCTCCTATGTCGCAAATCCCTCTTTACGTGTCACGGACAGACACCACTGGTCGGTTTACTTTTCGCGGACTGAAGAATGGCAACTATCAGGTGTGTGCCCTATCAGATAATAATTTCAATCTCATTTTAGATGATGGCGAGCCTTTTGCTTTCTTGGCGACGCCAGTAAAAACCTACTTTGAAACAGAGTCCTATAGCGATACCTTGCGTCATTATGCAACAGAAGATCCGGTAATCCGCCGAGAGATGCGCAAATCTGTAAAGCGTAATCCACGCAGAGCATACGTCTTGCGTGACTCCATGGTGGTGGACTCGGTAGTGCTCCGCAGCAGGACACATTATTACCCAGACAACTTAGTGTTGTTACTTTCGATTCGAGAGAGAAAACAACAATATCTCATAAAAACAGAACGGAAACAAGAGCATGTTGTTACGTTCTATATGAATGATACTACTTCTGTCCGTCCACAAATTCATCTCTTGGAAAAAAATCCAGGGCGAATAGCTTTCCACTATTCAAACAGGAATGACACAATCACATGTTATATAACCGATGAAGGTTTGTATCAGAAAGACACTCTTCGGTTTTCTGTGTCTTACGTAGTTAAGGATACTGCGTATCACCTGAAGGATCAGACAGATACTGTGTCTGCCTATTATCGTCATGTGCATAGGAGTAAAGGGAGTGCATCTCCATCTGGCAATGCGGGACAGTATAGCCTTCTACTTCCTCGTAAAGAAGTGTCGATTCATGAACCGCTTCGAATTTCCTCTTCTACTCCGATGGTATCGCTTGATATGTCGCACATACATCTGTATTGTAAAAAAGATACGGCATTGGTAGAGGAACCATTGCCTATCCTAGTGCCCGTATTACTTGATTCGATGTCTAAAGAAAAAGTTGCACTTGCATATGAGTGCAGGGTAGATTGGGACTCGGAAAAAACATATTTTTTACGTGTTGATTCTGCCGCAACAATGGATATTCTAGGTAGGTCATCCAAAAGTTCGGAATCAGAGTTTTCCATCAAAGGAGCCGATCAGTTCTCATCGTTGATGGTTTCAGTTTTTGGAGGTGATTTGTCGAAATGCAGGATTCAGTTGTTGGATGCAAAAAAGGGGGAAGTGATACGAGAACGTCTGGCAGAATCGGATGGCACACTATTTGAATATCTTAATCCGGGAGAATACCGAATTCGTTTGTATGTTGATGATAATGGTGATGGTTTTTGGACTCCGGGAGATTGGAAAAGTCGGAAACAGCCAGAGACAGTATACAACTTTAACGGTACAATCCGTCTACGAGCTAATTGGGATGTAGAGCAAAGATGGGATATTGACTTCCAATAACTTGTTTTACAAGCCAAAATAAGATAGACGAGGGAATCCCTAATATAACAAACAAAATGAAGTGCCGCAATGAAACGAATATACTTTTTTTTGCTGATTTTCGTGATTTTTGCTCAGATTCCCACGTTCAAGGCATCGGCAGTGACGTCATTTAAACCGGGAGAGCGAATAACATATAATGCCTACTTTAATATTGGTTTTGTCTGGCTGCAGGCTGCTCGTGTAGATTTTACCGTACGTAATGGTATCTATAATGGTCATCCTGCATATCATTTTGTCGCTGCGGGTCGTACTCTGAAAACGTTTGCTCGCTTTTATCAAGTTTACGATACGCTATATTCCTACGCAGACAAGCAAACATTGTATCCTTATTTCTATCAGCGTGTTGCTCATGAAGATAATTATTGGGCTCAGGATGATTTTTATTTTGATCAAGTCACTCCGCAATCGACCACAGTACGAACGCATTGTTATCGACGAAATAAGGATGTAAAGAAACAAACGTTACATTTAAAGGGGACTGTGACAGATCTTGTCTCAGCGCTTTATCGTTTGCGAGAACAGAATTTTTCTAGTTTACAATTGGGCCAGACGATCCCTTTTTCTATTGTATATGACGATGACGGCCAGAAATTCGATCTTAATTTGCGCTATTTAGGTAAAGAGAATATTACTCTTAAAAATGGAGAACGTTATCGCTGTATCAAACTTCGTCCTAAACTCATCAAAGGAAAGGTGTTTCGTTCGGAGGACGCCATGACAGTGTGGATTACGGATGACGAAAATCATATACCAGTATACGTGGAAGCTAAAATTCGAGTTGGGTCGGTTAAGGCTTACTTGGCATCAACTTCAAGCTTGAAACAACCAAATTCCTCCTATTTAGGGAAGAAGAAATAGGGATAAACTGGGAATCAACGCAACTGTCATCAAGGGTCAGAATTGGTTAACGGGAAGTATTTGGCACGATAGGGGAAGAAGGGGGGACATAAGTGGCAGATGCTACATAAAGGCAAATCCCTTGTATTTGTCTCAGTGAGTCCAAAAGAGAAATCAAAGTTGAACCTGTAGTGACTACGTCATCTACAAATAGGATTTTCTTTCCAAGAAGTTTTTCTGTATTTTTTAATTGAAAGGCACCTTGTACATTCTTCCATCGTTCTTCTCCGTTTTTTATTGTTTGAGTTTCGGTGTTGACCATTCTTTGTGCACATTTGGTCTCTATGGTGACAGGCTCCCTGTTTTGGCGATGTCGGTTTAAGCCTTCTGCGATGCCAATCGCAATAAGTTCGCTTTGATTATAACCCCTCTTTTTCTTTCTCCTCCAATGTAAAGGAATCGGAATGATTATGTCTATATCTTGGTCTATGTGTTCCTGAATCAAGATTTCTGATAATATACGTCCTAAATAAAAACCTATTTCTTTTCGATTCTTGTATTTTAAAGAGTGGATTAGAATCTGAATTATACTACCTTTCATGAAAGGGCTTATCGAAACAGCACGTTCAATAGGAGCACGCCCCCAGAACTTTTGTTCTAGAGAGTTCCCTTGTTGGTTATCAGATCTTTGAAGATTGACAAAACAGTGCGTACAGATAATATGTTCTCCCTCAACAAGTAAACGGCCACAAGCTTCGCAGACAGGCGGGAAGGTCAGGTCTAGAAGCCTCTTGGTGAGAGAGAAAATGAAATGAGAAGTTTTTTTTATCATGATGGTCTTGCGGATTGCTCTGGCTGTTTTTCTTGCTCATCCGACAAAATTATCTAATTTTGTAAAAGTGAGTAAAAATTTCTAATGTGATTATTCGACATCTGCACCATGAAGAAATAAATCGCCTTCAATGGGATGCTGTAGCGTCGTCCGCAACAGTAGGTCTTCCGTATGCAATGTCATGGTATTTAGACGTCGTGTCTCCTGGTTGGGAGGGTCTTGTATCAGTTTCTGGGGAAAATGATTATGATGTGATTTTTCCACTTCCTGTCAAACCATTATGTGGTATTCGGCGTTTAGTTCAGCCTGTTTTAACGCAGCAATTAGGCCTATTTTCTTCTAGACCACTTTTAGAAAAAGAAGTAAAAGCTTTTCTTCAGGCCATTCCATACAAAAGTTTTGTACTTCAATTGAATGAAAGCAATCCTATAGAATCATTGCCTTTCAGAACTAAGCGACGTACAAATCTTACAATACTATTAGATCGGACATATGAGACTCTTTTTAAATCATATTCGGACAATACGCGCCGAAATGTTCGTAAATCATCTGACTTGCTGGTTTCTACTATTACTTTTGAAGAATTTTTGCCGTTTTGTCAGAGAAATAACAGATATAATATTGCTTCTCCATCCCTTCTTGTTTCGCTGTTCGAGGCGGCAAAGTCGCAAGGATCATCCATTTTGCTGGGCGTTCGTCACCCATTATCGTCAGAGCTTTTGGCGGTATCGTTTCTGCTGAGAACCGACCATCGTCTTATTTATCTGTTGCCTGCGTCCTCTCCAGAAGGACGACGCCAGTCGGCAATGTTCCGTTTGGTGGATGAGATAATACGCCTCAACTGTGCTCAGTCTCTTATCTTAGATTTTGAGGGATCGATGATAGATGGGGTTTCTCGTTTTTATCGTGGATTTGGAGCTCAGGAACAGATATACTACAAAGTAAGTCGACTTCATCCAGAATGGCTGGTCCAGATTTATCATCGTCTGAAAGGAGAGAGGTCTTGAAAATGTTTATTTTTCAATTTAGTAAACTGAAAGATTTATTTTTGTCACCGCTTACTCCCAGCCTGCGTGATGTTTTAGGTTCAATTAGACGTTATCCTCTATGGGGAACTTGGGGACAAGAAAAAATAGTTGTATTTGAGGTAGATGGTTCTGGTTTTCATGGGGGACTATGTGATAGATTCAAAGGTATAGTATCGCTTTATGCGTTTTGTAAAGCCATCCATAGGCCATTTCGTATCCATTATATTTTCCCGTTCGACCTTCAAGATTATTTTTTGCCAGGAGTCTATGACTGGCGCTTGCGAACAGAAGAACTCTCCTGTAACTTTCTGAATAGTCGTCTTTTGCGCATTATAGGAGATGCGAACATTAATCGTCTCCTTAAGGAAAGCAGGACGAATCGTCAATTACACGTTAATGCCAACCGCGATATAGTGGCGCTAATCAACGAGCGTTTTGGGACAAAATTTAGTTGGTCGTCCCTATGGTCGGAGTTGTTTATTCCATGTGATTTTTTGCAGAAGCAAATGAAAACATATCGCGAACAGATTGGATCTGAATATATTGGTGTGGCATTTCGCTTCCAAAATATTTTTGGTGATTATCCGGAATATGACTTACAGCCTCTCTCGATCTCTCGTCAGAACGATTTGGCAGAATGGGGCCTTTCTTGTCTTTCCAAAATCCAGAGAAGGGAGAATCTTCCGTTGCTCGTAACGTCTGACAGTACAAGGTTTCTCGCTCTTATGGACAATAGAAAAGGGATTTTTCCGTTAAAAGGGAAGGGTGCGCATGAAGACACAATCAAAGGAGCCTCTTTTGCTACGTATGGAAAGTCAATTCTTGATTTGTTGATGCTATCTAAAGCAAAAAAAATTTATTCTCCAGCTATTGATGAGATGTATGTTAGTGGTTTTCCAGAGACGGCAGCTAAAATAGGAAATATCCCACTGGAGCGAATTTTATCACGTTGGTAAATAGGATAAAAGAAAGAAACATTTTGTCAAATGCAGTTGTTTGAGAGAGTTGGACGATTTATAGGGGGTTTGCAACGAACAGGGGTGCTAGAAAACTATGCTTGGATTTCATTGGTGAATTTTATTAGTCCACTTATTGGAATTGTTTTATATCCTTTCGTCATTCGACGTATTGGAGCAGACAGTTATGGATATTTTGTTTTTGCCCAAGCAATCGCATGCTATGCTGTCCAGATTATTTCATTTGGGCTGGATATACCACCGGCTAAGCGCATTGTTGAGTGTCAAGGAGATAGAACCCGACAGAGTCGAGTATTGATGGAGGTGTTGACAATCAAAGTGTGTGTGTTTCTGCTTGTTTCCATACCATTTATCGTGACGATTTATGTAAGTCCTTTATTGTCTCAGCATAAAAAACTGTTTTTTTTCTCTTTCGGAATGTTATTTGCGGAACTCTTCAATGTTCAGTGGTTTTACCAAGCTATAAAAAAGTTGCGTATTACTAGTGTTACGACAATCATTTTTCGCTTATTGATGATTCCTGCCGTTTTCCTGTTTATTAAAGGACCAGATGATAATGTTACCTACATGTGCATTACTTCAATATCCCTCATGTCCACTTCGCTCTGGTCTTTATTTTGGCTCTTTGTTGGAGAAGGACTCCGTCCAGTACGAGTGACGGTCGAAGGATTGAAAGAAGAAGTCAGAGAGTGTCTGCCTTTTTTCGGGGCATATTTTTTTGGTCAGCTTAAGACTAGTACTCTCAGTGTACTTGTCGGTGTCTTCATTGGTATGACTGAGGTTTCTATTTTCGATTTGGGAAATAAGCTTGTTACTATAGTCAAGAATTTCACACAAAGTATTAATACTGTTCTGTTTCCAGAAATCATGGAGAATACAAATTCGTCTCGCATATACCGTGTTCTGCGATATGAGAGGTATGTATCTTTCGCTGTCATATGTGGCATTCTTTTTTTGGGTTATCCTGTTGTTTGGATACTGGGTGGACATGAAATGCTCTTGGCTTACCCTGTTGCTGTGGTTCTTAGTTTTACGGTTTACGCATCTCTGCTTTCCGCTGCATTTCAGCAGTTTATCTTTGTTCCTGAGAACCATTACTCGTATGTAACGATGACGCAGATTGTCTCTCTCATAACCTGTCTTTTCGGGTATCTTATCCTGGCTTCGGTCTTTGATCGAATTCTGCCTAACTATGAAGTTCTTGCTGTCGCTTTTGCTATGACTTTTGCTGGAATTTGTGAGATGTCCTATTGCCGTTATGCATGTCGTAAAATACGCAAACAAACTGCGAAGAATGTCTAGTTGTTCTTCAGCAAATAGAAGTACCACCAAATTTGGCTAATATAAAATATTGTATTTGTGCAAGAAAGAAGAGTGATGGCAAGGGTCAAGTTTTCTAAATGAAGGCCAAAGATTAGAATGCAACATTGAAGCAGTGTTCCGATAATCTCGAATATAAAAGCCTCTCGTTGTTTGGAAAAGACAAATGGAATGAAATTAAGAGTTTGGGCTAGAAATGATGCCAGAATCCACGGTAATATTATTTGTAATAATTGTCCGGTTTTCTGCCATCCGTCTCCAAAGATGAATATTGTCGTGTGAGGCAGAATAATGTAGATAATAAGTAATAGAGGAATGGCAATACGTAATATCTTCAGAAAGAAGAGCAACAATTGTCGATAACTTTTGATACCGTTACGATGATTTCTTCCGATACGATGAAACAGAACTTGGTTTGCTAAGCGTGCAAACGACAGAACTGGTTTCAAACTAACGTTTATGGCCAAAGCAAAAAAACCGATATCTGCCATGTCAAAGGCTAAAGGTAAAACAAGAATAGGCAGATTATTTACAACGGTATTCAATAATCGGTGAAGAAGAGTATATTTTGGGAAGTTGATGTGTTTGTGGGCAAGGATCTGCATTCTGTTGAATGAGAATTGGAAAAGATGTGCGTTTTTCTTTGGGCGGTAAAAGATGATACTGAAAAGACCGACAATCTGTCCAACGAAGGTGGCGAGTATGAGCCCCCATTTTTGAAGATGAAACAACCCCAAAGTTATCTTCATGCCAGAAGAAACAAGACTTTGTATGGCTGTATATGCAGCAGAGTGGCCAAAATGGTTATTGCGATTGCACCAAAACGAATAGACCCATCCTGTTGATGATAATAGTGTGAGCGGAGCGACGAGAAGCAGAAAACAATAGTCATCTCCCAGAAACAAGAAAAAAGAATAGGAGATGACGAAGATGAGAAAACTTGTGATTATAGCAAGAAGAAAACAAATGTCTACTACGGTTGCTGCATTTCTGCTGTCCGTTTCAATCATGATGGCATTTTCATATTGAGCAGATGCAAGAATGCAGCCAAGTCCTACCAAAGCGAGAAAGAGGCTCAGTTGCCCTAGAGAACTCGGATCATATAGACGGGTGATGAAGGGATATGCGAGAACGGCAACAAGTTGGCTAAGAGAAGAGGCAGATATCAGTTTGATGCCATTCAGGAGGATTTCGGAGTGTCTGATGCGATTGAACATGTCTTAATCTTCTCCTTGAACGAGTTTCTGCTCCGCAGAGAAGGCTCGTTCGAAAGAGAATTCATTCAGAATCTGTTTCATGTATGACTTGACCTGTTCAGTACACAGATTCCCGATGCTGCCTTCATGAGAATGTTGGATGTTCTTGTTTGGACAAAACCGACCGTCCTCGATCTCAAGACCTACTTTTTTATAGGCATCGCGGAATGGCATTCCCTCTTCGCTAACCAGACGATTGACTTCTTCTACTGAGAACATAGAATCATAGCGTTTGTCTTCAAGAATATTTTCATTAACCTTGATGTCCTTCATCATGTGTTGTGTCATCGTCAAGACTGAAATTAATTCGTCGAAAGCTGGCAAGAAAAGTTCTTTAATAATTTGTAGGTCGCGGAAGTATCCAGACGGGAGATTGTTCGTGATAAGTAGGATATCGCTTGGTAAACTTTGTAGTCTGTTACATTTGGCGCGAGTCAGTTCGAAGACATCGGGGTTCTTTTTGTGAGGCATGATGGATGATCCTGTTGTGTATTCATCCGCAAGTCTTACAAACCCAAAGTTTTGACTAGAGAAGAGACATGCGTCAAAAGCCAGTTTGGCTATAGTGTTGGCAATTGAGGCAATAGCATAGGCTACGCAGCGTTCCATTTTACCTCGTCCCATTTGGGCATAGACAACATTATAGTTTAGACCATCAAAACCTAATAGATCACTAGTCATTTGGCGGTTTAGGGGAAAGGAAGAGCCATAGCCCGCAGCACTCCCTAGAGGGTTCCGGTTGCAAATTTTCCAAGCGGCAAGCAAGAGCTGTATGTCGTCTGTCAGGGATTCTGCGTAGGCACCAAACCATAGACCGAAAGACGAAGGCATCGCGACTTGCAGGTGTGTATAGCCGGGCATAAGGACATTCTTGTATTTTTCTGATTGTTCTTCTAAAGTAAGAAACAAACTATTGACCGCTTTTGCTAATTCGAATATTTTCCTCCGGGTAAATAATTTTAAGTCCACTAGCACTTGATCATTGCGAGATCGTCCACTATGAATCTTCTTGCCAAGGTCACCAAGTTTGCGTGTCAACATCAATTCAACTTGAGAGTGGATGTCTTCTACATTTGGTTCGATGGAGAAGGATCCTTTCTCAATTTCCCGGTAGATAGTTCTCAATTCTTTTAGCAGGCAATCTAATTCATCCTTTTTTAGCAGACCTACGCTTTCTAGCATGGTAATATGAGCCATTGAGCCTGTCACGTCGGATTTGGCAAGAAAAAGATCCATTTCTCGGTCCTTTCCGACAGTGTATTTTTCAATGTCTTTATCAACGGGATGTCCCTTGTCCCAAAGTTTCATTTCTGCCATTTTTATGCCTTTTGGTTTTGACTTTTTACAAATTTTCTATGGTTCATATGGTAATTGAGCCAATAAATCGGCAAAACGGTTGATGCCGTCTTGTATCTTGGAACCGACCATTACTTTAATCATGAATGGGAGATCTGCTTTTAGAGTTAATCGAAGTTTTGTCTCTTTCTCGTTCGTCTTGAGCAACTGTATCCAAAAGTTTGCGGCAATGGGAGACTGCATTACCCCAAATTTAATGGTTCTATTGGGTTCCCTTTCTATGATGGATAATTTTATTTCTCCAACAGGATTAATGTTGAAACTAACTGTATCTCGATCGCTTTTCAAATCCCTTATTCCACTTGTTTCGGGTATAAGGTCTTTGTATTGTTGCAGATTTTCGAGATTGCTAAGTTTGGCGAAGACGTTGACATCGTTCGCAGCGATAATCTTTACATCACTGGTGTATTCTTCCATATTTTTTCGATTCTATTTACCCCAAGAGTCAGGGGATTTTCTCCATTCTTTCAGTTTTTCAACATCGGATTCTGAGATATATCCTTCAGAAAGTGCAGTTTCAATTAAAACATTGTAGTTCGAGAGTGTTGTAAGATTAATCGAGTGTTCTTTAAACGCTTTTTCTGAAACGTGGAATCCATATGTAAAGATGGCCACCATGCCCAAAACATCAGCTTCTGATGATCTTAGGGCTTCTGCTGCCTTGAGACTGCTTCCTCCAGTAGAAATAAGGTCTTCGATGATGACGGTTTTTTGATTTTTTTTCAAGTCACCTTCAATAAGATTCCCTAGTCCATGATCTTTGGGACTACTGCGAACATAGACGAAGGGAAGGCCAAGGCTTTGCGCTACAAGAGCACCTTGTGCGATGGCACCTGTGGCTACTCCGGCAATCAGTTCCGTTTGGGGATAGTTTTTCTTGATTTTATCTACAAAAGCGTCGCGGATAAGTGTTCGAATTTCAGGATAAGAGAGGGTTTTTCTATTGTCGCAATAGATAGGGGAGTGCCATCCGGATGCCCATGTGAATGGATTGTTTGGCTGTAGTTTTATTGCTTTGATTTTTAGCAGACATTCTGCTACTTGTTTTTCTGAAGCTGTCATATCTATGTCGTTTTAGTTTTATTTCAGTCAGTTTAGAGGCCTGGAAAAACCAGTTTAATGTCATTGCAAATTATCTGTATTCGTTTAAATGCGGGTAATGGACAATTTCTTCAGCACTCAGATTTTACCATTGTCCATATATTATTTTTAAGTATATTGATAATCTCCTCCACGGTAGCTTGTGGGTGTTCTCTCTCATTGTTTACCCTATAGAGGGCTTTTTCATAAAAAGGTTGTCTTTGAGATAGTTGTGCCTCGATAAAGCATTCCAAAGATTTCCCTTTCTTATCCCGTAGAAGAGGCCTGTTCTTCGTATTGCTTTCCAAACGAATGGACAATGCCTTTGGACTCATATAAATGTAGAAACTTAATCCAGTTCGGTTCATCAGGTCAATATTGTCAAAAAAACATGGGGTTCCTCCTCCTGTAGAAACGACGATATTTTCTGATTTTGAGATTTCTTCTAATGAAGTATGTTCTGCTTTTCGAAAAAAACTTTCTCCCTGTTTGGCAAATAATTCGCTGATGGTTTCTTGATGTCGGTTCTCAATGTACGTGTCCATGTCAACAAAGGACCATCCTATCTGTTTCGCCAGCAGACGACCAATGGTGGTTTTGCCACATCCCATATAGCCAATAAGATAAATCTTGTTCATGGTTTTGACATTTCGTCTCTTCTCGCAAAGATAGGTATATTTTTTTCAGTGAGGTTACATCCCAAAGTTCTTTTCATTCTTAGAAAAACAGTCCCTGACATACTTTGTGGTTAGAATCAAAAGTTGTAATACAAGAACAATATTCCTCTATATTTGTAAAAGGTATACCAATAATTAAGGCTATGTGGGGAGACTTTTTTCGCTTTTCTTCGACTCAACGCATGACGATGTTGGTTTTATTTGTCTTGCTTTTGTTGTTGATTGTCATTGATTTTTTCTATTTCCGAACGGATGTGCGGACCTCCGACCTTGTGCTTGTGAACGAAAACTATAGTAAACAGACAGATTTATTGTCTCAAAGCATACATAAGGATAAAATTAATCGAAACAGGTTAAAATATGATTCGAAGTCGTATGTAGGTAATCAAGATAGGAAAGAACCGGTCAAAATAGAACGTTTCCTGTTTGACCCGAACAAATTGGATTCTGCTTCGTTTATTCGTTTAGGGCTCCTCCCATGGCAGGCGCATAATGTGATGCTATATCGGCAGAAAGGAGGTCGTTTTCGCAAGGCAGAAGATTTTTCGAGAATTTATGGGCTATCTTCTACTTTGTTTGCCTCTCTTCGCCCTTATATTGTGATTTCATCAAACTCACTGACAAAGGATGAAACGGAAAAGATTGAGAATCAAAAAAAAGAGGTCTCAACCCGAATAGAACTGAATAAGCTGGACACACTTTCGTTACAGAAAATTATGAAGCCAGTGGTGGCTCGTCAGATAGTTTACTATGGGGAAACCCTGGGAGGGTATGTTTCATCAGAACAACTTTATGAGGCTATCCCTTGGGCAAATAAACACTATGTAGAATATTTGCGCTCTCGTATGATTGTGGATTCATCACAAGTGCGTCGAATCAATGTTAATAGGGCATCCATTGAACAGATGTGTCGCCACCCTTATATTTCATACAGACAAGCACAATCCATTTTTGAATATAGAAGGAATCACGGACATGTTTCTTCTCTTGATGATTTGAGAAAACTTCCGGATCTGACGACGGAATTCTGGCAGAGAACTGCGGTTTATTTGACAGTTCAGTGACGCGGAGGAGGATGGAGGAGAAGGAAGATATGGCTCTTTTCTCAGACGGGAATAGACATACGATATAATTAGTATCTTTACATCATATATAATTCATAAAACAAGATGGAAAATTTTAGTTATTATAGCCCTACTGAATTCGTTTTTGGACGTGGGGCGGAAAACCAAACGGGGAAACTGGCCGTTAAGTATGGTGCTCATAAGGTGATGATTGTCTATGGCAAAGGTTCTGCCGTCCGAAGTGGCTTGTTGGACCGTGTGAAACAGGTATTGGACGAGGAACATTTGTCGTATGTTGAGTTGTCTGGGGTGCAAGCCAATCCTGAGACGTTAAAAGTTCGTGAGGGAATTTCTTTGGCTCGACAGGAACATCCTGATCTACTTTTGGCTTTGGGAGGAGGTTCGGTTATTGACACTGCCAAGGCAATTGCGGTAGGTTACTATTACGAGGGTGATTTTTGGGACTTTTATATTGGAAAATCCACTCCAACAAAAGCATTAAAGGTGGCGGATGTCTTGACTATCCCCGCTGCTGGAAGTGAAGGATCAGGGAACTCTGTTATTACGGATGAACAGGCACAACAAAAGCTTTCAATACGGCAGCCAGAATTGTTGAGACCCGTTTTTTCTATTATGAATCCAGAGTTGACGATAACTCTCCCACCTTTCCAGACGGCCTGTGGTATTTCTGATATGATGGCACATATCATGGAACGATATTTTTCAAACACGAAAGACGTGAGTCTGACAGATCGTCTTTGTGAGGCTCTGTTACTTTCTATTATAGAAATGGCACCTCGTGTCATGAATAATCCGAAAGATTACGGAGCTCGTGCTAATATCATGTGGGCAGGAACACAGGCGCATATCGGAATGTGTGGAGTAGGGCGTGAAGAGGATTGGGGGTCGCATTTTATTGAACATGAATTAAGTGCAATACAGTCTAATATTGCTCATGGAGCTGGTCTTTCTGTAGTCTATCCGGCATGGCTGTCATTTGCTGCGCGGACCAATCCTGAGAAAATTGCGCAAATGGCAGAACGTGTGTGGGGTGTTCGTTCGTCAGCCGATCCTGGTGCTATGGCGAGAGAGGGGATTGAACGATTAAAAATCTTCTTTCATAGCATTGGACTTCCTACGACTTTGAGCGAATTAACAAGTGAACCTTTAGACCTGGATAAGGTTAACACTAACCTGCACCGTAATAAAGGGGAGGTTTTCGGTTCTTACGTCAAGTTAAATACGGAAGGCTCCCGTACTGTCTTGGATCTCTGCAAGTAAATCTATAAAGAATCCCATCCGGTAGGAAAGAAATAGATAGGAGAATGAAAAGGAAATTAGCGGTATTATTATTCTTGCTGATTAGTGTATACGTTTGGTCCGACCGTACGTCTGACGCACGACAATTGCAGCGTTTCTGGGAAGCAAGGGGTAAGATTATCGGCATGTATGTTGACACTGTAAACGAAGACAAGGTGACGGAAAATGCCATCATCGGAATGCTCGAAAATCTTGACCCTCATTCAGTTTATATTAATAAGGATGAGAAGGCAAAGGCCAATGAGCCTTTGGTCGGTAATTTTGAGGGAATAGGTGTACAGTTTATTATGCTTAAGGATACCTTGCATGTTGAGGCTGTCATCCCTGGAGGTCCGTCAGAGAGAGTGGGACTCCTTGCCGGAGACCGTATAGTGATGGTCGATGACTCGATAATTGCGGGTGTAAAGATGAGTTCTGTTGATGTAATGAAACGGCTGAGAGGGAAGAAAGGAACCGCAGTTACGGTTAGGGTTAAGCGAAGCGGACAGCGTGAATTGCTTACTTTCCGTATTGTTCGTGATAAGATTCCTCTTTATAGTGTGGCGGCTTCGTTTATGGTTTCTCCTACAGTAGGGTATATTAAATTAGTTCGTTTTTCAGAAACAACATACGAGGAGTTCAAACAGGCCATGAGAAAACTTCAAAGGGAGGGTATGACAGATCTTGTTTTTGACCTTGAATCTAATGGTGGAGGTTATCTGAATCAAGCGATAGATATTGCCGATGATTTCATTGACGAAAACACGAATGTACTTATTACAAAAGGAAGACACATATCTAAGACCTATTCGGCAAGCCACGGGGGCATGTTTACAAAAGGTCGCATCGTTTTTTTGGTGGATGGGTCCACAGCTTCTGCTGCCGAAATTCTTGCGGGTTCAATGCAGGATCTTGACAGAGCAGTCATTGTAGGACGCCGTACTTTTGGGAAAGGGTTGGTTCAGCAGCCGATTCCTTTGAGTGATGGAGCAGAGATGAGATTGACTGTTGCCCGATACTATATACCGTCAGGGCGTTGCATTCAACGTCCGTATAAAGAGGGACTGCAGAAATACAAACAGGACGCCATTGATCGTTATAATCGAGGTGAACTCACTTCAGCTGACAGTATTCATTTCCCAGATTCCTTGAAATATAAAACATTGAAGATGGGTCGGATCGTCTATGGAGGAGGCGGTATAATGCCGGATTATTATGTCCCTATTGACACTTCAGAAACTTCCATCTATCTTTCTAAATTGATTGGTGGAGGCATCCTTCAATCATATTCAGCGCAGATTGTAGATAAGAATGAAAAGATATGGAAAAGTAAATACCCTCTTGTTTCTGACTTTTTAAGAGATTTTGTGATTCCAGATGATATTCTCAAAGGCCTTGTTGAGGCAGGAGAACAAGAGGAACTGAAATATGACGAATATTCGTTTCTTCGTTCTCGACGTTTGATTGAAAATAATCTTAAGTCCTTTTTTGCAAGAAGATTATATGGAGAAGAAGGTTTTTATCGTGTCCATAACGAGTACTCCGAAATCTATCAAAAGGCAATCGAATTACTTGCTACTTCAGGCGCATATGAACAGATTTTTCAGAAAGGGATAGAAACGAAGAACTCGAAATAAATAAAACAGGCTGATCATTTCCCTGATCAGCCTGACTCTTGTTTTTAATAGGTTTTGTCCGATTTATTTCTGACTATTCTCCCTTGACTTTTGCCCAAGATACCCTCCGTGGTGACGTTTGGCATACTCTTCATAAGAAAAATGAATTTGTTTCATTGTCCCGACAACAAGGATGTCTCCTATGACTGTCATCATGGTTGTTGATGTTGTTGGGGCAAGTCCTAACGCACAGACTTCGGGAGGATTGCCGGTAAGGAGTACTGCATCGGCATCTTTTACCAATTCGCCATTCGGGTTACCTGTGATCAGAATAAATTTAATATCTGGTTTCAATCCACGTGCCAATTGTATTAACTCGATTATTTCACGTGTCTTTCCCGAGTTGGAAACAACAAGTAGTATGTCGTTTTTTTGAAGTAGGCCAAGATCTCCATGTTGGGCTTCGCTAGGGTGTAGAAATACAGAAGGCGTTCCGGTGGAACTGAAAGTGGTGGAAATGTTCATGGCTATCTGTCCTGCTTTGCCCATTCCGCTCGCTACGAGTTTCCCCCCCTTATGGTTGACTTGTTCTACAATCAGATCAATAGCTTTTTGATATTGATCTGTAATGGGAAGCGAAAGAACGGCTTTCGCCTCGTCCTGTAGTAACTGTCGGATTTCCTCGTTTGTCATACCTCGGTCTTCTCAGTCAGAAATTTAGTGTTTGATTGTTACCATGGATTTAGGGAGATATGCTTTTACCCACTCAACTTGCATTGTGGCATTTCCTCCTTCATTGTTTGGACCGATGAAGGAATTGAAAGCCAAATACATTGCGCTTGATATGTTATTCTTGACTTTCTTTACTGTAATATTGTTGACTTTCCAGACGATTTCCTGCGGAGTCCATTCCAAAGTATAGACGTAATAGTTCTCAGCAGAGATGCCTTTTATTACATCGCGGTCTTTTTTTACTTCGTTACCTTGTAAGGTGCAGAGACCAACACTGATTTCTTTTCCGTTATAGGCGAAAATGTTGATGTGCGGTAGTTTTCCGTCTGTACCGAGCCAAAAGGCATGGCTTACATCACTTTTCTTGTTTACAATGCGAATCTTTGCCTGTATTTTCCCGTAACGTTGTTGGAAAAAGTCTCCGGTATTCACGGCGCCTGACGTAAATGCGAATTCTTTACTGAAAAAGCCTTTTGATGGATCCCATGTAAGCCCCTTAACGCGTTCAGATAACGTATTGATATTCATCGTGCTGTTCGTTACCTGTACGTTGGACCCATCTGTGGTGGCTTGTTTTTCGTTTGCTAATGAGTAGATTCGTTTAAGAGACTGTGCTCTGTGATAGTTGCCTTGACTCCATTGATTGGATAGTGTATTACCATCAAACGTATCCTCAAAAGTTAGTTTCCACTCGTCTAGTTTTTGGAACTCTTTAGGGTTTGTTTTTTCATAGAATAAAATGCTTTCCGTACGTTGGAGCTCATAGAATCTTTGTTCCTGCTTGTACTCTTCTGTGGTTTTCCATCGATCTTTATTTTCCCAGAAAGCCTTTCTCTGTTTGAATTCATCAGTTGTAACAATATTACGAAGTTTCTCATATTCTTTGATGATATATGAGCCGTTCAATCGTTCGAAATTTTTAAATTCTGCCGACTTTTCATATGCCTTGAATTGGCTCAGCCGTTCATCTGTTTTCCAGATGTTGGGATCCCCGAGTTTTTCATAATCAGGAGTCTTTTTAAATTCAAGGTATTCCTTGAGTGATGGACTGACCAACGTTTGAAAATATTGCTTTACGTCGGCATTGTTCTCAAGTTTTTCGTACTTGCGAGCATCGCGATATTCTTCTGTGTCGGAGAATTTGCGATTTTGCAATGTCTTTTTCTTCTCTTGGAATGCTGCGGATTTTACGATGTGGAAGAGTTCTGTGTACTCCTTTAGTTCTGCTGATGTCTGTACGTCGCAATACCTCTTGTATGCGGCTAGCAGGCGTCCTTCCTCCTTCTCGAATTTTTCCGTCTTCGTAAGCTTTCCGAAGAGTTTTTTGAAGAATAGATTCATTGTGTTTTAAGTATTAGTAATGAATATAATATCGATAATGGTTGTAACCTTATTAGGCATCAATATTTGCGTATCGGGCATTTTCCTCAATGAATACTCGTCTCGGTTCGACATCATCTCCCATCAACATCGAGAAAATGCGGTCTGCAGATGCGGCATCTTCAATAGTTACTTGTTTTAAAGTCCGATTCTCTGGATTCATTGTCGTCTCCCACAACTGTTCTTTGTTCATTTCTCCCAGACCCTTGTATCTCTGAACGGTCGAACCATCTCCGTTCTGTTCAATGAATGACATTCGTTGCTCTTCTGTCCAGCAGTATTCTTGTTTGTTGCCTTTCTTGCAGAGATACAGCGGTGGAGTGGCAATATAGAGGTACCCCTTTTCAATCAGGTCCTTCATATGGCGAAAGAAGAACGTCATGATAAGTGTGGCTATGTGGCTTCCGTCCACATCGGCATCGGTCATGACGATTATCTTGTGATAACGTAATTTGGAATCGTTTAGCGCCATCGAGTCTTCTTCTGTTCCGATGGTTACGCCCAAAGCGGTGTATATGTTGCGAATCTGTTCGCTCTCTAATACTTTATGCTGAAGGGCTTTCTCTACATTTAGGATCTTACCGCGTAAAGGCAGAATGGCTTGGAACATTCGGTCACGACCTTGCTTGGCGGTTCCGCCTGCCGAATCTCCCTCCACAAGGAAAATCTCGGCTTCTGCTGGATCCTTTGTTGTGCAGTCTGCAAGTTTTCCAGGAAGTCCTCCTCCTGAGAGCGGTGACTTTCTCTGTATGCTTTCGCGTGCTTTCCGTGCTGCCAGACGTGCAGAGGCTGCCAATACGACTTTCTCGACAATTCTTTTAGCCTCGGTTGGGTGCTCTTCGAGATAGTTTGTCAAGGCCTCACCGACCGCCTTATCTACTATTCCCTTGACCTCGTCATTCCCAAGTTTTGTTTTTGTCTGCCCTTCGAATTGTGGCTCTGCCACTTTTACGGAAATAACGGCGGTCAAGCCTTCGCGGAAGTCATCGCCACTGATTTCAACCTTGGCTTTCTCAAGCATTTTATGGTCGTCAGCATATTTCTTTAGGGTACGTGTCAGTGCTGTTCGGAAACCTGCCACGTGCGTTCCGTGTTCAATGGTGTTGATGTTGTTGACAAAGGAATGCAGGTTCTCGCTGTATGACGTGTTATATATCATAGCCACTTCAACTGGTGTTCCGTATTTGTCTGTGTTGATGTGGATAACCTGAGGAATCAATCGTTCTCTGTTTTCGTCTATATAGGCAACGAATTCACTCAGTCCGTTAGTTGAGAAAAATTCCTCTTCTTTTTTGCCCGTCTTGCTCTCATTCGTCTCCTGTTCATTCTCCTGGCCGTCTCTCAGGTCTGTTAGCTTGATCCGGATGCCGGCATTAAGATAGGCCAGTTCTCGCAGACGACTTGCTAACTGGTCATAATGGTAGACATAGTCTTTGAAAATGGTGCGGTCTGGATGGAAGGTGACCGTTGTTCCAGTGTGGTCAGCAGTCCCGATTTCTGTTACAGGGGATAGAGGCGTTCCTTTTGAATATTCCTGCATCCATCGTTTCCCGTCTCGGCATACTTCTACACGCATGTGGTCCGAGAGCGCATTGACGCATGAAACACCGACACCATGAAGACCGCCACTGACCTTGTAACTGTTCTTGTTGAATTTTCCTCCGGCATGCAATACCGTCATGACAACCTCCAGAGCCGAACGCTTTTCTTTTTCATGCATGCCAACCGGAATGCCTCGTCCGTCATCGGATACGGTAATGGAATTATCGGGATTAATTGTTACGGAGATATTCTTGCAGAAACCAGCCATGGCTTCATCTATGGAATTATCCACCACTTCTGAAACCAAATGATGAAGTCCCTTAATGCCAATGTCGCCAATATACATCGCAGGGCGTTTGCGTACGGCTTCTAGACCCTCTAAGACTTGAATGCTGTTGGCTCCGTATTCCTGCTCCTTCTTCTCTTCGCTCATGATTCGAATATTTCGTTCAAAAATTTGATTTTTAGCAAGCAAATATACTTCTTTTATTTCGTTTTACAAAAGAAAAAACGCTATTCAGATCTAGCGAAAAACTTGGGAAATAACACTGGGATGCCGTCATGACGAAAAAAGGGTTTTCTGTTGGAGTTCGCTTCTCTTTATTCCTATATTTGTAAAACCACATCATACATGAATAATAAGGTTTTAACTTGATAAGAAAACAGGGCATTATGAAACGAAAAGATACGAAACGCAGTGCGGACAGATCTCATTCCGTCCGTCCGGTAAACTTCCAGAAGACGAAGAATGCAAAGCGACTAAATAAAAAACAGTTGACACAGAGTCTGATGGATGTCCTGCAGGAAAACCCCAAGAAGATTTTCAATCCCCGCCAACTGGCTTCGGCGCTGGCTTTGCATACTACTGGAGAACGGCAGTTGCTGGCTTCCGTTTTGGATGGATTGGTCCTGCAGGAAGTGGTAGACGAGGTTGAACCGAATCGCTTTAAACTAAATGTCAGAAGTGGATACATCGAAGGAGTTGTTGATCGTCGTTCCAACGGGAAAACATACCTTCTGCCCGATGATGGTGGCAGTCCTGTATTCATTGCTGAACGAAGATTGCGCCATGCTCTCAACAATGACCGAGTGCGCGTTTTCCTTTATGCGTTGCCTCCCGGACATGAACCGGAGGGAGAAGTAGTAGAGATTCTCAAACGCGCTCAGGATACTTTTGTCGGAGTATTGCAGGTCGCACGTAACTATGCTTTCTTGCGTGTTGATAACAAGATTCTGACTAACGACATTTTCATCCCTGTAGATAATCTTCACGGTGGAAAGGATGGACAAAAGGCCATTGTTCGTATTGTAGAGTGGGGCATTAGTGACCGAAATCCCATAGGAGAAGTCGTAGATATTCTCGGAAACGTAGGTGACAACAATACGGAGATGCATGCCATCCTGGCGGAATTTGGGCTCCCTTATAAATATCCGGAAGCTTTGGAATTGGCGGCGGACCGAATCAAAGATGATCTTACGCCAGAGGAGTTCTCAAAACGTCGGGATATGCGTTCTGTGCCGACTTTTACTATCGACCCTCGGGATGCAAAGGATTTCGATGATGCTCTCTCCATCCAAAGACTGGATAATGGACATTGGGAAGTGGGTGTGCATATTGCCGACGTGACACATTATGTGACGCCAGGATCTCCTATTGATGAAGAGGCTCAGCGACGTGCTACGTCTGTCTATCTCGTAGATCGTACGATTCCTATGTTGCCCGAACATCTCTGCAACGAACTTTGTTCTTTGCGGCCGAACGAAGAGAAGTTGGCATTCTCTGTGGTTTTCGAATTGGATGATGAGGCAAATGTGCAGCAATACGAGATCTGTCGTACCGTCATTCGTTCTGACCGTCGGTTCGCTTACGAAGAGGCGCAGGAAATTATTGAAGGAGCAGAGGGGGATATGAGACACGAAATCCTGCAACTAGATGCTCTCGCAAAAAAACTGCGCGAAAGACGTTTTCGTAACGGCGCTATTTCTTTTGAGAGTTCGGAAGTCCGTTTCGAAATAGATGAAAAAGGAAAACCTCTTTCCGTTTATTTTAAGGAATCAAAGGATGCAAACAAACTCATTGAGGAGTTCATGCTTCTTGCTAATCGTACGGTGGCAACTCATATCGGCAAACCGGGCAAGGGACAAAAGGCAAAAACCTTTGTCTATCGTGTGCATGACTCTCCTGACCCGCAGAAGTTTAAGACCTTTTCGGATTTTGTGCGGAAGTTTGGATATCGTCTGAAGACAACAGGGAAAGCGTCAGACATATCAGGCTCTCTTAATGATTTGCTTGCTCAGGTTGACGGCAAACCGGAAGCGAATTTGGTCCAAAGTGTTGCAGTGCGTTCAATGGCAAAAGCAATTTATACGACCACAAACATAGGTCACTATGGGTTGGCATTTGACTTCTACACCCATTTCACTTCTCCTATCCGCCGCTATCCTGATATGATGGTTCATCGTCTGCTCGAACGTTATTTGCAGGGAGGAAAGTCGGTAAGTGCGAATGAATGCGAGGAACTTTGTGATCATTGTTCAGCCATGGAACAGTTGGCTGCTAGCGCAGAGCGTGCATCTATTAAATACAAGCAGGTGGAATTTATGTCCGGCCAGATAGGACGAGTATTTGACGGAGTCATTTCGGGTATTACAGAATGGGGAGTGTATGTCGAAATCAACGAGAATAAGTGCGAGGGAATGATTCCTGTACGGGAATTAGGCGACGATTATTACGTCTTGGATGAGAAAAATTATTGTCTCGTCGGCAAACGTCGTCATCGCAAGTTCCAACTGGGCGACCCGATCACCGTGCGTGTCAGCAAAACTAATCTTGAGAAAAAACAACTGGACTTTTCGCTTGCTGATAACTTTTAACGCCTTTTCGTGTGAAGGTGGAACGAGGAAAAGATTATTACTTGAGGATTTCGTTTTGTTGTATCCTTGAGGAAGTGTCTTTCCCTGTGATTCTTACGATAGGCACAGTGCTGATACTGCCATGATATACACCGATTTGTTGCAGCATTTTTTCTCTTGGGACAATAATGATTTCATTATCGTAATAGAATTTTGACTCGTCATTTGTCAGCAGATATTCCTGCCCCTTTTCTTTTCCAGTGACGAGTGCAGTGTGGTTCGCAACAGTACGTGATACTTTTAGTGTTTCCTCCTCAAAGGCTCGTTCTGGTTTCTCAAATACGATGGCACCGCGCGGCAGTTTCTGCATGCTTAGTGTCGAATCCTTTCTCGCCTCGCCTGTGTTGAATTCTCCAGACGTGTGGTAATAGAACAGGCCCCCTATCGTGAGGACGATTCCTGTCAGTGCACCGACAATGAATAAAACCCATTTTTCCATATCCTTGCCTTAATTAGAGAGTGAGCGTCTTAACTGAATAAGTTGTCTATATAAACGGTTGTTAAAAGTCTGTCTATTTGTTTATTGCCAGTTCCACTATGATTATTATGATACAGACGTTAAAGCCGTACCACGTCACATCTGTGAGCAGGAATTTCAAGAACCTGCCGCAGTCGTAAGGGAGAAAAATCCTAAAGAGGATAGTTGCCACTAAGAATGCGGCTATAAGCCCAGTCTTTCACTTCTCATCGTCCCATCCTGCTTTCATTTCTTTTCTTGCCACTTTCCATTCCTTTCTTTCTGCCTCAACTTTCCCTACGTCTCTGCCTTTTCTTTTCCTCTCCTGCCGCCCCCGATTCCTGTTCGCTGTTGCTCCGCCATTCCTTTTCCTCTACTTCTTCATATTCATAGCACTGCCAAAGCACAGTTAAAGCATACATAAAGCATAGATATAGTATAGTTAAAGCATAGATATAATATAGTTAAAGTATAGATAATATATGCTTTCTCTGTTCATCTGTCATTTTTGTGTGGCATCTCTATGGGAAATAAATAATCCCATCACCGGTTTTGCAGGTAATGGGATGGAAAAGAACATTGTGTGTCTTTGCTTATTTGAATCGTTCTTTCTCGATAATAATACCTTCGCCATATAGGTCAACAGGTTCAAAGTACACAACGACAGATTCTCCATCTACCTCGGTTTTCCATTTGTCTGCGGAAACAAACGAATAATTGTCTTGTTGGTTGAACCATGTGGCAAGGCCTCGCAGTGCATCTGCGTTTTTGCAGACAATTACCTGTTTGCTGACATTGTTTTCTCCACTTGCAATAACGTCTGTCACAAGAAAAGTTCCGGATTTGTCCTTGTATTTTGCGCGGATGGTGGTTGGGTAGTTCTCGTCCTGACATGGAATGACCTGTACTACGGCACCGGCTTTTTCATGACGTAGGATGGCGGTTTCCATATCGGTGTTGATGGTGATTGCTACCATGCCGGCATGTGTATTGACGGAAATGATAATAGCAGCAAGCAGTATTGAGAGCCGAATAGGTGTTGCGAAGATTCTCATGGTCTGTAGTTTTTTTGTTTCACAAAAATAGAAGATTCTCCTTGACTTTCCCAAAAATGGTGCCAGTTTTTGTTTCCGCAGTGAATTACTTTTTGTCTTTTTAACTCGTCATATGATTTTTTTTTTGTGCTGACTGAACGTCATTATAGACGTGTCGAAGAATTTTTGTTTTTTTAAGAAATGGTGTCCTTCGCTTTTCTGTTGGGGATTGCGAAGAGGGGGAGAGGCGGATTGTCGATAAATAGTTTTCGCAAAAAAGTTTTTTTTGTTTATTTTCGTGAGTTCCTAATCGTGAGGAGGATAGGTTTGATTGATAGACCGTGTCTTTAAGATGACTAAGAAATTTTTAGGACGACTAACTGAACGTATATGTTGACGACTGCGGAAATACAAGAACTGGTGGCAACTCGCATGAGTCAGATGGATTGGACGAAAGAACCAAAAGACTTGTACGCTCCAGTCGAGTATGTGTTGTCTTTGGGAGGAAAGCGCCTCCGGCCACTCTTGACTCTGATGGCATGCAATGTCTTTTGTGAAGAGGTGGAAGGTGCTTTGATGCCGGCTTTGGCAGTTGAGGTGTTTCATAATTTTACCCTGTTGCACGATGATGTGATGGACAAGGCTCCCATTCGTAGGGGGAAACCGACTGTCCACAATAAATGGAACGAAAACGTGGCAATCTTATCTGGCGATGCAATGCTTGTAAAGGCGTACGAATTCTTTGCCAAGATGCCGGAAGATAAATTGTCTCGCTCTCTGACTGTTTTTACGCAGACTGCTTTGGAAGTCTGCGAAGGACAACAATATGATATGGAATTCGAACATCGAAACGATGTTACGGAGAAGGAATATCTGAAGATGATCCGGCTGAAAACAGCTGTCTTGCTGGCCGGTGCGTTGAAGATTGGTGCCATAATCGGAGGTGCAAATGATCAGGACGCTTCCCGATTGTATGATTTCGGCATTAACATCGGCTTGGCATTCCAATTAAAGGATGATCTCTTGGATGTGTATGGTGATGCAAAAACTTTTGGAAAACAGATTGGAGGAGATATCCTCTGTAATAAGAAAACTTTTTTATTGATCAATGCTTTGCGCTATGCTGATCTTCAGCAACGTAACGAATTGAATCACTGGCTGGCAGCAACGGATTATAATCCGCAAGAGAAGATTGCTGCCGTGACGGCCTTATATGATGCGACTGGTGTCAAATTTCTGACCGAACAGCGGATGGACCAATACCTCGACAAGGCGCTCCAACTCCTTGACGAGCTACATCGATCAGAACGCACCTCGCAGCTTGCTTCTCTCGCCCAAAGATTAATGAACAGGACTCTGTGATCGAGGGAAGGATAGGCTCTTGCCCATTCCTTTTGTTCGCAGGAAGCCGGATTATGCTTTGCCATGACCCTGTGATGGGATGACAAGGTGGTTTTTCGTTTCGTTTCCTCGAACAGCGATTGCATGTATTCATTGATCGGAACAACAATTTTATACTTATGCCTTACAGAAGATTACCCAACACAGATCAGGCACGCGTAAGGGCCCTGCGCAATGCTATCATGGAGAACGAATCCCGTATTGATGCCGGTGATTTCCGGTTACCGTATCCGCTGATCAATGAGGCCAAGAACTATTTGTCTGATTTTGAGAAAGCTCTGGCACAGTATCAACAGGCTCTGGACGCTCAAGTTTCAGCGAATAAGAACTACCAACATGAGTCGCATGTGGCTAGATTGTATATTTCTCATTTTATTCAAGTACTGAACCTTGCGGTTCTGCGTAAGGATATCAAGAGAGAACATAAGGTATTCTACCATTTGAAACCGGATGATTTTACAGTTCCAGATCTTTCGACAGAAGCGGCCATCCTGAAGTGGGGACAGATTCTCATAGATGGGGAAACCGAGCGTATGCGTAATGGTGGTGCTCCAATGTATAACCCTGGTATTGCTAAGGTTCAAGTGCACTACGAGGAGTTTAAGGATTACAAGATCTCTCAGAAAATATATCAGCAGAGCACGGCTCGCTATTTGCAACGTGTGGCAGATAAGCGAAAAGAAGGAGACGCTATCATTCTCCGGATTTGGAACGAGGTTGAGGCTCATTTTGCAATGTTGCCACCATACAAACGTCTGATGGAGTGCCAGAAATATGGTTTGGTCTATTATTATCGACGCAAGGAAGAAAAGCTGACCCCCGAGAGTGATATCAATTACATTCCTCCTACTCCTATTCCGCAGTTTGCTCATCGCGAAAGGGCGAAAACAGCGCGTTTAGACGAGAAATAAGTTCTTTTTTCCAGTAGGGTCAGACGATAAAAGGCCTGGCGAAACGATAACGTACTCAGTAAAACCCCATAAAAACCATTTGTTGTGTCAAATCTATATCGAATAGGACTTCTCTTAATTCTCTTGTTTGTTGCAGGACAGAGTTATGCATGGTTTGGTACGCGTAAGAAGCATGAAAAGGAGCAGGTTCAACACTCATCGGTTCAGCAAGTAAAGGACGAAAAGAAGGACAGAAAGCCGGCTTACCATGGGGTCTATTCTGATGACCGAAGTGTGGATTCTCTGCTGATTTATGCTCACCATTATTTAGGACGTCCTTATCGGGGAGGCGCAACGGGACCTTATTCTTTTGACTGCTCTGGTTTTACATCGTATTGTTATCGCCATCTTGGATATAATTTAGTGCACAGTTCTGCCGGACAGACCAATTATGGAATGCCGGTGATGCATTCGGAATGGCAACCAGGCGATTTGGTGTTCTTTAATGGAAGTCGGGTAGGTTCTGGCCATGTGGGTCATGTGGGTATCGTAGTGCGTAATAATGGAGACGGAACCTTCGATTTTATTCATGCCGCATGTTCCAAAGGTATTTCTATTGACAATAGTGCTCAGCGATACTACGCTGCGCGTTATGTCACGGCACGTCGTCTGATTGGTGAGACTGGTTCGAACGGATTTAATCGTTCGGAATTGGATGATGATTTTTTCAAATCTACGATGATGGAATTGAATTCACAGGATGATGGTGGTGAGTTTGACACATCTGACGAGGAAATCCCTTCTGCTCTTGGCAGACAAAAGACTTCTGACAAAGAGTTGGATAATTACGGAACACACAAAGTACGTAAAGGAGAAACTCTGAGTAGTATTGCCAGACAATACGGCTGCACGGTTGAGGAGCTTAAACAGTGGAACAATCTCTCTTCTTCACGACTTTATGTGGGGCGTTCTCTGAAGATTCGACATGGGGGGGGTCGCTCTGATTCTGTTACGAAACAAGCATCCAAAGAATCGACGAAGGATGATTACGAAGTGGTTTACGACGCTAAGAAAGATCAGTTTATGACGTCGTTGCCTTCAGATCGTCAGTCGGAGAATCCTCCTCCTGCAAAACGAAGACAAACAGTGACAACTTACGTTATTTCTTCTTCAGGAGAAACGACTGTTACGTCGGAGAGTCTTGATTCTGTTCCGAAGGATATTCCTGCAGGATCTCAGGATTATAGTCAGAACAGGCAAAGCTTACAGCGGTCTTTCCAGGATAGCGAAAAGGGAATGGAATTTTCAACAGCTAAATCCATTGAAAAAGGAACAAGTACTGAAAGCAGCGAAGTTTCCGCCAGGGAAGAAAAGCCGCGGACTCCTTCTTTTGACCAGACTGAAACTCACATCGTAAAAGTGGGTGAAACACTATACTCTATCTCCCAGAGGTACGGATGCTCAATAACTCAATTGGAAGAATGGAACGGCTTGACAACAACGGCAATTCGACCTGGACAGAGGTTGAAAGTTCGTCTTGGAGAGCAGAAAACGTCGCCGATAGGAAAGAAGAGTACAGCAGCATATCATACGGTCCAGAAGGGAGAAACCTATTATTCGATAGCTCAGAAGTACCGAACCTCTGTACGGGAATTGCAACAGTTGAACGGTAGCAGGAATTCAAGTTTACAGATTGGCCAGAAAATCCGGGTAAAATAAGGAGATAGAATACCTTAAGCATATTTATAACGGAAAATTTTAGATAGTTTTTTTGAAGAATTTGCATTTCTCAGTAGAAATAGCTTATCTTTGAGAAAAATAAGGCAACATGACTTCTTTCATAATTACACATCTTTTCCATTTTTGGCTTGCTATGACGTTATTGTTCCTGGTTATGGAACTCTTCTCTGGTGGGTTTTTTATTGTCTGTTTCTCTCTTGGGGCTCTTGTTTCAATGATTGCCGTTTTATTCGGAATCTCTTTTTATGGACAGTTGGCAATATTCGCTGTTTTTTCCGTACTTTCTTTGCTCGTCATTCGACCGGTTGCTGTCAAGTATTTTTATCGTAAGAGTGAACAGAAAGTTTCGAATGCGGATGCAATCATAGGTCGAGTGGGAGAAGTCAGTGAGACTATCGAACTGAATGGATTTGGAAGAGTCAAACTGGATGGTGATGATTGGAAAGCGCAAAGTCAGGATGCTATGCGTATTGAAAAGGGAACTCGAGTACGAATCCTCTCACGTGACAGTATTATTGTCACCGTTGAGAAAGTGGCTTAACCCTTTTTTAACCACATGAGTTGATGTTGAACTTTTTAGAATAAGACATGGCTCAATAAGGCCTGTTGAAAAAGAACATATAAACGACATTATAGTTTAACCTTAAATTTTTGCAACAATGGTACCTGTACTTATTTTGGTTTTGCTTGCAATCATTCTGATTGCAAAGTCCCTTGTGATTATTCCTCAGTCCGAGACGCGCATTATTGAGCGTTTGGGAAAGTACCATGCTACTCTTTCTCCTGGAGTGAACATCATCGTACCGTTTATTGATAAGGCAAAAAGCGTCGTTTCGCTTGTGCGTGGTCGCTATGTTTCGACGTCTCTTATTGATCTACGTGAACAGGTGTATGATTTTGACAAACAGAACGTAATCACGAAAGACAATGTTCAAACGCAGATCAACGCTTTGTTGTACTTCCAGATTGTAGATCCGTTCAAATCTGTCTATGAGATCAGCAATCTGCCAATGGCCATTGAGAAATTAACACAGACAACTTTACGTAATATCATTGGTGAATTGGAACTGGATCAGACACTTACGTCTCGCGATACGATCAATACGAAACTCCGTGCTGTCTTAGACGATGCCACCAATAAATGGGGCATCAAGGTGAATCGTGTAGAACTGCAAGACATTACCCCTCCTGAAAGCGTATTACAGGCTATGGAGAAACAGATGCAGGCAGAAAGAAATAAACGTGCTACAATCTTGACAAGTGAAGGAGAAAAGTCCGCAGCAATTCTTCAGTCAGAGGGAGAGAAAACTTCGCTTATCAATAAGGCAGAAGCTGCTAAGCAAACGGCAATTCTTAAGGCAGAAGGAGAAGCTCAGGCACGTATTAGAAAAGCAGAAGCAGAGGCTGTGGCTATCGAGAAGATAGCTGAGGCTTTGGGTGGAAAGACAAACCCGGCAAGCTACCTTCTGGCACAGAAGTACATCGCAATGATGGAACAGCTTTCGAAAGGTTCTCAGGCAAAAACGGTTTATCTTCCTTATGAGGCAACTAACCTGATGGGAAGTATAGGTGGAATCAAGGAAATCTTTAAGGACGCCTAATCTGTCTTTCTTACCTATAGAAGATAATGTAGGTCGCTCGTGGCAGAATTCTCATGATCTCTGCTCAGGAGAAGAACCGAAACCAAGCACGGCGGGATGAGAAGATAGAATTTAGAATAACAGCAGAAAAATGAGGGAGTTGTAAATGTCAACTCTCTCATTTTTTTAGAAAAAAATCTATTTTTGCGGAGAAGAGGAAGTAAGCTACAAAATATAGTAAGGATGCATTAATTTATAGGTAAAGGAATGAGGAAGATCATACAAGCTGGAATTCGGAAACAATGCGATAGGATTTTGGTTTTATTGGCGGTGGAGCTGTTTCTTTGTAATATGGTGACAGCTCAGGGAGAACGTGATGTTTGGACATTGCAATCATGTATTGACTATGCTCTGTCTCACAATGTTGAAATCAGACAAAGACGCATTTCCCAGAATATCGCCTCTGTTAATGAAAGATCAGCGCAAGCTGCTTATTTCCCTTCTTTGTCAGTAGGTTCATCACAACGGTATTCAAACAGACCGTATGGCGATCCTTCCCATCACTATAATGGAAGTTATGACCTGACTGCTAATTGGACGCTTTTCGATGCTGGACGGCAATCTAACATCGATATTGCCAAACGCGAAAAGAGGGTCGCAGATTTGAATTTGCAGCAGAGTGAGAATACACTGATAGAGAATATCATGCGGACGTATATAGATATTCTTTATGGAGATGAAAATGTCTTAACGAATGACAGTTCGTTACAGACTGTCGCAAAACAGATGGAGCGTTCTCGTATTTTGTACGAGGCAGGGCAAATTGCCGTTAGTGAATATGCCCAAATGCAATCACAATATGCATCGCAACAATACACTCTGATCTCAGCACGTAATGCGGTTAGAAGCCACCGCTTGGAATTGTGTCAGTTGATAAATGTTGAGCCGGATTATGATTTCTTTATCTCTGGGATGGATTATGATGAAAAAGTGATACTCTCTCCTTTGCCAGAATGTAAGGATGTTTATCGTCTGGCATTATTACATCGTCCTGAGATCAAATCAAGCGAATTGGCAATATATAATGCAGAGTCCTCTGTTAAGGTGGCACGTGCAGGCTTTTATCCAACACTTTCTGTCGGAGCAGGAATCAGTACGGCTAACGAGGCAAGGGCATCACAGAGTGTGAGTGAACAACTTAAGGATAATTGGAGTAATTCTGTGGGCCTGACTTTCAATCTCCCTTTGCTCAGTGGACGTCAGAACAAGTCGGCATTGGAACGGGCAAAACTGAATCTGGAGAATAGCAGATTGAATCTGGAGGATTCTCGAAACAATCTTTTGTGGACGATTGAGAATTATTGGCTGGATGCACAAAAGGCTCAGTTGAGTTATCTGGCAGCAAAAGAGAAGCTTTCCGCTGCACGTACTTCCTACAATCTTGTCGAGCAACAATATGAAGTGGGACTTAAAAATCCGACAGATCTGCTTGCCCAACGAGATTTGCTCCTTTCTGCTAAGGAGGAGTTCCTTAAGGCAAAGTACTTGGCTGTCTATAATATCAACATGTTGCGGTTATATGCAGGAGAGCCTTTACTATAAATTAGTATAAGTAATATTAATAAAAAAAGAGGTATATGAAATCGTCAAATGTCACAAAAGTTCTTGTCACCATTGTTCTCATTGCTTTGGTGAGTTTGTCTTTGTGGTGGTTCCTCGGGAAAAAGAATTCCGAAAAGGTGACTTATGAAATGGTTGAGGTGGAGAGAGTAACGATGAGTAGTTCTATTACAGCTACGGGGACTGTAGAACCTGTTTCTCAAGTGGAGGTGGGTACCCAGGTCTCTGGTATCGTCAGTCGTTTGTATGTGGATTACAATAGCGAAGTAAAAAAAGGTCAGGTCATTGCTGAACTCGATAAGACGAACCTTATGTCTGACTTGGAGTCAAAAAAAAGCAACCTTTCGGCAGCGAAATCTGATTATGAAATTGAGCAGAAGAATTATGAACGTCAGAAGTATCTACACGAGAAGCAGCTGATTGCCGATGTTGACTATGAATCGGCATATGCCAGCTTCAACAAGGCAAAAAGTAATTATGAGGTGGCAAAGAATGAAGTATCCAAGGCTCAGACAAACCTAGGCTATGCAACCATTTATTCTCCGATAGATGGAGTCGTGCTAAGTCGTTCGGTGGAGGAAGGACAGACGGTGGCGTCTTCTTTCAGTACTCCAACTCTCTTCGTCATCGCTAACGACTTGACGGATATGCAGGTTGTGGCGGATATTGATGAGGCCGATATAGGTAATGTAAGGGAAGGACAGCGTGTCAGTTTTACGGTTGACGCTTTCCCGAATGAGACTTTCGAGGGAATTGTGAGACAGGTGAGACAGGAACCGACAACGACCAATAATGTGGTAACGTACGAGGTGATTATTGGTGCGCCGAATCCACAGCTGAAACTTAAACCGGGACTAACGGCTAGTGTGAATATTTTTACTCAGGAGAAAAACAATGTTCTAAGCGTTCCTTCTAGGGCGTTGAAGTTCGATCCGACAAGTTTGGAACGGACAGACGGGTCGGATGAAATAGTAGATTGTAAGGGTATTCATAAGTTGTGGACACGCGAAGATCATCGCTTTGTTGCTCATGCTGTTGAAGTAGGTCTGGTAGCAGGAGGTCGGACTGAGATCCTTTCGGGGATAAAGGAGGGTACAAAGGTGGTGTTGGAGAGGAATTCTCACAACGTGGCTGGAGAGAAGGGCGAGGTAGAGAAGAAAGAGAAATCTCCTTTTATGCCGTCACATTCAAAGAAGAAAAAATAAATACTTATGGCAACGGTTATTTCTCTGAAAGATATCCATCGTGACTTTATCGTTGGGAACGAGACGGTGCACGCACTGAAAGGAGTGTCCTTCGATATCATGAAAGGAGAGTTCGTGACTATCATGGGGACGTCTGGAAGTGGAAAGTCAACGATGTTGAATATACTCGGATGCCTTGATACACCGACTTCCGGCTCCTATCTTTTGGATGGGAATTCTGTAGGTGAAATGAGCCGTGATGAACGGGCGGTTCTTCGCAATCGAAAAATCGGTTTTGTATTCCAGAACTATAATTTGCTGACAAAGACAACTGCCGTGGAAAATGTTGAACTGCCCTTGATGTATAATCCTTCGGTTAGTAGTGTAGAAAGGAGAGACCGTGCGGTGAAGGCTCTACAGGATGTTGGACTTGGAAATCGTCTCGATCATATGAGCAACCAGATGTCGGGTGGTCAGATGCAGAGGGTGGCCATCGCACGTGCTTTGGTCAATAATCCTTCTGTTGTTTTGGCGGATGAGGCAACGGGTAACTTGGATACACGAACCTCTTTTGAGATCATGGTCTTGTTCCAGAAACTTCATGCCGAAGGACGAACCATTATTTTTGTGACGCACAATCCTGAACTTTCACGATATAGCACACGAAATATTTTTCTTCGTGACGGACGTGTTATGGAAGATAGTTTTAATTCGGATGTGGCAGATGCGGCGGCTATGCTCGCCTCTCTTCCGATAGAAGATTAGGTTTTCTCTTAATTGTTAGTCATGAATTTTGGTAATCTTCTGAAAATATCTTTGAGAGCATTGGGGAATAATAAGTTTCGATCTTTCCTGACAATGCTGGGCATCATAATAGGTGTGGCTTCTGTGATAACGATGCTGGCCATTGGTCAGGGATCCAAACGCAGCATCCAACAACAGATATCGGAAATGGGAAGCAATATGATTATGATCCAGCCAGGAGCCGATACCAGAGGTGGAGTTCGTCAGGATGCAAGTTCCATGCAGACATTGAAATTGGAGGATTACGAGACGATAAGAAAACAAGTGACATCTGTCGTAGCAGTCAGCCCTTTGGTTTCATCAAGCGGACAGTTGATCAATGGGAATAATAATTCTCCTTCGTCGTTGCAGGGCGTAGGTCTTGATTACCTGTCTATTCGGCAATATCAAATAAGCGAAGGAGATTATTTCTCTGAACAGGATATTCGGACGGCTGCGAAAGTATGTGTCGTTGGAAAAACGGTGGTGGAAAATCTCTTTCCGGACGGGAACGATCCCATTGGGAAAATCATCCGATTCAATTCAATCCCATTCCGTATTACAGGAGTGCTGAAGTCGAAGGGATACAATGCAATGGGCAGGGATCAGGATGATATTGTCCTGGCGCCCTACACTACTGTTATGAAGCGTATACTGTCTGTAACTTATTTACAGCAGATAGTATGTTCTGCCGTTTCCGAAAGAAGAACGGAAGAAGCAGTGGAGGAGATCACGGAGGTGTTGCGATATACGCACAAGATTAAAGTAGATGGGGAAGACAACTTCACAATTCGGTCTCAACAGGAACTGTCTTCGATGATGAATTCTACGACAGATTTGTTGACGATTTTGTTGTCGTGTATTGCGGGAATTTCACTACTGGTTGGTGGTATAGGCATTATGAACATCATGTATGTTTCTGTGACGGAACGAACGAAGGAAATAGGACTTCGCATGTCGGTCGGTGCGCGCAGTCGGGACATACTCTCTCAGTTTCTTGTTGAGGCCGTTATCATCTCCATTACTGGTGGTGTCATAGGGGTTTTATTGGGTGTATTTTGTGCGATACTTATTAATGTTGTTGCCCAATGGCCGGTGTTTGTACAACCTTGGAGTGTCCTGCTGAGTTTTGGTGTTTGTACTGTTACTGGGATTTTCTTTGGCTGGTATCCAGCGCGGAAGGCTTCTTCCCTGAATCCAATTGATGCTATTCGCTACGAATAATAATGGCTTGTTTCTGCTGACGTGCGAGGCCGTACAGTGACTTTCTGTCCCTTTTGAAAGAGAAGAGCAAAGGAGATGGATGAGATGTTCTATAAGTCTGGTGCGATTTTAACCGCAGTGAAAGTCGGAAATTGAGGAATTTTGCTAACTTTGTTAGTTAATCAAATGACTGTCGCATAACGTTGGTGTGATGGTTGTTTAAAATCAGAGAAGGGAAGTATGCCAAAGAAGAAAATTGTTGTCTTGACAGGGGCTGGAATGAGTGCTGAAAGTGGATTCAGTACCTTTCGGGATAGCAATGGTTTGTGGGAAAAGTACAGAGTCGAAGACGTTTGTACTCCACGTGCTTTGGAAAATAATCCCGAGCTGGTGCTGGAGTTTTATAATGGTTTGCGACGTGATCTGCAGAAAGCAAAACCAAATCGGGGACATGAACTGTTGGCGGGGTTGGAAAAAGATTTTCAGGTGCAAATCATCACGCAGAATGTGGACAATCTTCACGAACGCGCTGGAAGTTCCTATGTATTGCATTTGCATGGCGAATTGACAAAGGCGTGCGATATGTCCAAACGTAAAGTGGTGGACATAGGGTACGACCCGATACGTCTGGGAGATACCATCAATGGGACGCAGGCTCGTCCGTACATTGTCTTTTTCGAGGAGGACGTTCCTGCGTTCTCTGAGGCGGTGGAGATTGTTCGTCATGCAGAGATTTTTGTGGTGATTGGTACGTCTCTTAATGTGTATCCCGCAGCTGGACTGTTGAATTATGTCCCTATGGATGTTCCGATTTATCTGATAGATCCCAAACCTGTAAATTCTTACCGAGACGTGATTTTCATACAGAAAGTGGCCACTGAAGGATGCGAAGAACTGAGAAAAATTATTCTGAATAGTCAACGCAAATAATTTACCTAATCTATAGAGGCAAGAGCGCGAGGGTTAACTATGTGTGTTGTGTGTTTAGACGAAAATATTAAAGGTTTTATATAATACCCAGCCAAGAATCAATAATGAGTAAACAAGAAATTGTTCTGTCCGACAATTTGGGAGACGATTTGAGCCGCTTGCTGGCCAATCGGTCTTTAGATGATATTTTTATCTTATGTGATGAAAAAACGTATAGTCTATGTTTACCCTATCTTTTAGATAGTTATGACCGATTGAGATCATGTCCCGTTTGTGTGATTGGTGCTGGAGATGCTCACAAACATGTTGATACATTGTCTGATGTATGGATGTTTCTGAGCGAAAAGGGAGCAACTCGTAAATCGTTATTGTTGAATCTGGGAGGAGGTATGGTGACGGATCTTGGTGGTTTTGCGGCTTCGACCTTCAAACGCGGTATGTCTTATATTAATATTCCAACGACGTTGCTTGGTGCTGTTGATGCTGCTATTGGTGGGAAAAACGGTGTTAATTTCAATGGATTGAAGAATGAAATAGGGGTTATCAATTCCTCTGATGCGGTCATCATAGATACCCGCTTCTTTTCCACTTTGGATTATTCGAATCGTGTGTCTGGCTTTGCAGAGATGTTGAAGCATGGATTGATTTCCTCTTACGATGAATGGAATAAATTGGTCTCTTTTGATCGAGAAAGATTTGATTTAATGGAGTTGAAAGGATTGATAGGCCGTTCTATTGCTGTAAAGGAAAGGATTGTGGAAAAGGATCCGTATGAGAAGAATATTCGCAAAGCTCTGAATTTTGGTCATACGTTTGGTCACGCTTTTGAAACAGTCTCACACGAGAAAAAAACACCGGCTTTGCATGGATATGCCGTAGCATGGGGAATCATCTCAGAACTCTACATCTCGCATGTTCTGTTAGGGTTTCCGAAACCTGTTTTGCGTCAAGCTGTAAGTATCATTCGAGAAACCTACGGATCTTTAAATATCTCTTGCGATGATTATGACCGAATTCATGGCTTGATGCTCCACGACAAAAAAAATGATGAAAAAGGAGAAATAAACTTCACCTTATTGTCCGATATAGGACAAATTCAAATCAATCAGCATGTAAATGCGAATCTTATCAATGAGTCATTGGATTTTTATAGAGACTCGGTAGGACTTTAATGATAATGTTATGGAATTCCAAAAGATTAAAGTAATCAATCGTTCGAAACATCAGCTACCTGCTTATGCAACGGATCTTTCTGCGGGAATGGATTTGCGTGCTAACTTAGACGAGCCGATAGTGTTGCAGCCGATGGAACGTAAACTAATACCGACTGGATTGTTTCTTTCCTTGCCGCAAGGCTTTGAAGCTCAGATTCGTCCTCGTAGCGGTTTGGCATTGAAGAAGGGAATCACTGTTCTCAATTCTCCAGGTACTATTGATGCCGATTATAGAGGGGAGATAGGTGTGATTCTTATCAATCTTTCTCATGAGCCGTTTGAGGTAGTGGATGGAGAGCGTATCTGTCAAATGGTAGTTGCTCGACATTCTCAGGTAGAGTGGCTGGAGGTTGAAACATTGGATGAAACCGAACGAGGGACTGGTGGTTTTGGCCACACAGGGGAAAAATAATAAAACCCATAAGTAACATTCTTATTTATAGGGCTATGGAAAGAAGATTCATCCTGTTACTTCTGATTTTGTTACAGACCGGATCTGCACTTGTATTCTCATCTGTTAAGAATGAAGATGCTCGTCCTGAATATGATCCTTTCGCTCACAAGTTCGACTACTTCTTCGCTGAGGCAGTAAGACAACGGTTGGCAGGACATCCGGATCAGGCTGCGGATTTGTTGACAGAGTGTTATTATATTGACCCCCAAAGTGCTGCTTTGGCATTTGAATTTTCTAAAGTTTATGCTCTGGTGGATGACGAACAGAATGCTTTGCGTTTTGCACAGAGAGCTCTGCTTTTAGAGCCCGACAATTTTATGTATAAGGCAGCAGTGGCTTCAAATCTACTCCGAAACAATGATCTTGATGGGGCTATTGGGGTCTATGAAAATATGGCGGAGCAACGCAAGGACTTGGATGACATAGACTATAAATTATCCAATTTGTATTTGCAGCAAAGAAGACCGGATAAAGCTGTCGAAGTCCTGAACCGTTTGGAAAAAAAGAACGATATCAATGAGTTTACTTCTTTCCGGAAAGCCCAGATATATTCTGCTATGCAGGATAATAGACGGGCAAGAAAAGAATTGCAACGCTTGTCGAAAAAATATCCGAATAATTATGACTATAAACTGGCTTTGGCTCAGTCCTTTATTTATGAAGGGGACATGACGCAAGCTCAGAAAGTTCTGGATGAGGTTAGAGTGATGGACCCGCATAATGAATCATTGTTTCCGACACAGACTGAACTCTACAGAGCCAAAGGTGACTCTGCCTTAGCGGATTCGATGCTCACACAGGCTATGTTGGATTCTTCTTTGACTTTGATGCAGAAGACAGGATATCTTCAACAGTATTTGGCGACTCCAAATGCTAGTATTCATACCACAGAGACGAGCCTAAAACGTCTGCTTCGACAATATCCGAATGATGAAATGACACATCAGACTTATGTTACGTTGTTGATGATGCAGAAGAAGTATGACGAATCCCTTCGGGAATTTCAGGAAATAGTACGCATCAATCCGCAGAATGTAACGGCATGGGCTTCAATCATTGATATTTATGAATACAAAAAGGATTCTGTCAATGCAATAAGGACTTGTGATTCTGCGCAGAATATAATGCCAGAAGAAGCTACGTTTGTTTACGTGAAGGCCTTGTATGCATACAGCCATCAAAAGAGGGACGAGGCAAAGGGATTATTTAAGAAATGTATTGAACTGTCACGACCGGAACAGAAGGCAAGCATAAAGGCGGAAGCGGAAATGTTACTCGGTGATATTTATGCTACTGAACAGGACTATGCAACGGCATTTGGCTACTATGAAGATAGTTATCAGTCAAATCCGCACAACCCGCTGATGTTAAACAATTATGCGTATTTTTTAGCTGTACGCAAGGAACAGCTTGCCAAAGCTGAAAAAATGAGTGGAGCGGCGCTTCAGTATGACCCGAATAATATTTCATTTTTGGATACATATGCGTGGGTCTTTTTCGTCCAGGAAAATTTTGTGATGGCTGAACTCTATATCAAACAGGCTGTTGATAAGGGTGGAGCTGATAACGAAGTTATTGCAGAACACTATGGAGATATCCTTTCTAAAATAGGAAAGCAGGAAGAGGCGATTCAATGGTGGAAGAAATCTTATGACATGGGGAATAGATCAACCCTATTGGAGAAGAAGATTAAAACAGGAGTTTATCATGAGGAATAGAAAAAAACAAGCCTTCTTAATTTCGTCTGTGATAGTATTGGCGTTATGGTTGCCTTCCTGTCGTTCTGGACGAATGCACCAAAATACATCCCAAGTAGATTCAATGGGGATTGTAACGAAACCGCACGAGAAGAAAGTGAGTTTTCGGCTTTATGAACCGAAGATTAACACGGCGAACATGAAAGTGACGGTTCGTATGAATGCGGATGGACGCAACCTTTCTTCACCGGCTACGATGAAAATTAAAAAGGATAGCCTGATACAGATCTGTATTAATCCGGTGATGGGAATAGAAGCTGTTCGTATGGAAATTACTCCGAAGAATGTTGTTATTGTAAACAAGATTCAAGGCAAGTTCTATCAGACAGACCTCTCTTATTTGTCAAAAACTTTTGGTGTGACGATGGAGTTTCAAGATTTGCAAGCACTTTTGTTGAATCGTCTCTTCCTGATTGGTGAAAGATCGACTACAAGCTCTGAATGTTTGAAACATTTGGCGGCAAAAGATCTTGATATGGGTGTCCAGTTGGTCGCGGCAGCAAATGAGGCAGGGTATGCCCACCAGTTCGATGTGGATAAAAGTGGAAGTATTACGAAGGCCCAGGTAAACTATAGAAATGTCAAGATGAAATGTCTTTATAGTGATTTTTCGGAGAAGGGCGGAGTGAAGTTTCCATATGTGATCAATGTAAATGCTGAACGGGGAAAGTCAACAGGATTTTTGGATATTACGGTAAAAACGGCTGAATTTAATAAGCCTGTGAAGTTTAATGTGACGCAAAAACAGAAATACAGTCGTGTGGATAGTCCGAATGATCTCTTTAATTTTTAAAATGAAGGGTAGGAAATTCATATTCTGATCTAATGAGTAAAGGAGATACACCTATATGCATCGTATTATTTTGATTCTTTTTTCTTGTTTTCTTGTTTTGTTTTCTCAAGCAGAAACGCTTAAGCAGTTAAAGAAAAAACAACAGAAAGCAAAGCAAAATATTGAAATGACTAATCGTCTGCTTAGGGAGAATCAGCGTACCCAAAAAAATACTGTAAGTAATCTGGCTGTCTTGAAAAAGCAGATATCGGAACGACAGACGTTGATAAAGTCTTTAAATGAAGAAGTTTTTTTATTAGATCGAAATCTGAATGTCCTAAACAAGGAAAAAGTTGAATTGGAGACACAACTCTCAGAGGCAAAAGCCGAGTATGCTAAACTAATCCGTCATGGCTATTACCATAAAACACGTAGTAGCCAGCTGATGTTTGTTTTTTCTTCTGAATCAGTAAGCCAAGCATATAGACGTATGCGTTATGTGCAGCAATATAGCAGGTATAGAAAGGAACAAACACAGAAAATTCAGGAACTGACCGATGCCTTGAATGGCAAGCAGCAGGCTCTGATAGCAACTAAAAATGCAAAATCTGAGACATTGATAAATAAGCAGCAAGAACATCAGAATTTGCAACGTTCCCAAGAGAAAAAAGAACAAATGTTAAGCTCTTTGACGAAGAAGGAGTCGGAATTGAAGGTGTTGCTGGAAAAACAACAGAAACAGGCAGCACAATTGAATAAGAAAGTGGATGATATGATTGCTGCTGAAATAGCTGCTGCCGAACGACGTGCCAAGGCAAAAGCAGACGCAGAAAGAAAAGCAAAACAAAAATCGACTGCTTCTGCAAAATCATCCGACAGCAAATCATCAACCGCTTCTTCCTCTGCTCCAAGCGTTTCTATGACTAAGGAGGAAGGATTGATTGCAGGGGGATTTGAAGCAAATAGGGGCAGGTTGCCATGGCCTGTGAAGGGTGTTATAACAGGGCATTTTGGTTTACATCCCCATCCTGTGTTGGATCATGTACAGGTAAATAATAAGGGCATATATATTCAGACATCTTCGGGAGCTGATGCATGTGCTGTTTATGATGGAGAGGTAACACAGGTTTTTGCCATTCCGGGGAACAATACGGCGATTATTGTTAAACATGGTAATTATCGTACGGTCTATGCCAATTTAGGTGCTGCTTACGTGCAAAGTGGAACAAAGGTGAAATCTCGTCAGAAATTGGGACGGGTTTATGTGGATGCTTCAAAGGAGAATAGGTCTGAATTGTATTTTATGGTGTATAAAAATGCAGCCTTGCAGAATCCGGAAGTGTGGTTGAGTAAATAATTAATTGAAAGGGAAATCGAGATGAAACGTAAATTAGTCTTTGCAACCAACAATGCCCATAAATTGGAGGAGGTTTCTGCTATCATAGATAGTCGTTTCGAGATACATAGCCTTGCTGAGATAGGATGTCATGAGGATATTCAGGAAACCGCACATACTCTTGAAGGTAATGCTTTGCTAAAGGCTCGTTACATATACGAGAAATACGGTTATGATTGTTTTTCTGATGATACAGGACTGGAAGTGGATGCTTTGAACGGGGCACCAGGAGTCCGATCGGCTCGTTACGCAGGTGAAGAAAAGGACGCACAGGCAAATATGCGGAAACTGTTAAGTGAATTAAAGGCGAAGAGTAATCGTAACGCTCGGTTCCGTACGGTGGTGGCTCTGATCTTAAATGGAGAGGAATTTTTATTCGATGGTGTTGTGGAAGGGAAAATCCTGGAAGAAAAACGTGGAGATGGTGGGTTTGGATATGATCCCATTTTTGTGCCGGACGGTTTTGATGAAACGTTTGCTCAATTGGATGCAGAAGTAAAAAATGACATCAGTCATCGGGGAAAGGCAATACGTAAATTAGCAGAGTTTCTGCTTCAGCGAGATTGACCTCTTTTCTTCCACGTAAATAATTATATAAAATGAAATATCAGATTCTCCTTGTTGCCCTTTTTCCTTTCTTTTCTGTTCTGCATGTAGTTGCTCAACTACGGACCGGAGAATGGAAAACCCATTATTCGTATACATGTGTGACAACGGTGGAAGATGGTGGGGATTTGGTATATGCCCTGGGGGATAATTCGCTGTTTTCTGTAAATAAAAGCGATAAGAGTATTGCAACCTATTCTAAGGTAACAGGGTTGAATGGTAGTGATATTAGATGTATAAAATACGATGCAATATCTGACTTGTTAGTTTTGGCTTATTCCGATGGAAATATCGATTTGCTATATTCCAATGGTTCTGTTGTCAATCTTCCTGAACTGAAAAATTCTAGTGTCGCGGCCGATAAATCACCGAATGCTTTGACCGTAGATGAAAAGGGTTTTATTTATTTGGCTAATAAGATTGGAATTTTGCTGATAAATCCAACGAAAAAGGAAATAGCAGATACTTATATTATTGGCCAAAATAGTTCCTATCTTCCTGTTGTTTCGGTGACAACAACAAAAGATTCTATCTATGCCCTGACTTCTGATGCTCTTTATTCTGCTTCCCGAAAGGAACCCTTGTTGGCGGATTATCAGAAATGGAGCAAAAATGGGTCATTACCAGGCGGTGAAAACAAAAAGGTTCTTTTTGTCGGAGGAAAGTTTTATCTTCAGAAGCAGACAGGAGAGGTGTTTTTTTCGGATAATGCGAGGATTTGGAATTTGTTGAGCGAAATACATTACGATGACATATCGTCCTCAGATAATGAATATTTACTTTGTTGCCATCAGCTTGGGTTGGATTGTTTTAAGGATTGTCAGCACGTTTCCAGTATTGTGGATATGAAGGTTCGGGCTGCTAATTATAATGCCCTCGCCGACAGTTATTGGTTAGCTGCGGATTCAATGGGACTGATAATGGTAACAGAAGGTGAGATGCAACAACGGTTTAGACCAGAAGGACCATATACAAACGGAACGTTTTCCTTGGAATATGCCAATAATCGACTTTATGCATTAACAGGAGCACCAATCAATTTTTCTTCTAATCATAATGCAGAAGGAGCACTGATGATATTGGAGAATGAAAAGTGGAAAAATATAACTAAGAAGGACATCAACCCTATAGCCTATCGTGGCAACAATTACTTTATCTCTTTATGTCACATTGCCTTAGATGAAAAAGATAAACAACACTACTTTATCTCATCGTTCCGCGATGGTTTGTATGAGTTTCGGGGAGATACTCTGTTCCGTTATTTTAATGGAAACGCAGACGGTTCTACAATTGAACCGATGAATCCGTCTTCCCCGTATGACTATGTTACAGTTGAGGGAATCGCTTTGGATAAAAAGGGAGCTCTATGGATGACGAATGCACTTGTGACTAACGGAGTAAAAGTGAAAACAGAAGATGATAATTGGTATTCTTATTCCTATGAGGGTTTTTCTTCTCCTTGGCGAACAGATCGCATTACAGTAACTTCTAATAACTTTAAATGGATGAACTGGCCCCGGTCAGATGGGGGTATTCTTGTTATTAATGATAAAGGGAAACCAGAGAATCGTTCTGCTCATTCTTTCCGAATGATTCGATATCTTCCTGATCAGGATGGAAACTCAACCTTGGTGACTCCATCCTATTGTTACACGGAAGACCTTAATGGAAATGTGTGGGTCGGAACCGATGATGGGGTTATGGAATTTCGGAATGTTTCTAATATCTTTAATGCCGGATATTCAATAAGAAGACCAAAGATTGCTCGTAATGATGGGACTAACTATGCTGATTTTCTGCTGGATGGTCAGAGAGTGAACGCAATAGTCGTTGATGGTGCTAACCGAAAATGGATAGGAACAAATGCATCGGGACTTTTGCTCATGTCTGAGGACGGAACGGAAGAAATTGCGCATTTCACCGAAGGAAATAGCCCTCTGATCTCAAACCAGATCAATTCTCTAGCCCTAGATCAAGAAACGGGCGAGTTGTTCATAGCAACGGATAAGGGCTTGATGTCCTATAAGACAGACGCAACAGAATCAGGGAATGATTTCGAGAAAATCAAGGTCTTTCCTAATCCTGTAAGAGAGAATTTTACTGGAGTTATTACAATCGATGGATTGGTTGATGGTTCTCTCGTGAAAATCACAGATGCAGCAGGAAATCTTGTCTATCGTACAAAATCCAATGGTGGACGCGCTGTTTGGGACGGACGGAATCTCTCTGGACGTCGTGTTGTGGCAGGAGTTTATTTTATTCTTGGTTCCGTAGAACGCGGAGGTGAAACAAAGTCTGGTGTCGGAAAGTTTCTGTTAATACGTTAATAAATTATGGGTTTTGTCCGATTGTAAGGGATAAAACTGAATTAAATACAATAAGGATATGGCAGAGAATGAGGAAAAATTAGGAGATATGCAATCTTTAGAGACTTTGGATTCAAAAGGTTTGTCTGTGAATGATGGAGTCGAATATAAAGAAGAGAATATTGTTACTCTGGAGGGATTAAGTCATGTGCGACTGCGTCCTGGTATGTATATTGGAAAATTGGGAGATGGAAGTTCTGCTGATGATGGAATCTACGTTCTCATCAAGGAAATTATAGATAATTGTATTGATGAATTCCGAATGGGACATGGCAATACTGTGGATATTACGGTAAATGATGGATATGTAATCGTTAGAGATTATGGACGAGGCATCCCTTTGGGAAAGATGGTGGCTGCTGTGTCAATTATGAATACAGGTGCAAAATATGACACAAAGGCATTTAAGAAGTCTGTTGGTTTAAATGGGGTCGGAACGAAGGCGGTAAATGCTTTGTCGTCTCGTTTTGTAGTGAGGAGTTTCCGCGATGGACAAGTGAAGAAAGCAGAGTTCTCCGAAGGAAAATTACTGAAGGAGTGGGATCTGGAACCAACAAAAGAAAGCAATGGAACAATGGTGGAATTCACGCCGGATCCAACGATCTTTTTGAACTATCGTTATCAGATGGAGTTCATTGAGTCAATGCTGAGAAATTATGCCTATCTGAATAATGGACTTTCGCTGATACTAAATGGTAAAAAGTTCTATTCGCGTAATGGTCTGAAAGATTTATTGTCGGAAAATCTTTCGACTGAACCACTTTATGATATTGTACATATCAAAGGGGAAGATATTGAGATTGCCTTCACTCATACCGACCAATATGGAGAAGAATATTACTCCTTCGTTAATGGACAGCATACAACACAGGGAGGAACGCATCAGAGTGCTTATCGTGAGAGTTTGGCAAAGACGATCAAGGAATTTTACAACAAGAATCAGGAACTATCTGATATTAGAAACGGACTGGTAGCGGCTATTGCGATTAATGTAGAAGAACCGGTTTTTGAAAGCCAGACGAAAATAAAACTCGGTTCTAAAGATATGACTAAAAATGGTCCGACAGTCGCAAAATTCATCGGAGATTTTGTAAAGAAGGAAGTGGATAACTTCCTGCATAAGAATCAGGAGGTAGTTGATGTTTTGCTGAAGAAAATCCAGATGTCGGAGCGCGAGCGGAAGGAAATATCCGGAGTGACAACGAAACTGGCTCGTGAACGGGCAAAAAAAGTAAGTTTACATAACAGAAAACTGCGTGATTGTCGTTTCCATTTCAATGATTCTCGTGGAAAGGATGAACAAAAAAATGTGTTGATGGAGCAGTCTTCTATTTTCATTACGGAGGGAGACTCGGCTAGTGGGTCGCTCACGAAATGTCGCGACGTCGATACTCAGGCGGTATTCAGTTTGCGAGGCAAACCATTGAATAGTTTCGGCCTGACGAAAAAGACAATCTATGAAAACGAAGAATTTAACCTGTTACAGGCGGCCTTGAATATTGAGGATGGTTTAGATGGCCTGCGCTACAACAAGGTAATAATTGCGACAGATGCTGACGTGGATGGCATGCATATTCGTCTTTTGATGCTTACTTTCTTTCTCCAGTTCTTTCCGGATCTTGTTAAGAAAGGGCATGTTTATATTCTTCAGACACCTCTTTTCCGTGTGCGTAAATCAGGAAAAAAGGAGTTGTCTGATCGATATTGTTATTCGGAGGAGGAACGTCTGCAGGCAATAGCAGAGATGCAGCCAAATCCAGAAATCACTCGATTCAAAGGTTTGGGAGAGATATCTCCTGAGGAATTCAAGGGTTTTATCGGAGACCAGATCAGACTGGACCAGGTAAAACTGACCAAGGGAGATTTGATATCCGACTTACTTGAGTTTTACATGGGTAAGAATACCCAGTATCGTCAGGACTTCATTATTGATAATCTGGTTGTAGAAGAGGATATGTTGTAGAGAGAACTGTATTTAATAGAAGGTATGACGCCTTTCTGGGGACAGACCGATGGTGTTGGAAGACTGTTTCTTCTGATCAATCGTCTGGTATTTAATTTCCTTAAATGCCTTATCTTTGTAAATCCTTGGAGGCAGACTCCTCAAGTATATCTTCTTACGTCTGATTTAGAGATGGAAGAGAGGAACAAACCGTTAAGGAAGAGTGACCTAATTATTTAGGTTGGAAAAGAAGTGATAATTAATACAATAGCATAATAGCATGAATCAGTTTAAGTTTTGGAACCAGGTATGTGGCTGGATAACATTTATCATCGCTGCCTTTACTTACCTGTCCACCATGGAGCCGACTGCTAGTTTTTGGGATTGCCCTGAGTTTATTGCAACAGCTTTTAAGTTGGATGTCGGTCATCCTCCAGGCGCTCCTTTCTTCATGCTTTTGGGCCATTTCTTTACGTTATTTGCATCGGATGTCACGCAAGTGGCCAAGATGGTGAATAGCCTTTCGGCTCTTGCTAGCGCCTTTACCATTCTTTTCCTTTTTTGGACCATTACATTAATGGCAAAAAAGGTTATCTCTCCAGCGAAAGACAGCGAATATTCGCCCTCTCAGATTCTTTCTGTAATGGGCGCAGGTGTGATTGGCGCTCTGTCTTTTGCTTTCTCTGATACGTTCTGGTTCTCAGCGGTCGAAGGAGAAGTGTATGCCTCTTCTTCCTTGTTTACTGCAATTGTTTTTTGGGCTATTTTGAAGTGGGACGAATGTGCCGACGAGCCATATGCCAACCGTTGGTTGATTCTCATAGCTTATTTGATGGGTCTTTCTATCGGCGTGCACCTCCTGAATCTTTTGGCCATTCCGGCGATTGCGTTAGTGTATTATTACCGCAAGTATAATGTGAATGTAAAAGGGACTCTGATTGCATTGGGGATCTCGTTCGTGATACTGCTTTTCATGATGTACGGTATTATTCCGGGTATTGTGATGGTGGCATCTTGGTTCGAGCTTTTGTTTGTGAATAGTTTTGGTCTGCCGTTTAATAGCGGTTTTGCTTTCTACCTCCTTGTCTTGGTATTGATATTGGTGACGGCAATATTCTTGACTTATCGTAAAGAGGGAACGACTCTTTCTAAATTGGTATTCGTTCTTGGTGTTACCATGACGGGTATGCCATTTGTTGCTGGAAATCGTTTAATAGGATTCCTATTGATCGCGGCACTGCTTGTCTATCTATTCCGAGCTGGAAAGGTGCGCATGGATGTCTTGAATACGGTTCTATTGGCGGTGACAATGGTGGTCGTTGGATATAGCTCGTATTCTGTAATTGTAATCCGTTCTGCCGCAAATCCTCCGATGGATCAGAACTCACCAGACAATGTATTCACTTTGAAGAGTTATTTGAATCGGGAGCAGTATGGCGACCGCCCACTATTTTATGGCCCGTTTTTTTACGATGGAACACAAGATCCACAAAGCCAATATCAGGCAATGTACGGAACGGATATTCATTATTTATGGGAGAAAATACCGAGTGGAGGGTGGCACGTAAAGTCAGAGGCAAAAGACGTAGTTTGGAGTGCAAAGGAGAAAATAGACTCGACAGAAAAAGACAGATATGTCGTAACGGATACAACGCGTGACTATCAGTACGTCCCGGAATATTGCACGGTATTCCCTCGTATGTATAGTTCGGATGCTAATCATATAAGTGCATATAAGGAATGGAGTGGATTTGACGGCTACAATGGAAGGCAAATTCGATTCAATACATTTGGACAGCCCGCTGCCGCAAGTATCCCTTCTTTTGGGCAGAACGTGAAATTCTTCATAGGGTATCAGGTGTTGTATATGTATATGCGATATTTTATGTGGAATTTCTCTGGAAGACAGAACGATATACAGGGATATGGTCAGGTGAATCAGGGTATGTGTCTTACGGGAATCCCTTTTATTGATAGCCTGTTCGAAGGTGACTACGAAAACCTCCCGAGCGATATGAAAGAGAACAGGGGAAGGAACGTGTACTTTATGTTGCCTTTATTACTGGGTATTCTTGGTTTGGCGTATCAGTTGGCAAAGGGTTCTGCAGGAAAACAGTCCTTTTGGCTCACGTTTGTGTTCTTCTTCATGACGGGATTGGCAATTGTTCTATATCTAAATCAGACTCCATATCAGCCTCGAGAACGGGATTATGCTTATGCCGGCTCTTTCTACGCCTTTGGCATATGGATTGGATTTGGAGTCTTAGGAGTGATGACTCTGTTACGAAAAGTGGTGAAGAATCCGAACCTAACCGCTGTTTTCGCTACGTTGTTATGCCTGTTTGTCCCTGCCCGGATGGCTTCCGAAAACTGGGATGACCATGACCGTTCAAATCGTTATACTTGTCGTGATTTCGGTTATAACTATCTGATGTCATGTGCACCGAATGCCGTGATCTTCACAAATGGTGACAATGATACATTCCCGCTATGGTATCTTCAGGAAGTGGAAGGGGTTCGAACGGATGTCCGTGTTTGTAATCTTAGTTATCTACAGACGGATTGGTATATAGATCAGATGCGACGCGATGCCTATGATTCGAAAGCATTACCGATTTCGTGGAAGCGATATCAGTATGTGCAGGGCACTCGTGATGTGGCAAATGTGGAAGATGTTGTCTCGGAAATGGACGCAAAAGAGGCTATTCAGAATTATCTGCTGAATGATGATGTCAATCTGATTCCTTCGCGTAACTTGAATATCCCAGTGAATGTGGAAGCCTATCGTAAGGAACATCCCGATTATGTAGGACAAGAGGATACTCTCATGACAAGTCTTACACTTCATCTGGGACGTCGGCTGTATAAACATGAAGAGATGATACTGGAAATGTTATCGCAGAACAACTGGGAACGACCAATCTATTTCTCCTGTACTGTGGGTGAGAGTTATTACATGGGATTGCGAAACAATTTCCAACAGGAGGGTTTGGCTTATCGTATTGTTCCAATGCAGAAAGAGGGAGGAATAATCAATACCAATCTCATGTACGACAATATGATGAATAAGTTCCGTTGGGGAGGATTGGATTCGGGAAAGGATATTTATCTTGATGAGACGAACTTGCGCATGTGCCACACTTTCCGCGCCATGTTCTACATCCTTGCAGATGCCCTGCTGCAGGAATCAAATGATCTGCGCGGAAAGAACGATCAACTTAGTAACCAGAAGAGAGAGATGGCCCTCAAGGTATTGGATCGCTGCCAGGAAGTTTTACCGGATAGATTGATACCGAATGACTATACGTCTATTCAATTAGGAAGGCTCTATTATCGCCTTGGAAGTAAGGCGAAAGGTGCGAAACTCTTCTCTGCAATGGGTAAATTGGCAGAAGAAAGGATCAATTGGGTGGAGAATCTTCCTGCGGGGCTTCGCGTGAAAAGTTCAGTACGGAATGTAAGGGATGAGGCACTTGTTTATCTCGATGCAATCGTGAGAATTTCATCAGAAAGTGGAGATAAGCAGTTCGAGGAGAAATATGTCTCCCTCTTGAATCATTACTTGTCAGAGTAGCAGATAGTTTTTGACGGGATATGTTTGTTGAGCGACCCATATTTCTGTTGAAATGGTATTATAAGGGGGCTGTTTGGCGTCCGCACGCAGAGAAGAAGACAATCTATCTGACTTTTGACGATGGCCCTGTTCCTGATAATACCCTGAATATCCTGGATATTCTTGATCGTTATAACGTAAAGGCAACTTTCTTTTGCGTAGGGGAGAACGTGATGAAATTTCCGGATCTCTTTCAGGAGATACTGCGCAGAGGGCATGCGGTGGGAAATCATACGTTTAATCATATCAAAGGTTTCGATGTCTCCACCCGTTATTACATGAACAACATTCGAAAGGCAGAAAGATATATCCCTAGTAAGCTTGTACGCCCTCCATACGGACGAATAAAACCTTCACAGTTTAAGGCACTCAAGCGGGATGGCTATACTGTTGTTTTTTGGGATGTCATCACTCGTGATTATAATCGTTTCCTTTCTCCGAAGCAGGTGATGAGAATCATTCATTGGTATAGCCGTAGCGGGAGTATCGTGGTTTTTCACGACTCGTTAAAGGCAAGAAAAAATACGTTAGCTGTTCTTCCCGAGGCAATCGAATATTATCAGCGAAAAGGATATCAATTCGGAGTTTTGTCGGAAGAGAATGCCAAGAACAAAAGTTGAAGGAGGAGTAGGGAAGATGGAGGAGAATTTTCTGCAATATGTTTGGCAACAAAGACTCTTTCCTGTCCTTGATCTTCATACTACGGACGGAGCCTCTTTGGAGGTGATTCATGTGGGTGATCTGAACCGCAATGCCGGACCCGATTTCTTTAATGCTAAGATTAAAATCAACGGAACGCTTTGGGTTGGAAATGTGGAAATTCATGTCCATGCCTCGGATTGGAGACGCCATGGACACCAACACGACCACGCCTATGATAATGTCATATTGCATGTCGTATATGAGTGTGACGAACAGATAACGCGCCTGGATGGCAAACCCATTCCTCAATTCGTCTTGCCGCTTTTGCCGAAAGTAAAAGATGAATATGCTGCCCTCTTGAGTTCTCGACTTTGGATACCGTGTGCGGATAGGATATCTGCCGTTAATCCTCTTTTTGCACATATATGGATGGATAGTTGTCTGGCAGAACGGTTGGAGCGAAAAACAAAAGCAGTATGCCAATTGCTGGATCAAACGAAGGGAGATTGGGAGAATGCTTTGTATATTTTCTTGGCTCGATCTTTTGGATTCGGGTTGAATGCCGATAATTTTGAGTCTTTAGCTCGTTCCCTGCCTCTCCCATATATAAGGAAACATCGTTCCAGCCTTTTTCAGGTTGAGGCATTGTTGTTTGGTCAAAGTGGCTTGATGGATCGTGCGAACTCCGAGGACGATTACCTGCATAGTCTCAGAGTAGAATATCAGTTCTTGAAGCAGAAGTTTTCTTTGATTCCAATGGATGGTGTAAGATGGCGGATGTTACGCTTGCGTCCTCAAAATTTTCCTCATGTCCGTATAGCACAGTTCGCTTCTTTTTTATGCACACTGAGTCAGCCATTGTTTTCGTATATCTTAGAGCATCATACAACGAATGATGTGATCCGTCTTTTCGAAGGATGTCTTGTGTCAGACTATTGGGAATCACATTATTTGTTCGGAGTAGAAAGCCGCATTAGAAAGAAGCAGATAGGAAAGGTGGCTATCGGAAGTATTATTATTAACGCTATTGTCCCTGTTTTATTCGCATTTGGGAAGAAAATGAATAAGCCGGAATGGACTGAGGAGGCTGTGAGGATTTTGGAAATGTTACCTTCAGAGAAGAACCATATTGTAAGTGGTTGGGAGGCTCTGGGTATTGCATCAAGAAGTGCAGCTCATTCGCAGGCGCTCATTCAGTGGAAAACATATTATTGCGACAAAAAGGACTGTTTGCGTTGTCAAGTGGGTCGTCAGCTGTTGAGTGTAAAAAAATGAACCTTTTTGTTAAGCCAGATGAGCAAAGTCAAACTTGTTTGAACTTTGCCATGGCGAAAAAAGGACTAATGAAATTGAACCTTTTCGTTAAGCCAGATGAGCAAAGTCAAACTTGTTTGAACTTTGCCATGGCGAGAAAAGGTCTATTGAAAAATGAACCTTTTGAAAGCCAGATGAGTAATGATAAGCTTGCTTAATCATTACCTTGGGAAAAAAAGGTCTTTATGAAATAAAGGCTTGCTCGAATTATGCCATGGTTCAAAAAGCCTATTGGAAATTAAGAAAAGGACTATTGAAAAAAGGTCTGTAATGTGTACAGAAAAAGGGTTACCAAATAAATGTTGGTAACCCTTTTCTGTACCTCGAGCGGGACTTGAACCCGCACAATCGCAATGATTACAGGATTTTAAGTCCTGCGTGTCTACCGATTCCACCATCGAGGCAGCTTTCTGTTGAAAACAGCAACAAAGATAACCAAAGAAAGTGAAAGATAGGTATCTTTGTGTGTAAAATGAATAGCAGATGAGAAAGGTTGGATATTGTATATGTTGTATAGTGATGTGTTTTTCATTAATACAATGCGGTAGTGGAGCAAAGGGATCGCATGAGTCTGCAGGCGCAGAAACGCCGGTTTTTTGTCCTCCTCCATTCGATGCAGATTCTGCCTATATCCATATCAGGAAACAGTTGCAGTTTGGACCTCGCATTCCGAATTCTCAGGCACATGAGTTATGTGGCGATTATCTGGAGAATACTCTTCGCCGTTTTGGGGCGCGGGTGGAGGTGCAGCGTCCTCTTATAAAGGCATGGGATGGCAAATGGCTGAAATGCCGTAACATCATAGGATCTTATAACGTGAATCAGAAGGAGCGGGTCTTGTTGTTGACACATTGGGATTGCCGTCCATGGGCTGATAATGATCCGAATCAGACGAATAGACATCGTCCCGTTGATGGAGCCAACGATGGAGCTAGTGGCGTTGGGGTGCTGCTCGAAGTGGCTCGGCAATTAGGTATGCAGAACCCGCAGATTGGTGTGGATATTTTACTGACGGACTTAGAAGATTACGGACGCCCAGAAAGCGGCGATGAGGAGTCTTGGTGCTTGGGAACACAATATTGGGCAAAGAATGCGCAGGAAAAGGGATATAAAGCCAGGTTCGGCATATTGCTTGATATGGTGGGCGCCCCGAATGCATCCTTCCCACTTGAGGGATTCTCTATGCAATACGCTCCTGATGTAGTCTGGAAAGTGTGGTCCGTAGGACAGTCTTTGGGATATGGTCAATATTTTCGCAATGACCGTCTGGGGATGATTACAGATGATCACGTATTTGTAAACAAGCTGGCTGGCATTCCTACGATTGATATTATTCATTTCAATGAACAGGGTTTTGGCTCTTATTGGCATACATCCGACGATGGCATGCAGAATATAAGTGTATCAACTTTACGGGCTGTCGGAGAAACGGTCCTCAAGGTTATTCGTGAGGAAAAATAACGCACCTCAGATTATGGCGCTGAAGTTACATAGGCAGGAAGGACTCGTCGAGGCGGGATGTGATGAGGCTGGACGGGGATGTTTGGCAGGTCCGGTTTATGCGGCAGCAGTTATTCTGCCAGACGATTTCAGAAACGACCTGCTTAATGATTCTAAACAATTGAGTGAGCGTCAGCGATATGCTTTGCGTGATGTGATTGAGAAAGAAGCTGTCGCCTGGGGAATTGGGGTGGTATCAGAACAGGAAATAGACGAAATCAATATTCTGAATGCCTCCATCCTTGCCATGCATCGGGCTTTGGAGAAGTTAAAGGTGCCTTATGACTCAATTCTTGTCGATGGCAATCGTTTCAAGCCTTTTAAGGAAATACCCTATTCGACAGTTGTCAAGGGAGATGCAACCTATATGTCAATAGCTGCAGCTTCCATTTTGGCGAAAACATATCGAGATGATAAAATGATGTGTCTTGACAGGGAATACCCGATGTACAATTGGAAACGCAATAAGGGCTATCCGACTCGGGAACATCGTGAGGCAATCCGTCGATGTGGCACAACCAAGTATCATCGTATGACGTTTCGTCTTTTAGATAATCAGCTTTCTCTGGATTTTACCAAAGCGGAGGATTTCGAAAAGGAATAAACGAGATGGAGTAGGGAAATCGTGATAAGTAAGGAGAGAATGACAGACCACACAGGACCTTCGGTGCCGATTTTATCAACGGTGTCAGATATGCTGAAGTAGGCTGCCAGGATAACGACGGCATTGTTCACAAAATGTGCGGCAATCGAAAGCCACAAAGAGCGACTCCAGACGAATAGGTAACCGAGCAAGGCTCCTAAAATCATTCGGGGGAGAAATCCGTAGAATTGTAAGTGAAAAGCACTGAAGAGGATGGCACTGAGCCAGACGGAAGTGTGCAGGGAAATACGTTGGCGGAAGAGATTGATAAGTGTTCCACGGAAGACGAGTTCTTCTCCAATGGCTGGGACGAGTGCCAATATCATCAGATTCAGTATCAGGCCATAGAGGCTGTGTGAGTTTAACAGTTCTTTTGTCACCTCAGTTGCTTGTCTCTCCGTTTCCTTCATCCATTGTTCTATTGCTGAAAGTGAATCTGGAAGATCCATCTGCTTGTTCCATTCGGTTAGGTAGTTGACCAGTGGTGTGGAGAGTAGCATTAGTAGAACTGCCAGTAAAAACAGTCTGAATGAAGGGGTCAGATTTACTTGAAAATAAGAGGTGAAAGTGTCTTCTTTTTGTTGACAGAAGAGGAAGTAGAAGAGCCACGAAGGAAATATGAATGTGAATGAGGATAGAATACCTTGTCCCAATAGAATATCAGTTCCGGAAGTGGTCCATATGAATAATAGTGCGCCAATAATACTTCCAAAAAACAGGAAGAATAGAATGATCAATAGTTGTATGATAATGGGAGAACGAGAAAAACTTCCTTTCAGTGACATCGAATCATGGGTTTTAGGAGTGTACGACCTGTCCGTCTCGCAGTTCAATAATTCGGTCCGAGATAGAAGCCAGGTGCTCGTCGTGTGTGACAATCACAATGGTTTGGTTCAGTTTTTCTCGTAAATCAAAGAATAGGTGATGCAGTTCTTCTTTGTTCTTGGAGTCAAGACTGCCCGATGGCTCGTCTGCCAAAACGACGGATGGTTGATTGATGACGGCACGAGCCGCCGCAACACGTTGTTTTTCCCCTCCGGAGAGCTCAGAAGGCTTATGGTCAAAGCGGTCGGTCAGGTTCAGCATTTCCAATAGTTCTTTTGCTTTTCTTTCTGCTTCTTTTTTTTGCGTCCCTCCAATCAGGGCTGGGATCATGATGTTTTCTAATGCGGTGAATTCTGGTAGTAGCTGATGAAATTGGAAGATAAAGCCGATCTCTTTATTGCGGAAATCCGAGAGGGCTTTGTCTTTTAAGCTGGAAACTTCTGTTCCGTTGATTTCAATCCTTCCGGAAGAGGCCTTGTCTAAGGTACCGATGATTTGCAGAAGTGTCGTTTTGCCAGCTCCGCTGGGTCCTACGATAGAAACAATTTCGCCTTTCTCAACATGAAGGGATATACCTTTCAGTACTTCAAGATTGCCGAATGATTTGTGGATATCTGTTGCCGTAATCATAACCTGACATGAAATGTTTTATGTTCCTTTTTTTGAAAGCCAGATGAGTAATGATAAGCTTGCTTAATCATTACCTTGTCAAAGAAAGGTCTTTATGAAATAAGGGTTTTCTCGAACTATGCCATGGCTTATAAAAAAAATCTATTGAAAAGGAGGGAATTCTCTTTTTCTTCTTGGGATGGTTCGTTTTCTTCAGAGTGTAAAAGTAAGGAAAAAACTCTACATTTGTATGGATTGAAGAAAGGATAAATGGAGACAAAGGGATGGCTGAAAACAATTTATTGGGCGCTCTTGGAGAGGAATATGCTCGTGAATATTTAAAGGGACAGCGTTACGTTATTCGTGAATCGAACTGGCGGTGGCACGGGAAGGAGATTGATATTATTGCCCAAAAAGGGAATGTGTTGGTAATCGTTGAGGTTAAGACTCGTTCTTCTCTTCAGTACGGACGGCCGGAGGAGGCAGTGGATGACAAGAAAATCCGTTTTCTGACCTCTGCGGCCAATGCATATATACGCACTCATCGACTCAATCTCCCTGTCCGCTTTGATATTCTGTCCATTGTAAAAAATGAAAAAGGATTTGACCTTGCGCATCTTAAAGATGCTTTTTTCATTCCTTTGAATTAGAATGACTTTAAATTTGCATATCTTTGTAAAGGAAGTTAAGTGAAGTATTATGGAAGAAAAAAAGGGACTCAGTATAGAAATGACACCCGAAATGGCGCAGGGTACGTATTCCAATTTGGCAATTATCACGCACTCTTCATCCGAATTTGTGGTTGACTTTATTCGTATCATGCCAGGTTCTCCTAAGGCGAATGTAAAGTCTCGCATTATTCTTACTCCGGAACATGCAAAGCGTTTGATGCTTGCCTTGGGTGATAATGTCGAAAAATACGAATCTGTTTTCGGAGAAATCAAGATAAATACAAACGAGGGAGCCGTCCCTCCTGTTGTTCCTTCTTTTCGGGGAGGGGATGCCTGAAATTTGACACGTAATGACGACAGAAGAACAGTTTGATAAGGAGGCGCAGGCTTGTCGCGATGTTTTTGAGAAAAAACTGAGGGACTATGGTGCTGCGTGGCGCATTTTGCGCCCATCGTCTCTGACCGACCAGATTTTTATTAAGGCGAATCGTATTCGTACAATAGAAATCAAGGGGGAGTCTTTAGTCAATGAAGGAATCCGTCCAGAACTGATCGGTATCGTTAATTATGCGGTGATTGGATTGATTCAGTTGGATCTGGGTTTCGCTGACAAGGATGACCTTCCCGTCTCGCAGGCTCTTGCTCTTTATGATAGCATGATGTCTAAGACTTTGGCTTTGATGAAGGCTAAGAATCATGACTATGACGAAGCTTGGCGTGATATGCGCACACAGTCATATACGGACCTCATCTTGATGAAACTGTATCGTACGAAACAAATAGAGGATCATCAGGGGAAGACGCTTGTCAGCGAAGGCATTGATGCTAATTATATGGACATGATTAATTACGCAATGTTTGGACTGATTCGGCTGACAGAGCAGGAGGGAGTCTGATACATAATTTTGAAGTTCTGACATGGATATTAGGAAAGTCATATTGATTATAACGAGAATCCTTGTGGGTGGAGTGTTCTCCTTTTCGGGATTCGTTAAGATAATTGACCCTTGGGGAACTGCATATAAGATCCAGGATTATTTGATGGCAATGGGCGACCCGATGACTGCTTTTATGTCATTGGCTTTTATCGTCTCGGTCGTATTGGCAGCAACGGAACTTACGGTGGGTCTTGGCTTGTTGCTGGGAATTCGGTTGCGCGAAAACACAATTGTCGCTGCCTTGATGATGCTTTTCATGACTCCGCTGACGTTGTGGATTGCCTTGAAGAATCCTGTACATGATTGTGGATGTTTTGGTGACGCTCTCATCATTGATAATTGGACCACCTTTTGGAAAAATGTCGTTCTCTGTGTTCTTGTGCTGACTATATGGCTCTTGCGCAAGTCGTATGGTCGGGTAGCTGGAACTTACGGCGAATGGCTCGTGGAGGGATTCACTTTCTTCTTTGCCATTGCTATCGCCGGTTACTGCTATCGTTCGTTGCCTCTGTTGGATTTCCGACCTTACCATATTGGCGCAAACATAAAGGAGGGGATGTCGATTCCGGAAGGCGCTCCGACCGACTCCACTGTCACGACTCTGATCTATCGGAATAGATTAGATAGTGTTGTCAGAGAATTTTCACTTGAAAATTATCCAAATGATTCTCTTTGGGAGTTCGTTGATCAGAAGACTATTGTCGTCCGCGAGGGATATGTTCCGCCGATTCATGATTTTGCCATGGAAACACAAGATGGCGATATTACCGATGAAGTACTTGAAGATGAGGGATATACATTCCTCGTTGTTGCCTACGACCTTGCTGATGCCAATCTTTCCAATCGCAATCACGAGCGACTGAAACACCTCTATGAATATGCCAAAAGAAACAACTACCGGTTTTATGTTCTGACTGCCTCTGTGGATCAGGATATTGCGGCATTCATCGACAATGCAGGTGTCGATTATCCGATGGTGCTGTCCGATAAGATCACACTGAAGACGATCATTCGCTACAACCCTGGTGTTGTTCTTCTTAAGAACGCAACCGTTTATAATAAATGGAGTTTGCCGGATGTTCCCGATTTCAAACAGCCGCTCGAAGAGAGTAAAGAAGGACTCATGGCTAAGCCGGATGAAGTGCAGAAAGTACTTATTTGCTTCTTCCTGTGGCTCATACCTGTTCTTTTAATCATTGGTGTGAACCGCCGATTGATTCGGGCAAGAGATTGATCGAGTGATTGGCGCTTACATGGATTGTGAAGTTTATGCAGAAGGGAGTCGATCCCTGTTGCTCAACCAATAAAATAATATGTCCTATGAGAAAAAACATTGTAGCTGGAAACTGGAAGATGAATATGACGCTTCCTGAAGGAGTCGCTTTGGCAAAGGAACTCAACGAGAAACTGAAAAGTGCTGAGACCAACTGTGATGTGATAATTGCTCCCCCTTTCACCCATTTGGCAAGCATTGTTGCCGTAGTGGATACAAATCGCATCAAGGTGGCGGCTCAGACTTGCTCCAATAAGGTGAGCGGGGCTTTTACGGGTGAAGTTTCGCCGGACATGGTCAAGTCAACGGGCGCAACGGCTGTTATCCTTGGACATAGTGAGCGACGCCAGTTCTTCGGCGTTACGGACGAACAGGTGAAGGAAAAAGTGGACCTCGTGATTGAACGGGGAATGACTCCGATTGTTTGTATTGGAGAGAATCTCGAACAACGTGAGAAAGGAATCTATTTTGATGTGATTGGCACACAGGTGAAGAAAGCCCTTTTCCATCTCAACCCGGATGATTTTCGGAAAGTGATCCTTGCTTATGAACCGGTATGGGCTATCGGTACAGGAAAAACCGCTACGGCCGAACAGGCAGAAGAGGTTCATTCCTTCGTTCGAAAACTCATCGCCTCCCAATATGGCACTCAGGTCGCTGATGATACGACTATCCTCTATGGCGGAAGTTGCAAGCCTTCAAACGCCCGCGAACTCTTCTCCCAGCCAGATGTTGATGGCGGTCTCATCGGTGGAGCCTCCCTTAAGGCAGACGACTTCATGGGGATTATCACTGCCTTTTAAGTTATTTTCTTGACACATGTTTATTCGCAATTTCCTTGCGACAATCGGTCGCTATTGTCTCTTGATGTATCGTGTTTTCGCTGTTCCCGACCGGTGGCGAATGACTTTGCGACAGACATTGCTTGAAATGGAGAACCTGGGACTTAATTCCTTGGGTATCATCATTATCATCTCTCTCTTCATGGGGGCTATCATGACGATCCAGATCAAGTTGGACATGGATAACCCCCTCCTTCCTGCTTATACAACAGGACTCGCTACCCGCGACACGTTGCTTTTGGAATTCTCTTCTACCATCATGTGCCTGATTTTGGCAGGAAAGGTAGGTTCCAACATTGCATCCGAGATAGGGACGATGCGCATCACCGAACAGATTGATGCGTTGGAAATAATGGGTGTCAACTCAGCCAACTACCTTATCTGGCCTAAGATTGTCGCCTTTGTCATCATGATGCCGTTTATGGTGATTGTTTCCATGACGCTTGGTTTGCTCGGAGGCTATGCGGTTGGACTTTCTTCCGATATTATTACCGTCGCAGAGTACCAAGAGGGAATCCAGTTCTCTTTTATGTCCTACTATGTTTTCTATTCCATCGTCAAATCGATGGTCTTTGGATTTATCATTGCTTCTGTTTCGGCATACTATGGCTATTATGCCTATGGAGGGGCTTTGGACGTAGGAAAGGCTTCTACCAATGCGGTGGTGAATAGTAGCGTGTTCGTACTTTTGTCAGATATTGTTTTGACCAATTTTATGTTGGCGTAATCAGGAGAGGAAGAAATTAAGAACTATGATTGATTTGCAGGATGTTCATAAGTCATTCGATGGGGTCGAAATTCTTAAGGGTATAACAACCCGTTTCTTCCCCGGAAAGACCAATCTGATTATCGGCCAGAGTGGCTCGGGTAAGACGGTCCTTATGAAAAGTCTGATAGGACTTCACCGCATCAACAAGGGTAAAATCCTTTACGACGGACGTAATCTGCCACGCATGCGCTTTAAGCAGCTGCGCAACCTCCGACGCGAGATGGGGATGCTTTTCCAGGGCTCGGCTCTTTTTGATTTCATGTCCGTTCTGGAGAATGTCATGTACCCGTTGGAGATGTTCTCCTCAATGACACGGAAGGAAATGGAAGACCGTGCCCGCTATTGCTTGGGGAGAGTGAACCTTCCGGAACGTAGTTTCGCCTTGCATCCGTCCGAGATTAGCGGCGGTATGCAAAAGCGGGCGGCGATTGCAAGAGCCATTGTGCTTAACCCTCGCTATCTTTTCTGCGACGAGCCGAATTCTGGACTCGATCCGGTTTCTTCGCTCGTGATCGATAGGCTCATTAAGAGTATTACGGAAGAATACAATATCACCACCATAGTCAATACCCATGACATGAACTCCGTGATGGAAATCGGAGACAACATTGTTTTCATTAAGAAAGGGTATGCTACGTGGCAGGGAAGCCGGCAGGAACTTTTTACCTCTGAAAACCAGGATCTCAACGAGTTTATCTTTGCATCTGGACTCTTTAAGGATCTCAAGAAGGCCCATGTTGTATTACACCCTGAACTCTACCCGTCTTCTCAGACGGGTGCCATGCCCTCCGATGCGGTCTGAAACCTCTTTTTCTTGAGCCTAAAACAGGGAAAGCTGCCTCGGGTCGTTTTCCGGGGTTGGACGGTCTGATGTATTTGGCTCTTCCTTTTCCTCTTTCTCTTTCTCCTCAGGTTCAGCGGATGGCTTTGCCACCGAAGGGGCAAATTCGGGTTCGCTGAAGAGGATGGGTTCGGTTACGACGGGTCGCTCCGTTTCTTTTCTTTCTGTATTGCCCTCGTCAGCCATTGCCTCTGCTTCTGTTTCTTCTGCTGACGTCTCCCCCTCCTGATTCTCTGGCGTCTCTTCAATGATCTCTGTGGCTGTTTCCTCAGCCTCTTCTCTCGTCTCTTCTGGAAGTCCCTCCGTCGTCTCTGTGACGGCTTGAATAGAGGTGACTGAAGGGGCGTTCTCCCAATGGCTTGCTGCTGCTTCTTCTTCTGGATCGCTGTCGCCGAAGACGTTTTCTCTCCTTTCTTCTTCCTCTACTTCCCCAGGCAGGGTCAGGGCGTTTCGGAGTCCGCGCAGTTCTTCTTTTAGTTTCTTGAGTTTTTCATAGACAATCTGTAGCCGTTCTTCGTCGTTTTTCTTGTCTTTCAGTCGTTCTCGTGCGGCTTCTATCGAGAGTCCCTTGACCTTCAGCAGATGATAGATGGTCCGCAGTGTCTTGACGTCTTTGGCTGTGTATTGACGTCGGTTTTTGGAGTCACGACGGGTTTTCAGCTTCTCGGCGAATTCCTTCTCCCAGTAGCGAAGGTTCGATTGCTCTACGCCGATGAAGGAAGCCACCTCTTTGATCGAGAAGTAGATTTTTTTTGGATTATCTTCGGGCAGTGTATAGGGTGCTTCCATCTGATGTTATGTTTTTGGACGGGTTGCGGGGCTTATCGTACGATTTTCAGACTCTGACCGTTTTTGATGCGGTTGCTGCGCAGACCATTGGCGCGTTTCAGTTGGTTGACCGTTATGCCGTACCGTTTGGCTATGCTTGATAGCGTCTCGCCCCTTCTTACTCTGTGATAGGTGGTTCGGTGATGGTTTTTGTTGCTTGGTCTCGTTTGGACCTGACTTCTGCTGCGGCTGGATTCGGGTTCCTCTGATGCCTCTTCTCCCTCCGTTGCGGCTGACGTGTTGTTCCGCATTTCTTCTTCGGCTTTCGCATAGATGCGCTCCTCGGCAGCGATGAACTTGGCTATGTCATTGTCCGGTAGCAATAACTTGTAACCGGGACCGGGAATGATATGCTTGCGGTATTGGGGATTCAGCACCTCAATCCGGTCTGTCGGAATGCCTGTTTCTGCGCTGATCTGACTGAAGGTGATGCGGTGTTTGATCTGGACGGAGTCTACGTGATGCGGCAGGTCAACGACTGCCGGACACAGGTTGTGCTGTTTGTAGTAGTTCATCACGTAATTCGCGGCAATGAAGATAGGCACATATCCGCGCGTTTCGCGTGGCAGGTAGTCGTATATCTCCCAGTAGTTGCGCTTCCCGCCCGACCGCCGGATGGCTCGGTTGATATTTCCGGGACCGGCGTTGTAGGCCGCAATGGCCAGATGCCAGTCTCCGTAGATGCGGTACAGATCCTTCAGCAGACGTGCGGCAGCATGAGTCGACTTGATGGGGTCCCGACGCTCATCTACCAGCGTTGATACCTCCAATCCGTACATCCTCGCTGTCGAGGGCATGAACTGCCACAGTCCGGCTGCTCCGACACGAGATACGGCACATGGGTTCAAGGCGGACTCAATGACTGGCAGATATTTGAATTCCAGTGGGACTCCATATTGTTCCAGGATGTCGTCAAAGATAGGGAAGTAGTATTTCCCCATGCCCAGCATGCGTTCCACCAAGCCGCGACGACGTTCTGTGTATAGGTCTATGGCGGAGCGTACGTTGTCATTGTAGGGCATTTCCACCGCGTAGGGGAGGTGGCGGAGACGCTCGCTGTATTGCGCGGCACTGTACTGGATGTTCTCGTCCTTATGACACTGACGGCGGTGCGAGTGACGCGCATAGTAGGAGAAGGTAAGCGAGTCCAAGGCTGAATTGAATTCCGATGGGACATCCAAGGTCTCGAATACCGTACTGCCAACCGTCGGTTCCGATATGCGACGTGTGTTGTTTACCTTTCGCTGGACAGAACGGGACATAGTGGCCGAGGCGCTGCCGGTGCTCTCTTCTGCCAGCAGTTCTGCCAGGTCGTCCGGCGGCATGATATTCCCGTTCTCTTTTCGGCTCATGCTTTCCGGAGTCTGCGCTGCGAGGGGCGTGGTTGTCAGCGAGACTAGAAATAGCATTCCGTATATTAGTGTGTTTTTCATAGTGGTCATTATGTTTTCCCGTTTCCGGTTTTCTCTTTGGGAAGACTTCTCCGCAGGCATCCGGGTCTGTCCTTTTTCTCCTGCAAAAAGCGTTCCTTTTCCTTTCTTTTTCTATCTTTCGTTTCGGTCGGATGGCTGACTGCCGACCTCTGTCAACTCCTAAAAGTGCATGCGATACGTCATGTTCACTTGCGACAGGTCCGGGGAGATGTCGAAGTCGAACAACTGCGCGTCCACGTAGGCGTCTAAGACGGTCAGGCCGTACCAGGCAACCAGTCCGATGATGGAGAGATCCCGGTATCGGCGGAATCGCATGTATCTTTGGTTCAGCGCATTGCTCAACCATGCTTTGTCCACGGTGGTTTCGTCCTTTCCCGCCGGGATGTATTTCGTATATTCGTTCGTCGTTTCGTCCTGGTCCGCAATCGAGATATAGGCTCTCTTGTAGTCCCTGTAGTTGTTGTTGGAATAGACCAGGGCATAAATCAGCCCGGCATATCCGGCATACACGAGGGGTAGTTTCCAGTATTTGCGGTTATATATCTGACCCAGACCCACACCCGGAACCAGGGCCAGATAGGTTGCCTTCTTCGGGTCCGGGACGAAGGTCCCTTTCTCGGCTTGTTTCAGCTCCCGTTTCGTCAGCCCCAGACTCCTGTCGGCTGCCGTCAGTGTCATCGCCGCGTCGTCCTGCGCTTCCGTCCGGACTGCCTCCTGATGTGCCTCGCGCTCCGTTGTTCCTTCACGCAGGGGCGTTTGGGCTGCCAGTGTCGTGACCGTCAGCAGACCCGTCAGCAGCAATATGACACTTCGCTTCGGCATGTCCTCTCTCTGTCCTTTTTTCTTCCTGTCTCTCTTGTGTGTCCGACTCTTGTTTTTCTTCGTTCCTATTTCAGGCGGTTCAGCAGGGCAATGAGGTCGTCTTTGCTCTGGAACTGCAATGTGATTCTGCCGCCACCTGATTTCTTGCAGGTGATGTCAATGTCCTGACCGTATGCCTCGCTCAGTTCTGTTCGTAGTTGCTCATAGTCCTCCGGCAGCGGTGCTTTCGACTTTCTCGGCTTGCCGCCGTTTTCTTTGTTCAGCCTGCTCACCATTCGCTCCACCTCGCGCACCGAGAGATGTTCCTCCAGGGTTTTGTTGTAGAGTTCAATCTGCTTCAGTGGATCCACCGCTCCAAGGATGGCACGTGCATGGGCCATGTCTATCTTCTTCTCCGTGATGCCGTTCTGAATTTCCGCAGGCAGCTTCAGCAACCGCAGGTAGTTGGTTACCGTGGCGCGTTTCTTGCCCACCAGCTCGCTCATCTGTTCCTGAGTCAGGTGCTGACTGTCAATCAGGGCCTGGTACGCAAGGGCAATTTCGATCGCGTTGAGGTCCTCCCTTTGCAGGTTCTCCACCAGGGCCATCTGTGAGACCTCTTCGTCCTCTGCGGTTCGGATATAGGCTGGAATCTCGCTCACGTTGGCCAGCTTGGCAGCACGGTAGCGCCGCTCGCCCGAGATGATCTGGTATCGTCCGTCACTCATCTTGCGTACCGTGATAGGTTGTATGATGCCCAGGTTCCGGATCGAGGAAGCAAGATCCAGCATCGCGTCTTGGTCGAAGCGTGTACGTGGTTGCTTGGGATTCGGGACGATGTCGCGGATCGAAATCTCTGCAAAGGTCGATGAGCCGGCTGTTTGCACCTCATCGGTCTTCAGCAATGCCTGCATGCCGCGGCCCAGTGCGGGCTTTTTCTTTGGGTTTGCCATGGTTCTGTTGTCTTGTTTTTTTAAGACTTCTTTTGCTTTTTGGTCGGTGTGTGGGGAAAAAGATACGTCCCCATTCTCTCACCTCCACCCGGGCCGGTAGGATGGCTTCCGCCCGTCTGCGTCCCGTGTGTCGGAGTCTGTCTTCGTCGTCCGCACTGCGGCGGAGCATGTAGGCCGGAGGGAGTGGATCCGACGCCTTGATTATGATTGTTTCTTGGTCTTTTTCTCGCGTTTGATCAGCTCCTCTGCCAGTTCCAGGTAGTTCTTGGCGCCTTTCGATTCCCCGTCATAGGTCAGCACCGGCTGACCGTAACTTGGCGCCTCTCCCAGTTTGACGTTGCGTTGTATCAGGGTCTTGAACACCATCTGACCGAAACTCTTCTGCACTTCCTCTTTCACCTGGTTCGACAGGCGCAGGCGTGCGTCGTACATCGTCAGCAGGAATCCCTCTATCTGCAGGTCGGGATTCAGGTTCCCCTTGATGATCTTGATGGTGTTGATCAGTTTGCTGATGCCTTCCAGTGCGAAATACTCACACTGCACCGGGATGATGACGGAGTCAGCAGCCGTCAGCGAATTGATCGTGATGATGCCCAGCGACGGCGAACAGTCTATCAGGACGTAGTCGTAGTCGTCCTTTACCTGATCCAGCACCTTCTTCAGCACCTTCTCGCGGTTGGGTACATCCACCATTTCCACTTCCACGCCCACCAGGTCTATATGCGATGGGATTACGAACAGGTTCTTCAGACTCGTTGCGCAGATGCAGTCTGCCGTGTTCGCTCCGTCCAGGAAGCATTGATAGATCGACGAGTCCTTATGCTCGCGTACGTCGATGCCCAGACCGGACGAGGCATTGGCTTGTGGATCCGCATCCACCAGTAACACCTTTTTCTTCATCGAGGCCAGCGATGCGGCCAGGTTGATGGCAGTCGTCGTCTTGCCAACGCCGCCTTTCTGATTCGCTAATGCAATGATCTTGCCCATATCTTGTAAGCTTTTTTGTTTCTGTCTCGTTGTGCCAGGTCGGTGGGGGAGTGCCACACTCCGACCCGAAACACAAAAATAAGCATAATTCTTGAAATGGCAAATGAACCACTGCTCCATCCCCATACCATTTCCCGATGCCTGCATCCTTGCCACCGAAAACAGGCAAAGGCTACGCCTTTTCGGACAGAGCCTTTACCTTTTTTAATCTTCCAACCTTTTTTGAAAGCCTGATTTTCTGAGCCAAGCTTGCTTGGTCTATGCCATGGCTCAAAAAAGGCCTGTTGAAAATCGAATAACTTGTCTATGGCTGGTTGGACGTTCTGGGGGAGGTCCGTTTGGACAATGGTGATTTGCTCCGGCGGAACCCCCATTCCTTTCAACCAATCTTTAACGGATTGTTCTCTGTTCTTGTTTGTTGGTTATCTATTTTTTTTGTTTAACTTTTTTTGATTCAACCTCGGAGTGAGGGCGAGGAGTGCCGGATATAACGAAATATTACCAATATCTCTGCAATGTCTCCTCATTTATTTTCCCTCTCTTCTTTGCGCCTCTCTTCCCTCCATCCCCTCTTTCCACTCTTTTCCCTCCCTCCGTTTCATTAGACCATCCCCACCATCCCATCCTTCTTCTCACTCCCTCTGACCCCTCCGTCTTTTCATTCCCCGCACCATCCCCTCCATCCCCACCCTCCCCTCCATCCCCCCTGCGTTTACTTCATCCCCACTTTTATGACATACTTGACATAGCCATGTTTTATACTTGAAACATAGATAAAACATACATGACTCATAGATGAAGCAATCTTATAACATAGATAAGACATAGTTGACGTATAGTTAAAGCATAGATATAACATAGTTATAATATAGATATAGTATAGATAAAGCATATATAAGACATACATAAGACAGATATAAGGCAGTTTTGAAACAGTACCTACCCACTCTCGTCCCACTCTCTTCGCCCTTCCGTCCGGAATGTCTCCCTTTCTCTCTGGGCGACTGCCGGAGGATGCGACAGAAATCAAAAAAGAATGTGTAAATTTGTAGTTCTAATTCATGTCGATGAATATGATGCGCAACAAATGGGTAGCCTTGGCAATGGTCATCTTTGCCTTGGTACTGGCGAATGTCTTGGTCCAGTTTTTTTTCTTCCGCCTCGATCTGACCGAGGACGGACGTTATAGCCTCAGTGGTAATACCGAGGGGATGCTCTCTTCCCTGACGGCGAAGCCACACGTCATCGTCTATCTCGATGGCGACCTCAATCCCGGATTTCTCCGTCTCAAGAAGGCGACGCAGGAACTCCTGGAGGAAATGAAGGTCTATGCCGCCGAGGGACTGGACTATTCCTTTGTCAACCCATCCGAAGCGACTGACCAGAAACAGCGCGAACAGAACTACCTCCGCCTCGAACGGATGGGCATACAGGGCGTCTCCGTCTTCGAGAAGGACGAGGAGGGGAAGGCCATTCAGAAAATCGTATTCCCTTGGGCTCAGATGATCTACCGCGGCGACACCATCAACGTCTCGCTGCTTGAACAGAACCATCTCCTCTCCGGAGCCGAGAATCTGAACAACTCCATCGGAAATCTTGAGTATGCGTTCATGGAGCCGCTGCGCGTCGTTATGCAGAAGACCCCTGAGAAGGTTGCTTTTATCGAAGGACACGGCGAACATCCCGCTCCTTACGTCTATGACGCTTCCTACTCTCTTTCTCGCTATTTCCAGATCGACCGCGGCGTTTTGTCCGATGACCCGCATGTCCTGGACCCCTACAAGGCAATTGTTATTGCAGGACCGCAGACGGCTTATTCCGAGAGCGATAAGTTCATCATCGACCAGTATATCATGCGTGGCGGTAAGGTGCTTTGGCTCATCGACGGCATCCGGATGGCGTTCGACAGCCTCTCCACCACCGGAACCTCGCCCGCTATTCCGTTGGATGTCAATCTCTCCGACCAGCTTTTCCGATACGGCGTGCGCGTCTTGCCTGTCGTCCTGGAGGATATGCAGTGCATCCAGGTCCCTATGAATGTCTCCGAGCCTGGACAGGCTCCTAAGTACGAGGGCATGCCCTTCTACTATTCTCCTCTGCTGCTCGCCTCCCCGGACCACCCGATCACCAAGGGCATCAACCAGGTGCAGGCCATGTTCGCCAGTGGACTCGATCTCAACGTCAGCGACAACCCCGACATCCGTAAGTCCGTCCTGCTCGTCACCAGCAACGCATCCCACGCTACGCAGGTGCCCGCACGCATCAATATGAATGATATGTATGCCATGGACAGCAAGACTTATTTCACACAGCACTACCTCCCCGTTGCCGCGGCTCTGGAGGGAACCTTCCCTTCCGTCTTCGCCAACCGTATGGTGCCCGAGGGGGTCCGTGTTGATGCGAAACCGCTGACGTCCAGCTCCAGGACGCGCATGGTCGTAGTCGCCAATTCCAGTATCATCCGCAACGATGTGACCGGCGATCCGCAGAATCCGCAGTTCGTCGAGATGGGATTCGACCGCTACTCCAATGTGCGCTACGGCAACCGTGATTTCATCGTCAACGCTGTCCTCTATCTCACCGACGACGAGGGGTGGATCAACCTCCGCTCGCGCGAGGTCAAACTGCGCATGCTCAACAAGGTCGAGGTCCTCAAGGGCAAACGATTCTGGCAGGTGCTCAACGTCGAGGCCCCTCTCGTCCTGCTCCTCCTCTTCGCCCTGTTCTACAGGATTTGGCGACGTCGTCACTGGACCGCCCCTTATCGTCCCGACACCCTCTCGGACGAAATGAACGCCGTCAAGGAAAAAAAGTAGCGGACTCCCTTCCTCTTTCTGTGGAAAAATACTATCTTTGAACTTCTTAACACGACTAATTGCATAACGTATGAAATTCACCGTATCAAGTTCCAACCTCCTCTCCCATATCCAGACCGTGAGCAGAGTCATCGCGTCGAAGAACACTTTGCCGATCCTGGACGATATCCTTTTCAACGTCGATGGGACTCGATTGGAACTCACCGCATCAGACCTTGAGACCACTCTCGTCACCGAGTTACAACTCGAAAGCGGCGAGGGAACAGGCAAGGTGGCCATACCGGCTAAACTGCTCATTGACATGCTGCGTGAATTTTCTGAACAACCCCTCACTTTCGACATCAACGACGATACCTTCGGCGTGACCATCAGCAGCGAGGCGGGTACCTATAGCCTCGTCGGGGTCAACGGCAACGAATACCCTGCCCTGCCTACCTTCAACGAGAATGTCAACGCACTCACCATCCCGGTCGAGACGCTCGAGACTTCCATCGCTACCACCATCTTCGCCACCACCGAGGACAACCTGCGACCGGTCATGACAGGTATCAATTTCGACATCACCGAGGAGAATGTGACCATGGTCGCAACCGACGCTCACAAGCTCGTGCGCTATCGGGCTCTGAACGTACGTGGCGAGAAACCCGCTTCTTTCATCCTGCCTAAGAAGGCGGCTACGGCACTGCTCAATGTCCTTGCCAAGGAGAGTGGCGATGCCGTTGTCCAGTTCGACGAGAAAAGCGCTGTGTTCAACCTCGTCAACTACAAGATGTTCTGCCGGCAGATCGAAGGACGCTTCCCGAACTATAACAGCGTCATCCCGGCAAACAACCCGAACAAACTCATCGTTGACCGACAGGCACTCATGGGCGTGGTTCGACGCGTCTCCATCTTTGCCAACGAGGCAAGCAACCTCATCAAACTCCAGATATCTCCAAACGAGATGGTCATCTCAGCTCAGGACATCGACTTCCAGCAGAGCGGACAGGAGAGACTCTCCTGTCAGTACCAGGGCGACCCGATGAGCATCGGATTCCAGTCTTCCTACCTCCTCGAGATTCTCAAGAATATCGACTCCGAACAGGTGGTCTTCGAGTTGGCGGACCCTTCACGCGCTGGCATCATCCTTCCGTTCGAGGGCAAGGAGGGTGAGGACCTTCTGATGCTCCTCATGCCGATGCTCCTCAATGACTGATACGAAGTCCTGACGCCTGTCTCCTTGATAATCATGGGCGCATACCAACAGCGGAGAGGGAAGTGCTTCTCGACTTTCTTTTCCGCTCTTCTTTTTTTATGCGATCCTCGTCATGGACGTTTGACCTTTTCTCCCGCCGGTTTCCGGCAGTCAAAAACATTAAAAACACGCATTTCTCTATGCAGTTGAATTTAAAGAACCCACTGATTTTCTTCGACCTCGAGACCACCGGAACCGACGTCGTCCGCGACCGTATCATCGAACTTTCGTTCCTTAAAGTCCTGCCCAACGGCAACGAGGAGGCAAAGTCCATGCGTATCAAACCTATGCACGAGGTCAACGGACAGCAGGTCGTCATGCACGTGCCCGAGGAGGCTTCCGCCGTACACGGCATCTCCGATGACGACCTGGCTGACAAACCCTCCTTCCGCGAACTCGCCAAGACCCTCTACCGCGATTTCGAGGGATGCGACTTGGCAGGCTATAACTCCAACCGCTTCGACATTCCCATGCTGGCGGAGGAGTTCCTCCGGGCGGATATCGACGTCGATTTCATGAAACGCCGCTGGATCGATGTCCAGACAATCTTCTACAAGAAGGAACCGCGTACCCTCGTCGCTGCTTACCGGTTCTATTGCAACAAGGAACTCCTCGACGCTCATTCTGCCATGGCTGATACCAAAGCCACCTACGAGGTGCTCAAGGCACAGCTCGATAGGTACGACGACCTGCGCAACGAGGTCTCGTTCCTGTCCGATTTCTCTTCGTTCAATAATAATGTGGACATCGCTGGACGTCTGGTCTGGGACCGGGAGCGGCAGCATCCCGTCGTCAATTTCGGTAAGTACAAGGGACAACAGCTGCGTGAGGTCCTCCTCAAGGACCAGGGCTACTATGGATGGATCATGGGCGCTGACTTCCCTCTCGATACCAAACGTACCTTCACTCGTTTCTACATGCTCTACAAGAAGGGCTGAGTGCCTCTTTTACTCTTGTCTATGGCCCCCAATCCCTATTTTCAGTTTCGCCAGTTCCGGATTGTCCAGGATCACTGTGCCATGAAGGTCGGCACCGACGGTGTCCTGCTCGGCGCATGGGCTCCCTGCTCTTCCGCCCATCGTGTCTTGGATGTGGGGACCGGTACCGGACTCCTCGCTCTGATGGTCGCTCAGCGCAATCCCCTTGCCTTGATCGATGCCGTCGAGATCGATGCTGACTCGGCTCGCCAGGCGGCTCAGAACGTCTCTGCTTCGCCCTGGTACGACCGTATCCGGATTCATTGCGAGGATTTCCAGGCCTTTGCTTCTCAGAGCTACGGGAAATACGGACTGATTATCAGCAACCCTCCCTATTTCCGAGACGCTCTCCGCTCTCCGGATACGCGGCGAACCTCGGCTCGCCATGACGACAGCCTCCCGCTCGAGGAACTGGTCCGAGGTGTCACGATGCTGCTCGATGAAGACGGACTCTTTTCGGTCGTCATGCCCGTCTGCGAAGGTGCGTTGCTCACCGATCTCTGCCTCTTAGGCGGACTGTTTCTGCGAAGGCGCACCTGGGTCTTCCCTATGCGACGGTCCGCTCAGCCCAAACGGGTGCTGATGACGTTCTCTTCTGCCCGAGGCGAGTGCGGCGAGGATCAGCTGGTAATCGAGGAGGACCACCGTCACGAGTATTCTGAGGATTACCGACGGCTGACCGAGGCTTTCTATCTCTGATTGCCGTCTTTTTCTTCCTGTTGTTTCATGTATTCTCTCGCACAGTCCACGTAGTGCTGCGCCTGCGTCTGATGGGCACGGGACACCGTTTCCGCGTCCAGCCTCTTGACCAGCCGCGCAGGGATGCCCGCATAGAGCGTGTAGGGCTCTATCTCGGTATTCGCGAGTACGACGGCTCCCGCTCCCACGATGCTCCCTTCGCCCACTCGGGCGTTGTCCAGTATCGTGGCGTTCATCCCGATGAGGCTCCGGTTCCCTATCTTCGCGCCGTGTACGATGGCGCGGTGACCGATCGTCACCTCGTCACCAATCTCGATCGTCGATTTCCCTTCCGTCGTGTGCAGGATGGCTCCGTCCTGGATATTGCTGTCTCTACCGATGCGGATCGCTCCGACGTCACCTCTGATTACCGCCCCGAACCATACGCTGCTTCCTTCGCCGATTTCTACGTCTCCCGTCACGACAGCGTCCTCCGCAAGGTAGCAGTTCTTACCGATCAATGGGCGTTTTCCTTTGTAGGGTTTCACTAAGGCCATGGCTCTTTTATTGCAGGTCAATGCTCGTTTCGTAGTCGGCGGTCTTCGTCGATTTCGGATTCCGTCTTCCGTTCGACTCCTTGTCGTTTTTCTCGATGAGTTCGTAGTTCAGGATGTCATCCAGCGATTCCGCACTGATCTTCTTCGCTACGATTTTCTTCTCGCTGTCGAGCAGATAAATGCCCGGCGTGGTCGATGTGTCATAGAATTCCCAATAGTACGACTCCCGGTCCGGATCCCATGCGTTGATCCAGTCTTGCATGTGGTTCTTCTCGATGAATTCGCGCCATTCTTCGCGGTCTTGCAGCAGGTAGATGGCAATGACTTCAAAGCCTTTGTCCTTGTATTTCTCATACAGGTCATGGACCTTTGGCGTCACTTCCTTGCAGTGACCGCACGTCGGCTCGAAGAAATAGACCAGCGTGAAGGGCTTGTTGATGTCATACACCCGGAACGCTTTCCCTCCGTATTCTTTCAGTGGCAGATTCCCGGCTTTCATGCCCAGTAGGTTCAGACGCACTTTCGCATATTCCGAGCGGATCGTGGACATCAGCGTCGAGTCCGCCCAGTAGGCCTGACCGGTGAAGTAGTAGTTCTCCGCTATGCGCGCAAAGAGTTTGTCCATGCCCATGATGCGCGACGTGACCGAGTAGTTGATCATGTAGTTGGTCATCAGGTTGAAGCATACCGTGTCACCGCGACTCTTCTCGATCAGACGCAGCACCTCCGGGATGATGCTGTCCGGCAACTGGATCACGTGGTGGTCCAGAAAGTCTTGCAACCGCTGGTTCAGCTGGTTGATGCGCCACGATCGTACGTCGCTCAGGTCGTAGTTGTCAAAGTAGTGGTCCTTGGCATAGGCGTAACGGGCAAACTGGACCTTCTCGTCTTTCAGGTCCGCCGTCACCAGCTCTTCCGGAAATCTCGGGTTCTGGAGCGCGTGGACGAAGAGACCGAGCATCCGACCCTTGTATTGCTCCACGATCTGGTTCTGGTAGCCGATGACTTCTTTGTCCAGTTCCTTGAGCTGCTCTTCGTATTTTTTTGTCGGTTGACCCTGCTCCTGTGCCTGTTTGATCTTCTCGCCTAATGCCATGCTCTTTTCGCGCTGCGTTGTGATGTATCGGCCCATTTCAACGAACTTTTCACTCTGCTCGTCTCCCGTTACGCTGAAGCATTTTACCACGCTCTGCGTCGTGTCCGTGACGTTCAGGTCCAGGTTCTGACGCTCCGCAACCAGGAACTCGTAGTACCGGCTGTTCGGGTTGACATATAGCATGTACAACCCCTCTTCCAGCCGCTTCGGTTTCGAGAAGTACCCGTAGCCGTTGGCGTTTAGGTGTGTCGTGTCTCGTGAGTAGATCTTGCCGTTGAAGTACGAGGCAAGGAAGACGTCCCGGTTTGCCAGCTGAGGCGCATGGACCTTGATGGTGTAACTCTCGGCGGCGACGCCCAGCGAGAGGAGGAGAGGAAGTAGGATGGCTATGAGTCTTTTCATGGGGTTAGATGGTTTTGCTGTTTCGTTTATTGTTCATCGCAGATGCCCTTCCGGTTGATAGGCAACGTCTTGTGGCGTAGCCATTCCGCTTCCCGCTCTTCCAGGAGTGGACCCAGACGACGCATCACCATCCGGTGATAACGGTTCAGCCAGTCGCATTCTGCTTCGGTTAATAATGCAAATTCGATGCCGTTTACGTCAAACGGACACAAAGTTAAGGTTTCAAATCGTAAAAAGGGTACGTTCGACGAGGCGATTGGATGCTCGGGGGCAAATTCTTTGTCTTCGCTCTCTTCCGTGACAAGGCGCGTCAGCGTCAGGTTTTCGTGACGGATGCCGTAACGGCCCTCCAGGTAATAGCCCGGCTCGTTCGAGGTGACCATGCCCGCACGGAATCCGTAACTGCCTTTCGGCGAGATGTTCTGCGGACCTTCATGCACACACAGGAAGTGACCCACGCCATGACCCGTTCCATGTCCGTAGCTCTTCCCTTCTTTCCATAGGTATTGCTTGGCAAGGAGGTCTATCTGACTCCCGCTCGACCCAGCCGGGAAGTAGGCGGAACTCAAGGCAATGAGGCCCTTTAGCACCAGGGTGTAGTCGTGACGCGCTTCCTCGCCTACATCCCCGAGCGCAAAGGTGCGCGTAATGTCCGTCGTCCCTTCCGCATACTGACCGCCCGAGTCGATGAGCAGCAGGTTGCCTTTCTTGATCTCAGCGTTGCTCGCTTCCGTACTCCTGTAGTGGACGATGGCTCCGTGAGCACCGTATCCTACGATGGATTCGAAACTTTCTTCTCTGAATCCGGACTCTTTCTCTCGGAACTCGCGCAGCTTCTCCGCTACGGAGAGTTCGCTCAGTGGTTCTCCATGGTCCAAGGCTGCCTCCATCCACTTCCAGAAGCGGACCAGCGCCCGCCCGTCTTTTTCCATCGCTTTCCGTACGTTCCTTATCTCCGTCGTGTTTCGGATTGCTTTCGCCATTGCGACGGGAGATCTGCCGAAGAATACGCGGTTTTTCTCTGCGACGGTCTTGAATATGGCGTAGTTGTCGCGGTCTTTGTCTAAGAGGATCCGTCGCTTCTCCAGCCCCGCTATGTCTGCTCCGAAGTCGTCGTAGTCTCGTAGCTCGATGCCCTGATTCTCCAGGTGGGTTTCTAATGCCGCGTTTCCTTTGTGCGACGAAGGGGTGAGGTGGAGTCTCACACGGCTCTTTTCGACAATTATGTACCCCGAGATCACTGGCGTATGGCGTATCTCGTTGCCGCGGATGTTGCAGAGCCAACCTATTTCGTCAAGGTGGGAGAGGAGCAGGGTGTCAATGCCCATCCGACTCATCTGCTCCCGCAGGGTATTTATCTTTTCCGTGGCGCTCTTGCCGCTGTACTCCTCTCCGTAGGCGAAGGCCTTGCTTTCCGGCTTCGCTGGCCTGCCCGGCCAGCAATCGTCAATCAGACCGTCGCGGAAGTCAATCTTCTGCTCTTTCAGTACGGCTGTCGCTGCCTGACAGTCCGATATGGAGAATAACGAACCGGGCAGGTTGACAATCCCACCGCTCCTCACCTCGCTTTTTAGCCAGTGGACGAGGTCCGGAGTGCCAGCCAACCCCGTTTTCATCAACTCAATCCCGCTGCCGTGCAGTTCCGACTCCGCCTGCAGGTAGTACCGTGAGTCTGTCCACAGGGCAGCTTTCTCGGCGAGAACGACAAGGGTACCAGCCGAGCCTGTGAAGCCAGAGAAGTGTTCGCGCGCCTTCCAGTACTCGGAGACGTATTCGCTGCCGTGAGGATCACACGACGGGATGACGATCGCGTCCATGTGTTCCCTCTGTAGCATCTCTCGCAGCAGTCGCAGTGCCTCTGATGTTTTTGTTTCCATGTGTCGATGGATTGGATGGTTAGGATAGTGGGGAAACAAAGGTAACGATATTATTTCTGAATGTGGGACAGAATCAACGATTCCCATGCTTGTTTTCTCAAAAAACGATTATCTTTGCACCGCAATTCTACTCGTTACAGAAGGTAGGTGGACGGATTTGGACTGCTTGCAACCACTCTAAAAAATGCTAAATACGGCTCTCTGGCTGCTGGCCACATTCCAATTCCCATCATTTTTCTCACGTACGTTTCTTTAGACGGTAAGGATTCTTTTACTGCCAAGGCTAACATTATTTTTTTTGAATTATGGGATATTTCTTTTCTTCAGAGTCTGTATCGGAAGGCCATCCGGATAAGGTGGCTGACCAGATTTCCGATGCTCTGCTCGACAATTTCCTCGCCCAGGACCCGGAGTCGAAGGTGGCTTGCGAAACCCTCGTGACCACGGGACTCGTCGTGCTCGCCGGCGAGGTTAATTCCAAGGCGTATGTCGATGTGCAGAAGGTGGCGCGCAATGTTATCTCACGCATCGGATACACCAAGGGAGAGTATATGTTCGATGCCAATTCATGCGGTATCATCTCGTCCATTCACGGACAGTCTCCCGATATCAACCGTGGCGTTGATCGCCCCGACCCTGACGAGCAGGGAGCTGGTGACCAGGGTATGATGTTCGGCTACGCAACGCGCGAGACCGAAAATCTCATGCCGCTTGCCCTCGACCTCTCTCACGCTCTCCTGCGCGAACTCTCTGCCATTCGGCGCGAAGGGAAGGTGATGACCTACCTGCGACCGGACGCCAAAAGCCAGGTGACTATCGAATATGGCGACGACCGACGGCCGAAACGCGTCGCAACGATTGTCATCTCCACACAGCATGATGAGTTTATCCCACCTGTCCCCGGCGAGAGCCGCGACGAGGAGGACGCGCGAGACCGACGCATGGTCGCTCAGATCGAAAAGGATGTCATGACCTATCTTATTCCGCGTGTCAGGAAACTCGATCCGCAGTACGAGGCGCTTATTTCCGATGGTTACCGACTCCTCGTCAACCCGACAGGCAAGTTTGTCATCGGAGGACCGCACGGCGATACCGGCCTGACCGGACGCAAGATCATCGTCGATACCTATGGCGGACGGGGTGCTCACGGTGGTGGAGCCTTCTCAGGTAAGGACCCTTCCAAGGTGGACCGGTCCGCCGCCTATGCCTGCCGACATATCGCTAAGAATCTCGTCGCAGCCGGCGTGGCAGACGAGGTGCTCGTACAGGTCGCCTATGCCATCGGAAAGGCCGACCCCGTAAGTGTGTACGTCAACACCTACGGCACCGCTAAGGTCGCGCACACCGACGGCGAGATTGCCGAGGTGGTCAGACGACTGTTCCCTCTTCGTCCGAAGCAGATCGAGGACCGACTCCAACTGCGCAACCCTATCTACGAGGAGACAGCAGCCTACGGACACATGGGACGTACACCGCAGACCGTTCGGAAGACTTTCGTAGGAGAACACGGCGAGACCATCGAACGGACCGTCGAACTCTTCACCTGGGAGAAACTCGACTTCGTGACGAAGGTAAGGGAGGCTTTCGGACTCTGACCATCGCCATGCCTCTTCCCGCTGTGAGTGCGGAAATACGGGATGAAAAGGACAAAAAAAACCTTGGAAAGCATCGCCTTCCAAGGTTTTTTTATGGTTTCTCGATCGACGGATTAGTGATTGAAGTGGTAGAGGAAGATGACGTTGCCGCGATACGCTGGTTTCTTCTGATCTTCAATCTCCAACGTCGCCTCAATCGTCGCTTTCGTGACACCGCGAAGGTCCAGACATTCCACGAGCTTCGTGCGAAGACGGACACGGCCACCTACGACGACGGCCTGACCGAACTTGAAGTTCTCGATGCCGTAGTTGACCTGCAACTTGAAGTTGCTGACCTCGACAATTTGATTCCATAGGTACGGCAACAACGACAGGGTCAGATAGCCATGCGCTATCGTGTCTCCGAACGGCGACTCCTTGACGGCACGTTCCTTGTCAACGTGTATCCATTGATGGTCCAAGGTGGCGTCGGCAAACTGGTTGATCTGCTCTTGACTGATCTGATGCCAGTCCGATACTCCGATTTCTTTCCCGACGAAGGCAGCTAAGTCTTCGTGACTGGAGATGCTGATTTTTGACATGCGAATAAGTTTTTTTTTGTTCGTAAGGGCTCTTTTTCAATAATGACCTGAAGACGTATCCTCTGTGACTAAAATCAATAACAAAGGGTGTCTCGGTCTTCTTTTTCGTGTTTTTTTAGTGGCAATGGGAGGGTCTGTTTCCTGTTGGGGAAGTTCTTAACTGATTTTGATTCCTGCCGTTACGGCAACTTCTGGACGCAGCAGGCGGACACTTCCGTCAGCGTCTTGCGTGGTCAGCAACATGCCGCGGCTCTCAATGCCGCGCATCGTACGTGGCTCCAGGTTGGCGACGAATACCACCTGCGTACCGACAAGGCTTTCAGGATCATAATACTGCGCCAGACCGCTGATGATGGTGCGCGAACCCAGTCCGTCGTCAATCGTGAAGCGCAACAGCTTGTCCGTCTTCGGAACTCTCTCACAGGTCAATACCGTACCGACGCGTAGATCCAGTTTCTCAAATACGTCAAACGGTACCTCTTCTTTCTGCGGAGCGGCTTTATAGTGACTGGCCTCTTCCTTGCTCTTGGCCTCTTCGTTCGCTTTGCGGATGTCTTCCAGGCGCTTCAGCTGTGCCTCGATGGCGTCATCCTCGATCTTCTCGAACAACAACTCGGCTCTCTCGATGCTGTGACCTTCTGCCATAAGCTCCGTCTCTCCCAGATGCGACCATCCCAACTGCTCAATGCCCAGCATGCGCTGCAGCTTCTCTGTGCTGAATGGCAGGAATGGACCGAAGGCAATGGAGAGGTTTGCCGTCAGTTGGAGCGAGAGATTCAGGATCGTACCGACACGATCAGGGTCGGTCTTGATGGTCTTCCACGGCTCAGTGTCGGCAAGGTATTTGTTGCCCAGACGAGCCAGGTTCATCGCCTCTTTCTGCGCATCACGGAATCGGAACGCCTCCAGTAGCGTGCCGATCTTCGCTTTCGTCTCCTCAAATTCTCCGAGCAGTTCCTTGTCCGTGTCCGTCAGCGTACCGCGCGTGGGAACCTTTCCATCGAAGTATTTCCACGTCAGCACAAGGGTGCGGTTGACGAAGTTTCCGTAGATGGCAACCAACTCGTTGTTGTTGCGTGACTGGAAGTCGCGCCACGAGAAGTCGTTGTCCTTCGTCTCCGGAGCATTTGCCGTGAGGACATAGCGAAGCACGTCCTGTTTGCCCGGGAAGTCTTCCAGGTATTCATGCATCCATACCGCCCAGTTGCGCGAGGTCGAGATCTTGTCTCCTTCCAGGTTCAGGAACTCATTCGCTGGCACGTTGTCCGGCAGGATATAGGATCCCTCCGCTTTCAACATCGCAGGGAAGACGATACAGTGGAATACGATGTTGTCTTTCCCGATGAAATGGATCAGACGAGTCTCTGGGTCTTTCCACCATTTCTCCCAGTTTCCGTATTTCTCCGGCTCCTTCTCACACAACTCTTTTGTGTTCGAGATATAACCGATTGGAGCGTCAAACCATACATACAGCACCTTACCTTCCGTGTTCGGCAGTGGCAGGGGAATGCCCCAGTCCAGATCGCGGGAGACGGCTCTCGGCAACAGGTGCATGTCCAACCATGATTTACACTGCCCATACACGTTCGGACGCCACTCTTTATGGTCTTCCAGTATCCACTTGCGCAACCACTCTTCGTGACGGTCCAGCGGCAGATACCAGTGTTTCGTCTCTTTCATCACCGGCGTGGTGTTCGAGATCGTACTCTTCGGGTTGATTAGTTCGGTCGGACTCAAGGCCGTACCGCATTTTTCACACTGGTCTCCATACGCACCCTGCTCATGACAGTGAGGACATTCTCCCGTGATGTATCGGTCCGCCAGGAACTGATGCGCCTCTTCGTCGTAGTATTGCTCGGAAGTTTTCTCGATGAATCCGCCTTTTTCGTAGATGCTCTTGAAGATGTTCGACGCCATCTCATAGTGCGTCGGAGAGGTGGTGCGGGAGTAGATGTCAAACGAGATGCCGAAGTGCTTGAACCCGTCTTTGATGATTGTATGGTATCGGTCCACTACGTCCTGAGGACTGACCCCTTCCTTACGCGCACGGATTGTAATCGGAACTCCATGCTCGTCGGAGCCGCCGATGAAGATTACCTCTTCTCCTTTGGCACGTAAGTAGCGGACGTATATGTCAGCGGGGATATACACTCCTGCCAGGTGACCGATATGGACCGGTCCGTTGGCATACGGCAGGGCCGATGTGACGGTTGTGCGTTTGAAGGTCTTTGCCATTATCTTGCTCGGTTGATGTTCTTTATGGTTGGTTCATTGCCCGTTGGGCCTACAAATGTAGGACTTTTTCTTCTTAAAATTTTATAAAATGACTATCTTTGTCGTACTGAAACAACTGATAGAGAATCATGTGGAAAATTTTTCTGCCTTTTTATCGACTTTATGTCTGGATTGTTTGGCTGCCGATGGCTCTCCTGCTGACGTTCCTGACCGCTTCGACGTGTATCATCCTCGCCTCGACAGGGCTCTTTTCTCTTAAGACGATGTCCGTCTTTCCGCGTATCTGGTCGCGACTGGTTATGTGGCTCGCCTTTATCCGCGTGAAGGTCTCTGGTGCCGAACACCTCAACCAGGGCAAGACCTATGTCTTGGCTTCTAATCACCAGAGTGCGTTCGATATCTGGATGATCTACGGATGGATGCCCGTTGTCTTCGTCTTCGTCATGAAGAAGGAACTGCGCAAGATGCCGTTCGTCGGCATGGCTTGCGAGAAGATGGGACATATCTTCATCGACCGCTCTCACCCGATCGAGGCTAAGAAAAGCCTCGTCGAGGCAGAAACGAAACTCAAGGATGGACGTAGCGTCCTGATCTTCCCCGAAGGGACGCGCTCCAAGACAGGACGCGTCGGACTTTTCAAGAGAGGGGCGTTCAGTATCGCAACCGATCTGCAACTCCCGGTCGTTCCCATCTCTATCATCGATTCCAACAAACGCATCGCCATGGGTGGATGGTCCATCAATCCAGGGACCGTCAGAATGATTATCCACGAACCGATCGACTGTGGGGAGAATACCGAACAGAATATGCGCGAACTCGCCAATCGGACACGCGAGATCGTCATCTCAGGTCTCTCGGACCATAACTGACCTCAATTTTTTTATCTATGAACGTGAAGGCTTCTATCTCTTATCTCTTGCTGACGGTGACCCTGCTGCTCCTACCGTCAGCCGCTTTCTCGGCAGAACAACTGTCTGGAAAACAGAAAAAGGCGCGTGAGATCTACTCCAAGGCGCGGTTCATTCAGGATGATAAGGAGAAAATAGCGCGACTCAAGGAGGCAATCGAACAGGACCCGACCTTCGAGGAGGCGTATTGGCTCGTTGCTCAGACCTACAAGGAGCAGGGGAATGAGGCAAGCATGTTCGCCTATTACGAACGCGTCGCCAAACCGAAATACAGGAACTACTACAAGACGTGTTTCAAACTCGGGAAGGAGTACTATAATACCGGACAATATACGCAGGCGAAGGAATGGTTCGGACGCGGAGGTGAGAAATACTCAGCATGGGTACAGCGATGCGCTCAGGCAGAGGAACTCAAGAAACACCCCGTACCGTTCAAACCCATCAACCTCACCCGTGTCAATACCGATTACGACGACTATTGGCCGAGCATCACCGCCGACGGGAAACGCATCTCTCTGACCGTCCTCGTCGGACAGCGGGAGGGACAGAAGAATGTCTCCGCACAGGAGGATATCTACCAGAGTTTCTATGACGAGAAGACAGGGACATGGTCCAAGAGTGAGTCTATCGGAGGACCGACCAATACGGATAAGAACGAGGGATCGCAGAACTATTCCGTCGACGGCAGATACATGTTCCTCGTCGCGTGCGACCGTACCTCCAGCAATGGCGGATGCGATATCTATTACTCCATTAGGCGTGGCAATACTTGGAGCCCGGCAATCAACTGCGGACGGCCGCTCAATACCCAGTATTGGGAGTCCACACCTTCCTTTTCGCCCGCTGGCGATGAACTGTTTTTCTCCAGCAACCGGCCGGGAGGTCTCGGCGGACAGGATATATGGGTGAGCAAGGTCAAGATCCTCGAGGATGGAAAACTGCAGTTCTCCCAACCGCGCAATCTCGGACCGGTCATCAATACGCCGGAGGACGACTTCTCGCCGTTTATCCATGCCGATAACAAGACGCTCTATTTCTCCTCCAAAGGACATCCCGGACTCGGTGGCTATGATATCTTCTACTCTAAGCGTAGCGAGAACGGGAAATGGGGCATACCGAAGAATATTGGCTTCCCGATTAATACGCACCGCGATGAGATCGGCTTTTGCGTGAACGCACAGGGCGATAAGGCATACCTCTCTTCCAACGGTATTCTCAAGAATGCACGTGGAAAGGATATCTATGAGATAAGCCTCCCGGACAGCCTCCGGCCAGAACGCATGGAGTTCTTCGATGGAAAGGTGTGGGACTCTAAGACGAAAAAGCCGGTACAGGCACACGTCGAAGTGTTCCGCATGAAGGACGATAAGATGGTGTTCCAGTCCGTCTCCGACGAGATGACCGGCGAATTCCAGACCTACCTGCCCGTGGACGAGGACTATGCCTACAATATTAATAAGAAAGGATACTTGTTCGTCTCCGGAACACTCCGTCAGAAGGATAGTGCCGATATGAAACAGAAGGGCATTGAGGTTGACATGGCTCCGATCGAGGTGGGCGCCCTCGCTACACTGAACAATATATTCTTCGATTTCGACAAGTCAACGCTCAAGGAGGAGTCATTCGCCGAACTCAACCGTCTGATACGTTTCATGAAGCAGAACGGACGCGTCGCAATAGAACTCGCAGGACATACCGACTCGAAAGGCTCACGCGCCTACAATCTCAAACTCTCCGACGCACGCGCCAAGGCGGTGGCAAACTACCTCATTGAGAAGGGAGAAATCAATGCCGCTCGCATCACTTGGAAGGGCTACGGACCTGACAAGCCGATTGCCGACAATGCAACGGAGGAAGGACGCGCCAAGAACCGACGGACCGAGATTGTCATCGTGAAGGATAATTCACGACCATCCATGATGCCGGCGGAGTCGTCAATCCGGTAAGTGAAAGAAAATAGCTGGGAAATTTTAAGTGGAGGAGGAGAGGATGGAACTCGATACGGTACTCATCGCTTGCGCGGCCTTCTGCCTGATCATCGGACTCGTCGGGTGCGTAGTGCCAGCTCTGCCAGGCATACCCGTCAGCTATGCCGCTCTCATTCTCATCACCCTGACCGATGCCTACGATATCCCCTTCTGGGTGCTCATCGTCTGGCTGCTCGTGGTGACGCTCGTCTCTGTCGCCGATTTTGTCCTGCCTTCCATGACTACGCGAAGGTTCGGCGGTAGCAAGAGCGGTGCGCGAGGAACGCTGGTCGGGACCGTTGCCGGACTGTTCTTCCTGCCATTAGGGCTTGTTGTCGGACCGTTCGTCGGAGCCGTCGTCGGGGAGATGATGGACGGTAAGAAGTTCGACGAGGCGCTCAAGGCTGGATTCGGCGCTTTTATCGGCTTTCTGGCAAGTTCCCTGCTCAAAATCCTGGTCGCCATCGGATTGATTGTCTATGCTTTGTGGGTGCTCCTGTGACGGACGCCTGCTCACGCAATGCGGAAGGAGAGACGCCCTCTCGCGTCCCCATCTTTTCTCTGATTCGGCAGACTCCAGTCCTTCCGCTTTCTCGTCGCTCGGAATCCCCGTTCGGGTCAGTCGCCTAACTCATCCAGCATTTTCTGGATGTCTTCGTCGGTTTGCTGGATCTTCGCCTTGCATTGTTTCAGCAACCCCGTGGCTTTCTCGATTTTTTCGGTCAGCTCACCCATCGGGATGTCTCCCTTCTCCAGGGATTCGATGATTTTGTTTATCTCACCCATCGCCTGCTCGTAGTCGAAGTCGTTCTTTTTCTGGTCTTTTTTCATTTTGCTTGGAATTGGTTGTCTTTGAGTGTAATGAGGTCGATGTCACATAGGGTGCGGAGGACGGCGATGATTTCTGTCTCATTCGTCTCGTCAATGCGCTGGACAATCTCTTCTGCCGTCAATGGCTGCTTGCGCAGTATCGACAGGATCTTTTCTCCCAGTATCTGGATGCGGTGGTTACGACCGTTCTGCTTTTTGCTGCGGCAGACGTCACACGCCTCGCACGGCGCCGAACCTTTCTCTCCGAAGTAGTCCAGCAAGACGACACTGCGACACGTCTCCTTGTTGGTCGCATAGTGCAGCATGCTCTGGATGCGCTGCTCGTAGATCTTCTTGCGAACCGGCAGGCCGAGGTGCGTAAGCGACAGACGGTCTTCCGCAATGCGGTAATGCTGAAACGTGAGAAACGGCGTTTTCTTCGCCGGGATATAACTGATGTAGCCCTGCTGTCTCAGTGACGAGAGACTTTTATAGACTTTCTCCCGGTCCCAACCCAGCATCTCGCCGATCAGTTCCTCGCTGATATGGACGTATTGTGAGAAAAGGCCGGGGTACGTGCGCAGCACGACGTCAATCAGCGGGTCAAGGGTACCATTGTCCAACTGACGGTTGTAGTACAGCTCGTCCTTGCCCACGATCACCATCAGACGCGACGGATCGTCGTTCTGTTCCGTGTAACTCCAGTAGTCACAAAGTTCTAGAAAACGGATGGCGGATAGCGTCTGCTGAATCGGAAGACGATAGTTCCGGCAGAAGGTCATGATGTCAAACGGATAGGAACAGCCCTCGCCTTCGCCTTCGGCAATGTAGAGGTGATAGCAGACTTTGGCATATACCTTTCGGATGAAGTCCTCCGACGGGTAGTGGTCGGAGATGCGCTTCAGGACTATACGCTTGTCGGACGGACTGGACAATAGGACGGCATACGATTCCTTGCCGTCACGGCCGGCACGGCCGGCTTCCTGATAATAGGCCTCGATGGAGTCGGGTGGGTCTATGTGCGCTACGATCCGCACGTCCGCCTTGTCAATTCCCATGCCGAAGGCATTGGTCGAAACAATGACGCGCGTCTCGTCGTCCATCCATCGCTGCTGGCGAAGGTTCTTCTCCCTCGATGCCAATCCCGCGTGGAACGACTCCGCAACGATGCCGTTCTCTTCCAGAAAGTCGGCTATCTCTTTCGTCTTCGAGCGGTTCCGGACATAGACGATCGCACTCCCTTCTACGTTATGGAGTACACGCAACAGGTATTTCTGCTTGTCTTCGACCTGGCGGACAATATAATGGAGGTTGCGACGCGCAAAACTCGTCTGGAAGACGTTCTCTTTCGCAAACCCCAACTGGTGCTGGATGTCTTTCGCCACCTCGGGCGTCGCCGTCGCCGTCAGCGCCAGAACAGGTACTCCGGGTAACATCTCACGGATCTTCGCAATGTTTAGGTACGACGGACGGAAGTCATATCCCCATTGGGAGATGCAATGAGCCTCGTCAATGGTCAGCAGACAGATGTTCAGATTCGGCAGGTAACTCAGAAACAACTCCGTCTCCAGACGCTCTGGCGAGATATAGAGGAATTTGTACTTCCCGAACAGACACTTGTCCAGCGATTGTATAATCGAGTCCTGAGACATGCCGGAATAGATGGCAGTGGCGAGGATGTGCTTCTGACGAAGGGTGTCCACCTGGTCTTTCATCAGGGCAATCAGAGGCGTGATGACCAGACACAGCCCGTCCATCGATAGCGTCGAGACCTGAAAGGTCAGCGATTTGCCTCCACCTGTGGGCATGAGACCCAGCGTGTCCCTTCCCGAACACACGGACTGGATGATCTCTTCCTGCATCGGACGGAAGGAGTCGTAGCCCCAGTAGTTCTTTAGTATGGTTCGGAATCGGTTCATTGTTTCAAAAGTAGTCAAAAATCTGTATATTTGGCAGTATTTCACTTTTTTGTTGCGGATCGCTGGTCGTGAGATGTGCCGATACGGACAGGACCATCGGTCTATGAATCATTCACTGTACTGCCTTATGGAATCGGTTTCTTTGTATGAGTTGAACAGTCGTATCCGACACTCCGTCGAGGAGGCGTTCCCTTCTCCGGTATGGGTGCGGGCGGAGATCAGCGAACTCAAGGAGAATGCGAACGGACATGCCTATCTCGAACTCGTCGAGAAGGACGGAAACCGAATAGTGGCAAAGACGAAGGCAATGTGCTGGCGCAATACCTATGCCATGCTCAAGCCCTTTTTCCGTGAGAAGACAGGACAGCCGCTTGCGGTAGGCATGAAGGTGCTGTTCGCTTGTGAGGTGAACTTCCACGAACAGTACGGCTTCTCTCTGCTGATCAACGATGTGGACCCGGCTTTCACCCTGGGAGACATGGCTCGTCAGAGACAGGAAACGATCCAGCGACTCCGACAGGAGGGGGTGTTCGATATGAACCGATCGCTGACGGTGCCGCCTCTGCCACAACGCATCGCCGTCATTTCCTCTGCCACTGCTGCCGGGTTCGGCGATTTTGAACATCAACTCAAACGGAACGAACAGGGCTACGTGTTCTATACACACCTCTTCCCGGCTGTGATGCAGGGCGAACGGACTTCCTCCAGCATTATTGCCGCCCTCGAGCGCATCTACGTTCACGCCGAACTCTTCGACGTGGTTGTCATCATACGTGGTGGCGGCGCCACGGCGGATCTCAATAGCTTTGACAATTACGAATTGGCCACCAACTGCGCTCAGTTCCCTCTGCCCATCATTACCGGCATCGGACATTTGCGTGATACGTGCGTGCTGGATATGGTAGCCAACGTGTGCGCCAAAACGCCGACCGCTGTAGCGGAATACCTTATCAATAGCGTCGCATCGGAGGATCTCGGCCTCTCACGTCTCTTCGAACGGCTCCGCCAGGGAACCTCGGCTTTTCTCCAGGAACGAAACAACGACGTGCTCATGCGCTCCTATGCGCTCCATCGATGCGCTTCCGATGTCTTTGGACTCTGCCAGCGGCACATACTGCTTCGTCAGCAACGCCTTCGCGAACGCTCGTCCGCACTCGTCCTGTCCCAGCGACACCGAATCGAAATGATGGAGAAGGACCTGCAGATGAATTCCCCTCTCGAGATGATGAGACGCGGATTCGCCGTCGTGACGCGCGATGGAAAGAAAGTTGCCTCCGCCTCCTCGCTGTATAAGGGCGACAAGGTGGAACTCTACTTCCACGACGGCTCTCGCTCTGCCTCCGTTACGGAGTGAACGCGACGGGACAATCGCCGCTCCTTATTCCTCTTTCTTGAGGACCTGCTGCCTGGGACCCAACTCGATGACCTCTAAGTTCCGGATCTCGCTGCCGTCAATCTCGAAACGCACGAGTGTACGCACCTTATGGAAACCGTAAAGCCCTTCAGCTCCCGGATTGATGTGCAGCAGGTTCAGACGCTTGTCATACATGACTTTCAGGATGTGCGAGTGACCCGAGATGAATAACTTCGGAGGGTTCAGATAGATCGTGGGACGCACTTCCTGTGCATACTTGCCCGGATAACCGCCTATGTGAGTGAGCCAGACGTCAACACCCTCACAGAGGAAACGCTCGTGCTGAGGATACACCGCGCGTATCTCATGACCGTCCACGTTGCCATAGACGGCTCGCAGCGGCTTGAACGATGACAGACGGTCGGCCAACTCCAGATGACCGATGTCACCCGCATGCCAGATCTCATCACACGACGCGAAGTGCGTGAAGACACGATCGTCCAGCACCGAATGCGTGTCTGATAGTAAGCCGATTTTCTTCATGGTCCATTGCGTTTTTCTGCAGGGTACTGCCATCTTTAGGGTGAGATCCCCTGCAAAGATACATACGATTGCCCGAGATTCTTCCCTACATCATCCCCTCTCCGCAAAAAACACTCCATCGCAAAATAAAGCCCTTTCCTCTCAGAACTCCGTAGGAGCGTCACCCTTATTGTTATCCCGAGGCGCCACCCAAAATGTCTTGTAAAACAAGACAAACGAAAAGTCCCGTAGGGACGTTATAAT
>DGSL01000026.1:0-8749 GCA_002393965.1 Bacteroidales bacterium UBA4363 | reverse complement strand
GTCCCTGCAAACTAACGTTCGACCAATCAGAACTCCGTAGGAGCGCCACCCTCCAACCCGTCCATCCGCCACCTTCCCCGTCCGCCCAATTTTGGAGCAAGCCGAGAGGAGAACAAATTTATTTGTTATCCCGAGGCGTCGCCCAAAATGTCTTGTGAAACAAGACAAAATGTCCTGTAAAACAAGACAAACGAAGAGTCCCGTAGGGACGACACAATACAGGCAGGGATGTCGGAGCAAGCCGAGCGCAGAGTTATGCATGCATAATCTTTGCCGAGGCGCCGCCCGATTCCTTGCGAAGCAAAATGGAGCCCAAAGGGCGGAGTCCCTGTATAAAACGTCCTTTCCTCTCAGAACTCCGTAGGAGCGTCACCCTATCCCCCAAAAACACTTCCACCCCAATACCACCCTCTTCCTCTCGCTCGGATCTTGTCGAAGAGGTCTATTTCTGACCTGCTCAAATATAAATTTGAAATCTATAAGGCGAAAATGCTTACAAAATTCAAAATGAAAAGACTTTTTAATGAAAATTTATTTGGATGTCATGAATTAAAGTGTAAATTTGAGCCGATATTCATCCGAATCTTAAATCTAATCTAATAAAACAATGTCGGAAATAACAGGTCGTGTAGTACAGGTTATCGGACCAGTCGTCGATGTGGCTTTCGCTAAAGGAACGACGGATCTTCCGAAGATAAACGAAGCCCTGGAGGTCGTAAAGGGTGAGGGTAAGAAAAACCTTATTATCGAGTGCCAGCAACACATTGGCGAGGATACCATCCGAGCCATCGCCATGGACTCAACGGACGGACTCGTCCGGGGAATGCAGGTCAAGGCTACGGGAGCCCCGATTATGATGCCGGCTGGCGAACAGGTGAAGGGACGCTCGCTCAACGTCATCGGCGAACCAATCGACGGTATGCCCGAACTATCCAAGGAGAATTCCTTCCCGATACACCGCGAACCGCCGAAGTTCGAGGATCTCTCCACTTCTCAGGAAGTCTTATATACCGGTATCAAGGTCATTGACCTTCTCGAACCTTATGTGAAGGGTGGTAAGATCGGACTCTTCGGAGGAGCCGGCGTGGGAAAGACCGTGCTTATCCAGGAACTGATCAATAACGTCGCTAAGAGTTACAATGGTTTCTCTGTATTCACCGGTGTTGGCGAACGTACTCGCGAGGGAAACGACTTGCTGCGTGAGATGATCGAGTCCGGTGTCATTCGCTATGGCGATGCCTTCAAAGAGAGCATGGAGAAAGGCGAATGGGACCTCTCTAAGATTGATAAGGAGGAACTGAAAAAGAGCCAGGTGACTCTCGTCTTCGGACAGATGAACGAACCGCCGGGCGCACGTTCAAGCGTCGCTCTCTCCGGACTGACCGTGGCTGAGAGTTTCCGCGATGCACAGGGCGAAGGAGGCAACAAGGACATCCTGCTCTTTATCGATAATATCTTCCGTTTCACGCAGGCTGGCTCTGAGGTTTCCGCCCTTCTCGGACGTATGCCGTCCGCCGTTGGTTACCAACCGACACTCGCCTCCGACATGGGACGCATGCAGGAACGTATCACCTCTACCAAAAACGGTTCCATCACCTCCGTTCAGGCGGTTTACGTGCCGGCTGACGACCTCACCGACCCGGCTCCGGCTACGACGTTCGCCCATCTCGACGCAACGACCGTGCTCGACCGTAAGATCGCCGAACTCGGTATCTACCCGGCTGTCGATCCGCTCGCCTCGACTTCCCGTATCCTCGACCCGAACATCATCGGGGAGGATCACTACAATACCGCTGAACAGATCAAGGTGCTTCTCCAGCGCTACAAGGAACTGCAGGATATCATCGCAATTCTCGGTATGGAGGAACTCTCGGACGAGGATAAACTCGTCGTCTCACGCGCTCGACGCGTACAGCGATTCCTCTCTCAGCCGTTCAACGTCGCCGAACAGTTCACCGGAACGCCGGGCGTCATCGTCCCTATCGAGGAGACAATACGTGGATTCAAGATGATCCTCAACGGCGAGGTCGACGAGTATCCGGAAATGGCGTTCAACTTCGTCGGGACCATCGACGATGTCATCGCCAAGGGAAAGAAGATGCTTGAAGAGGCATCGAAAAAGTGATAACGAATAAACAGGATTTTCCATCTTGACGCACACTCAGTTATGAAGTTCGTTCTCTTATCTCCTCAAAAAACGCTGTTCGAAGGCGAAGTGGATTCCGTGACCGTGCCGGGCGAAATGGGCTCTTTTACCATCTGGCCTAAACATGCGGCTCTCATCTCGACGCTCAAGGAGGGTAACCTTATCTGCCGCAACGACGGAAAGGAACTCAGGCGTTTCCACGTGGATGGCGGGTTTGTCGAGGTACGCAATGATCAGGTCTCTGTGTGCGTCGAACGAGTGTTATCTGACAAGTTTGAAGAAGAATAAGGCATGAAGCGTTACCTGATTGTGCTGTTCGTGCTGATGCTGCTCCTCTCCGTGACGATGGAGGTGCTTTTCTCCACTGTCCTCACGCAGTACCGTTTCCCCTTCTCGGCCCTGATTCCGGCTTTCTTCGTGTTTCTCGGCTCCGTTACGGTCAGCGTCGCATGGCAGGCAAAGGGACATGGCATCAATGTGATCATGGGTGTCAAGGTCCTCAAACTCATCCTCTCGCTTCTCCTGCTCTTTGCCTATGCCTTCCTGGTGAAGGAAGGGGTACTGCCCTTCGCCCTGACTTTTGCCGCGTTCTTCCTCATCTATTTGATATACGAGTCCTGGATGTTCCTGGATTTGAATAAAAACAAAGACAAATAACAGGTTATGATCAGACAGATCCGTAATAAAGTTTGTTTGCTGCTGGTACTTCTCGCTTCCGCCGTGACCGCCTTTGCGTCTCAGAACGAGGAGAAGGCGTTCTCACCGGGCGATTTCGTCTTCGGACATATCCGCAATGCATACGCCTGGCACGTGACCGCAATCGGCGGACACCATGTCTCCGTGCCGCTTCCTGTCATTGTCAAGAGCCAAGAACACGGCTGGTGCCTCTTCTCTTCCAGCCGCATACCCGAGGACGGTGCAACGTTCACCTATGCCGGCGCGACGTTCCGCCTCTCCGAACAGCCGGCTCAGAGAGGACGACTCGTCGAGATCATCGATGGCGGCGAGGTCCGTCCATGGGACTTCTCCATTACGAAGAACGTATTCGAAATACTTCTCTCTGCAACCATCCTTCTGGTCATATTCCTGCTCATGGCGCGCTTCTACCGCCGCAACCCACGACGCGCTCCGGGTGGCTTCCTCGGTTGCATGGAGGTGATTGTGCTCTTTGTCATCAACGAGGTGATTAAACCCTGTATCGGTAAGGGCTACGAACGCTATACGCCCTACCTCCTCACGGCGTTTTTCTTCATCCTCGTCAATAATATTCTCGGACTCATCCCGATCTTCCCGGGCGGAGCCAACGTGACGGGCAACCTCGCCGTAACCAGCGTACTCGCCGTGATCACGTTCGTTTTCGTCAATGTCTTCGCCACGAAGGACTATTGGAAGGATATCTTCCTCGTCCCGGCGGCTCCTATGTGGCTTAAATGCCCTGTCCCTCTCATGCCGCTCCTCGAGTTCATTGGGGTATTCACCAAACCGCTCGCCCTGATGATCCGTCTCTTTGCCAATATCCTGGCGGGACATATCATCGAATTGGTGTTCATGGCTCTGATCTTTATGTTCGGCGCCATCAGCCCGGCTCTCGGAGCCGGGGTGGGAGTGTTCTCCGTCCTCTTCGCTCTGGCTATGCAGATTCTCGAGGTACTGGTCGTATTCCTCCAGGCCTATGTATTCACGCTCCTCTCTGCCGTCTTCATCGGACTGGCTCAGGTGCACGAACACGCCGAAGCACACGAAAGTGCCTGAGTCTTTTTGTATTGGAAAATCAATAAAATCAAAAAAATAACCAAAAAATCACTATTATGTTAACAGCAGTAATTCTTCAAGCAGTAGCCGCAGCGGCTGATTTCACAGCATTTGCAAAATTGGGTGCGGCAGTAGGTGCAGGTTTGGCAGCCATCGGTGCCGGCATCGGTATCGGACGCATTGGTGGAGGTGCCATGGAAGGTATCGCACGCCAGCCGGAAGCCGTTAACGATATCCGAACGAACATGATTATCGCCGCTGCTCTCGTCGAAGGTGTTGCCTTGTTTGCCGTGGTCGTTGCCGTTCTGGCGCTGGTGATGTAATCAGATTACCGAAGCCTGTCTTATCGCATCTGAGGACTCGGGTCGCTGGTTCGTGTCTTCCGGTGAGCGGACAATATCGTCTGCCACACCGATCTGAATCATACTCCTGATGACCTGTTCACCGATGCGCAAAAACTCAATTTTTTAAACACAGAAAGATATGGATCTATTCAATCCGGAATCGGGACTCGTCATCTGGATGCTGGTCGTCTTCCTGCTCCTGTTGTTCATCCTCGGTAAGTTTGCCTACCCCTATATCACGAAGGCAATCTCCGAACGCGAGGACTATATCAACAATGCCGTGAAGGTCGCCGATGAGGCGCATGCCAAACTCGAGAAGATCGAGGAGGAACGCAAGGCAATCCTTGCCAAGGCAACCGAGGAACAGAATCAGGCAATCAAGACAGTCAAGGAAATGCAGGCACGACTCGAGGCAGAGGCGGAAGGAAAGGCGCGCGAGAAGGCGGATAAGATTATCGCCGAAGCACGCGCATCCATCGAGGCGGAACGCCAACAGGCACTCAAGGATGTTCGCAACGAGGTGGCACGACTCTCTGTCAATATCGCCGAGAAGGTCCTTCGTAAAGATCTCGAGAACGACCAGGCTCAGATGGACTTGGTCAACCGGCTCATCGAGGAAGACCAAGTGCTAAACAATTAATTGTCCGATAGGCATGAATATAGGCAAAATATCTGTCCGATACGCACGCGCACTCTATGCGCTGGCTTCCGAACAGGGAGTTGAACAGCAACTCTTCGAACAGGTGCAACACCTCTCCGAGGTGTTCTTCAAGATGCCTGAACTGTCCGACGCTCTGTCCAATCCGCTTTTCGGTAGCGACGACAAGGAAAAACTCTTGCTCACCGCCGCCGGCAAGGAGGCTCTTCCGCTGCTCCGACAGTTCTTCCATTTTGTAATCGAGAAGGAACGCGAGTCTCTCTTCCAGTTTATGGTCATGTCGTTCCTCGATATCTACCGCAAGGAGAAACACATCGTGCTCGGTAAGATTGTCTCCGCACGCCCACTCGACCCTTCCGTCTTCGAACGCCTTCGGGAGTTCATTCGCAAGACCTCTGGCGTTGAGGCTCTCCTTACTCGTGAGACCGACTCTTCGCTCATCGGGGGCTTCGTGCTCGAAATCAATAATTCCCGACTCGACGCCAGTGTGCGTACGCAGTTGCGCGAAATAGAGAATCATTTGACAGGAAAATAAAATCATAATCAAACAGAATAAAACTATGTCCGATATCAAACCAAGTGAGGTGTTCGACATCCTCAAACAACAGCTCGATGGCATGCAGAATGCTACGAAACTGGAGGAGGTAGGTAAGGTTTTGCAAGTGAGTGACGGCGTGGCCCGCATCTACGGACTCGACAATGTGCAGTCCAACGAGCTCATCCAGTTCGAGAATGGGATGATGGGTGTCGTGCTCAATCTTGAGGAAGATAACGTAGGTGCCGTGCTCTTCGGACCTACCGAGGAAATCAAGGAGGGATTCAGCGTCAAGCGTACAGGGCGTATCGCCTCGGTCATGGCAGGCGAGGGACTGCTCGGACGCGTCGTCGATTCGCTCGGCAACCCAATCGACGGAAAGGGACCTGTCCAGGGTGAACTCTACGAGATGCCTCTCGAACGAAAGGCACCGGGAGTTGTCTTCCGCCAACCCGTCAACCAACCTCTTCAGACAGGTCTCAAGGCGATCGACTCGCAGATCCCGATCGGACGTGGACAGCGTGAGCTGATCATCGGCGACCGTCAGACAGGTAAGACGGCAATCGCGATCGATACCATTATCAACCAGAAGGAGAATTTCAAGAACGGCGACCCTGTCTATTGTATCTATGTCGCAGTAGGACAGAAGGCCTCTACCGTGGCTAACCTCGTACGCACGCTCCAGGAACACGGTGCCATGGACTATACCATCGTCGTTTCCGCTACGGCATCCGACCCTGCCGCCATGCAGTACTACGCACCGTATGCCGGTGCTGCTATCGGTGAGTATTTCCGCGATACGGGCCGTCACGCGCTCGTGGTCTATGACGACCTCTCCAAACAGGCGGTCGCCTACCGTGAGGTCTCGCTTATCCTCCGACGCCCACCAGGGCGTGAGGCATACCCGGGTGATATCTTCTACCTCCATAGCCGTCTGCTCGAACGCGCTGCCAAGATTATCGCCAGCGACGATGTGGCACGCTCCATGAACGACCTGCCGGATTCGATGAAGCCGATCGTCAAGGGAGGTGGATCCCTCACCGCACTGCCGATTATCGAGACTCAGGCTGGCGACGTCTCGGCCTATATCCCAACCAATGTGATTTCCATTACCGACGGCCAGATATTCCTCGAGACCGACCTCTTCAACGCGGGTGTACGACCGGCCATCAACGTCGGCATCTCCGTGAGCCGTGTGGGCGGTAACGCGCAGTCTAAGGCAATGAAGAAGGTGGCAGGTACGCTGAAACTCGACCAGGCTCAGTACCGTGAACTCGCGGCGTTTGCCAAGTTCGGATCCGACCTCGATGCCGTCACCAAGTCGATTCTCGACAAGGGTGCCAAGAACGTCGAGCTCCTCAAGCAGGGACAATATACGCCGATGCCCGTAGAGAAGCAGATCGCCATCATCTACCTCGGTACCAAGGGGCTGCTCGCCAACGTGGCCATCGACCGCATCCACGAGTTCGAGAAGGAATTTCTCGACATGCTCGAGATGAAACACCGGACCGATGTCCTTGACGTGCTCCGTGGCGGTAAGATTACCGACGAGATCATGGAGACGCTCAAGAAGGAGGCGGAGAATCTCATCGACGTCTCTTACAAGAAATGATAACTTAGAGGAAGGAGAGTAGCACCATGCCATCACTAAAGGAAGTCAGAGCAAGAATCGCTTCGGTAACCTCAACGAGTAAAATCACGAGTGCCATGAAACTGGTCTCGGCAGCGAAACTGCGACGCGCCCAGGATGCTATCACGAGTTTCCTGCCCTACCAGGCGAAGCTCGGAGAGATGCTGGCTAATTACGTGGCTTCTTCGACCGAGGCTCTCAGCGTCCCGCTCGCTCAGCAACGCGAGGTACACCGGGTGGCGGTCATCGCTGTTTCGTCCAATTCCAGCCTCTGTGGCGCATTCAATTCCAATGCCATCAAGGCGGCTCTCCAGACCCTCTCTTCTTACTCCCACCTCGCTCCGAAGGACATCTTGGTCTATCCCATCGGTAAGAAGATGGCGGCAGCTCTCGCCAAGGCTGGCTATGCCGCCTCTTCCAATCTCGATGCCCTCGTCGATACGCCCGACTACGACCGCACTGGAGCTCTCGTGGATGAGATTATCTCGCTCTTCTGCGAACGTAAGATCGACCGTGTGATCCTTATCTACAACCATTTCAAGAATGCGGCTCAGCAGGAGGTGCGGTGCGAACAGTTCCTCCCCGTAGCGCCTGCGTCCGATGCTCCTGCTTCGAAACTCGACTATATCCTCGAACCCGACCGTTCCCGCGTCATCGAACAACTCGTGCCACGCGTCGTGCGGCTCCAACTCTACGGGGCAATTCTCGACTCTATCGCTGCGGAACACGGCGCTCGGACCACCGCAATGCAGATCGCTACGGACAATGCGACCGAACTCATTCAGGAACTCACGCTCAAGTACAACAAGGCACGTCAGGCGGCAATTACCAACGAACTGATCGATATCGTCAGCGGATCGGAGGGACTGAAGTCCTAAGTCATCGTCCGGCGTAAAGTGAAAACACAAAACCATGCAAATACCAATTTAAACCAATGAAAGTTTTCATGCGACGTTGGATTCTCCTTTCTTGTGTCATCGTTTTCTCCTCCTGGGCTTTTGCTCAAGATATCATCCGTCTGCCCGCTCCGGACAAGTCGGCGTCCATGACGCTCTTCCAGGCTTTGCAGGACCGCCATTCTGAACGCTCGTTCAGCGAACGGCCCCTCAGTCTTGAGACGCTGAGTTCCCTCCTTTGGGCGGCTACTGGCGTCAACCGCACCGACGGACATCTCACCGCTCCTACGGCAGTCAATGCGCAGGATATCTCCGTCTATGTGGCTACGAAGGACGGTGTATCGGTTTACGTGCCGGCGGATAATACACTCCGTAAGGTGACGTCAACCGACGTGCGTAAGTCCGTGGCTGACCGACAGCAGGGGGTGGCGAATGCACCCGTTTTCCTGATTGTCGTCAGTGACCTTGCACGACTCGGCGACAGGGGCGACCGTACCGTGATCCTCGCTGCCGAGGATGCCGGCTACGTCAGCCAGAATATCTGCCTCGCCAGCACCGCACTGGGACTCATCACCGTACCGCGCTATACCATGGATCGTGATGCGCTGAAACAGGCGCTGGGCTTGACCGACTCCCACCGTTTCATGATCAACCACCCCGTCGGCTATCGCGCTGAATAAGATACCGGAAAAGAAGTTAGACTCACGTAAATGCTCGGGTGTGACATCTGTCACGCCCGTTTTTTTAATACGCCACCTCTTCATCGCCCAATTTTGGAGCAAGCCGAG
>DGSL01000001.1 GCA_002393965.1 Bacteroidales bacterium UBA4363 | reverse complement strand
ACTCCAATACTACTCCAATACTACTCCACTACTACTCCAATACCGTACCTCTACAACATGTTCTGACCCAAGTCTAAGTTGAATTTTCCACTCTATCCATAACACTTTGTACTATCAAACCATAGATATTTAACATTTTTGTTATTCATATTACCATTTTTTCTTCTAAAATGAAAAAGATTTTTTTAATTTTACTTTCTTTCTAATTATTTATATTACCTTTGTAACGAAAAAAATAAAGAAAGAAACTACTTTTTCCCATTTCACTACTAATCCAAGGAACCACCATATGAGCAACCTGATTATTCCGGAAGGATACAAACCGATTCTGAGTAAGAAACAGACCGAACGAAGCATAAAACTCATCAAAGACTATTTCCAGCAGAATCTGGCTGCCGAACTTAAACTCACCCGCGTAACTGCTCCTTTGTTCGTACTGCAGGGAACCGGTATCAACGATGACCTCAACGGAGTGGAACGCGCCGTCTCGTTCCCGATCCTCGACCTTGGTGACCGCCGGGCCGAGGTGGTTCACTCCCTTGCAAAATGGAAACGGCTCTCGCTGGCGGATCTCAACATTCCGGTCGGACATGGCATATATACCGACATGAATGCCATTCGCTCCGACGAGACCCTCGACAACCTCCACTCCCTCTATGTGGACCAGTGGGACTGGGAACGCGTCATTTCACCAGAACAACGGACCATCGCTTTCCTACGCGACATCGTCTCTCGCATCTACAACGCTTTTCTTCGAACCGAGTTCTACATCTCCGAGATTTTCCCTGACATCGCCACCTCTCTCCCGTCCGAGATTACGTTCATCAGTGCCGAAGAACTCCTGCAACGCTATCCGGACCTGGACGACAAGGAACGCGAAAACCGTATCACGGAAGAATACGGCGCCGTCTTCATCATGGGCATCGGTGGCGTTCTGAGCAACGGTAAGAAACACGACGGACGCGCTCCCGACTACGACGATTGGTCCACACCGAACGAAGAAGGGTTCGAAGGACTCAACGGCGATATCTTGCTTTGGAACCCAATCCTCAAACGGGCTTTCGAAATATCTTCCATGGGCATTCGTGTCGACAAGGAGGCTCTTCTGAGACAACTCGCCATCTCCGGATGCGAAGACCGCAAGAATCTCTATTTCCACCGCCGACTCCTCAACGACTCTCTTCCACTATCCATCGGAGGGGGTATCGGACAGTCTCGACTCTGTATGTACCTGCTCCGCAAGGCTCACATCGGAGAAGTACAGTCCAGCATCTGGCCCGAAGAACAAATCAAGGAATGCGAGGCTCTGGGCATACCGCTCTTCGAGTAAAACTGAAAATAAGGTCACACCAACTCCTGCGCTTATCATTCATGATAGGCGCTTTTTTCTTATCTTTGCAGTCCTAAATTCAAACGGATATATCGTGATTTCCATAGACCGGCTCTCTGTCGAGTTCAGCGCTAAACCCCTGTTCGACAACATCTCCTTCCAAGTTAATCCGAAAGACAAAATCGCTCTCGTCGGAAAAAACGGAGCAGGAAAATCCACCATGCTGAAGATTTTTGCCGGACTGCAACAGCCGACAGCCGGCTCCGTGTCCATCCCGAAGGATATCTCCATAGGCTACCTGCCACAACACATGCTCTGTTCCGACGGCGTCTCGGTCCGCGAAGAGGCTGAGAAAGCATTCGATTCCATCCGCGTTCAGCAACAACTCATCGACCGACTCACACAGGAACTCGCCGACCGAACCGACTACGATTCCGAGTCCTACCTGCAACTCATCGATACCCTTTCTCACGAAACAGAACGCCTCCAGATGATGGGTGGAAACGATTATCTCGCAGAAATCGAGAAAACACTACTTGGACTCGGATTCCGACGGTCCGACTTCGATCGGCCGACCTCCGAATTCTCCGGAGGATGGCGCATGCGCATCGAACTCGCCAAGATACTGCTCACTCACCCCGACCTCCTGCTTCTCGACGAACCGACCAACCACCTCGACATCGAATCTATCCAATGGTTCGAGGAGTTCCTGAAAAACACCTCCGCAGCTGTCCTGCTGGTCTCTCACGACAAGGCATTTATCAATCATATCACCAACCGTACCATCGAAATTTCGCTCGGGAAAATCTACGACTATAAGGTGAACTACGACCATTATCTCGAACTGCGGAAAGAACGGCGCGAACAACAGATACGGGCCTACGAGAACCAACAGAAGATGATTGCCGACACCGAGGATTTTATCGAACGTTTCCGCTATAAGGCCACGAAATCAGTCCAGGTCCAGAGCCGTATCAAGCAACTCGCTAAAATCGAACGCATCGAAGTGGATATGGAGGATACCGCAAGGCTCCACCTGAAGTTCCCTCCGGCTCCCCGGTCTGGATCTATCCCCGTCGAAGTCGAGAACCTGACGAAAACCTACGGACCACAGACCGTACTCGACCACGTCGGACTGATCATCAACCGAGGTGAGAAAATCGCCTTTGTCGGTCGCAACGGCGAAGGCAAATCCACTCTCGTCAAGTGCATCATGGGCGAAATCTCCGATTACTCGGGCAAGCTGAAGATCGGACACAACGTCCACATCGGATACTTTGCACAGAATCAGGCCTCACTCCTCGACGGAAACCTCACCGTCTTCGAAACGATCGACAACGTCGCGACGGGCGATATCAGAACCAAAATCCGCGACATCCTGGGTGCGTTCATGTTCGGTGGCGACGCATCCGACAAGAAGGTGCAGGTCCTCTCCGGAGGCGAACGCTCTCGGCTGGCTATGATACGACTCCTGCTCGAACCCGTTAATCTGCTCATCCTCGACGAACCGACCAACCACCTCGATATCCCATCCAAGGAGGTCCTCAAACAAGCTATCAGGGATTTTGACGGCACAGCCATCATCGTCTCTCACGACCGGGATTTCCTCGATGGACTCGTCGATAAAGTGTACGAATTCTCCAACCATAAGATCCGGGAACACATCGGTGGCATCTATGACTACCTCCACCAACACCAAATCGAAAGCCTGTCTTCTGCCTCTGCCGCTTCTGACTCTTCACCTCTGACATCGGAACACTCCTCCCCTTCTGTCAACGACACACCGAAATCCGAAAGCAAGATTTCCTACGAAGCCCGCAAAGAAATCAACCGATGCATTCGAAAGGCGGAACGCGCAGTCGAAGAGGCGGAATCCGCCATTTCATCCCTGGAAGACGAGTTGCAGGCGCTCGAACGAGAACTCCAGGAACCGGGACATTCGACCGATACTTCCCTGTTCCAGACCTACGAGAAGAAGAAACATGAACTCGAACAGAAAATGTACGAATGGGAAATCCTGAACGAACAGCTGGAAGAACAGAAAGCACGGCTCTCTTAACCGAAAAAACTCCCCCCCCCAAAAAAAAATCAATCTTCCCCAGTTCTGAAAGACAGAAAAAAGACGCCCGGAATTTCTTTCCGGGCGTCTTTTCTATATCTCTCTTTCCTTCCTTATTCTTTCCCTTTTTTCTTTTCCGTCTCACCATGGACTTTCTGCTCCCACTTCCACGCATTCTTCATGGTCTCATCCAATGGCGTTTCCGCATGCCAACCCAACACGTTATTGGCTTTAGTCGCATCTGCCCATACCTTGACGATGTCTCCTTCCCGACGCCCGACAACCCGTCGGGCTACCTTCACACCTGTCGCTTTCTCGAACGCATGGACAAGCTCCAGTACCGATATGCCCTTTCCTGTTCCTATATTGAAGTATTCTATCGGCTCTTCCTGCTTTTCTTCCAACATGCGCTTCACGGCTACCACATGAGCCTTCGCCAGATCCACCACGTCGATATAATCACGAATACACGTTCCGTCCGGCGTATCATAGTCATCACCGAATATGCGTAGTTCCTCCCGCATTCCGATCGCTGTCTGAGTGATATACGGCACCAGATTGTTAGGAACTCCCACTGGCAATTCCCCGATTTCACCCGATGGATGGGCTCCGATTGGGTTGAAATAGCGCAGGACAATGCTCCTCATGTCACAACTGCCGGAATGTACCACGTCACGGATTATCTCCTCACAAATCTGCTTCGTATTGCCGTAAGGAGAGGTCGCAGGCTTTATCGGTGATGACTCCGTCACCGGCAACGTGTCTGGCTGACCATATACGGTACATGAGGACGAGAACACAAGGTGTTTGATGCCGTACAACGGCATCAGGTCGATGATGTTCATCAGCCCGTTGACGTTGTTGCGGTAATATAGGATAGGCTTCTGAACCGACTCTCCCACCGCCTTGCTGGCTGCGAAATGGATAATCGCCTTGATGTCCTCATACTTGGCAAATACATGATCCAAACCCACATAGTCCAGACAGTCCAGATTCTCAAAGTGAGGCTTGATGCCCGTTATGCGCTCTATCCGACTGATCGAGTCAATGGACGAGTTCGAAAGATTATCAACGATAATCACCTCATAGCCGGCATTCTGCAACTCAACGACAGTATGCGAACCGATAAATCCGGTTCCTCCCGTGACCAGTACTTGATCCATTCTTATCTTCTTTTTTTCGCTTTCTTTTTTTGGTTACTTTTCCCACAGAGTCTGCGGATACACTCCCTTGCGGACCAACTCATTCAGACGCAAGACCACCAGCGGCTTGTCTTCCGCATACGTCACACCGATCCAACGGCTTGGCGTGTCCAAGACCTCCACCGTCGCCTTCTTTTCGCTGATCAGGCGGTCCACTACGTTAGGAATATAGAATTCTGACTTTAGGTTCTGGGAGTTTTCATCCAGAAATTCTCGGAAGAATCGCTCCGAATGTGAGAAATAATCGGGAGTGAAACCCCACATGTTCATGGAGACGTGCGTCCCCTCTTCTATCTTCTGCATCAACCCCTGCTCGTCACAGTACAGGATGTCTCCGCCGTTTCGCTCTATCTTCTCACGCTCTGCGATCGATTGCAGATATCCGTCCTTGTCCACCGCACAGACTCCTCTGTTGACCGTTCCGCTTTCCGAAAGGGTGTTCTCCACTCGATAGCCCACCATGCAGTACTTGCCCTCCGTTCCTTCTATCTCCTGCAACTTCTGAGCCAGTATGCCGAACGACTCCGAACCGTAGAAATCATCGGAATTGATCACGGCAAACGGTTCTTTGATGACCTCACTGCCCATCATCACGGCATGACCCGTACCCCACGGACGAGTACGCTCCGGCGATGCCGTATAGCCGGCTGGCAATGAATCAATCTCCTGATACACCACCGCCGTCTCTATGTGATTCTGATAACGGTTCAAAACATTCTCAACGAACTCCTTCTCGAAACTGTGACGTATGACAAATACAACCTTTCCAAATCCGGAACGGACTGCGTCATATATGGAATAGTCCATGATCGTTTCTCCGTTCGGACCTACTCCGTCCAACTGCTTCAACCCTCCATAGCGGCTTCCCATTCCCGCTGCTAAGACAAATAACGTCGGTTTCATTTATATATGTTTTTTTCGGCTGCAAAGATACGAAATCACTCAACTATCGACGAATACCTCCGTTAAATAAAGGACCACAAAGTTAAATATTGTATATATCACCTCTGCTCACCACCTCCCTTTCTTGCCTGCGCCATAACCACGAATTTCGACATTGTGTTTTGTTTTTTCACAAACTGTTTTTATCTTTATGTGTCATTTCTGATTATTTCAACTTAACATACAAATTTCAATCCTATGGAAAACACCGAATTAATCAAGCAAGTTTCTGCTGCAGCGCAGATCTGGTTGGACGGAAACTACGACGCCGAGACTAAAAGTCAGGTCAAGGCAATGCTCAACAACGATGATAAAACCGATTTGATCGATTCTTTCTACCGCACTCTGGAGTTCGGAACCGGTGGACTGCGTGGCATTATGGGAGTGGGAACCAACCGCATGAACATCTATACCGTAGGAGCCGCTACTCAGGGATTTGCCAATTACCTGAAAAAACAGTTCGCTTCCGACAGCCAAATCTCCGTCGTGATCGGACACGACTGCCGCAACAATTCTCGCAAGTTTGCCGAAATCTCTGCCGACATCCTCTCGGCCAATGGCATCAAGGTCTATCTCTTTGATGCCCTCCGACCTACCCCCGAAGTCTCTTTCGCCATTCGGGAACTCAAGGCTAATGCGGGTATCAACATCACCGCTTCACACAATCCGAAGGAATACAACGGATACAAAGCCTATTGGAACGACGGAGCACAACTCGTCCCTCCTCACGACAAGAATGTGATCGACGAAGTCAATGCCATTACACGCATCGACGACATCCGCTTCCAAGGCAATAAGGAGCTCATCCAGATCATCGGCGAGGATATCGACAACCGCATGATCGAGAGCATCAAGGCTATCTCTCTCTCTCCCGATGCCGTCAGGAAACACCACGATATGAAAATCGTTTACACTCCTATCCACGGAACGGGTATCATGATGGTTCCGAAAATGCTCAAGGAATTCGGTTTCGACAATATCATCAACGTACCGGAACAGGATGTCATCTCCGGAGACTTCCCTACCGTGACATCGCCTAACCCGGAAGAACCGGCCGCTCTGAAACTCGCAGTCGAAAAAGCCAAAGCCGAAGGGGCTGATCTCGTGATCGCTTCCGACCCCGATGCCGACCGGGAAGGTATCGCAGTCAGAAACGACAACGGCGAGTTTGTCCTGCTCACAGGCAACCAGACAGGTTCCATGCTGACCTACTATCTCGCTCGCCGGTGGAAAGAACTCGGCAAACTCAAGGGCAATGAATACATGGTCAAGACGATCGTAACTTCCGAGACTTTCAAACGTATCGCCGACCGATACGGTATCCAGATATACGATGTCTATACCGGGTTCAAGTGGATCGCCGCTGTCATGCTCGCCAACGAGGGAAAAAAGACCTATATCGGTGGCGGAGAAGAAAGCTACGGCTATCTCCCGGAGGATTTCGTACGAGACAAGGACGCCATCTCCACCATCGCTCTCATCGCCGAAATGGCTGCCTGGGCGAAAGAAAACGGAATGACCGTTTACCAGTTGCTCAAACACGTCTACATGGAGTTCGGATATTCTAAGGAAAAAGGTATCTCCATCGTCAAGAAAGGCAAATCAGGCGCCGATGAGATTAAGAGTATGATGGCAAACTACCGACAGAATCCACCGAAGGAATTAGCAGGCTCCACCGTTACGCTCTACAAGGATTTCGCCTCTCTCAAGCAGATCAAGGACGGCGTCGAATCCTCTATTACGGATATGCCGTGCACGTCCGATGTCATCCAACTCTTCACCGAGGACGGAACCAAGGTTTCTATACGCCCGTCCGGAACCGAACCGAAGATCAAGTTCTACATCGAGATCTTAGGAAAGATGGATTCGGAGAACGATTACGAGAGGGCTTCTGACGCTGCCGAACAGAAAATCAATGCCGTCAGGGCATCGCTGGGTATCTGACCTTACCAGAGTTTATCTGAACAAAAGAAAGAGGGTATTCCGTTTTGGAATACCCTCTTCTTGTATGACTTCCAAGGACGTACCGCCTTCTCTGCGAAAGAGAAAAACAACGCCCTTGTTTTTTTCGTTAAAATGGCAGGTCATCCGTGGATGGCTCACTCTCCGCGGAGAACGGCTGTGGATCAGCAGCCCCTGCCGCCGGCGCAGCCGACACAGGAGCAACAGGTGCATTGACCGGACTCTGTGCCACTTCTACTCGCCATGCCCGGATGTCTGTGTACCAACGTCCGTTGAATTCACGGCTTTCTATGTCAAACGATACGTTCAGGAGCGTTCCCGGCGCAAATGTACTGACATCCACCTTGTCCTCTCCGAACAGACCGATACAGATCTTTCTCGGATACTGACCGTCTGTTTCCACAATGAAACTCTGACGCTTCCACGGATTGCCCGTCTTTGAACTTACTCCACTCTGAACTGGTAATACTTGAACAAGTCTCGCTTGTAATTCCATGTCACTATTTTTTTTATTCGTGTTATTTCGAAACAAATGTACGTTTTATTTTAAAATTCTCAGCTTACACCATATAGTTTTTTCCGGCAGATAAATTCCAAGACCTTACTGTCCAACCATTTCTCACACCCTATCCCTTCCCGCAGGTTCCGACGGATTTCCGTCGATGAAATAGGAAATTCAGGGACGTCTCTGACCACCCGGACATGCGGATACCTCTCCACAATGCCGTCCAGGTCATACCCCGGACGAGGATAGACGACCACATCATAGTCTCTCATCAGGATGTCCGCATCTTTCCATTTCTCAAAGATAAGAAGGTTATCGGCTCCGATGACGAGCGAGAAACGATTCCCTGCATAGTGCGTCCGGAGGTATTCAAGCGTTCGGATGGTGTAGTTCGGACGCGGCAGGCGCATCTCCACGTCACACACCTCTATGCCCTCTTCGTTTTCGACGGCTATCTGAGCCATCTTCAGCCGAAGGTCATCGTCTATCAGTTCCCCGTCACCCGCTTTCAACGGGTTCATCGGACTCAATAGCAACCACACCTCGTCCAACCCGAGCTTCGTTCGTATGATTCTCGCCAACGATACATGACCCCTGTGGATCGGATTGAAGGACCCTCCCATTAAACCGATTCTCTTACTCATGACGGCTCCCTTTTTTCTCCATTTTCATGGCTACCCATCCGCCCTTCTCTTTTCGGCTTGTCTCTCTTAGTCCCATCGCCGTTGCCTTTTCTTCCAGCAACGGTATGTCACCCTGCAGAAAACCGCTGATCAGCAGGATTCCACCCATGGATAGGCTCGCTTCGTATGACGGCATGTCTCTCAGTAGGATGTTCCGGTTGATATTGGCCATGATTACGTCAAACTGCCTGCCCTCCAGTAGGGAAGCATCTCCCGTCAGCGCCTCAAGCCGCACGTGGTTCATCAGCGCATTCTCTTTCGTGTTCTCTGTGGCCCAGTCATCAATGTCTATCGATACGACACTTTCGGCTCCCATCTTCGCTGCCAGGATTCCCAGCACCCCGGTCCCCGAACCCATGTCCAGAACCCTCTTTCCCTCCATCTCCGTCTCCAGTATGAATGCCAGCATGCTCTGCGTGGTCTCGTGATGACCCGACCCGAACGCCAGACGCGGAGCGAGCACAATATCATAAGGATATTCTCCGGCTTCAGTATCTCGCGGACTGTGGATGATACACGCCCGACCGACCCGTATCGGCGTGAAGGATTGCTCTTCCCACTCTTGGTTCCAGTCCCTGGTTTTCAACGTTCGGTGTTCGAACGTCAGAGTCGTTTCCATCGGGAATTCAGTGACGATCCGACTTACTTCCTTATCTTGATATGTCTGCGTAGGACAATAGGCCTTCAATCCTCCTTCATACGACTCGAACGATTCATATCCCACCTCTCCCAACAGCGCACTCAGGAGGTCTTTTACGTCTTCCGAATCGGACGGAATGCGGAATTCAACCTCTTCGTAATCCATACTCGTATTGTTTTTTAATGATTATTTTCGCATATTTGTAAGTGCAAAAGTAGATTTTTTTTACAGAAAACCTACCAATGGCACCTTCTTTGCAATCCTGTAGGTAAACGTTTATTTTTTTATTGTAGAATAAGAACCCCTTAAAACAATATGGAGGAATTAAAAATGAAAAAAAATCTCTTCTCTTTGCTTTTTCTGTGGATTCCTGTCTCACTTATGGCACAAGGATACGTGGACGATATCTACTATTCTTCGAAGGACCAGGCTGCCGATAAGGCTGCCGCTGCCGCTGCCCTCAAGGCAAATAACGAAAAAAAAGCTCAGTCTCCCACCGTGGAGAAGGAAATTACCGGAGTGAGCGGCGATACGGTTTTCTATGCCGAAGTCAAACGCAATGACGACGGCAGAATCATTTCCTACCAGGAAGGTTTTACCATCGATGCCAAGGCGGCCAGAGCTGCCTCCGATTCCCAGAACTCCTACCTGCCGGATAATGACGACGAGAACTATACCTACTCCAACCGAATCCGGAAGTATCACAACAACGCAGTGGTCATCGACGACGATGACGACGAACTGGCTGCCTTCGCACTCGGTTTAGGCGTCGGAATGGCTGCCGACTGGGCTGGTTGGTCGCTCTATCGCCCCTACTACCACTGGGGATGGTCGCTCAACTGGGGCTATTACCACCCCTACTACTCCTGGGATTGGGGTTGGCACTATCCTTGGTACTACTCTACCTACTATCACTATCCTTACTATCGCCACTATTATGGATGGGGCTACCCTCGCTACTACTGGCACGATTCCTATCGCTGGAGACACAACCGTCACCACTATATGAACTCCGAACGCTATCGTCGCGATATCCACAGAGGGAACTACTACCGCGGCAACCGTGGTGGCTCCTACCGCAACGGCTCCGCCTCCTATCGCAATAGTATTGGAACCAATAGAAACGGCTCTGGATACCGCAGCTCAGGCAACTCTTCCAACGGCAATTACTACCGCAACGGTACGACCAACCGCCCTGGTTCGGGCTATCGTTCTTCCGGATCCTCTTCCTCCTCTTCCTACCGTTCTGGTTCTTCCTCCGGCGGATACCGCTCTTCAGGCAGCTCTTCGTCCGGCTCCTCCTACCGCTCTTCAGGTGGATCCTATAGCGGCGGCGGATCGCGTTCCGGCGGCTACAGTGGTGGCGGATCTCGTTCCGGTGGCTACAGCGGCGGTGGATCACGTGGCGGTGGACGCAGATAGACGTTTGACCGTTTACTGAACGAAAAAAATAAATAATAAAACGCATACAATGAAAAAATCAATCGCACTGACTCTTCTCGCCCTCACTTCCATGGCGGGCTATGCACAGAATGAATACGACGCTTTGCGATATTCCCAGACCGACATTATCGGTACGGCACGATACATGGGTATGGCTGGTGCATTCGGAGCATTGGGTGGCGACGCATCGGCCGTCGGTATCAACCCCGCAGGACTGGGTGTCTATCGCTCCAACGAGGTATCAATCGGTACCGGACTCAATATCAACACAACAAAGGGAAAAATGGACGGCATCACCTCCAAGGAAACCAAAACCCATGTCCCGTTGAATAATCTCTCGTTCATCTGCTCCATACCGACCGGGAAGGACAAGGGAGTCGTGAACTATAACTTCGGTTTCACGTTCAACAAACTCAAGGATTTCCACCGGAAGTTCTCCGTCAATGGAGCCGCAAACACCACGTCCATGACGGACTACATGGCTGCAATGACCAGCGGACACGGACTCCAGGCTGCCGATATCAATTCGGATAATGTCGATTGCGCCGACCTCTCCGTTCTCGGATACGAGGGCTATCTGATCAATCCCGATGCCACAACCAACGACCAGTGGAACAGGGCTATCGACGACGGCGAGACCGTAACCCCGGCCTACGATATCAGAGAGGACGGATACATCAACGAATGGAACATCGCCTTTGGCATGAATGTCAGCAATAAGGTTTACTGGGGTTTCTCGATGGGATTACGCGACATCGACTACTCCTACACCTCCTACTACTCCGAGGCGTTCGAGAACAATGGCGACCTGCTCAAACGTGATCAGTTCGAAGCCAAAGGCGTCGGATTCAATTTCGGACTCGGTATCATCGTCCGACCGATAGACCAGATCAGAATAGGCGCTGCCGTCCACACCCCTACTTTCTTCCTTTCCTCCAACGAGGATTACGGCATCGAGGAGAATTGGAATAGCTCCATCCACACCAGAATGGATCAGGACTACAACTACTTCCTGCCGTCACGCAACAATTCCTACGAACTCAATACGCCTTGGCGCTATAATTTCAGCCTCGCATTCATCCTCGGACACCGCGGACTCCTCAGCCTGGACTATGAACTCACCGATTTCAATTCCATGTCCTTCGATTCGGACTATGATTCACACGCTTCCTACTCCTACGAGAACGACCGCATCGAGAAGACTCTCAAGGCTTCCCACTCCGGACGTATCGGACTGGAAATGAACGTGTACAAAGGTCTCTACGCTCGACTCGGCTATGCGTTCGTGACAAGCCCGTTCGAGGAACCGAAGAAGGCTACCAAACTGCAGTATAACAATACCGTCTATACCAACCCTGAATATATCGTGGACCGTTGGACCAATTACTATACCGCCGGCATCGGCTATCGCTACAACGGCTGGTTCGTCGACATGGCATATATGCTGCGCCAGAACAAGTCCGATTTCTATGCCTACAATGCCGAGGTGAATAATATTCAACTTCAGGGCAATCCTCCTTCAGCCCGTCTGAATTCCCTGACCAATATCATCGCTCTGACGGCAGGACTGAAGTTTTGATCTTCCCCACCCCCACAGAGAGAAAACGAATAAAAAAGAAACAGGAGACGGATCATTTCCGCCTCCTGTTTCTTTTTTATTGTGAACTTTCTCAGTTGCTGAAAAAGAGTTTTCCCTCTTTCGCATCAATCGTGATCGGACGATCCTTATTGACCGTCTCGGCAATCAACGCCTTACTTAATTCGTTCAGTACGTATCGCTGGATCACTCGCTTGACAGGACGGGCACCTAATTCCGGATCGTATCCTTCCTGACTGATGCAGTCCACGGCAGCGTCTGTCATGCGGATCGTTACTCCACTCTCTTCCAGCATCCCGACGATCTTGTCCATTTGGAGTTGAACGATCTTACGGATCTCCGCCTGATTCAGCGGCGTGAACATGATGATTTCGTCAATTCGGTTCAGAAATTCCGGACGGATCGTCTTTTTCAACATCTCGAAGACTTCGCCCTTCGTTTTTTCCACCACCTCACTCTGGTTCTCCGGCGTGATTTTCTCGAAGTTCTCACGTATGAGGCTCGAACCCAGATTGGAGGTCATGATGATAATCGTGTTCTTGAAGTTCACCGTACGACCCTTATTGTCTGTCAGACGACCGTCATCCAATACTTGCAATAGGATGTTGAATACGTCAGGATGCGCCTTCTCGATCTCGTCAAACAGGACGACGGAGTACGGTTTCCGACGGACTGCCTCTGTCAACTGCCCCCCTTCGTCGTATCCGACATATCCCGGAGGAGCTCCGATCAGACGCGAGACACTGAATTTCTCCTGATATTCACTCATGTCAATTCGCGTCATCATGTTTTCATCGTCAAAAAGGAAGTCCGCCAACGCTTTCGCCAACTCGGTCTTGCCTACTCCCGTCGTTCCCATGAAGATGAACGAACCGATAGGACGCTTCGGGTCCTGAAGGCCCGCACGGCTACGACGTACCGCATCGGAGATGGCTTGTATCGCCTCGTCCTGACCGATGACGCGCTTGTGCAGCTCGTCTTCCAGATGCAGCAGTTTCTTCTTCTCGCTCTCCATCATTCGGGTGACAGGGATGCCCGTCCATTTCGAGACGATTTCCGCTATGTCGTCACTGTCTATCTCTTCTTTTATCATAGGATGGTCTCCCTGCTGTTTTTTCAGGGCTTCCTGCTCTTCTCCTATCTGACGCTCCGCCTCTTTGATCTTGCCATATCGCAGTTCGGCAACCTTACCGTAATCACCTTCCTGCTCCGCACGCTCCGCCTGATAACGGTAGTTCTCAATGTCGATTTTCAACTGCTGGATCGCATTGACGTGCTTCTTCTCATTGGTCCAACGACTTTTCAGATCGGTCTCTTTCTCTCGCAACTCGGCAATTTCACGGTTGATATCCTCCAACTTCTTCGTGTTGGTTTCATCACGCTTGATTGCCTCTCGCTCTATCTCCAGCTGCTTGATGTCTCGCTCTACGTCGTCCAGCTCTTCCGGCACACTGTCCATCTGCATCCGCAGGTGCGCTGCCGCTTCATCCACCAGGTCAATGGCTTTGTCCGGCAGGAATCTGTCTGAGATGTATCGACTCGACAACTCGACGGCGGCTATCAGTGCATCGTCTTTGATGCGCACTTTATGATGGTTTTCATAACGCTCTTTCAGACCCCTCAGAATCGAGATACAGCTCGCTTCATCAGGCTCCTCGACCATCACCTTCTGAAAACGACGCTCCAAGGCTTTGTCTTTTTCGAAGTATTTCTGATACTCTTCCAGCGTCGTCGCTCCGATGGCACGCAACTCACCCCTTGCCAACGCCGGTTTCAGGATGTTGGCAGCGTCCATCGCTCCTTCTCCTCCGCCAGCTCCGACCAGCGTATGTATCTCGTCTATGAAGAGGATGATTTGACCTTCTGATTTGACCACTTCATTGATGACGGATTTCAGACGCTCTTCGAATTCGCCTTTGTACTTCGCTCCGGCTACGAGCGCTCCCATGTCCAACGAGAAGATCTGCTTGGTCTTCAGGTTCTCTGGGACGTCTCCGCGGATAATACGGTAGGCTAACCCCTCCGCTATGGCTGTTTTTCCCGTACCCGGCTCTCCAATCAGGATTGGGTTGTTCTTGGTACGACGACTCAGTATCTGCAACACTCGGCGTATCTCGTCATCACGACCGATGACAGGGTCCAGTTTACCGTTCAACGCTTTCTCGTTCAGGTTCACGGCGTATTTCTCCAGACTGCGATAGGTGTCTTCCGCATTCTGACTACGTACCTTGCTGCCCTTGCGGAGTTCCTGTATGGCGGCACGCAGGTCCTGCTCACGCATCCCCTGGTCTTTCATCAGGTCACTCATCGGATTCTTCTCCGTCAGCAAGGCCAATAGGATGTATTCCAACGAGACATACTGATCTCCGTCTTCCTGGGCGTATTTCTCCGATTTCTCAAGCACTTTATTGCTTTCCTCACTCAAGTAGGGCTCCCCTCCGCTGACTTTCGGATAGGAGGCTATCTTCTCATCCACACTGCGGATGATATTCGACGGATTTACCCCCATCTTGCTGAATAGGAATGCGACGACATTTTCGCCTGTCAATGCAACGGCTTTCAACAGATGGGCCGTCTCTATCCGCTGCTGACCGCTTTCCCGGACTATCTCCAGCGCCTTTCGGATCGCTTCCTGGGATTTGATTGTCATTTTTTCGAAGTTCATGTCCTTTCCTCCTTATTTCTTTTTTTAGTTTCTCTACACTCCTCTATTCAAATCTTCTGCCATTTTACCAATCATGTCATTATGTCATGTATTCTCGTGGCTACATGACAAAAAATCCGACAACTGCACTCCAGTTATCGGATTCTATATGTTAGAATGTCAGTGGCTTTCTGATGCCACACTTCTGGCTTCTACGCCTCTCTCAACTGATTTTGATGTTCAGCTTGTCCAGTACTGACTTGATTTTCTCAAACGTGGTGATGGTGGTCGGTACCAATGGCAGACGCAACTTGTTCTTGGCAAAACCCATCATCGAAAGCATCGATTTGACACCAGCTGGGTTACCATCTACAAACAGTAGGCTGAACAACTCACTGAACCGCCTGTGTATCTTTCGCGCACTTTCATAGTCCCCGTCCAGCGTCAGACGGACCATTCGACTGAATTCAGCCGGAAAGGCATTGCCTATCACCGAAATCACACCCACCGCTCCCAGTGTAATCAGAGGGAACGTGATTCCGTCGTCACCACTGATGACGACGAAGTCCTTCGGCTTGTTTTCGATGATTTCGTCTATCTGACTCATATTGCCACTCGCCTCTTTGATGGCGATGACGTTTTCGTGTCCTGCCAGACGCAACGTGGTCGAGGCTGAAATATTCACACCCGTCCGACCAGGAACATTATACAGGACTACTGGCACCGGAGAGGCATCCGCAATGCTCTTGAAGTGCTGATACAAACCTTCTTGCGACGGCTTGTTGTAATACGGAGAGACACTCAGGATGGCGTCAAAGTCTTTCGGATCTACCTTCTTGGCTTGCTCCACGACCGACGACGTGCAGTTGCCTCCACATCCGAGTATCAGGGGTACGCGATGGTTGACGCGCTTGACGATGAACCGCTTGACCTCTTCTTTCTCTTCTTCACTGAGCGTCGGAGTCTCTGCCGTCGTACCTAAGACGACGAAATAATTGGCACCGTTACGCAATTGATAGTCCAACAGATTCCCAAGTGATTCATAATCCACACTCTCGTCTTCGTTGAACGGAGTGATCAATGCAATTCCAAGTCCGGTTAAATTTAATCTACCCATACTGTTTTTTTACGACAACACAAGGTCCGAAAGATTCGTTTCTCATTATGACTCCTCCCGACCCCTGTTCTTTGAATGGACAAAGTTACGATTTTAATTCTTCTTTTGGCTGAATACTGTTCAGATATTTAAGTATCTGCTCCATTAAGTACTCGGCAGACGTCTCTTCGTTCATCTCTATCATCAGGTCTGCCAATCCTTTTATACTGCGCTTGCGACCGGCTCTGAAACGCGATCTCGCATTCAGCAACAGATAGTCCAGCACCAGACTGTCTTCCTGATCCAACGATATCACTACATCATAGGAAATCAGACGCAACTCTTCCGTCAATGCTTTATTCGGCAATCCAATATGGTTCAAGTCTCCCTGACCGAAGAGCCTGTATTCCGGACGGATCGGCGTGTCCGGACCTTTCTTCGTCGGCAGATAACCCCATAGATATGCCTTCTGACCTTTCAGACGCATCTCAGCCACGATCTTCTTCAACGCTTCATTACGCTCGTTTTCATCACTCTTGAATAGTACCAGAATGTTTTTAACGTCACTCATGTTGGGATAGGCAACACGACGCGGAACCTTCAGAGCTTTTTTCAACTCTTTATGGGCAAAATAAAGCTTTATTTTTGTGGCAAGGTCCATACTCCGTCTCTTCAAGAGGGTTTCGCATTCTTCAATGCTATCACAAGGATGATTTGATGTTACAAATATAAATATTTTCTGTTTCTTTATTCTGACAGATAGTCACTTTCAGTATTTTACTTAATCAGCCTGACCGCTTCCGATCATCTGTTCAAAGTCTTCTTCTCCTATGATTTTGATGCCCAATTGACCGGCTTTTTCCAACTTCGAAGGACCCATGTTATGACCTGCCAGGAGGTAATCCGTCTTGGAGGATACGGACGTACTGTTCTTTCCGCCGTTTTGCTCTATGAGGGCTTTCAGTTCTTCTCGCGAATGACGGTCAAACGTACCACTGATGACAAAACTGAGGTTCTTGAGCTTTTCGCCCGTTTCCGTCTGCTGCTTTTCCATCTGCAGACCCGCCGACCTCAACCGCTCAACCAGCCGCAGGTTCGCTTCGTCCTGAAACCAGTTCTCGACGCTCTGAGCAATCTTTTCCCCGATTTCTTCGACCAATAGCAACTCTTCATATCGCACTTCTTTCAGACGGTCGATGCTTTGCATCGCTCCCGCCAGTTTCTTGGCTACCGTCTCCCCTACATACCGGATTCCTAAGGCAAACAATACCCGATCGAACGGCACTTTCTTCGACTCTTCTACACTCTCAATCAGGTTCCGGGCACTCTTCGCTCCCCAACGCTCCAACCGTATCAGGTCTTCTTCCCTCAGGGTGTACAGGTCCGCTACGTCATGCAGTATCTCGTGCTGATACAACAAATCCACACCCTCTTCCCCTATGTTGATGTTCATGGCCTTCCGACTTACAAAATGCTCAATCTTGCCCTTTATCTGAGGAGGACACGCGGTTTCGTTCGGACAGTAGTGCGCCGCCTCGTCTTCGTTACGCACCAAGGTGGCTCCACACTCCGGACACCGCGACGGAAAACGGACGACATCGCCCAGTAGAACCCGGACCGACGTGTCCACCCCGACTATCTTCGGGATGATCTCTCCACCCTTTTCCACATAGACCATGTCTCCGATATGTAGGTCCAGACTCTTGATGATGTCCGCATTATGTAGCGAGGCTCGCTTGACAACCGTACCGGATAACTGCACCGCATCCAGGTTGGCTACTGGCGTGATCTTCCCCGTCCGTCCCACCTGAAACGACACACTGTTCAGACGTGTACACGCCCTCTCTGCCTGAAATTTGTAGGCAATGGCCCATCGGGGCGATTTGGCAGTGTAACCCAGACGCTCTTGCTGGCTTTTCGAATTGACTTTCAGTACAATTCCGTCCGTAGCGACCGGCAGATTCTTACGCTCGATGTCCCAATAGTTGATGTAGTCGAACACTTCATCCACACCGTGGGCAATCTTCAGTGCTTCCGATACCTTGAATCCCCATTCTCGGGCTTTCATCAATAGTCCGTAATGGGTCTCTTCCTCCAGACCGTCTCCGATAACGAAGTATTGATACGAGTCCAGATGACGCTTCGCAACTTCCGATGAGTTCTGGAGTTTTAAGGTACCACTGGCTGCGTTCCGTGGGTTCGCGAACAACGGCTCTTCCTGCTCCGCCCTTTCTTTGTTCAACTGCTCAAACACACTCCAGGGCATCAGCACTTCTCCCCTTACCTCCATTTCTTCCGGCCAGTCTCCCTTCGGCAGTTGCAACGGGATGCTGCGGATCGTCTTTACATTGTCCGTGACGTCATCTCCCTGCACGCCGTCTCCGCGCGTCACTGCACGGACCAGACGACCACCCTCATAGGTTAGCGAGATGGATGTGCCGTCAAATTTTAATTCACACACGATTTCAATGTCTTCACCGAGAAATCGCTTCGTTCTTTCAATGAATTCCGAGACTTCTTCTTTGGAGTAGGTATTACCCAACGATAACATCGGATAGCGATGCTTCACCTGCTTGAATTCCTTGCTGATGTCACTGCCTACCCGCTGCGTCGGAGAATTGGGATCGTAGTATTCCGGATATCTCGATTCCAATTCCTGAAGATGTCTCATCTTCTGGTCAAAGTCATAGTCGGAGATGGTTGGCTGCGACAGGACATAATAGTTGTAATTATGACGGTGCAACTCCGTTCGTAAGGCTTCTATTTCGTTTCTGATGTCCATCCCCTTTGACTGTTTTTTATTTCTATATGATTTCTATGTCTGTCTCCTGTATCCAGCCGATGGTACCGTTCGGCAGTCTCACCTCAACCCATTTGCCCAGTCGGCTCTTGACTTTTACCTTTATTCCTTCATGCATCACGACAAGGTTTTCTCCCTGTTCATCAGGTGTACTGGAGACCGTCACACTCGGCGACATCACGATGGCATATTCCCGATTCTCAAACTTGCGCTTCTGCGTTCGCGACATCTCTGTCGAGAGACAGAGCAGCAGGAGAAAGACTCCTGCACCCCAGAATCCTATCTGACGGTACAGTCTTTTTCGGTAGTAGAAGTAACACAACAGGCAGGCTAACATCAGTAGGTTACATACGATGCTCATCACGGCCCAACCATTACTGCTCAGACAGTTCGATAGCGCTTCTTTCTTTTCCGTCAGGAAGAATTCGCCCACCTCTTCGACCTTGTCTTTTTTCTTCGCATTGGCAAGCAACAGGTTGTGCCTGGCGTCTTCCATGCTGGGAGCGTACAGCAACGCTCGCTCGTAGTTCAGGATTGATCGGGCAATGTCATTGCTCTTATAGTAGCAGTTTCCGAGGTTATAATAAAGGTCTGCCGTATGACAGCCCTGCGCAATCAACATCTCGTATTTTGCGGCCGCTACTTCATAGTTGCCCTCTTTATATTGTTCTACCGCGGCTTCATGCTCTCGCTGTATAGAGACGTCACTTCGGTCATCCGACGACGCTACGGCTGTCACTGATGCCTGGACGAATACACACAGCACGATGATGATGTTCTTGTATCTGCTCATTTCTGTATCCCCTCCTGCAATTTGGATATCGTATCGACGGCTGACTCATAGACGGAGTTCATCCCCTCTCCCGCCGATGGCGAGTATTGAGCCAGTTCACACGTTTCTATCACGTCCATAAAGGATCGGATGATGTCTTCTCCGACGTTTCTTTCTTCCAACTTCTCCCGGACGTTTTCTTTCGTCAACTCAGAGACGGGTACACTCAGTTTGTCACTCAGATAACCCCACATGGTCCGCAGAATGTCCTGATAGAAGGCTTCTTTTTCGTTGTTTTCTAAATGTCTCTTAGCGTTCTTCAGCCTCTTGACCGCCTGCTTATGCGCTTTCTTTGATTTACGGACTTTCTCGTCCGCATTTTCTTTCTTCTCCCTGCGGATATATGCAATCGCCGCAATCGATACTGTAATAGGAATCAATAACCATAGCCAATAAGCAATGCTGCCGAAGAGGAAACGCTGCTCTCTCTGGACGCTCAACTCGTCTGTATGGATATAACGTATGTCATTACCCAGGACTTTCAGACGCTCCTGCTCCGCATAGTTGCCGATCTTGCCGCTGCCGCCTTTGCCTTTGTTCACGTGAATCTTGTATTCCGGAGTTCGGATGGTCTTGTACGTCCCCGAACCAATGTCGAAATAAGAGAATGAATAACCCGGAATGACGAAGTCACCCGCACTGCGTGGAATCAATAGGTATTCTACTGTCTTATTCCCGGATACGCCGTTCTGAGTGTTCTTGAAGGCGTTCTCAATCTTGGGGTCGTACGTCTCAAAGTCAGCAGGAAAATCAACCTTCGGATTTTTGATCAACTTGAGGTTTCCGGTTCCGGATAGTCTGTAAGTAAGTGTGATAGGCTCGTTCTCATTGACTTCCTGCGATGAAATCGAGGATTGGATTTGGAACGTTCCCACTCCGCCGGAATATCCCTGTGGCTTGTTTCCTGGCAACTTGTCCACGTGAATGGTCAGCGATGGGGCTGTTACCGTTTTCTCCCTGTTCTCATAACTGTATATCGAATTGAAGAAACTGTGGCTCTCCAATCCCGTATTCACCCGTACAACCAGGTCAAATTTCATCGGCTCTATATGCAAGTCTCCGCTCTGCTGAGGATAGAGGATGGCTTGATACAGGACGGCAGTCGAGTAGGTCTTTCCGTTATATTCTTCCATGCCCAACTGTATCGTGCTCGGCTGCGAAATCTCCTGCTTCACAAACCCGTTGAAATGAGGCACTTTTACGTTGGTTATACGGATGACCTCCGAGAGCGAATAGAGTTTGTAGGTCAACACCAGACAGTCTTGCTCATACAGTCTCTGCTTGGTCGGTATCGCTCTCACGAAAATGTTCAGGTTTGAGAGCTGCTCCGCCACGGTCTTTCCTGCCGGACTGCGATGACGCGATGACGACGCCGATCCGCCTCCCTGCGTTCCTGTGCTGCCCTGATTATTGGCGACGACATGGATTGTCAGGGCATTGGAAAGAAGACGGGAACCGTTTAGCTGGATGCTCGCTGCTCCTATCTTGAAGGTGCCGGTCTTTTGCGGCATGAGGGTGTACGTGTAGGTCTCCTGATACGATGAGGTCGCCTGACCGTTGATGATGGATAGACTCGTGCTGACCGACCGGTACGGACCTGCCAGGACGTCCATCTCTCCGAACGAAGGACCACTGAATCCACGACCCTCTTTCTCGTTCAGGATATAGCTGACCTTGAACGGCTTGCCAACGACAACGGTCGTTCCTCCATTGACCACGGCTTTGAACGACGCGGCGGTGACACTCACGGCTGCGTACGTAGCAACTATGGCTGTGATGATATATCGTTTCCAGTCTTTCATTTACCAGTCTTTTTCCAGTCTTTTTTTCTTCGTCGTGTTTCGTTTTACTTTCTTCTGCAGGTCTTTCTCGTCTTCCATCAAGGCATCGAGTATCTGCTCCGCCTGTTCTTTCGACATCTTGTTCTCTTGCTCTTGCTCTCGCTCTTTCTCCTGGTCTTTCTTGTTGTCCTGCTGATTGTTCTGTTGCTGCTGTTGCTGCTGCTTCTGCTGCTTCTGCTGCTGACTGGACGATTGTTTCATGTGCTTCTTGGCAAGGGCAAGGTTGAAGCGGGCTTCGTCGTCCTGAGGATTCAGACGCAAGGCATTCTGATAGGCGGCAATGCTGTTCTTGTAATCACGCTGCCTGTACAGCGCATTGCCTAAGTTATAAAAACTGTTCGCTATTTTCTCTTTGGCTTCGGTATTCCCGTGTTGTATCTTTTCCGATGCTTTCAGGTAGGCCTCTGCCGCCTCTTGGTATTTATTCTGCTTGTACAGGGCATTCCCAAGGTTGAACTGCGACTCAAAACTGTTGGCATTCTTCCCCAATCCGCGACGATATTCAATCTCGGCCTCCTGATATCGCTCTTTCTCATATTGACGGTTTCCGGCTTTGACGTGCGACCCCTCTTTCTGGGCATGACACACGCTACATCCGGCAAAAAGCCCCGTTAGCAACAGTACTGTCCATCGTTTCATCATCCGAATAGTTTTATGTTGTCAAACCACTTGTTTTTACGCTCCGAGACGAATAACTCCACTATGAGCAATAGCAACACAACGACGATTACCCATTGGAATTGCTCGTCATATTCCGAATAAATCTTCGATTCTACGTTCGATTTGGCAATCGAATCGATGGCCTTCCCTATCACTTTCTGCGCATGGTCCGATCCGTCCGCCCGAACGTAGATTCCATTACCCGCCTTGGCTATCTCCGCACACATCGCTTCGTTCAGTTTCGAAATGACCGTCTGACCGTTCGCGTCTTTCTTGAAGGACTGCGTCCCCTCTTCCGGCACGGGAGCGCCCTGAGGACTGCCTATGCCGATCACGTTCACGATGATCTCATCTCCTACCGCACGCTTCGCCGCCGCTGTCGCATCGTCCTCATGGTTCTCTCCGTCTGTGACGACGATGATGCTGCGACCGACTTTCCCTTTCCGCTCTTCTCCCCTCATGCCAAAGGAGTTTCGAGCCATGTCTATCGCTGCTCCTATCGCTGTTCCCTGCGTCGCAACCATCGACGTCGAAATGGAGGACATGAACATTTTCGCCGAGACAAAATCACTGGTGATCGGTATCTGAACGTAGGCATTGCCCGCAAAGACAATCAAACCGACTTTGTCGTTCTCCATCTTGTCCATCAACTGCTCCACGATACGCTTGGCATGCTCTATCCGGCTCGGCTCTATGTCCGTGGCATTCATCGAGTTGGAAACGTCCAACGCAACAATGACCTCGGCTCCCTGACGATGCACCGTGTCTACTTTCGAACCGAACTGCGGACGCGCAAGCAGTAGAATACAGAATAGGACGGCAACCGTCAGTAGGATATATTTCAAGTCCCTTCGCTTCCCGGAATAGTCCGGCGACATCTGCTTCACCAGTTTCCTCTCTCCCATCCGGTCCATCTTCCCCCTCCTTCGACGTAGATCCAATAGATGAAGGCCGATAAGCATGGGAATGATTATCAGTAGGTACAGAAACTCAGGACTCGCAAATCGAAACATATCGCTTTCTTTATTTTTCTTTCTTTTTCTCGGATTCCCCTATGGCATGCGGTTCAACCACGTCTTCCGCAGGATAATCTCACTCAATAGACAGAACAACGCCAACAAGGCAAACGGCAGGTATGCCTCGTTTTTCTTGCTGAAATCACGGACTTCCAACTTCGTCTTTTCCATTTTGTCGATTTCGGCGTAGATAGACTGCAACGATTGGTTGTCCGTCGCTCTGAAGTATTTGCCTCCCGTTTTCCGGGCTATTGATTTCAGCATGCCCTCATCGATATCTACTTCCATGGGCACATACTGGATGCCGATTGGCGTATCCATCGGCATCATCGCCTTGCCTCGTGTACCGACTCCAATCGCATAGACCCTCACACCCATCGCAGCAGCAATGTCAGCAGCCGTCTCCGGCGAGATGTCTCCCGAGTTGTTCGTGCCGTCTGTCAATAGAATCACGACTTTCGATTTGGCTTGACTGGTCTTCAATCGACTGACGGCATTGCCCAAACCCAGACCAATGGCGGTTCCGTCAACCCCTATCAGATCAAAACTCGCCGAACTCATCAGCGAAATCAACTGCGAATGGTCGTTGGTCAGAGGACAGTACAGGAAACTCTCACCCGAAAACAGAACTAATCCGATATTGTCGTCCGGACGGTTGCGGATGAATTCCGTCGCTACGGTCTTGGCAGCCTCCAATCGGTTCGGCTTCAGGTCCGTGGCTAACATCGACGGCGATACGTCCATGCTTAATAGGATGTCGATTCCCTCTTTGGTGCGGTTCTGCCAACTGAATGACGACTGTGGACGCGCCAACGCAATGATCAGCATCGCCAACGCAACCATGCGCAGGACGAAGGGTAGATGACGAAGTCGCGTGCGCAACGTCGGACGGATACCCTTGAACGGCTCTACCGTCGAACTGCGAAACGACATCTCTTTATGACTCTGATGACGCACATACCACCACACGATCGGTATCAGCAACAACAGTAACAACAGTATGGATGGATGATAGAATGTCATGCGTTTCTCCTTTCTTCATTGCCCCGCTCTCCTGCCTTTTCCCCGGCTTCCTCTACCTCCTGCAGGATCTGCTTCGTGTGCTCGACGAAATCATACGCTTCGCTCAAGGCTATTTCATGTTCATTGAATGTCGGTGTCCATTTGGCGAATTTCACCAAATCAGACAATTCGAGAATCTTACGGATAAGAACGGTCGATTCTCCGTCTTTCCCCTCCGACGAACGGGAGAAGGCTTCTACGATCTGTTCCGACGTCATCTCCATCGCATCTATTCGATAACGGTACTGAAGATATTGACGCAAGACACCAGTTACGTCCGTATAGAACTCCTTGACCTTACCCTGCTGCCATACCTTTTCCGATTTGATGCGGTTCAGATTGTCAATGGCATACGTGTATGGATCTACCGGCACCTCCTCCTCGTCTTTTACGACTGCACCTTTCCTGCGATTCTTCCAATAACGGTAAGCAAAATACCCACCGGCAATCAAGGCCAACGCCAACAGGACGTACAGGATGATTCTGCCCCATTGAATCGGCATGGAATAGACCGGACGGATGTCCTTGATGTCGTTTTTCAACGTATCGACTTCCACCGTGTTGATCTTGATGGACAAGGGCTCTGTCTGCATCGAATCTCCGTTGACAAAGAATGTGAATGGCGGAATCAGAACCAATGCCGAGTCAAAGCCGGTCACAATGACGTCTTCCGTTATCTGTAACTGTCCGGAGGAGAGCCGCTGAGTGTCTGGCTTCAGCAACGCCACGACCTCCAACCCCTCCGTGATGGTGTCTTTCAACAACGGAAAGGCAACGTTGTCACCCGCTTCCTTGACGGTTTGCAGGTGAAGGCGCGTCTGCTGACCGATCAACATCGACGTGGAGTCAATCCGTGCCGAGACAGTCACCTGCGACGCATAGGACGACGTGACGACGATGAGGGTCAATAGGCTTGCTATGTATCTTTTCATTTTTTTCAATTTCTCATCTTAAAGAGTTGTATCATCGCACGGACATAGTCCTCTCCCGTACCAATGGAGATGTGGTCAATCCCGTTTTTGATGAACAGACGCTTCAGATTCTCCGTTTCTTCCATCCACCAGTTCTGGAACTGAAGACGCACACTCCGGTCGTCCGTGTCAACCCACATCTCTTCTCCCGTTTCCGAGTCTTTCAGACGCATCAGCCCCACTTCCGGAAGTTCACGCTCCATCTGGTCATAGACCTGTAGGGCTATGAGGTCATGCTTCCGCGAGGCGACCATCAGCGCATCATCAAATCCTCTACTCACAAAGTCTGAAATCAGAAAGGCAGTCGATCGCTTCTTCTGTACGTTTGAGAAGAATTGAAGGGCCTTGGAGAGGTCGGTCCCCCGACTCCTGGCTTCGAAGTTCAACAACTCGCGGATGATGCGTAACACGTGCTTCCGACCCTTCTGGGGCGGTATGTATTTCTCTATTTCATCGGAGAATAACACAACACCCACCTTGTCGTTGTTCTGAATCGTCGAGAAAGCCAACGTAGCAGCAATCTCGGTCATCAGGTCTTTCTTGGTCGTCCCGTGCGTGCCGAACTGACCGCTCCCGCTCACGTCAACAAGCAGCATCACGGTCAACTCCCGCTCTTCCTCGAACAGCTTGACATGTGGCTTGTGAAAACGTGCCGTGACGTTCCAGTCTATGTTCCGGACGTCATCCCCATATTCATACTCCCGAACCTCCGCAAAGGTCATGCCCCTGCCCTTGAAGGCAGAATGGTACTGACCGGCAAAGATGTGATTGGACAATCCCCGCGTCTTAATCTCAACCTGACGGACCCGTTTCAGCAATTCGGACGTTTCCATTTCTTCCGTTTTCTCCGATTATTCTTAGGATTTTCTCTCTTGCCGTGCTTTAAGGAACCTCTACGGCATTCAATATCTGACTGATGATTTCCTCACTCGAGACATTGTTGGCCTCCGCCTCATAACTCAGTCCGATACGGTGACGCAACACGTCATAACATACCGCACGGACATCCTCCGGTATGACATATCCCCTGCGCTTGACAAATGCCAAGGCTCTGGCAGCCAATGCCATGTTGATGGTCGCACGTGGCGAACCGCCGTACGAGATAAGACCCTTCAACGTATCCAGGTGATACTCCTCCGGAGCTCGCGTGGCAAAGACGATGTCAACGATGTATTTCTGTATCTTCTCGTCTATATAGACCTCTCGTACGATATTCCGGGCTTGGACGATGTCTTCCGGCTTCAGGATCGGCGATAGCTTCGACGGTCCTTCCGTCATGTTCATCATCATGATCTGCTTCTCCTCTTCTTTATTCGGATACGAAATGACAACCTTCAGCATGAATCGGTCCACCTGCGCCTCTGGCAACGGATAGGTTCCCTCTTGTTCGATAGGGTTCTGCGTGGCAAGGACCAGAAACGGACTCGGCAATGCATAGGTGTTTTCTCCGATGGATACCTGACGCTCCTGCATGGCTTCCAACAAGGCACTCTGTACCTTGGCTGGAGCTCTGTTGATCTCGTCCGCCAATACGAAGTTCGCAAAGATAGGACCCTTCTTGATCATGAATTCCTCCGATTTCTGACTGTATATCAGCGTACCGAGGACGTCAGCCGGCAACAGGTCCGGTGTGAATTGTATGCGGCTGAAGTCAGCGTCTATCAGACTGGACAGCGTCTTGATGGCCATCGTCTTCGCAAGGCCTGGAACGCCCTCCAACAGGATGTGACCGTCAGCCAAAAGACCGATCAGCAACGATTCAATCAGGTGTTTCTGACCGACAATCGAGCGGTTCATACCCATTGTCAGCGCATCTACAAACGAACTCTGCCTCTCTATCTTTTCATTCAGTTCTCGAATATCTACCATTTCCATTTTTTCTTATAGCTTGTTTAGTTTGATTGGTCTCTTTATGCTTTTCAACATTTTTTTCTGAATTACAAATTTAATGCCCCAATTGCTCCTTTTCTTATTTTTTGTCGTTAAATCTTCTAAAATATTCCGTTGAATATGCAAGAAAACACTGCGACTTTTTACCACACCATCATGATTCCTGATATATAACGATGCTTCATGCCGTTATATTGTCCCGTTTCCATTCTATCTTTTTTTAGGCTCGGATCTCGTTGCTCCCGTTCTTTTTCTCGTACTTTCTGTTCTCCCGTTTCTGCTTCTTTACCGGAAAATAAGGGCGTTTTCAACAGAAAAAAAACTTTTTTTCCCCCCCATCACCCCATCTCTTCCTCTCTACTCTTCCGAGCTTCTAATTCTGCGTTGTCTCTTTTCTCTCTTCTGTCCGCCCATCTCTACCTTCTACTCTCTTCCCTCTCTTCCCTCTCTTTCCTCTCTTCCCTTCACTCTATATAGCCTTATCATCAAAAAAAACAGGCGGGGAATTTTCCCTGCCTGCTTGATTCATATATCCTGACTATGAATATCCGTCCTCGGTTTTGTGGACGCCTTTTATTCATATTTTTTCGCCAGATCCTTTGCCTTCTGCCGACATTCCGCATTTTTCGGATTGACAAGTTCTTCTGGCAATTCTCGCACTACAACCACATGACCTACATCCGGATGCAGATTCTCACCTAACTTCTCTATATTGGCTTCGTAGATATAAACCCAGAAATCTGCATGACCATAGTTGCGTCTCGCAATCGACGACAGAGTCTCTCCCGTTCGGATGACCGCACGCTCTTTGATCGGGTAGGATTCATAATCAATCCCCGATTTCACCTTGTCGTTCACTACAACAGGTGCAGCCTGTTGCTCCACGACGATCGGTGCGATGACTGTGTCTGGCAACTGAGCCTTGATCTCCGCTTCGTTTCGCTCCAATTCCTCCGCCTGTGCCTTCTGCTCTACCCTTTTTACCCATTCTTTCTTTGCTTTCTCTATCATCGTGGAGAAGAATTGCGTGCGGTATTCAATAAAGAATAGAATACCGGCAAGAAGACAGAAGAGCAATAGGATGATCAACCAATCTATCCACTTCGAATGACCTCGTTTGATCGGCAATTCACGCTCACCCAGATCATAACTTTCTATCGGCTGCGGCTGCCCCTCTTCCGTGGCTTTCAACGTGATAGGAGACGGTGTCTCTGGTACAACGGCTCCTGCCTGTTCGGCAGGATGAGAGGGTTCTGTAGTTACGGCAGTTACAAACGGCTCAACAGAGACAAACGGCTCTGACTCTTCCTTCGGCTTCTCACTCTCTATCACCTCTGTCTGATTCAGGGCTGCTTCCGCCCGAACCTCTACGACAGGTGTTTCTGCTTCCGCTTTTTCGTTTTCTTTTTCTGGTTCTTTTCCCTCTGCTTTCGCTTCGGTCTGCTTCGACTCTGGTTCTGCAAGGCCCTCTACAGTCGAGGCTGGCTCCATCTCACTTTTCACCGGTTCCATCTTGACACTTACCGGCTCCATCTTCGTCACAGGGACCGACTCTGTCTGCACTTGCTCATCCACCGAATCATCAACTTCCGAAGCGGCGAATCCAAAGTCAGCCAATAGACTGCGGATTTCATCCGCCTGCTCACGGAAACGCTGCATCTGGATCCGGTCCTGCTCGTTTTCTTCTGTATTCGCCTCTTCCGGAGTCATTACGCCCAGACCGGTCAACTGCGGCTTGATACGCTCTGCCTCGTCATGCAATCGCTCCTGAGGGGTGAGAACCTTCTCTCCTTTCGGGCTGGATGATGCTTTCTTTCTACGTGACGGACCTGCTTTTTTCTCTTCTCCTTCAATCGAACCGAATAGCGTTTTCAATTGCTCCTCCGGGACGAAACTCAGTTTGTTGTGTCCTGGGATGATATACTCCTCTCCCGTCCGGACGTTCACACTCTTGCGCGGCAGGTTCCACACTAACTTGAACGTACCGAAACCCTTTAGGCGCACACTTCCGTCTGTATGCAATCCCTCGTCAATCGATGCCGTGAACGCACGTACAAAGTCCTCCACTGCCTTCTTCGACATGCCTGACGACGTGGCTACCTTTCCAATGAGGCCCTGTACCGACAGTTTATCGTTGTTTTTCATTTCGACAGTTCTTTAATGGATTCTTTATACGTCCCGCTGACCTTGAAAGCAATGACTTTCTTGGCAGGTACGATGGATCGCTTCTGCGTGATTGGATTGACGGTCTGACGCTCCTTGCGCTGCTTCAATTCAAACGAACCGAAACCCTGAAAATTGACAACCCTGCCGGCTTTCAATTCTTCCAGCATGACCCTCTCAAGCGACTGAACCAAAACATCGACTTCCTCATTCGAAAGACCCGTCTTGGCTGAGATGCGTGTCTGTAGTCCCTTATAATTCACAGCTATCTTTTTTTACGAAAACTTTCGCAATATAAACACTTTTCTACGATTCCGCAAATCAAAAAACACACTTTCATCGAAGATTCTTCTCTTCCCTGCCGACAGTAAGCCTTTCTTACTCCCAACTTCCATACAGGTCGTAGGGCTCCGCTCCCGTTATCCTCACTTCGTAGAACCCTCCGATTTCCATTTTCGCTCCTCTGTCTCTTCTCTCTTCCCTCTCTCCCCTCTCTCCCTTCTGAATCAAAACTTCGGGATCGACCTCCGGTGAGTCGTATTGCGTCCGTCCTACATAGAAGTCTTCCTCCTCTCTGTCAATCACCACTCGCATCATCCGCCCCACTTTCTGCTCATTGATCTCAGCGGAAATGCCTTCTTGTATCTTCATCAGACGATCCAGCCTGCGCTGCTTCTCTTCCAGAGGTATATCATCCTCATAATGCTTGGCGGACCACGTCTCTTCTTCATGCGAATAACAGAATGCTCCCATGCGTTCAAAACGCTGCTGCCTTACGAAGTCTTCCAATTCCTCAAAGTCCGACTCCGTCTCTCCCGGATGACCGACCATCAAGGTAGTCCGGAGATGGATACCCGGGACTTCTTCCCGTATCCGGTCTAACAAGTCCAGCGTCTGACGCTTCGTGATGTTCCTCCGCATCTTGGTCAACATATTGTCCGAGATGTGCTGCAGGGCAATGTCCAGATACTTACAGACGTTCTCACGCTCTCGCATCTCCTTGAGCACGTCCATGGGGAAATGCGTCGGATAGGCATAGTGCAGACGGATCCACTCCACACCGCTGAGGTCACTCAGCCGGCTCACCAACTCTGCCAGCTTAGGAGTATGATACAGGTCCTGACCATAGTAGGTCAGGTCCTGGGCTATCAACTGCAACTCCTTGACTCCCGACTCGGTCAGACGTTTTGCCTCTTGCACTACTTCCTCCATCTCACGCGAACGGTACGGACCCGTGATCAGCGGAATGGCACAGTACGAACACGTACGGTTACAGCCTTCGGCTATCTTGACGTAGGCATAGTGCTTCGGAGTCGTCAACTCCCGTTCCAGAGCCAGGTCGCTGCGATAGACCTTCCCCAGGTCTTTCAACATCTCCATATAGTCGAACTTACCGTAGAAACGGTCCACTTCCGGCAACTCTTCCTCCAGTTCCTTACGATAGCGCTGCGAGAGACACCCCATCACGATCAGCTGTTTCAGCCGACCGCTCTTCCTGCGCTCCGCAAAGTCCAGTATCATGTCAATGGATTCTTTCTTCGCGTCACCAATGAACCCGCACGTGTTGATGATGGCAATGTCACCCGTGGCTTGCGAAGGATCGTGCTCCACCTCATAGCCGTTCGCCTCCAACTGACGCATCAGTTTCTCTGAGTCCACCAGATTCTTCGAACATCCCAATGTGATCAGGTCTATCTTCATGCCTTTCCCCGTTTCTCAATTCGATCCAGCCCTATATCTATTTTCCAAACAGACTCTCTACAAATTCCCGACGGTGGAACACCTGCAGGTCATCAACCCCCTCGCCAAGTCCGATATAACGAACTGGAATCTGGAACTGGTCCGATATCCCGATGACGACACCACCCTTCGCCGTACCGTCCAACTTCGTGATGGCAAGCGAACTGACTTCCGTCGCTTTCGTGAATTGCTTCGCCTGCTCAAAGGCGTTCTGACCCGTCGATCCGTCCAACACGAGCATCACGTCATTCGGCGCCGTCGGCACCACCTTTTTCATTACGTTGCGTATCTTCGTCAACTCATTCATCAGGTTGACCTTGTTATGCAGACGCCCTGCCGTGTCTATCAGCACTACGTCCGCACCATTGGCTTTGGCAGAACTGACCGTGTCGAAAGCGACAGAGGCTGGGTCCGCTCCCATCTCCTGCTTGATCACAGGCACCCCGACACGCTCACCCCATGACACCAACTGCTCCGTAGCCGCAGCTCTGAACGTGTCCGCTGCTCCCAGATACACCTTCTTTCCGTCTGCCTTGAACTTGGCAGCCAACTTGCCGATGGTCGTCGTCTTGCCCACTCCGTTCACCCCTACTACCATGATGACGTAAGGATCACTGCCCTCATAACTCTCCGCCGAACCATTCTCCGAACCCGACTCCTGCAACAGGGCCTCTATCTCTTCCCGCAACACAAGGTCCAACTCCTCGCTGTTGACGTATTTGTCACGCGCCACACGACGCTCTATCCGATCGATGATTTTCAGCGTCGTCTCCACTCCTACGTCTGATGTGATAAGCAACTCCTCCAGGTTGTCCAATACCTCATCATCCACCTTGCTCTTGCCGGCAACGGCACGGGTCAGCTTCGACAGAAACGATTCCTTCGTCTTCTCCAATCCCTTGTCCAGAGTCTCTTTTTCTTCTTTCTTTCCGAATAGTCCGAAAAATGCCATAACTATTGTTCTTTTTGTTTAAATCTTTCCGTCTTGTTAATGCTTTACTTCAATCTAAAATCCTGCTTGAATACATCCACAAGAGTCTGTTATCTAAATTTCTATGTCTGTTTAATAAAGTCGAAACACAATAGGATTTCATTCCTCTTCCAACAATTCACTCCCACGTTTCCTATCTCTATTCACATTCCACACCTTGAGCGCGTTCTTTGCAAATTTAGAAATTTTGAGGAATATCTCCGCATTTGCTTGCTCTGATGCCTTCCACGGCACGCTCGGCATTTGAATAAAACGTCGGACGCTCCTTTATCGGTTCGGAAACTTTCTGTAACTTTGCAGGCGAAACATCGCTATTGTCAATGTCTCGTGCCTCTTCGGAGCGTGTTTTACGAGCGGACTGCGATGTTTTTTTGTTTGTGTAAAAGTCAGCGAAAGATTCCCTACGGGCATTTCCTTCATTTCCCTCTCTCAATTCTCCTTCTCCTTCTTTCTGCCCTATCCCATCATCCACCTTTTTTTAAGTCCACCTCTTGTCTATATCTTGCACTACAAACAAAAACAAACTCCCGTCAAAACATTCTTTTTTTTGACAGGAGTTTGTTTTATATACCTTCGTCACACCTCATTTATTTTTGTGTGACCACCGGAAAAATTTGTATAGGTCCGTTTGTCAGAAATTACTTCTTTGCGATGTATTCCTTAACCTTCTCGTTCGGAACCATTTCTTCCTTAAATACGTATGCTCCGGTTTTCTCAGACTTAACCATCTTGATAACCTTCGAGTACGTTCTTCCTTCACCCGACTGCAGGGTTGCGACTACTTTCTTTGCCATAGTAAGCTATATTTACGTAGTGTGTTGATTAAAGTATTACTTGATCTCCTTGTGAATCGTGTACTTTCTCAAGATTGGATTGTACTTCTTCAACTCTAGGCGTCCCGGAGTGTTCTTACGATTCTTCGTGGTGATATAACGACTTGTGCCTGGCAGACCGCTTTCCTTCATCTCGGTGCACTCCAGTATCACTTGCACTCTGTTGTCTTTTCCTTTCTTAGCCATTGCTTGATCCTCCTGTTTTTACTCGAATATATATCCTTTTTTTGCCGACTTCTTGATTGCTGCGTCCAGGCCGATCTTGTTGATCGTTCTCAGTCCTGCAGCCGTCAGGCGCAACGTAATCCACATATCCTGCTCTGGCCAGTAGAATTTCTTTCTGAACAGATTCAAGTCGAACGTTCTCTTCGTCTTGTTGTTGGCGTGAGAAACATTATTGCCCCTCTGTGCCTTCTTTCCGGTAATCTGACAAATCTTTGACATTTTATAAGGTCTTTATGCGTTATTTACTTTTCGGTTTGGATTTGATTCTCCAAAACAGGGTGCAAAAATAGAACTTTTTTTCTTTTCGACAAAATGTTTACAACTTCTTTTTCTCACCCCTCATCCAAAAACATATTTTTTACTCCCCTCCCCTCATCCCATTTCTTTGTGGCAAATCAGACTTGTTTACAACCTGCGTAATGAGCATGGAAATGGTATTCAGATTATTGTAACAGATCTCGCCGATGATTTAACACATAGAAGGGTTAGATATTTTTGAAGATTCTAAAAGATTATTTGCCAATGAAACTTAATTTCAACTCTTAAAGTATTGTGGTATGAAAGAATTTTTGTATCTATGCGGTCGGAAATATTTGTTATCATTCCGACCATAATTTATGTAAAAAATCAATGGAGAATGCAGTAGTACAGCAGATTAGAAAAAGGATTACTCGCAGTAAGTTCGGCGAGATATTCTTTGTTTCTTCTTTTCCCCAATATGATGTCGAGTACGTCACCAAACTGCTCGCCATCTTTGAGAAAGAAGGATTGGTTACGCGTATAGCCAAAGGAGTGTATGTCAAGGCACGTAAGACACGTTTTGGCATCCTTTACCCTTCGGCTTACGAATTAGTGAAAGAAATTGCTAAACGAGATAAGGCAAAAGTTATACCAACTGGAGCCACAGCCGCTAATCGCTTAGGATTCTCAACGCAAGTACCCATGAATACTATTTTTCTGACTACTGGGTCTGGGCGAAAATTGAAATTAGGAAATCGAACAGTGACACTGAAACATGGGGCACCCAAGAACTTTGCGTTCCGAGGACGTTTGATGCCAGAAATGGTACAGGCATTACGCAGCATTGGTGAGCATAACATCACTCAGGATGTTGAAGCGAGGATTGGACAACTGTTCATGGAAACCCCTGAGACTGACACCATAGAATATGATTTATTGTTGGCTCCTGTATGGATGCGACAAGTTATAAAGAAAGGAATAAAGCAATGAGTAAATGGATTGATTTCTCGCTCGACGAGCGAAAGGCGATGATACAAGGTGTGGTCGAAGCACGGCAAATTGATGAAGCTGCTGCCGAGAAGGACTGGTGGGTAACGGCAGTGTTGTATGCCCTTTTTCACACCAGTGTATCAGAATATCTTTTGTTCAAAGGTGGTACGAGTCTCAGTAAAGGCTGGGATATCATCAACCGATTCAGTGAAGATATTGATTTAGCATTGAGCCGTGACTATTTTCTGAACGTTAAGCAACTCTCTTGTGCAAGCTGCACCAGTAATACGCAAATACATAATCTTCGAGAGAAAGGACAGGACTTCCTGTTTGGCGAGTTCAAAGACGAGTTATCGGTGAAACTTGTCGAAATGGGGCTTGAAGTAACAGTTCTCACAGACAATGACATATCCAATGAAAATGGTGATCCCCAAAAGGTTCCACATGACAAAGACCCTTCTGTGCTTTACGTTCAGTATCCCTCACTCTACGATAGCCAAGCCGCATACGCAATACCAACGGTTAAAGTAGAGATTAGCGTGTTGTCAATGTCCGAGCCTTACGAGATGAGAAGAATTTCATCACTTATAGAACAAACGTTCAAGGATGAAGATGTGGATTCCGACCTTGTCCAGACAATCCGCACTGTCAGTCCCGCCAGGACTTTCTTGGAAAAAGCTTTCCTCTTGTGTGAAGAGTTCCAAAAAGACAAACCGAGGACGCACAGAATGACACGTCATTTCTATGACTTGGAGAAGCTGATGCATACCCCATATGCGGAAATAGCTCTTAATGATTTGGTGCTCTATCATGAGATTGTGGAGCATCGTCGCAAGTTCTATCATGTTGGCTATGTGGATTACGACAAGGAACTACCTACCAATATTCAGATTGTGCCAAGTGAAGAACTGACGTCTGCTTATGAGGCGGACTACAACGAGATGAAAGAAAGTTTCATTTATGGTGATGCACTTGATTTTACCGAGTTAATGAAAAAGTTAACAGAAATAGAACGCCGTTTCCACTCGATTAGTTGAACATTAAAAAAAAATCACGAAAATGTATATAACAAAGGTTCGTATAAAAAATTTCAAACGTTTTTCTGATTGGTTTGAGTTGGAATTAACGCCAAACGTAAATATAATTGTAGGAGTTAATGAAATTGGGAAAAGCACAATTATTGAAGCGATAAATTTAGCTCTAACAGGCTTTTATCAAGGGAAATATGTGCGTAATGACATTAACCAATATCTGTTTAACAAAGTTGTAGTTAATAAATATTTGCTTTCCGTCAAAGAGGGGACTCCGATAGAGCCACCTTCTATTGAAATAGAAATATTTTTTGATGATTGTCCTTCAATGAAAGGGAATCACAACTCACAAACAGTAGAAGCATCTGGGTTATACTATAAAATATGTTTTGACGAATCATATCAAACAGAGTATAATTCTTTGTTGGAGTTTCACGAAATGACGACATTACCTATAGAATATTATCATGTGGTTTGGCGTTCTTTTCATCGAGACGACATAACTGCCAGGAGCATTCCATATAAATCATCTTTCATCGATACGTCTACACAATATCAGACAGCATCTGATATGTACGTTTCTCATATTGTGCGTAATAAGTTAGATGAAAAAGACAAAATTAATATCACTCAGTCTTATAGGAAAGCCCTGCAAACCTTTATGAGTGATGATGCTATTATTGGAATCAATAGTAAGCTAGCCGATCTTGCTCAAATTGATGGGCAAGACATTTCTCTTTCCGTTGACCTATCCTCAAAAAGAGCCTGGGAAGATTCTTTGACTGCATATATGAATGAGATTCCTTTTCATTTTATGGGAAAAGGAGAGCAGTGTATTGTTAAAACCAAATTGGCATTGATAAAAAAAACTAGCATACCCGAAGGCATTGTCTTACTTGAAGAACCAGAAAATCATCTTTCTTTTGGAAAGCTAAACGAATTAGTATATACTATAAATAACAGGATTGAAGGAAAGCAACTATTGGTATCAACTCATAGTAGTTTTGTCTTAAACAAATTAGGATTGTCATCATTAATTCTTCTTTCCAAAGACAGCTATTGTAAGCTAACAGATTTATCGCCAGACACCACTTCATACTTTGAGAAATTAGCAGGCTATGACACTCTTAGATTGCTTCTTTGTAAGCGTACTATAATGGTAGAAGGCGATTCTGACGAACTTGTTATTCAACGTGCTTACAAAGATAAATATGGAAAATTCCCAATAGAGGACGGCGTTGACGTTTTGTGTGTTAGGGGATTAGCTTTCCTCCGATTTTTAGAAATTGCCAAAAGGCTGAATTTGTCTGTTGCTGTAGCAACGGATAATGACGGGGATGTTGAAGCAATTAAGAAGAAATATAAAGATTATCTTGGTTCCAATGCCGTTTCAAACATAAAAATATGCTTTGACGAATCTGTTGACACAAAAGAATCTCTTGGATGCATTGACGAGTCTGATTCTTTGCCCGATAATTTCAATTATAATACTCTTGAGCCAAAGATGTTAAAAGCTAATAGCGTAGAGACTTTTATGCGGGTGTTTGGAGAGGAATATAACACACCTACAAAGTTATTACGACATCTTCATTCACAAAAAGGAGAATCGGCCTTGGCTTTGCTGAAAACAACAGAGTCAATTTCTTATCCTCAATACATTTTAGATGCGATCAGCCATGTGGGTCAACCAATATCTAATGACAAATGAGTAAACTGATTATAGCAGCTGCTGGTTCTGGAAAAACCGAGACGCTGGTAAATATGGCTATACACGAACAACGACCTGTTTTGATAACAACCTATACAGATAACAATGTGGAAGAGATTAAAAGTAGGTTTTATCAAAAAATAGGGTGCATTCCGCCGAATATTACGATTTTACCATGGTATACTTTTATGCTGGCTCATGGAGTAAAACCATACCAAGATTTGAAACATAAGGACGACATAAAAGGTGTATGTTTGACAGGTGGTACATCTACGAAATATATTAGTAAAGGCAGCAATGAATATTATTTTTCAAGTGATGGTTCAATTTATGCAGATAAGATTGCACAATTTTTAATTTGGTTAAATGATATTACGCAAGGGCATGTTATAGAAAACTTAAAAGCACTTTTCCCCATAATATTTATAGATGAAGTACAAGATTTATCTGGATATGATCAAGAATTAATAAAGGCTTTTGTAGATGCCAGTATTGACGTTACATGCGTCGGTGATCCAAGACAAGGTGTTTTTATTACTTCGAAGGGTAATAAAAACAAGAAATTTGTTAGAAGCCAAATGATGGATTTCTTTAACTCTAAACTGCCACAAATAGAAATAGATAAAGATTCTTTAAATACTAATTATCGATGCTCGGCAGATATTTGTGCGTTGTCAGATACTATTTTCCCAAACATGTCACATGTTGTTTCTGGAAATAACGAACAGTCTAAGAGGGTCGGTTGTTATTTTGTCAGGCAACAAGATGTGGATGAATATCAGGAGGAATGTAAAGCCATGCAGTTAAGATATAGTATTAGATCAAGAGTGAATAATAACTATCCAACTAATAACTTTGGACTGGTGAAAGGAAAATCATTTGATCACGTACTAATATACCCGACTGAAAAGATGTTAGACTTTCTTCTTAACGGAACGGTAATAGAAAATCCTGAGATTAAGGCAAAATTATATGTCGCGATAACAAGAGCGCGTTATAGTGTCGGGATTGTATATGATTACCCTGAAGATTATAAACACAAATTGAATTTAATAAAAACATATAAATGAGTCGTTTTCCGCCCGAAATCATATACACAGAACTACCTTGTCACAATATCATACAGTGACTTGTAGTCCTTGGCAACATCATAAATGTAACCATTGTCGCTGATGGTTTTGAAGTGGTGCTGGGTACACCATACCTCGCTTTCTTCTTCTCGTTTTATGGTTAGCCCCAGTTTCTCCAACCCCTTGATGCTGGCGTATAAGGTTTCAAGTTTCGTCATTTTTTAGCACCCTCAATATGAGACGATAATTTAATAATGCTATGATTTATTGCGTCTAAAATTTGCACGGTTGTGGTTGGCAGATAGCCTACACTGCTCATAGCTATGGTTTCATGTTCATCTTCGTAACCCTCACAACTAAGTGAAACATCCACAATGCTGATTTTTAGCTGTTCGATCAACTTCCACTGTCTTTCCAAATCTTCACGTTTCTCATTTTTCGATTCTCCTTGCGGAGGGTTTGGAATAGCATTATAAAGAATAAAATTCTTTTCTCCTTTTGCAGGAAGTGAAAAAGAGGTTGCTTCAATTGCTTCGACACTATTTTTGAATATTGGGTCTGTTAAAAGGCTTACGTCTGAAATGCCAATCTTTACTTTGACTTGTTTGGCTATTTGTATACCATGATTTTCAACACGAAGGATGTAAGTTTCCTGATTACACTTCAAATCAGGATAGTACTGATGTAAAATAGAAACAGAACAGAACAAATATGGACGATTCTGTTTTTTGATGATTTCCAACTGCTCAGCATTGACTTTTAATGCCTCTACAGCTATTATTGCCATAATGATAGTTCCAATTGCACCTGCATAAGCGCCCCAAAAACATATCCAGCTATTGGCATCACCAGCAACGTTCCAATACGGCCATATCTGTTGGGCAATTATACTATTTAGGATGAAAGGGAATATGGCAACACTTAATAATATAAGCCACTTATACTTTGAGAAGCATCTCAATAAAACATTAGTCTTTTTTTTCATATTCTTCTCTTGTTATTGGTGTGTCAGGGTCTATGATGAGAACTTCATCGTAAGTCAGTCCGTAGAGGTGATAGACATATCTATTAATTCCCCCTTCTAATGAAGATGTGTCAGTCATTGAATCGGCTTCTTTCATAGATAATATACAATCAACTAAGTCTATTATTTCTTGTTGCTGCCTTTGCGAAGCTTCTGGAATAGGAATAGAGCTAAGTTCATATCCGCCAATAGTTGGCATTCTGTATTTATGTGGATACCAATAATTGACAACCTTGGAATTCAGGACTCCACATATATATTTCAAAGAAAAATGCTTATTCCAAGTTTTGTAGTTAGAAACATTTGTAGTATCAAGGAAATAATTTTGCTTATTATCATAAGTTACCAACAACTGCATAGAACTGTTTACTCGTTGAGTTATCAATTTTTCTGGCACTTCAAAGTATTCTTTCGAATGAGGCAGGCAACCGACCTTCTCCCTCATTAAATCGGGACGATACCAAATGTATTCATGAGCCCAATTCATGGAATACGCTTTAATATTTCTTCCCCGATAAACTTTCTTATATTCACTATTGACGCATTCGGTTGAAATAAAGCGTCTGTCATCACTCGTTTTAATACCTCTAGAAAAAGAAATTACGTCTGATAAACGATATTTGCATCTTTCTATTGATTTGAATAAAATCTTTTCTTCTAAAGTAGACTCTGAATCTATGGATAAATTAGGATCTGACTTAATCTCCTGAACATTAATAGTGTACTTAAATTTTCCTATACCATCAAAGACGTCTATATTGTAGTTTTCTTTAAACACATTCTTCAATAGTATTATCATGGGATTGACGACTGCGTCAAACACTCCCATCTTCTGGTTCACAATTTGCACCAAACTATGATGCCTGAATATAATTTCACGCAAATTTTTGAAACTATCGGTTGCTTTCCATGTATGAGGAACTATGTAACATTGAACGCCATCTTTATTTAGCAAATCAAAGCCCTTCTCTATGAAGAAAGAATACAAATCTGATTTGTTTCTATTCGAATAGAATAAACTCTGCAACTGCTTTCTATAACTATCAGGTTTGATGTTTGCAATGTTAACATATGGAGGATTTGCAATCACTATATCAAAACCATCCTTCACTCCAAACATCCATTCTGCATCAAAGAAAGACGAAGAAGCGTTTTGGTCGAACATATCCCAATTTGCCAAGAGTTGTGCTGCACTCTGGCTAACGAAGCCTGTATTCTCTATTGCTTGTGCAAGTTCATGACGTGTATCTTTGATTTCCTTCTTCAGTCGTTGCTTGTCAACGTTCCGTTTCGCAAGGAATATTTGATGGTTCAACTCTTTAAGTTTTGTCTTCTTTGACAAGATTTCTTCCGTTGACTCAAAGAGGCTTGCGTCATAGCCTACAGGTATAAGCGTGTTAGCTGCCACAAACTTTGATTCTAGGTTGGGCAATGGACGGATGCCAAAATTGTTTGCAGCATTATCAGTTGGCTTTTGATCTACAACAAGCGAAATGAAGAACCGAAGTTTTGAGATTTGCACGGCAATCGGCTGGATGTCAACGCCATAGATACAATGCTCAATTAGATAGAGCTTGCGAGCATAGTCAGGGTCATTGACGCTCTTGTTAAAGGCTTCTTCTATGTCGGCTAGTCTAGCCTTGCGCTCCGCTTCTTCATCTTCGGCAAAAGCGAGCTTTGACTGCTCAATGGCAAGGTCGATCATGAAGTCCTTCCACATATCGTTGGTAGGGTCAAGTTGACGTAGGACATGAACTAATTGCTGGAGTATGCCCATAGGGAACGCTCCTGAACCGCAAGCAGGGTCGAGCACCCGACAGTTATAAACAGCCTGCATGATGGCTTTTCGTTGTTCCTCGTTAAGCGTCGTTTCTTCGGTAGAGTAACTGAGCAGTTTACGATACTCTGGCTCCAACTCATCCCCACATGTACGTTTCAAGTGGGCCACCAGACTTTCATCTACCATATACTGTACGATTTCTCGTGGTGTGTAGAAAGAACCAGTCTGCTTACGGGCTGAGGTCTTTGTTTCAGGATTATAAGATGCCAGCAGGTTCTCAAAAGCCTTTCCCAACAGTTCCGGATCAAGAGAAACTTCCTGGTCAAGAGGTGTGTTCTCTTCAATGGTGAAGTTATAACGTTTCAAGATGTCAATAATGCCTCGTGCCGAAACACTCTTCTTGTTGTTATCGCCATACCATTGTGAAAGGTCAATGCTTCGTCCCACTTCATCACCGAAGAAGAGCCAGTCTGGAAGATATAGCTGTTCCAGCGACTCTTTCCTTTCTGAGAAGCCATCGTAATAGAGTTTCTCCGGTTTCTTGTCCAGGCAATCAAATAAACCGCCATTAAGGAATGGTACATGACTGTTAGCCATCTGTACGAACTCATCTGCGCCTCCTTTTTTGAAGTCAGCCTTGTAACGCATGAGGTTGTTGACATTGTAGCCTTCGCGCAAAAAACCTTTCTGACCATCTCCACGGAAACGACGGTTGTTAGGAGTGTCTTTGCCTTCTGCCACAATAGGGCAGTTGAGCATAGCAAAGAAGAGGTTTTGAAGAATGAGACGGTAGTATTTACTTTCTTCCGGATTATAAAGCAAATTCTTACGGTCTTGTGGATTAAACTCATCAATGAAGTGCTCTTTGATGTATCTCTCGTCGAAGAACTCCTCAGGAATAAGATGCTTCTGTTTGAGGAACCACACGAAAATGAGACGTGTAATAAGACGAATACAACTCTCGTGATTAAACTTCTCGTCGTCCGCGTCAGTTGTAAGATCGTTCGGAAAGCGTGCCACCTGTACAGCCCAGGCATACCAGTCACTGAGTTCTGAGTAGAACTTCTTGGTAAGCAGGTCACTGGAGAATACTTCCATCCAGTGCTTGTAAAGTTCCTCATAGTTTGGATAAGTCTTATCGCCAATAGAAGCCAAGATATCAATGTGTCCACGATGAGGATTCAAGCAGTTGATACCGCGTAGAATACTCACCTTACCGAGTTTCTCTCCGTCACGCCATTGCTGCGTATATTCACTACGCTCACAAGTTGATAGAGCCAACTCGTTACCCTGCTTAATAAACAAGATAACAGGCTGAGCAGATGCTATTCGGTTGAAACCACGAGTCAGGATGGCACTTTCAGAACGAGTAAGTGTTGAGTCTGGATGCATCTCAACTGCAAAAACCATCATACCAGTATATTTCCCTTCAGATGCACGACCTGTTACATCCGCAGCATCAAGGGTGCCAGCATAACCAGACAAAGATGATTCATCAACAGTTCCTATGAAATATGTATGCTCCACTTTTACCAATACATCCTGCAACGCTTTTGTAAGTTGCTGAGGATATAGGCTCTCGAATGGAACAGGAATACGAGTCACTTCATTAAAAACAATGTGCAGATGTTCAAGAAGTGCTGCACTTGCATCAAACAATGATTCGTTGACAAACTTTTTTAGGACTGTATTCATATGGCGTATTTAATCTAATGGATGCATTGCTAACTACTTACTCACGTACTCCCAAACTATCAAATCAAAATTCTCTTTCTTGAATTTCTCTTCTAATAGCTGGGCATTCTTCTCTTGCTTTGGAAGCTGGAGAATAGATTTCCTTGACTGCGCAATTTGTAGAATAGCAGCAGTGGCTTGTTGCGGAACCTTTGATTCCATCCATTTCTGGATAATGTCGGAAAGTCTCTTCAACCGTTCGCTATTGTTCTTCTCTATCCATTTAGGCACGAAACGGTCTTGTGTTTTATTCTTACGTAGGAATTCCAACACTTCTGCGCGATTCAATTCCTGATATGTAGCAGAGATGCGAGGATCTACAGGCTGGCACATGAGATATATTTCTGAGTATGGCTTCTTACTTCCTTGATCTCTGTGAGGATAACCCACGACAGCAACAAGGCTCTCAGGTATCTTTTCGAATAGACTGTCATCAAAACGGAAGCCAGAGAATATACCACTTGGCATTTTACGGAACACCTCCTTATGCGTCTCGAAATAGTCAATCAAATCCTGGCGATAAACTTCAAAAGAGAAATCCTTCAGTGAAAGTGTCCTTGGTGATTCGATGTCGGAGATACTGTTGTTCTGCAATTCTTCCAACAGGCGGTCTGCATTCTTGTCTTGCAGCGGATTGTCTGCCTCCATCTTCAGGTATGCATCATTCAGTTGTTGAGTTTCTGAGCCAACAAGATTCATCGCCACCATACGGTTCATGATGCGAGTTTCCAAATGGAGATAGTCCTCAAAGGACTTTGCAGGCCAGAAGTTGACACAGCGGATAGACTTGTTGGGCGAACCGATACGGTCAATACGTCCAAAACGCTGAATAAGGCGAACGGGATTCCAATGAATATCATAATTGATTTGCATATCGGCATCCTGTAAGTTCTGACCCTCAGACAAACAGTCGGTGGCAATGAGGATGTCAATACCATCTTCCAACAGTCTCTTAAAGTTAGGCCTCCTTTCCCGAATCAATTGTTGCCACAAATCGTAAGGTACGATCCAACGGCGTTTATTATCATCGTAGTATTCCTCACGACTGAGCTTTGCATCTTCAAAAAGGTCACTCCAATCCAACTCCTTGTACAGCTTGCTATAAGGAGCAAAACTTTGCAGAACCTCATTGAAATTGGTAGTATTATGATTACCAGTAGAATGAATCTCCTGGCCAGAGACAGATGCCATGCGAGTAAAGCCACGTTTTTCTAACTCATCGAAGATGAACTTAGCGGTGTCAGCGTATGCGGTGAAGATAACCACTTTCTTATTTGTTGATTGGCATTTCTCTTGAAGAATAGCAATCAACCTTTCCAATTTCAAGTCCTGCTCAAAACCGTTTTTGTAGTCTTCTGCATAGGCATCTAAGCTTTCACAAATAGCTTGTAGTTTGTTGACATCCATGCGCAACCCTCTTTCGAAGCCGCCAAGATTCTTCATGTCGGCTAAGTTGATGGTTCCCTTTCGGAGGGTAAAGATGTCATCTATATCGTTATTCTCGTCATCATCAGGTATATCCACATCAATTTTCCCTGATGCCTTCTGTTCCTTAAAAGCCACAACCTTTGCAAGTGTCTGCTCATGAACTTCAAGGACCTTCTTGATGGTTGTACGACAAGAATGCCAACTACTTTCCAAACGCTTCATAAACAGAATTCCCATCATCTTGACAAGGAAGCGCTCACGGTTTACATCGTCGTTCCAATCGCCAGAGGCTTCTCTTTCCGCTTCCTTGCGTGAGGCATGGAGAAAAAGACTTGGCTGGTAGGCTGTGAGGCTCAAAGCATCAAAAGCGGCATAGATTTCATCCGTGGAATGATATTTGCCAAAGTGGTCAACACCTTGATAAACATTATCTGGTTTTTCCTTATTCGGAAATCCGAGATCTTCACCAAGCGTGTTTTCTATGAGTTTACGGGTACGGGCAACTATCAGTTTGTCCGTTAGATTGAAGAACTTTGGAGGAAGCAGGGATATGAATGAGCCAATGGTGCGGTCTGGGTCACTACACCATTGCGTATATTTACGCTGACTATCGGCAAAGAGATTCTTTAAAGACTCAATGTTGAAATCCTCATTGTCAAAGGCATCATCCTGACCATGACCTATGAGATTGAATTGTCCTTTGACATCGTTAAGACCTGTATTAATTGGTGTAGCTGATAGCATCAACACCTTTACATCTCTTCCGCTTTCAGGATTCTTGTTCTGGATGAGATTTAGGAGCAGGTCTTGATAACGACCAGATTTCTCATTGCGCAGGTTGTGACTCTCATCAATGACAATCAGCACTTTCTTCCGCGACTGTAGCCAACTAAGAGGTGCATCATCATAGGCATTTTGCAAGCGGTCATTCTGAAGATCAGTATGGAATCGTACAATATAATCAAATTCATCCTTGTCGAAGCGAGAGCCATGACGCTTTAGGTATTGCGTCCAGTTCTGTTCCAACTTTTTCGGACATAGTAAGACTGTTACATAATTCTGTGTCTGGAAATACTTGATGACGGCAAGAGCAGAGAACGTTTTACCAAGTCCAACAGCATCGGCAAGAATGGCCCCATTGTATTTGCGTAGCATCTTAATAAGGGAAATCACCCCCTGTTGCTGATACTTGAATAAAGTCTTCCAAATCTCGCTTGTTTGAAGTAGCGACATATCCTGTCTATGCTCTATTGAGCCGTCAAGTTCAATATCAGAATTGAACAGCTCGAAAAGAATCTTATAATAAATCTCTTCAGGAGTATAGCGACGGAAATAGTCATCAATCTTCTTGATGAAATAGTCTTTGACACTTATCTTTTCAGATTTGGGATTGGTCGAATCAGAAGGAATCTTGTCGGCTGCCATCTTCCATATATCTTCAAACCAAGAACAAACCTCTTTGTAATCCTTGTCACTCAACTTAACCGGGTCACCCATTGTCAGTTCAATGTTTGACGTAGTTTTCAAGCCAAGACCTGCATCCGTAAGGTTACTACTGCCCGTTAGATAAAAACTATCGTTCTTTGGATTGTTGTTCTTGAACATGTATGCCTTTGCATGGCAAAAAGCATTAACGATGGCCTTAACCTGAACAGAGTTGCGCTGCAAGAAAGCTTTGGCATCACGAGCATACTCATCAAGATTGAGAGTTGTCTCTATGCCCATATCGCCATTCAGTAAGTCTATGATGTGATTCTTATCCTCTTCCTGCATGACCATTTCAGAAGACACAATACGGAACACGTCTTCCTCTGGTAATTCATGATAGAGTTTACTAAGAGCCCGAATGGTAAAATATCCAGTAACAATATCCATGTTACCTACCTGTTCAGACGATTTCCCTGAGAATTCATTAATAAAATCCCATACGGTAACGATATTGAATCCTGAATCAGGGTATCTGTTCGTCTTGTTGTCTATAAGCATACGTATCAATACACAAAACTCCCAGCGCAGTGTCTCGACAGGCGACCAAGCCCTTTTTACACTACGAGGGAGTTCTATTTTGTTTTTGCCTATCGGCTATTGGGTCTTTGTCGAGCAATATCCATTCGTCTCTTTCCAAGAGACGGATATTTGAAGTACATAGGTACAAATTTTTGGTCAAAATAAAATACATTAACAATAAGAAAATAGGTCTTTGACTCATCTTTTTTATGCTTTGTTTGGCAAAATGTAAGTAAATCACACTGAAAAACACCATCAATTAGAAACTTTTAATTACACTCTATGGTTTTCATTTTAATGTAGTCCTACACTATCCCCTCACCCCTGACCTTTCCTTCCTTTTTCGTATGTTTGCATACTTTTTATCATAAACCATCTTCAATGGAACAGGACGACTTTTTTAAACGAGACCCTTTTGCACAATACATCGGAGCTGAATTGCTGGAAGTAAGAGAAGGATACGCCAAAGCACGTTTGCTGGTGGACGACCGACTGGTGAACGGTATCGGAGTATGCCAGGGAGGCGCGCTTTTCACACTGGCAGACCTGACCTTTGCCGCTGCCGTCAATAGCCATGGACAACTATCTCTGACTACAAATTCCAATATCACCTACATCCGCGCCGTCCCTAAAGGGTATCTCTATGCCGAAGCGCACGAATTGGTCAATCATCATCGACTGCCCTACGGTGAGGTCAAACTGACCGACGAGGCTGGACGACTCTGCGCCGTGTTCTCTTCCAGCGCTTACCGGAAGGATTCTAAGTACTGATCTTCATTCTCCCTCGTTCGCTCTGCTATCCAAAAAGTTTGTACCTTTGTACGTTATTAACGTACTTAGGTTCTATTTTTTTCAATGGCACATTTTACCCTTCTGACTTTTATCATCATCGGCATCATCATCCTGGATTATGCAGTCGAACGTATCTTGGCATATTGGAATGCACAATCGGCTAACGACCAGATTCCAGATGAACTGTCAGGACTCTTCAACGAAGAAGAATACGCTAAACAACAATCCTATTTCCGTACAAACCAACGGTTCGAAATAATCACTTCCTCCATCTCTACCATTGCAATCCTCCTTATGTTCCTGCTCGGTGGCTTCGCACTGGTCAATACCTGGGCAAACGACTGGGTCACCCACCCCGTTTTTGTGTCTTTGCTCTTTTTCGCTATACTCTACGTCGCCTCTACCCTTTTAGGACTGCCGGCGGACTACTACAGACAGTTTGTTATCGAGGAGAAGTTCGGATTTAATAAATCAACCCGCTCTCTCTTCGCTGCCGATCAGGTGAAGTCTCTCTTGCTTTCCATGATTCTCGGAGGTGTTCTCATCGGACTCATCGAACTTATCTATCTCGCCCTCCCTACCTATTTCTGGCTGCTGGCTTTCCTGATCATCGCCGCATTCAGCATCTTCCTCAATATGTTCTATACGTCCCTGATCGTTCCGCTGTTCAATAAACAGACACCTCTGGAGGAGGGTGATCTGCGAACCGCTATCGAACAGTTCGCTCACTCAGTCGGTTTCCAACTGAATAACATCTACGTGATGAATGCCTCTAAACGGTCAACCAAAGCAAACGCCTATTTCTCTGGACTCGGACCTAAAAAACGGGTCGTACTCTTCGATACGCTGATCAACGACCTGACCAACGAGGAGATTGTGGCAGTCCTGGCACACGAAATCGGACACTATAAACACCGACACACACTACAGATGCTTCTGATTAGCCTTCTCAATACGTTTATCATGACAGCTCTCCTTGGACTGTTCCTCTCTAGCGACGATCTCGCACAGGCTTTCAATGTGCCACAAGCAAATTTCCATATCAATCTCTTGGCGTTCGGCTTACTATACACACCGATTTCTGTGCTCATTGGATGGGGCGTCAACGCCTTCTCTCGACATAATGAATACCAAGCCGATGCTTTTGCCGCCAATCACGGACAAACAGAACCCCTTATCTCTGCTCTCAAGAAACTGTCCGTCAAGTCGCTCTCTAACCTCACCCCGCACCCCGCTTTCGTCTCATTCTATTATTCTCACCCAACGCTCCTGCAACGCATCCGCGCTATGCGTAAACAAAAATAACTCACAATGGATGCTTCTATCAATTTAGGTAATCTGCTCCGACAGAAAGGATGGACCATCAGTACCGCAGAGTCTTGTACCGGTGGGTTCATCGCACACCTCATTACGCTCTCACCAGGCGCTTCAGACTATTTCCCTGGCTCAGTGGTCAGCTATTGCGACAGGGTCAAGAACGAGGTGCTGGGAGTCAACGCGGATGACTTGGCTCGTTTTACGGCTGTTAGCGAGACAGTGGCACGACAGATGGCAGAAGGGGTCAGAAAAGTAATGAAGACCGACGTGGGTGTGGCAACAACAGGAATAGCAGGACCCGGCGGTGGCAACGAACAAAACCCGGTAGGCAATGTATGGATCGCAGTCAGTACACCGGAGACGACCATCTGTCAATTACACCAATTTCCAAATCTTCAGCGCGAAGAGGTTATCCGCAAAGCAGCACTAACCGCTATTCGCATCACGAAGTCTCTGCTTGAATCATAGTAAACATCACCCACTCACCTACCTCACACTATTCTATGGCTTCAAAAAGTAAAATTCAATATGTCTGTACCGACTGCGGCGCAGAATCAATTAAATGGGTGGGCAAATGCCCCTCTTGCGGAGCATGGGGAACAATGAAGGAGTTCGTCGTCAGCAAAATACCTCGACAACAATCCAGTACATCGACTCCTTTCTCCATATCAGAGAACAAACCGCTGAAACTAAGCGAAATAGATGTCCAACAGGAACCTCGTATCGATACACATAACACAGAGTTTAACCGGGTCCTCGGTGGAGGACTCGTTCAGGGATCCATGGTGCTGATAGGCGGCGAACCGGGTATCGGAAAGTCAACTCTCGTTCTCCAGGTAGTCCTCGCTCTGAAAGATAAACGGACACTCTATGTGAGCGGTGAAGAGTCAGCAAGACAATTGAAACTGAGAGCCGAACGACTCAATATCCAAAACGAGAATTGCTTCATCCTCTCTGAGACTTCTATAGAAAATATTTTCGATCACATCCAATCCGTTCAACCGGAATTGGTCATCATCGACTCCATCCAGACAATCTATACCGACAAGGCGGAGTCCTCTCCAGGATCCATAACACAAATTCGTGAATGCTCATCCTCCATCCTGCGCTATGCCAAACAGTCCAACGTACCCGTACTCGTTATCGGACACATAACCAAGGATGGAAATATCGCAGGTCCGAAAATCCTGGAACATATCGTTGACACCGTCCTCCAGTTCGAGGGCGACCAACACTACTCCTACCGAATTCTGCGCGCTACGAAAAACAGATTCGGCTCTACTTCCGAACTGGGCATCTTCGAGATGAGACAGGATGGACTCCGAGAAGTGACAAACCCTTCAGAAATGCTGCTCTCCGAAGAACACGAAGGACTGTCCGGCGTGGCTATAACAGCGGCAATCGAAGGCATACGACCGTTTCTCATTGAAATACAATCACTCGTCTCTAGCGCCGTCTATGGAACACCTCAACGCTCTGCCACCGGGTTCGATACACGCAGACTCAATATGCTGCTCGCCGTTCTCGAAAAAAGAATGGGATTCAAACTCTCACAAAAGGATGTGTTTATCAATGTGGCAGGAGGTATGAAAATCAATGACCCTGCCAGCGACCTGGCAACAATGGCGGCTGTCCTCTCTTCTAATTTTGATATGCCTATCGAAGGACGTGTGGCAATGACAGGCGAGGTCGGACTCTCAGGTGAAATACGCCCCGTTGGTCGCATCGAACAACGAATAGCCGAAGCCGAAAAACTCGGATTCCATACCATGCTGATCCCCAAAGGCAATTCTAAATCTCTCTCTTTCCAGCCTAAACATATGCGAATAATACCAGTCAACAAAGTCGAAGATGCCTTTCGCATCTTATTTAAAAAAGATTAATCATTAATCAACTTGTCTATATCATGAAGTGTCTGAAATCATTGAGACATTGGTGTACTACCTGGTTTTGCCTTTTTATCTTGCTGCAGAATATACAAGCTCAAGAGATTAGAATCGAACATAACAACATCTATCATCGTTCACGCTCTGGACTGCAAAGATGGCTGATGGTCGATTCTAATTACGTCAGTAAACCGAAAAAACATTTTGCTCTCGCACTCCACGGAGATGTATTCCGCGTCAGACACGATGCCGATGCCGCCGACTCCACAGGCAACTACGATGCACGACACATCACGTACTCTATTCCTGCTCGATACCGCATCGGCTTCTCTGCCAGCATTTACCCTCTCACGTTCAGCTACCTCGTGAAGGCCAATAAACTGTTCAATAGCAGCGACTCTGAACTCAAACGATATAAATTGAGCATTCTGAACAACAGAATGAACTTCGAACTCGGATATCTGAAAGATGAGAAGAATGTCGTGGATGACCAGATCTCTGCAGTCTTTGAGGAAATGGGATCAATGGATGAGATAGACCTGAACCAAGGACATTATATCGCCGATATGCTGGAATACAAACAGATCTACGGAAAACTGGACTTTTTCCTTAACTCCAGAAAATACGCACCTTCAGCAACAAGCTCTTTTTCTGCCATACAACGGAAGTCCGCTGGATCTCCTATTGTCGGACTCTCCTACAACTATCAGGATATCAACCTCTCTTACGTTGAATTCTCAGACGCGGAAAAGATGCTTACGTTCTTCTTTCAAGTGATAGCCATGGAAGAAATGACAAAAGAGCAATTGGAAGAGATGAAAGAAGCGCTCGCCGAAACCTCCGCTCTTCCCTATTACTCCGGTTCCGATATGTGGTCCCATGACTTCTGCCTGGACCTCGGATACGGATATAACTATGTCATACCTCACTCCCGATGGGTTTGCAATGCAACGCTCATCGGACGTGCCGGATTAAAATATACCAAAATGGAAAGGGATACTCACTTTTCTAACGATGAAATATCTTCTGTCATTCAGATCTTTTATGGGGATAATGTCAAGAGCAAATCGGATTATTCTTTTGCTCTCAACCCTTCTCTCAGAATCGGCATAGGGTATTCTCATGACAAATGGTTCTTCGGTTCTAATATCGTTTTTGACTATTATCTGGATAAACACCTTGATACGTTTATGTTCAACGCACGACTCTCTGCCGGATATCGCTTTAATCTCGGTTCTCTTCGCATAGGCAAAAAATAAATTCTACCGACACATTCTCCAGCTCCTAAACATTTTTAATACTAAAGTGTATTTCCTTCGGACTTCGATTCTATTTCTTTTGGGCGTCGCCTGCGAATGCTGTCTTTTTGCCCAAAACGAAAACAATCTGCGTGATGACATCGAAAATCGGCAGGAAAGAATCGAAAGACGGTTCGAACGATTCCAACAACGACGCGACTCTATCAACGAACGACTGCAGTCCCGTCGGGACACAATCATTAACTTGGCAAAAATCAAACGCGATTCTATCTTACAGAAGGCAGTGCAGGATACAACGTCTTTCCACCATAAGGTCTATCAGTTCTCTCAATGGTACAAGGAGAAATTTGCCTATGACCCTGACTTCGTCTCTCGACCTGAGAAGAAATTTGCTTTGACTCTCCATAACGAGGCAATATTTGATCTTAACGCATTCCAAAACGAAGAATACAATACCGATATCCAAATGCGTTCCACCGTGCGATACAAACTGGGGCTTTCCTTGGCATACCGCTCTCTCTCCCTTTCCTACTACTCTACCGTTAACGATTTGTTGGATATCGACCTTGACGGTGTACTGACCTCAAACGTCACTCTGAGTACGTCACGTTTCATCGCTCAGGTGTCTTATTTTTCTGATGATGGCGTGAGGTTCTTCAATTCTGTTAAGATTAACGGAAAGAAAAAGAAGGACTTGACGTCTTCTCGCTTCAATGGATATGAATTCCACGTTCTGAACGCACAAGTGGACTATATATTCAACCACCGACGATACGCCCATTCTGCCACTCATTCTCGCGCACGAATCCAAAAACGCTCACAGGGGTCTTTCATCGGAGGATTCTCCTATAACCGACAGTCCACATTCGTTGACCGTTCTGTCTTCTCAGAGGAGGAAAAACAGTTTTTAGGCATTGATCAGAATACCAAACTGAATATGAGATTCCATGATTTTTGCGTGGACTTCGGATATGGATATAACCTCTCTTTCTGGAACGGTATTTTTACAACTAATTTCACCCTTCTCCCACGTATCGGTATTAAATACCCGGAAGGAGAACATGTACGACTGGCTTTCGACCCAACGGCAGATATTGCAATGGCTTACAATCATAATGACTGGACCATTGGACTGCGCATGCAGGCTCGTGCCTACACCGACCTCCAGGAAAAACAACTCATGAGCAATACCGTCTTCGATGTATTATTCTCTGTAGGACGACGGTTCTGATCATATCACACTCACTACCTCTCTACTTATATTCCTAAGCTTAACAGAAAACGAAACATCGTATGAAAAAGCAGAATTCCCTGTCCAAATGGTTCGGAATATCCCTCATTACAATAGGTGCTCTCGCTCTGTTGTTCGCCTTTGTTTTCGCGGGAGCATCCATTTCAAGCGATATCAAGGCAGAAGAACAGAACAAGGCTCAATGGGAAGAATACAATGCCTGGGGAGCTCAGTTAGACAGCATGGAAGACCAAGTATTGGCAGATTCTCTGAGAGAAACACGTCCTGCTCCAATCATACGACAGGGCGGATTCGCCACTTTATTCGGAGTCCTGTTCGCTATAACAATCTGTGTCATTGCAGCTGTTCTTATCGCCATAGGGTGTTTCCTGCTGGTGCGATACCATCGTATGAAAAGACAAGAGCTTGATGACAATAACACGATTGTTACGAAACCAGCACGTAAAGAACGCATACTCCGCGCTTGCGGATGTTCGGCTCTTGCGTTTATCCTTCTCTTTTTCTTACTCGTTTCCATTGTTTTACTAAGGGGATGCGACGAAGATAATGATGCTATATCAGAGACAGAACAGGTGGATTCAATCCCTCAATAGACCAAAATCCTCCCAATCTACAATTTAATCCCCCAACCTACATTACTGACCTTTTCGCATCATATCAATGATAAATGCGCATAATAGAGTTAATGGGCATTCCAAAGGATTTTACCACGCAAAATGACCAATAAGCCAATAACTTCCTTAAAAGGTCAACTAGTATAATATAAAAAAGAGAACCCAAAGATTTGGATTCTCTTTCTTTGCTCAGCGGAGAGGGAGGGATTCGAACCCCCGGTACGTTTCCGTACGGCAGTTTTCAAGACTGCTGTAATCGACCACTCTACCACCTCTCCTTTTTCCTTTCCGGAAAAGCGGTGCAAAGGTAAGATATTTTTTTCTCAAAACAAAAATGAATCGTGACTGATTTTAGTAGAAGTCATAATGATCCTTTCCACAAAAAAAAGGAAGAAGAATACAAAATAGGTTTCTTCTTCCTTTCTGTTCTCTTATGCAAAGTTTACTTCTTCAACCATTCACGTACATTGTTCTCAATACGCAAAGCAATGTCTTCCGTGCTCTCTTCCTTAACAAACTTCTCGCCTGTTATGCATTCGTATAACTCAAGATAACGATCTGTAATGCCACTGACAACTTCATCCGTCATCTCTGGCACTTTCTGACCTTCTTTACCTTGGAACCCATTATCCATCAACCATTCACGAACAAACTCCTTGCTGAGTTGTTTCTGAGGCTCTCCTTTCGCAAATTTCTCCTCATATCCTTCCTTGTAGAAATAACGCGATGAATCAGGCGTGTGAATCTCATCCATCAGATAGATTTTTCCATCATGCGTTCCAAACTCGTATTTGGTGTCCACAAGAATCAATCCTCGCTTTTCCGCAATTTCAGTTCCTCGCTTGAACAAGGCTAATGTATATTTCTCCAAAACACGATAATCTTCCTCACTGACCAATCCTTTCGATATGATCTCTTCTCTGGAAATGTCCTGATCATGCTCTCCTATTTCTGCTTTTGTCGTAGGGGTAATGATCGGTGTTGGAAATTTCTGATTCTCTTTCATCCCATCCGGAATCTTCACTCCACAGATTTCTCGAACACCATTTTTATATGCTCTCCAAGCACTGCCACATAAATATCCGCGAACAATCATTTCTACTGGAAAGCCCTTACACGCAACGCCAACCGTTACATTCGGATCCGGTGTCGCCACCTTCCAGTTCGGACAAATATCCGTCGTTGCATCAAGAAACTTAGCCGCAATCTGGTTCAAAATCTGACCCTTGAAAGGAATACCTTTGGGTAAAATCACGTCAAAAGCTGATATTCGGTCCGTGGCAACCATCACTAACGTATCCCCGTCAATAGTATAAACATCTCTCACTTTACCATGATATACGGATGTTTGTCTGTCAAAATGGAATTCGGTCTTTGTTAATGCATTCATATTCGATTATTTTTATTCTTATTGGCTACGTACAAATGATTTTCAATCAAAAAACTATTGCAAAAATAACGATAATATCCTCTCATTATTCGTAATTTACGAATTGAATCCGACAAATAAAGATTACATTCTCTTCTGTATTTGTTCCGTTTCTCTCAATAAAAAACGCCAGTCAACATCTTCATTCACCCAAATGGCTCCTTTTCTCGATAATATCGTATTCCCTGCCCTCTCCCCTCCTTGACGTTCAGAATAAGACAAAACATATAGTTTCTTTCCCAAAGACAATGCACCATTAGCAGCATAAAAAGTTCCACTCTTCTCACCACATTCGACTACGACAACGTCATCTGCAAGCAATGCCTGCAAACAACTGCGTTCTATCAATCCACGACGACTGATGGCTGTTCCAATAGGATATTCAGACATCAATAACCCTCCAGATGATACTATCTCCTGCGCCAAACCGGCATTTTCAGGAGGATATACACTGTCCAAACCATGACCAAGCAAAGCAACCGTTGCACCTCCAACTTTTAGAGCTCCACGATGACCTGACGTATCACATCCCCTCGCTAATCCACTGACTACCGTAATACCCAATGAAGCAAGGTTCTTTCCTGTATTCTCTCCACGACTGTATCCTGTTTCTGAAATATGACGACTTCCTATGACTGCCGTTTTATGCCTCGATAAGACTGAAAGATTGCCTTTATACCACATTACTACAGGTATTCCTCTTCGACCACTTATAAACGTACTGATTTTCAAATTTTTAGGATATAACTCATCATTGATTCCTATGGCATAAATACCACGCTGACTGCTCTGTTCTAACGTCTGCCTGGCTTTCTTGAATGCCTCAGCAAGATGGTCATTTGTACACCGAATAGTTTGAATGCCAAACTCTTGATGATACCGATGCAATAAGTGACACAACGACGATTGTTCGTCGGATGATTCCGGATTGTCAAGTTCTATTTCCGGTTGTTTCGTTCTTTCTGTCGCAAATCGCTGGAGCTTCAGTATACCGATGTTTCCGCATCCACGTATATGTTTCAATGCCAATATTTGCAAGACACTCAGTTGCATAACTGCGCTCATTTCGTCACTTTCTGAACTTGGACAGGTTCTCCTGCTGAAGCAAATGGAAATCCCAATTAGACCGAACCTGATGAAGTATGGATTCAACAATCTTCCATACCACACTACCCTTTCGATAATCTCCAGCACAGGCAAAGTTGACTCGATGCTCACGTACCAACTGCTCTGCCACATGACGTTTGGATTCGTTTCCCTTTTTATATATGGCAATGGAATTACCTCCCTGCTCCTTCACCAAACGCATACAGGGTATGTCGGTCGCTCCGTCTCCAAAATAAATCATATGACGAAATGGAACTGGACGCAACTCATTTGGCATATATTCATTGACACGACGGTTCTCCGACACCCTCTCTATGCCTTTATTAATCATAAACAGAAATTGAGTCTTCGCAGTGAAATCAACCGCCACAGCAGGCCATACCGCAACACCGTTTTCATCATAGAGAAAACGACACGCATACACATTCTCAAATTCATGAAAAATTTCAGTCCCTTCTATCATTTCATAAAGACCGGAGGAGTTGATATAGTGCTTGACATTTACTCCTATACTTTCTCCTAATTCTCGAATATTCAAAAACCAATCAGTCACACCTGGATAAAACACTATACTGCGACCAAACTCTACAAATTTTTCACGCCTTACACTTACTCCTGCCTGATGTGCCTTCTCTAACATCAACTTCATATAACACAATATGGAACTGGCATCCTGTGCAATGGACATTTCCTCACTCTCCCGCCAAAATTTCTGACGATTTCGAATTCCAACTTCTTTCAGAAAATCGAATTCCTGCATGTTTGCTGGTGAAAGAGTCCCGTCAAAATCATAAATGAGAGCCACACACGGCATGTCTTTCTTTTTATCCATATCTGTCAGGTTATTTAAATACTTTTTTTTTCCTACACTTTATTTTTCACACCCTCTTCTTGTTGGGCATCTTTTTTTGACCATGCTTCAACTATTCGCTGTACCAGGCGATGACGCACAATATCTCGAACATCAAACTCAACTATGCTGATTCCTTTAACGGATTTCAAAACTCTCAATGCCTCTATCAAACCACTTTTCTGCGACGGAGGTAAATCAATCTGAGAACAGTCTCCTGTCACGATGATCTTGCTGTTCAACCCCATCCGGGTCAGAAACATACGAATCTGCTGTATTGAGGTATTCTGGGCCTCATCCAATATAATAACAGCATCTCCCAATGTTCGACCTCGCATGAAAGCCAATGGGGCAATCTGAATGGTACCATCCTCAAGCAATTCTTTTAATTTAGATGAGGGTATAAGATCCTGCAACGCATCATACAGAGGCTGCAAATAAGGATCTATCTTTTCTTTCATGTCTCCGGGGAGAAAACCCAACTTCTCCCCCGCTTCAACTGCAGGACGACTCAATACAATACGACGAATCTTTTTCTCTTTCAGACTTTTCACCGCAAGAGCAATAGCCGTATATGTTTTTCCTGTACCTGCTGGACCTACCGCAAAGAGAAGGTCATTCAGTGCATACTGTTTCACCAATTGCAGCTGGTTGGGTGTTCGGGCAATAATCGGACGACCACCTACACCATGCAATATCAGACTATCTTCTTTTTTCTCCTCTGAAACATTTCCCTTGATAATGTCGATAATAGTCTGCTCATCTAAAGTGTTATGATGACCACACCAATTCTGCAACTGAACAAACGACTGGCCAAATGATTCTACATCACTTATCGATCCCTGCACTTTAATGATACGACCGCGTGCAAGCATCTTTACTTTCGGGAAAAGATTCTTTACCAACTGAAGATTTACGTTATTGACCCCGTAAAAAACAACAGGATCTACGTTCGAATCGATTTCAAATATTTTTTCAGTCATTGAATAAGAAAAAAAAGGAGAAACCTGTTAAAAAAAAAAACAGACTTCTCCTTTTGATTTATCAGATACGGGTTACCATGCAAAAAGCGGATATTGAGACATTGTTTTATTTACATACTCCTTCACCTCATTGATAACAGTTTCGCTCTCCGGATTGGAAAGAACTTTATCTATCAGATCAACAATCTCTCCCATGAACTCTTCCTTCGCTCCACGTGTCGTTATAGCTGGAGTACCGAAACGGAGACCTGATGTCTGGAATGGACTGCGACTGTCAAACGGAACCATATTCTTGTTCGTTGTAATGGCTGCCGAGACAAGAGCCTTCTCTGCCAATTTACCAGTCAAGTCAGGGAACTTTGTACGGAGATCAACAAGCATGGAATGGTTATCTGTTCCTCCTGATATGATCTTGTATCCCTTATCAACAAATGCCTGTGCCATTGCTGCAGCATTCTTCTTCACCTGAGTCTGATACTCCTTGAATTCCGGCTGAAGAGCTTCTCCGAAAGAAACAGCCTTTGCTGCAATAACATGCTCAAGCGGACCTCCTTGCACACCAGGGAATACTGCAGAATTAAGCAACGCACTCATCATCTTCGTTTCTCCCTTAGGAGTTTTCTTTCCCCATGGATTCTCAAAGTCCTTGCCCATAATAATCACACCTCCACGAGGTCCACGAAGCGTCTTGTGTGTCGTGGTCGTTACAATATGAGCATATTTAACAGGGTTTTCAAGAAGACCAGCTGCAATAAGACCTGCAGGATGCGCCATATCAACCATGAACAAGGCTCCTATCTCATCTGCTACCTTACGGATACGAGCATAGTCCCACTCACGACTGTATGCACTGGCTCCTCCTACTATCAATTTCGGCTTCTCCGCACGTGCTATCTGCTCCAATTGGTCATAGTCTATACGACCAGTCTCTTCCTTAAGGTTATAAGATAAGGCAGTGTACATTAAACCGGAAAAATTAACTGGAGATCCATGACTGAGATGACCTCCATGCGAAAGATTCAGTCCGAGAAATTTGTCTCCAGGCTCCAGACAGGCCATAAAAACAGCCATGTTCGCTTGAGCACCAGAATGAGGCTGAACATTTGCCCATTCAGCGTTAAAAATCTTCTTCAGCCGCTCAATGGCAAGCGTCTCACTCTCATCTATGACTTCACAACCTCCATAATAACGATGCCCGGCATAACCCTCTGCATACTTATTGGTAAGCACAGAACCCATGGCTTCCATTACCTGATCACTTACGAAATTCTCCGAGGCAATCAGTTCAATTCCTTTCATCTGACGCTCGCGCTCGCGCTTGATAATGTCAAAAATCTGCTCGTCTCTTTTCATTGATTTTCTTTGTTTAATTTGACTTTATTTAATGATTGTTTCTTTTGTTTTTTCCGTTCTACACTCCATCCAAACTTACCAACAAACTCGCCTGTCTTATAATACTTTCCATGTTCATACACTAATAAAGATGCCTTCTTCTCATCAAATGCCCCTGTGGCAGCATCAATAAATGTTTCGTCAACCTGTACATTAACAACCTCCCCAATAAATAAATCGTGTGTACCCAATGGTATCACCTGCTTTACCCTGCATTCAATACTTAATGGAGACTCTTCAACAATAGGAGCATACAATAACTTATGACTACCAGACGGTGTCAAACCCATCTCCTTCCACTTATCATAGTCTCTCCCACTTCTCACGCCACACCAGTCAGTCGCCTTCGACAACCGCTCGTTTGTTAGATTAATAACGAATTCTCCCGTGTCCTTTATGTATTGATAAGACTTCCGTGTCGGACGTATGCTGACATAGCATAAGGCTGGATCACTACATAAAGTACCAGTCCAAGCAACCGTCAGAAGGTTCTTCTCTCCTTCCCGATTTGCACAAGACACGAGCACTGCAGGTAGTGGATATAACATATTCCCTGGACGCCAGTCTATCTTCATTTTTTTTTGAGAAGTCTTTACTTTATCTTAATCTGATTCTGCTCCATAACACTCTCACAATAATGACACTTGACAATCATTTTCTGCTTGTCTATCACATCAAATCGAGTCTGCATAGGCTCATGATTGGTGATGCACTTGGGATTGAAACAACGAATGATATCAATGACATGGTCAGGAATTTCAATTTTTCGCTTCTCGACAACCTTATAATCCTTAATAATATTAAGAACCGCATTCGGAGCTACTAAAGCAATTCTATTAATCTCATCTGGAGCAAAATAAGTATCAGCTATCTTGATAATTCCCTTCGCACCCTGCTTTTCGCTCTTCAGATTATTTCCTATGGTAATCTCACTGCTGCTATGCGCCAGATTCAGAATAGATACAACTTCAAAAAGTTTTTCACTGGCAATATGATCTATAACGGTTCCGTTCTCTATAGCGGCAACCAACATTTCTTTTTTGCTGTCTTCCATCTGTTTGTTTATTGCATCGTTTTAGAAAAACTCTTAGTCTTCCAACATACCCAAAGCATCACTAATCACTGCTTGACGAACGTATAGACCATTCTTGGCTTGCTGAAAATAATATGCCTTTTCATTCGCATCTACATCCATGTCAATCTCTCCTACTCGTGGAAGAGGATGCAAAATACGCAACGTATCCTTCGTCCCATCAAGCATGGAATTCTTGAGACAATAAACATCTTTTACACGCTCATACTCCATCAAATCCTGAAAACGCTCTCGCTGAACCCGGGTCATATAAAGAATGTCTGCCTCGCCCAATTCATCCAGATCTCGCTTCTCCCTATACTCAATACCATTCTCCCAACAAAAGATCTTGTACTGTTCCGGCATTTCCAATTCACTGGGAGCTATAAACGTGAATGTAGGATGAAAATGACTCATCGCCATCAATAACGAATGAACAGTCCTTCCATATTTCAAATCTCCTACCATGTAGATATTAAGGTTTTCAAGCGTCCCCTGCGTCTTATAGATGCTGTAGAGGTCTAAAAGCGTCTGCGTTGGATGTTGGTTCGACCCATCTCCTGCATTGATGATTGGCAATGACGACACCTCACTGGCATAACGAGCTGCTCCGTCTAGAGGATGACGCATGACAATCAAGTCTGCATAGTTGCTAACCATCATAATGGTATCATGTAACGTCTCACCTTTACTGGTAGATGTATTGGCAGCGTCAGAAAAGCCAATCACGCGACCTCCAAGACGGTTAATAGCCGTTTCAAAACTCAATCGTGTACGAGTCGATGGCTCAAAAAATAACGTCGCTACAACTTTGCCTTTCAGCGTTTCACGATTCGGACGTGCCTCAAATTCTGCTGCGGCATCTAAAATCCGGAGAATCTTCTCTTTTGAATAGTCGGTAATGGAAACCAAACTCTTTGCATTCATGATTTCTGCCTATATGATTTTCAAAGATAAGTCTATTTTTTGAATTTGGGACTTCTTGAACCATTGCTTTTGGACGATTTTGAATATTTTTTGCGCTCCGAAGTCTTTATCATCGAAATCTTCCCTAACTTTGCCACCCTATTCGTAGCATGACAGACTTTACAGAAATTTCAACCAAAGATCCTAACAATGATATTTTCATCTTTAAAGCCAGGAGAGTCTGTCCTACAATGGCAACATTCTGATTCATTTGCTTAACAACATCATCCTAACCATAATCAAATCAAGAAAACGATGAAAAAGTTTCTATTGATTACCTTCATTTCGCTTGAAACATGTCTTTCTGCTTTCGCCCAAACAGCAGAGCATCCATGGAGTGTCGGCCTTTTCGGTCTGAAAAACGAGTATTACGGTGATTTGACTTATTACAAAAAACCTGGAACACATGGTAACAAATACACATCACACGATAATACTTTTCTAAATTTTGACCCCATCTTCGGCGGAGGAGCAATTTCTATCGACCGCTATATCAATGACTATTTCACTGCTGGCCTGCTCCTTTCCGGAGGAACATACGGATACCACCAGAATCTTCATAACGACCAATGGCGTGATGGCGGCATTGTCAATCCTGAAAACGGACATATCTCCGGAGGATGGAGAGCTCTGAACTCCATTCTCGCCAACGCCGAGTTGAATGTTAAATATAAATTTCTGGGAATCGACTATGCGTTCCGCCCTTATTTGCTTGGAGGAATCAACTACCTGAACTATTTTGACATTAAGGAACATAATCCGGAGGGCATTTCAAACTCCAGTAACCACAAAGGCGCCGTCGGGGTTTCGCTTGGAATTGGATTCGACATTCCTCTTACAGAACGTATGAATATCCGCTATGAATATCAAGCAACTGGTATCTGTTCTGACAAAACAGATCTTTACCGCAACCACAAAACGATCGATTTTCAAGGACAACACCTGGTTGGTATCGTCTATGCATTAGGAAAAGCAAAGTCTGAAGATCCAGAAGCTAAAGCACAGAAAAAAGCAGAAAAAGAAGCAGCGAAAGAAGCGAAATTAGCCGAAAAACGAAAAGAAAAAGCAGCTGAGGAAACGATTAATAACACTACAGAAGAACCTGTAAATACTTCTTCGGATATTACGGAAACAAACATATCACAAGCAACAGAACAGGAATTCGAAACTCCAACGACAATCCCAGAACCTGCTCTCTACATAGAACCAGAGACATCATCCCTTCCTGTAGTGACAGCTACCATTAATGACGAGGAGCCAGAACGAATTCGTGTCGCTAAAAAATATTTCCGCACACATCAACAGGACATCCAATTCGAAACAGGAAAGGCAATCCTCAAAAATTCCTCCTACCGAATCCTCGATAGCATTGTCTTCCATTTGGAACGCAATGGTGACTATTTCGTCACAGTGGATGGATACACCGACAATGTTGGCAACGATCAGAACAATCTCGAACTCTCAAAACAAAGAGCTGCCGCAGTCAAAGAATATCTCGTCAAACGTGGTATTCAATCCGATAGACTTCAGTCAAGAGGATATGGTGAACAAAATCCTGTAGCTGATAACAACACAGCAACAGGAAGAGCTCAAAATCGTCGAGTCGAAGTGAAATTCACCGAAAAAATAGATACTTTCAGATAAACAACCATTTAAGGTATTCACCACATCAAAAAGCGGTAGTGCACCAATAGAACATGCATTACCGCTTTTTTTCTCATTTTCACATTGGCTTTCTCATTAGGAAATAAAGCAATTATTCTCTTTATGAAAAAGTTTTTCTATTACCTTTATAGCAAAAAAAAAAAAACATTTATTCATATGAAAAAAGATTTAGGAATAATACAAGCTGTCTATCCCATGCCAGTTCTGATGGTGGCTGCTTATGATGAAAACGAAAAGGTAAATGTAATGAATGCTGCCTGGGGCATGATTTGCGATATGGATAAAATAGCCCTGTTCATTGACGAAGAACACAAGACAACACAGAATATCTTGAAAAGTAAGGCTTTCTCCGTCAGTCTGGCTGATCTGGACCATATGGATGTGGCAGACTTCTTTGGCATTGCCTCGGGTAATAAAATGAATGACAAGTTTGAACGAACCGGCTATACTGCCGTTAAGAGCCGACATGTGAACGCACCAATTATCAACGAATTTCCTGTAGTAATGGAATGCGAATTAGCAGATGTAGTCAGTACACAACACATGTACTGTATTGTAGGACAAATCGTTAATGTAGCAGCAGAAGAAAGGGTTCTTTCTGAAAATGGGAAAATTGATCCTGAGAAATTAAACGCTCTCATCTTCGACCAATTCCAACATGGTTACTACGTCACGGGAAAGAAAGTCGGAAAAGCATGGCATGCTGGTAAAGACTTGATGAAAAAATAACAAGACATGTAGGTCTCGTCTCTGCAAAAGATTCTACTGGAAAGTTGTTTTGGCTCTGCAAAATCAGTAACAAAGAATAACCATGAAAGCAAATCACCTATTCTATCTGATTTTTTTCTACTTCATAATATATAGTACCTCTGTCTCGTCTCAAGGCTTTATCAACATGCCGACTGATGAATCATTCACAACAGAGTACCAGGACGGACGGTATTGGGGGTATTTGATTCGTGACAATATTGTTGTAGCTGCTTGCCTGAGCGAACTGGAGGAAAGCGATGATTACTATCAACTTTCATTGGTTGTTGATAACCAAAGTGGATTCAACCGAAACTTTCTGCCAGATAGTATTCAGGGCTACGCATATACTCACGACGGGAAAAAGGTAAAAACAGTGGATATCTACTCCTTTGAGGAAATGCAAAAAAAGATAAGAAGCAAAAAAAGAATACGAACGGCTTTATCATGGCTCTCTGTCGGACTAAGCGTCGGACCTATCACCTACTATGGCGGTACATGGGGCTCTTCAATCAGCACTTCTTATCACTTGGGACCAATGACTTCTCTATTTACTTCCATCGCTCTGCCTTCTGTTATTAATTCTGCTGCTCAGGGAAAAACTCTAAATATTCAAGATAAAGGATACTTGAAAAGCAATACGATACGGAATGGAGAAGGTATTTCTGGCTATATGATGATGGAACGAAGAAAAGCTCGACAGACAATGGTTCGAATAAAAATAGACCAGACAGAGTTTTTGTTTCAATGGGACACAGCAAAAAAATAAACAAACATAAAACCGTATTAACTACACTGTTCAACTTGAACTTTTAATAGAAGGCGGAAGCGTTCTAAAATCTTTTCTTCTATCGCAAGACGATAAGAGAGTGTTAAATGACAGTTTAGTCCCATGTCCTGATGCTCAATTTTTAATTTTTCTTCCTTTATGATCCGCATCACCTCCCCCATCAATGGATAGTCAAATGTAATACGTATAGTTCGGTCTATGGTACACTGAACAATAACACTCTCAGCTAAAGCATTTGCCACCGCCGTTCGATAAGCAATAACAAGCCCTCCTGTTCCTAAAAGAACACCGCCAAAGTAACGAACCACAATAACTAATACATTGGTTAAACCGGCAGACGTTAACTGAGATAGCATCGGCTTGCCTGCCGTACCAGTAGGTTCTCCATCATCATTACTTCGAGTTACATAAGGTTTCTGCTTCCCTATAACCCAGGCATAGCACACATGTCTGGCATCATGAAACTTTCGCCGATATTGCTCTATATAATTCCGCACCTCTTCTTCATTGGCTACCGGATGAAGAAAAGACAGAAACTTGCTGCCCTTTTCTTTATAGACACCTTCAGAAGATGCCTGAATAGTCTTATATATATCCTTCGCCATTTCCATTCTCTATACCCGAAAAAATTTTTCACCAACTAAATCATCATATCCGTTTCGTTATATAGAAACATCCGTTCAGAAGATTCTTCTACAAAAATAATCATTTTTCATAGGTGAATCGCTAATACTTAAAGCATACTTTTAACAAATGAATATCAGACAATAAAATGATCCACTAAGACAATTTTAACTCTTTCAGTTATAAATAGCTTCTTCAAAAAATTTATTTACCAGCCTGTAGATTATGTAAAAAATAATGATAATCCGTTTGTTGAAAACTAACAATTGAATAATTTGTTCTTAATGTCTTTTAAAGTACCTTTGCACGATTTTAATAGTCCATCACAAAACAAATAAACACATATAATCAATATATGGAATTTCTGATTGATTTGTTTACAACCCCTCATGCCATCACAACTTTCCTTTTTATCACATTGACCGTTGTATTCGGGATTCTATTCGGACATCTGAAATTTGGACATATCAAATTCGGTATCGCTGGAGTACTGTTTTTCGGCATCCTATTCGGACACATCGGATTTCCAACTGATGAATCTCAAACAACGATATTGAATTTTGTACGTGACTTCGGACTCATTCTGTTTGTCTATTCAATTGGAATCGAAACAGGTCCTAGATTCCTTTCTTCGTTTCGGAAAGATGGACTCAAACTTAATCTTATTGCTGTCGGTGGAATTCTGATGGGTCTCTTGGTTACAATCTTAATATCCTACAATACAAACATTAAGCCTGACATCTTGACTGGTGTGATGTGCGGCGCCGTAACCAACACACCAGGTCTGGGTGCTGCCACTGAAATTATTAAAGACCAGGGACTTCCCACCGATATGTTGGGTGCTGGCTACGCCATAGCCTATCCGTTTGGCGTAATCGGATTACTTTTGATCATCGTGCTGATACGTTTACTTTTCCGTATTAATATTAAAGAAGAGGAAAAATCTTATCTCGAATCCATTGGGACAACCGACTCAAAACTGGAATCAGTGGAAATAACAGTAATGAACCCGAACATTTTCGGAAAAGACATCGCATATATCAAAAATGCAGTGGACGCAGAACTTGCAGTCTCACGCATTTACCGCAACGGAAATTATCTGCTCGCAACTGGCGACATAAAAATTCAGGAAGGTGACGTTATTTATGGAGTATCGGAACAAAAAAGTCTGGAAAACCTGCGTATCAAGTTAGGCGAAGTGACAATCCGTGAACGACGAAATATCAGCGGATCAATGGATCTGATCAACGTACTGGTTACAAACCGTAAAATGGCAGGAAAAACGATTAAACAAATTGGTATTTTCCGCCGCTACGAGGCCAGTATCACTCGCATCTATCGGTCAGGAATGGAAATCCTTCCAACAAGCCATACAACTCTTGAATTGGGCGATACCGTAAAAATCATCGGAGAAACAAAAGTATTGGAAGATGTTAAAAACGAATTAGGAAACTCTATCCGAGAATTGTCGATCCCGAATATCGTACCTATGTTCATCGGCATATTTTTAGGAATCATCGTAGGGTCAATACCTATTGCCATACCAGGCATGCCTGTTCCAGCAAAATTGGGTATTGCAGGTGGCCCTCTGCTAATTGCTCTTATCTTAGGACACAAAGGTCGCATCGGAAAACTGAACTTCTATATGACCTATGGTGCCAATTTGATGCTCAGAGAATTTGGTATCGTTCTATTTCTCTCCGCTGTCGGACTTCTTGCTGGCGGTAACTTCGTTCATACTTTGGTGGACGGCGGAGGCTGGGTATGGATGATTTACGGTGCAATGATTACATTTATACCTATGTTCATCGTCGCTCTGACAGCATATTTCATGAAAGTAAATTACTTGAAAATTTGCGGACTCATTGCAGGAGCTTCAACCGACCCTCCTATTCTCGAATTTGCAAATTCTCTTGCTCCTACACCCGCTCAGTCTTCTGCCTATGCCACAGTCTATCCCCTCTCCATGTTCCTGAGAATCGTCGTTGCACAGGTACTGGTATTCATTATTGTCTAAACAAATCCTAAATTATTGCACAAATTAAAGCAAATGAATTGTGCCTCGAGAATGGGTTAGGTATTCTAAATAAGATTCCCTATTTTTGCACAAATTTTTTGCATTGCTCTCCACTGATTGGCCGATAATTTATTCGGACTTTTATTCTGAAAAATAACCTAAGATACAAGCGTTTTTCTATGATAAAGAAAATACTTATTGCTAACCGAGGAGAGATAGCTGTACGTGTGATGCGCTCATGCAAAGAAATGAATATCGCCACAGTTGCCGTTTATTCAGAAGCCGACCGTACTTCACGTCATGTATTATACGCTGATGAAGCAATCTGCATTGGTCCAGCCCCATCAAAAGACTCGTATCTCGTTATTGATAACTTGATAGCAGCAGCAAAACAGACAGGTGCGGATGCCATACATCCGGGATATGGTTTCCTTTCTGAATCCTCAGATTTTGCCCGTCGATGTGCAAAAGAAGGTATTATATGGATTGGACCATCACCGGAAGCAATGGAAATGATGGGTGACAAAATCACAGCCCGTAAAACCATGATTGAAGCCGGAGTTCCAGTAGTGCCTGGCGTACAACACGATCTCTCTTTAGAAGAAGCGAAAAAAGTAATTAAGGAAATAGGTTATCCTGTGATTGTCAAAGCTTCGGCTGGTGGTGGAGGCAAAGGTATGCGCGTGATTCGCAAAGATGAAGAAATCGAAGAAGCATACAACACAGCTAAATCAGAAGCCCTCTCGTCTTTTGCCAATGGAACACTATACATTGAGAAATACATTGAAAATCCACACCATATCGAATTCCAAATACTAGGTGACAACTTCGGTAATGTAATTCACTTATGTGAACGCGAATGCTCAGTACAACGTCGCCACCAAAAAATTGTCGAGGAATCTCCATCACCAATGATGACAGCTGACCTGCGTAAAGATATGGGAGAAAAAGCCATTATGGCTGCCAAAGCTGTCAACTACTCAGGAGCTGGAACCATTGAATTTTTGGTGGACGATAACAAGAATTACTACTTCTTGGAGATGAATACCCGTCTACAAGTAGAACATCCTATCACAGAAGAGGTTCTGAGAATCGACTTAGTGAAGGAACAAATCAACGTAGCAAACAACTTGCCTCTTCGCCTACATCAAGAGGATATTGTTCAAAGAGGACATGCTATCGAATGTCGTATTTGCGCTGAAGATACGGAAAATAATTTCATGCCGTCTCCTGGTATCATTCAACAATTGACAGAACCTCTGGGCATTGGTACTAGAGTAGACAACTATGTATATGAAGGTTACGAAATTCCTATATTCTACGACCCAATGATTGGTAAACTGATTGTATGGGCAACAACGCGTGCATACGCTATCAAACGTATGAGACGCGTATTGTTTGAATATAAAATAACAGGTATCAAGACCAACATCAACTATCTTCGACGCATCATGGATGCATCTGACTTCCTGCGTGGAAAATACGATACTGGATTTATTGAGAAGAATTCTGAATTTCTGCTTGACGAACACTACGAAGGTTCCCAAGATGAAACGGAAGATATCGCCATCATTGCTGCTTATATGGACTATATTCTCAACCTTGAAGAAAACGCAACCAAGACAACAGACAACCGCGTAATCTCAAAATGGAGGGAATTCGGCAAACGCAATGCTATGCTGCGTATCTAATTTACAATAAGCTATACACAAAGTACAGAAGAAATGGAAGTACATATCGGAGGGCGAATTGCCAACGTAGAATTGATTAGCAAGGATGGCAACAATGTGGTTATTCGCATTGATGACAAAGAATATAATCTGGATGTTGTTATGCCGGAAGCAGGTGTTTGCTCAATTCTCCATAATAGCAAATCTTATAACGCAGAGTACAAACGCAAAGACAAATCCTACATTGTCAACACCCAGTTTCACTCATTCCCTGTTGAAATAGTTGATTCTCAAGCAAAATACCTACGGAATAGAAAAAAAGAAGATGTGGATGAACAACAAGACCGAATCTTCTCCCCTATGCCAGGAAAAATCGTGAAAGTACTTGTTGAAAAAGGTCAGGAAATGCATGCCGGAGACGCTGTTGTTGTTGTGGAAGCCATGAAAATGCAGAGCGAATACAAGGTAAAAAGAGACTGCAAAATCAAAGATATTCTAATTGCGGAAGGTGACACAATTGACGGAAACCAAACTCTTGTCACTTTGGAGTAAAATAATCAGCCAAACAACCTGAATAATACACGATAACCGCAAATTTTGGAAAAGATAAAAATCAAACACACTAAATAGAATATGGCACTGAACAAAGCGCAAGAGCATTTAGTAGAATTGAATAAAACCGCTGACTTAGGCGGAGGACAAGAAAGAATCGACCGCCAGCACGAACAAGGCAAAATGACAGCTCGTGAACGTATTAACACATTGCTGGATCCAAACACATTTGTCGAGATTGATAAATTTGTCACTCACCGATGCTCTAACTTCGGAATGGAAAAAAAACATATCCTTGGAGATGGCATTGTTGCAGGATATGGTAAGATTGCTGGTCGCACAATTTTTGTATATTCCTACGATTTTACAGTATATGGAGGGTCTTTGGGACGTTCTGCTGCAGACAAAATCACCAAGATACAGCGTATGGCTCTGAAGATGGGAGCTCCAATCATTGCCATCAACGACTCCGGAGGTGCACGTATTCAAGAAGGAGTTGCTTCTCTGGCTGGATATGGGGACATCTTCTACCAAAACACAATTGCTTCGGGTGTTATCCCTCAAATTTCTGTAATCATGGGACCTTGTGCTGGAGGTGCATGCTATTCTCCTGCTTTGACCGATTTCATCTTCATGGTGAAAGAAAAATCACATATGTTCGTAACAGGTCCGGATGTTGTAAAGACCGTGACAAATGAAGTGGTGAGCAAGGAAGACCTGGGAGGCGCACAAACTCATACATCAAAATCGGGAGTAGCGCATTTTATGGGCGATACAGAGGAAGAGACACTGATGATGGTTAGAGAATTACTATCTTTCCTTCCTTCTAACAATCTGGAAGATGCTCCTATCGTACCGACTGATTCAACAAACGAAGAGAATGAAAGCTTGAATACAATCATTCCAGAAGACCCGAACAAACCATACGACATTAAACAGATTATTGAAGGAGTCGTGGATGACGGATACTTCTTCGAAGTAATGGCTGGATTTGCTCCTAACATTGTTATTGGATTTGCACATTTAGACGGAAAAACCATCGGAGTAGTGGCAAATCAACCTGCATATCAAGCCGGTGTTCTTGACATTGACGCTTCTGACAAAGCTGCGAGGTTCATCCGATTCTGCGATTGTTTTAATATTCCTCTGATTACCTTTGAGGATGTTCCTGGATTCCTTCCTGGTACTATACAAGAACACAACGGCATTATCCGACATGGTGCAAAGATTGTATATGCTTTTGTTGAAGCGACCGTACCGAAAATAACAATCATCACACGTAAAGCCTATGGCGGTGCTTATATTGTCATGAGTTCAAAACATACAGGAGCAGACATCAACTTCGCCTACCCTACTGCTGAAATTGCAGTTATGGGTGCTGACGGTGCTGTAAACATCCTGTATCACAAGGCTTCAGACGACGAAAAGGCAAAAGCAAAAGAGGAATACGCAGAAAAATTCTCTAATCCGTACAGAGCAGCCGAATTGGGCTATATAGATGAAGTAATCCTTCCACAACAGACCCGTGTAAAACTTATTCAAGCTTTGGATATGGCACAGACAAAAATCCGTTCAAATCCTGCGAAGAAACACGGAAATATTCCATTATAAAAAAATTAAAGCGCACAAAAAAAGGAAGGCTTCTTTCAGAGACCTTCCTTTTTTCTTTTACCTACATGGCGAAACAAAATGAAACGACCAACAAAAAGGAAAGTTTTAGTATATTTGTCATAAATCAAATAAATTATCATGAAGAAACACATTACACTCATTTCTGTTGCATTGGTCATCCTACTGGTTGTTATCTGGGGAATCAAGGCTTATAACTCTGTTGTACAACTAGAGGAAAATACAACGGCTCAATGGGCTCAAGTTGAGAATCAATACAAACGAAGAGCAGACCTTATCCCCAATCTGGTCAACACCGTAAAGGGATATGCAAAACACGAAAAAAGCACTTTGGAAAGCGTCATTTCTGCCCGTGCAAAATCAACTCAGATTACTGTTGATCCTCAAAACCTTACTCCAGAAAAATTAAAGGAATACCAAGCTGCCCAAGGAGAACTCAGTGCAGCACTCGGGAAACTCTTGGCTATTCAAGAGAACTATCCTGATTTGAAAGCAAATCAAAACTTTCAGGATCTTCAAGCACAACTCGAGGGAACCGAAAATAGGATTGCTGTGGCAAGAATGGACTTCAACAACGCCTGCAAAAATTACAACACTAAAATACGGCAAATTCCGTATAACTTCATGGGGTTCGAGACAAAAGCATACTTTGAAACTACGGAAGCAGAAGAACAGACACCTAATGTGAATTTCGACTAAAATCAAGAAATCTGCATATGAATGCCTTATCTTTTTTCTCTCCAGAGGAAAAACGCCAAATCGAGAGGAGCATCAGCCAAGCTGAATCTATGACATCAGGCGAAATTAGACTGCGAGTTGAAAGAACATGTAAAGGCGAGTTAGAAAAACACGGGATAGAGGTATTTAAAAAACTCGGAATGGATCGAACAAAGAATAGGAATGCTGTTCTTTTCTATATCTCTATTAAAGACCATCAATTTGCTGTTATAGGAGATCAGGGTATCAACAATTGCGTTCCTAACGGATTTTGGAACGAAATATATAGAAATATACGCACTGAATTCTCAAAACAAAACTATTGTTTTGGCATATGTATGGCCATCATACAGACCGGAAAACAATTAGCAAAGTATTTTCCAATCGATACCAACGATGTCAATGAACTACCAAACGAGATTTCTTTTGAATTTGAATAATTGCCATCTTTCAAACAAAAGTACGACGAATGATCTCCTATTTTCATTTGTCATACGTTTCGTGATTATTATCGCTTTGGAAATCGTATGCTTGACTGAAACTGTAGCCGTAGAAATACCAACTAGACCCCAACCTCCACATCTGGTAAATGATTTCGCTAATCTCTTTACAAAAGAACAGTCAGAAAAATTGGAGCAATACCTCATTATGATAGATGATTCTACGAGTAACCAAATTTGTGTTGTAACGGTAGACAATCTCAATGGACAAGACAAGGCTGAATATGCCACATTGATTGGACGAAGTTGGGGTATAGGAAATAAAGAATACAACAACGGAATCGTTATTCTTGTAAAGCCTAAAAATGAAACAGGAAGAGGCGAAGTATTCATTGCTACTGGATACGGGTTGGAAGGCGCTATCCCAGATGCAATCTGTTCTGAAATTATCCAAAACTCCATGATTCCTTTCTTTAAAGTGAATGACTACTACACAGGTATATACAAAGCTTGCGATCAATTGTTTAAGTATGCAAGGAAAGAATATCATTTACCACGTAAGAAGAACGGAAAAGAAGATAAATTCAGTTGGTTTAGTTTGATTTTTACCATTATTATCATTTTTCTTATCATTCGTAGAAATTCAAGACTGTTTTATTATAATGCTACATATACGGCAGGCTCTTATTTGAACTCAAGAAAAAAATACAACAACCCAAACGGAGAATTTAGCTCATCAAACTTTAATAACAATTTTGGAGGATTTGGAGGGGGAAGTTTTGGAGGTGGAGGAGCCGGAGGTTCTTGGTAAGAAAAGGAAAACAGATAAATTAGTTAAAACAATATTATTATATGCAAAGTAAAATACAGATTACAGCCAACATGAAAATGGCAGACATCGTACACATGAATCACAACTACTTGCATGTCATCAACCGATTCTGTATCCCTCTTGGATTTGGAGATCAAAGCATAGATGAGGTATGCCAGAAAGCTAAACTTCCTACCGATCTTTTCTTGACTATTTGCAATATTAACTCCCTTCAGAAATCAAGTCTCTCTGATGTTGATTACCCTAAATATGCAGAAAAACTCGTTCTGTTTTTACAAAATTCACATAACTATTATCGAAAAATTAAAATTCCAGAAATCAAAAAAGCGCTGGTATCTCTTGCAAAATACTATAATGAGAATACAGAAAAGGCTCTGGCTCATTTCTTCAACGAATACTCTTCCGAAGTAAAAAAACATCTTCTATACGAAGAAAATGTGATGTTTCCTTACATTTTGAACCTTTGCAAAAACATCAAGCAGAAAACGCCGAAAGAACAATCTGAAATACATCATCAAAATATCGAAGACAAACTTACTGACCTGAAAAATATCATTATCAAGTATATGTCAATGCCAGAACATGATATGCAGAAAATTGATCTTCTTGATAAACTGTTTCACTTTCAAGAAGACCTTGATACTCACACACTTATTGAAGATCTTATCTTAAGCCCTATTGTTAAATGCTTGGAGAAGGAGAATCGGGTATGAAAGAAAAAAAAATCATGATTGTCGAACCTTCCCCTATAGTTCAGGAAGGTTTGAAAAATATCATTCAACGAATCCAGGACTTCACGGTCGACGCTTTCTATTTCGATACAAACCGACTGACAGAACACCTCCTTGCTCGTATCCCAGATCTCTTACTATTCAATCCATGTCTGTTGGATCCCTCATCTCGCCGCAACATCCGACAACTATATGGAATAAATGATGAATGTTCTCTCGTCGCTATAGAATATAGTTTCGTGGACAAAGAAATACGGGATCAATTTGATGCCGAAATCAGCATCAACGACAATGACACTCGCATCCAAAATAAACTACAAGCCCTGAAACGAAATGAGAAGACAGAACGCAAAAATGAATCTGAGGAACTGACTGATCGTGAAAACGAAATTCTCGTAGCCATAGCGAGAGGTTTGACCAACAAGGAAATAGCAGAAAAATACTATATATCAATTCATACAGTCATTAGTCACAGAAAAAATATTGTCAAAAAAACTGGCATAAAATCAGTCAGTGGTTTAACTGTATATGCCCTTCTGAATAATCTAATCTCATATAACGACATCGACTGAAAAATAATAAAACAACTATAATGAAAAATAATTTCATTTTATTCTGTATTTCTCTTTGCACCATATTAGGAAGCTGCAAGAAAGAAACAATCAACACATCCCCTAATGATGAAGATTCTTTAATTGTTTCTACAAATAACCAAGACTCTACAGAACAAATACTTATAGATAATAATGAAAAGCAAAATACCATCGCTCCGTCTAATTCTCCCAAAAGGAAAGACGTCCACATTAGTAGTAACAACGAAGAACTGAACAACCAAATACGGAACTATCTAAACCAGAAAAAAGAATGTCTGGAGTATGACAAAAGTATCAAAGAAATGACACAAGGAAAGAAAGGGCTGACATTTACATTTCTATCACAAGGTGATAAAATAGTTATCAAAGCAGGATATGATGGTGAAGATAGATTTGAAACTTACGAAACATACAACTACTATATCCGAACAAAAAAATACACAAAGGTCGATATAGTCAGTGGAGAAGAAATTCCATTTTGACATGAAGAAATCAAAAGAAACGTTCTCCGTTGCATACCACACCTTGGGCTGCAAGTTAAATTTCGCAGAAACATCCGCAATTGCAAAACAATTGAATGAACATGGTTTCCGTAATGCAAAGAAAGGCGAACAGGCCGACCTATGCATAGTTAATACTTGTTCCGTAACAGACACCGCGGATCATAAATGCAGACAGGCTATCTCTCATCTACATCGTATACACCCCAACGCATTAATAATTGTCACTGGTTGTTACGCACAACTCAAACCAGAAGAATTGGCAAATTTAGAGGGTGTGGAACTCGTCTTAGGCATAAAGGAAAAGTTTGATATTGAACAATACGTAGGAATGGTTCAAGATCATCAGAACAAGAAACAAAATCATGCCGAAATCCACCATACCCAGACGAAAAACATACGCAACTTCGCTCCTTCTTGTTCATACGATGAACGTACCCGACATTTCTTGAAAATACAGGATGGATGTGACTATTACTGCACTTACTGTACCATTCCTTTTGCTAGAGGAAGAAGTAGGAGTGCAAGTATAGAAGAAACATTAAATTCCGCAAGAAAAGCAGCTGCTGAAGGAGCAAAGGAGATTGTCCTAACTGGAGTTAATCTAGGTGATTTTGGCAAAGGGACTTCCGAGAATCTTTATCAACTCATACGAAGACTAGACGAAAATGAAATAGTCGAAAGGTATCGCATCTCTAGTATAGAGCCTAATCTGCTGACAGATGAAATAATTCTCTTTGTAGCTGAATCAAAACACTTTGCTCCTCATTTCCACATTCCATTACAATCAGGGTGCAACTCGGTGCTTGAACTGATGCACAGAAGATATAAAAGAGAACTGTTTGCAGAAAAGGTACATATGATAAAAAAATGGATGCCAAACGCTTTTATCGGAGTTGACGTTATTGTTGGTACACGAGGAGAGAGACCGGAATTCTTTAATGAAAGTACTGAATTCATTCAGAAATTAGATATATCTCAACTGCATGTCTTCAGCTATTCTGAACGTGCAGGAACAAAGGCCTTGGAAATACCATACAGAGTAACCCCAAACGAAAAAAAAGAACGAAGCGAAATACTACACAAAATATCAGATAAGAAACTGTTAGATTTCTATAAGGCTAACATTGGGAAAACGGCAACTGTTTTATGGGAGGCTGCAAAAAAAGGCAAAAACATGTATGGATTTACAGAGAACTACATTCGTATCACAGCACCCTATGATGAACGAAAGATTAACTCCATTGAAAAAATAAAAATTGGAAATTTTAGTTCTGAATCACAGTTGTCAATGACTGTAGATTCAATATGATACTACATGAAAAAATAACTCTTTGCAGATTTTTCGATAGTCTGATCTACTTTAGGATTATATTTCATCTCCCCTATTTATCTATGAGAATCAAACTGTATTCGGAAAAGAATGTATCTTTGTTCTCGAAGAGGAACAAATATGGATTTTGAACTTCAAAATACGGATACTGCTTCTCAGGCACGAGCAGGAAAAATCAAGACCGAACATGGGGATATCTTTACCCCCATTTTCATGCCTGTTGGCACACAAGGGACTGTAAAAGCAGTAGAACAAAGAGAACTCAAAGATGATATCAATGCCCAAATTATCTTGGGTAATACGTATCATCTGTATCTTCGACCAGGAACCTCGATTATTGAACAAGCCGGCGGATTACATCGTTTCAACGGATGGGATCGCCCTATTCTGACAGATTCAGGAGGTTTCCAAGTCTTTTCTCTTTCCTCTCAACGAAAGATCAAAGAAGAAGGGGTCTACTTCCGAAGCCATATTGATGGCAGCAAACACCTGTTTACTCCCGAAAAAGTAATGGATATTGAACGGAGTATCGGTGCCGACATTATCATGGCCCTTGATGAATGTACTCCGGGAACTACAGATTACAAATATGCCAAGGAATCCATGCAACGCACACACCGTTGGTTGGACCGTTGCTTTGAACAATTCAACTCTACCTCCCCACTATACGGCTATTCTCAGGCTCTTTTCCCAATTGTTCAAGGATGTGTATATAAAGATCTCCGTACGGAATCTGCTAAATACATTGCAGACAAAAATGCTGACGGTAATGCCATAGGAGGGCTCGCCGTAGGCGAACCAACCGAAGTCATGTACGATATGATCGAAGTTGTTAACGAAATTCTACCAAAAGAAAAACCTCGTTATCTGATGGGAGTCGGAACCCCTCAAAACATTCTGGAAGCCATAGAACGAGGGGTTGATATGTTTGACTGTGTCATGCCAACTCGCAATGGCCGGAACGGTCAACTGTTTACTTGGCAAGGCACTGTCAATATTCGTAACGCAAAATGGGCAAACGATTTCGACATCTTAGATAGTAATGGTACCTCGTATGTTGACCGATGCTACACTAAAGCATACGTTCACCATCTCTTCAAGGCTCAAGAATATCTGGGACTGCAAATTGCAAGCGTTCACAATTTGGCTTTCTATTTGGAACTTGTTAGACAGGCTCGTGAACACATCATTGTCGGAGATTTCTCAATATGGAAAACTAAAGTTGTTAGACAACTGAACCAACGTGTATAAAAAACACGCAATGAAGAAACTGGATTGGTACATAATGAGAAAATTCCTCGGAACATTTGGATTGACAATTGTTCTGATTATGGCTATTACAATAGCATTCGACCTTACAGAGAAATTAGACAAACTGTCTGAACATCACGCGCCTCTGACTAAAATTATCTTCGACTATTACCTAAATCTATTACCCTATTATTTCAATATGTTCTCCCCTCTTTTTGTATTTATATCTGTCATCTTTTTTACCTCAAAACTGGCAGGGAACAGTGAAATAATTGCTATGCAAGCCTCTGGTATTAGTTTTAGACGGTTGTTATTACCCTACTTCTCTACGGCTGCTCTGATTGCTGTTTTTTTATTCTTGTTTGGTGGATATATCATCCCGCCTGCCAACCAAAGAAGATTGATTTTTGAAAATGAATACATCAAAAAATTCAAAAAAGACAACATTGACAATATTCAAATGGAAGTGAGTGACAATGTCATCCTATATATTCAAGACTTTGATATGGATAGTAAAACGGGACATAATATCTCTCTTGAAAGTTTTGATGGTAAACAACTTAAATCTAGACTTACGGCAACGAACATATATTGGGACACACTAAATCACTGGAGAATACATGACTATACTCTCCGAACATTCGACGGCATGTATGAAAACCTCACAAGCGGAACGTCATTAGATACTACAATCAATGTCCAACCAAATGACTTGTTTGTCACTGTCAAGGAAGCTCCGCAAATGAACAACAAAGAATTAGGAGAGTACATCGAACGACAAAGACAAAGAGGCGTTGGAAATATTAAGGCTTTTGAAGGGGAATATTACCAACGGTTTTCAAGTCCTTTTGCTGCATTTATCCTCACCCTTATCGGAGTAAGCCTGAGTGCAAGAAAGGTACGAGGCGGGACTGGGGCTAATTTAGGCATCGGAATAGGACTGAGTGCCACCTACGTTCTGTTTCAGACATTCAGTTCCTCTTTCAGTATCAATGGCAAAATGCCATCTATTCTAGCTGCTTGGTTCCCCAATATCATTTTTGCAATCATAGCTTTATTTCTCTATCGAAAAGCCCCAAAATAAGACCTATACAAATGAATTTTTTTCTCTATCTATTTTTATTAACATTTGTATGCTTCGATGTTTTTGCAGAGACTCAGTCTCCGAAAAACGTCTCTCTAAATGGCATATCTTTCTTCGAATATACTGTCAAGAAAAAAGAAACTCTATACGAACTCAGCAAGAAATTTGATGTGAGTCAAGAAACGATATTACGCTATAATAGCACTGCTATTGATGGACTAAAAGAAGGTATGACGCTTCGCATTCCAAATACAGAGATTAAGAGGAATAAAAAAAATATTTCTTTGAACTCAAATGAAAACAGCATTAAACACATTGTAAAAAAGGGAGAAACCATTTACTCTATTTCTCATGAATACGACATAACACAGGAAGAACTGCTCAAACTAAATCCCCATTTAGTGAATGGTCTGAAAACAGGCGTTGAAATTACAATAAATAAAGGAAAAGCAAACGACAAAAAAGAATTCCTAAAACACGTAGTTCAAAAAAAGGAAACATTATATGGCATTAGCAAGGACTTAAATATCTCGATTTCCGAAATCGAAAAATATAATCCAGACATAAAAAACGGACTTAAATTCGGTGACACTCTTTTGATTCCCTTATTTAAAGAAGAAAAAAAAGCCGTAATAACAGAAGAAAAAACAATTCCATCTTCTCTTCCAAAAGAAAAAAAGGAAAACACGATTATTGAACAACACCCCCGAAAATCAGTCCGGGTAGTTCTTTTGCTTCCTCTGATGCTGGATAACACCTCTAATCAAGATGCTACTATCAATAAATTTTTGGATTTCTATGCTGGTATTTTGATGGGTGTAAAAGAATTAAAATCTCATGGATACAATATTGAACTAAACACTTATGATACAGAAAAATCAGAAGAAAAAGTACGCCATATCCTGAATGACCCGACTATTGTTAAATCAGATCTGATTATCGGACCAGCATATGGTCTGCAGATCAAGCCGATTGCTGAATTTGCCAAGAGAAATGAAATTCCTGTCGTTATACCTTTCTCAAAGAAAGTTCCAGAAATAGATAATAATCCTTTTTTATTTCAATTTAACGCAAATACCAGATATTCTTTCCAGAGAATGGCAAATTTATTTGAAAATCAATTCTCTAATAAAAATATAATATTCATCCAGTTCTCTCAACATACCACCGATGACTTTTCTGGTTTTCTTCAACATTATCTAACAACAAAAAAAATCCACTTCCAGAAGGTTAAGGCCACAGAACTGTCTTCCTCTAAGTCTTTACTGCAACAAAAAAATAATCTGTTGGTTCTTTGCACAAAAGATCCCGATGAAGCAGAAACAAGCATTGTAGAAATACAATCTTGGAATATTCCCTCCTACTCGATCTCATTATTCGCTTCTGAAGAGTTGGAAGAATCATTAAATCTTGCAAACGATATCTACTACTTTTCTTCTTTCTACATTACTTCGGGAAGTAACTATCTTCGTTATCAGAACTACTTTCAAACTAATTTCACCAACGCTCTCACAGAAAATCCAAGATTCGATCTTTTGGGACATGACTTATCTGTTTATTTCATCAAGAATATAAGCCACAACGGAAAATCATTTACCATTCCTAAGGACGAAACAGAACAGCAACTGCAAAGTTGTTTGGCTTTTAGGCGCATGAATCCAAACGGTGGCTATATCAATGAAGGATGCTTTCTACTGCGCTCAAAAAACGGATTGAAGACCAAAATTAAATAAAGGATTTTTGGAAAAATTCTGTACTATCTGAATCGAAACTGATAGTCTGCATTACTCTTCATTATTTTTTTCGATTCTGGATAGCTTTCAATAAACCAGGTCAGAAAAGCGGCATAGTCAATCTTTTCAGAAAGAAGTTTCTCTCTTCTTTTTTGGAAAATCTCTTTCCTGTCTGGCATGGTCAATAACTCCGTTACCTTGGAATAAAGATCATCCACATTTTCTGGTTTGATTCCATACCCCATCTCATACTTATTCTCAAGTTCATTCAGATAACCAATACGTCCCACAAAACCATTGAATCGAATAAAAGGGACACCAAGTACTCCAGCCTCAGCTGCCATTGTCTGACTGTCACCTATATATAGCGAAGAGAATGCCATTACATGATGCATATCCTTTGTCTGGATTTGAATCCTATAAGGTTCAAACTGAGATTCGAGTTCTCGTTCAGAAGTGATATAAATTCGTCCGTATGGTTTCAGAATCTCAATAAGCCGTGTGGCTATTTCCGTATTTATCCCTTGTATTCCATTATCATGATGTGCATCAAGACGCGCAAAACGAAGAATGAAATAAGGAGTGTCTGTCGTAAAGTATTTCTCGACGACACGACGGTCAGGGGTGAAATGATTAGGATGTAGATAGGCTAACTCATTATAGGATTCTGTCTTGATAGACCTATGCTCCATAGTGTCATTGAAACAGGATACTGGCGTGAGCAACGTATCGACAAATGGGCCAGCTACTTTCTGAAACATAGGTACAACCGGCGCATCGTCTTCTCCCACAACAATATTATACCGACGGAGAAACCAACCTACCTGAGCTACTTCTGGAGTCGATCCTGTGAGCAGGTCTATGTGGTGACGGAGTGAAAAAAGAAACATCTTCAAATCGCGGAACAGCATGTCGATTCCGATTCCTAATTTGCTTTTACGATGAGCAACTTTCAGTATGTTGTGATAAGGTAGATCCGACTGTTTCAGCAAGTCTTCAAGTATGTCCTTTGTCTTAATAAGAATAAATACTTTATGACCATCTCGTATCAGATTGTGGGCCACATTCTTGTATAGATGAAAGTGAGCCGGATGACTCAGTTGTATAAGAACATTCATGGATTAAAAAATAAATCGTTAATTTCCCTTTTCCTGACGTTTTAACTGACGTTCTACTAATTTACGGTAATTAGAACCCAACTTCATTGGATTGCCACTGGCAATCGTATAAGCCGGAACATCCTGATCAACGACCGTACCGGATGATACCGTCGCCCACTCTCCTACTTCAACTCCTGGAAGTATCGTACACTTAACCGAAACAATGGCCTCTTTCTTGATTAGGACAGGACGTACCCTTGCTAAAAAAATACCCTTATAGGCACTTCTCGGATTGAAATGAGTCAAGAGCATCGACTCGGCATTGATACTCACACTGTCTTCTATATAAATAAACTCTGGATACAGATTGTCTAAGAAACAAAACATCCCGATATAGACATGTTTCCCTATATGAACACCCCGCCATCTGTGGAATACAACACGTAGAGTGTTGTTAGGACATGCATAAGCCAAAAGCATCAGAAGAGTGTTCTTGACTTTCCGGATATACTGTCCGACACTTCGTTTATGATGTTCTTCATTAGCATACTCTATCGCATGCCCTTCTGCTATTTCGAATTGATTAGATTGCATAAATTCATAGATTGATTACAATATCTGAATCTTTCTGGATAATGTTCTTATCAGGTCATATCCATCCCAAATCAACGAAAAATCTGTCGTATGTCCGATTGGGACAATCCGATCTATCCCTTTCATTTTGTTTTCCTGCACAAATGACTTCAATCGGTCTTCTTCATAACCATAATAGGACATCGTCTGGTATTTGTTATTGACAATGGGCACTACCTCATTTATATCTTCTTCTGAAATATATTCTGAGAAATAACCGCATGCACACCGATACTCATCAATCTTGTCATTTAAACTCGATAGCATAACTCGCTTGATAAAATTGTCTTTCGTTCGCTCCTCTCTGATCTCCATAGCAGCGGCCTGACGATACATTGCCGTCAGTTTATCTACTGCCATGACAGACTGAAATTCATATTTCTTTGCTACCAGTTCATGTAGGCTATTCCAGAACCTTTCTCTGACTTGTTCGATTCTTTTCCTGTCACCAGTCCATACAATCAGATGTGGGGCAGAACAAGCATTCTGGTCAAATAGATATGTATCATTGTAAAATCCTTCTGCCAGTTTCCCGACTGCGTCTTCTGATACGGCATCAGCATTTATCGTTGCAAATGAATAACGGTCCGCAAACGTTACATCAAACGATCTGGAAGGTATCGGAGAACGACGTATCGATGTGATTGTCGCGTCTCCACCCCATATCACCCGCACGTCACTATGACTGGAGAAGAAATCCGTTGCCTCCCGATTGTCTCTGTCATATTGTACCAAAACAATCCGAGACGTCGAAGCATGGGAAGAAGACAAGTCTTGTATGTGTCTGGCAATAATCTCAACTTGAGGAAAATTTTTACTCGAAACTCTTACAATATTATTGTTTCCAGACAGGAGCCCAGCTACTAGGGAGAAAGCAAAGTTGATTGGCACATTAGAGGGAGCTATGTGAAAAAGACAACCTCTTCCGATGCGATGTTCCTCCCGTTCATACTGTTCTTGTATCTTTTTTATATTCGCCTTCCGACAGAAAAAAGCAAACGTGATGACGTCTGGATATTGTCGCGCTTGTGGGTCTTTCAAAAGGCTGGAAGACAATGCCTCCAACATCTCTGTACAAAAAATGTCAAACGGGGTCGTTGCTTTTTTTGCAAAAAATGCATCCCAATCAATTTTTTTAGGATACAATATCCGTATATCTGCTGGCTGAACAATCATACTTTATTTAAAGTTTGATGCATACGTATCACTACACCCTCGTATCTCAGCATTCTTGATTCTTCCGAATATCTTGAAATACTTTCCTTTTCTTCCGCAAGGACAATCATCCTCACCCTCTATCATTCCCTCATCCTCTGTCAGAAGAACATGACCAGGATAGGAATGAGGTAGAATCGAAACAACTTCAATCAACCCCCTTTCTCCTTTATCCGCAAGCGAGAAATCCTTCGGACGACGTATCAGCACGTCCGAGAATACCGAAGTGTGCAGATGACCGCATTCACACTCCATATAGATGCTCCCTGTCTGTTCTACCATTCCGTAATAATCATGTACATTCTTTTCTTGAATGCCACAGACTGTGTTCAATGCCTTCTTGAAATCCTCTGGACTTACTTGTTCATTCACGAGTTTTTTCCAACCTCCTCCGTGTATCAGAACTCCGTTCGATAGGTCAGGACGATAACCAGACACCAACAATTTCTTGTAAAAATGTTGCCAGATCATGAACGTGAATCCGAATAGGAAAATTGTTTCGCCTTGATGTTGCTCCAGGAATGATTTCATAGAATCTATATCTAATTCCATATTCTCATCCAGAGCATAGCACCGCTTCGTCCCGAACATCGAAAAACCCAATATTCCTGCTCCACGGGCCGAAAACATCTGACGATTTTTTATCACAGCCGACGAATCCAGTATCAACATCGGAACACGATGACCACCAAGAAACGAAGAGACTATCTTGACCAGACATTTTGTCTGATTGCTAGACGTTTCCTTGTCTAGATATATTTTAGAGACTCGTTGCCCTGTTGTTCCGGAAGAGGTAAGCGTCTTGACTACTTCTTCATCCCGAACACTCTTCAAATCGTACTCTTTGAATAGACGAACAGGAAGAAAAGGAATCTCATCATACGAAAAATCCAGATGAATATCGAAACCCGATGCATCTAAAAAACGCCGGTACAAACCACAACGTTCATAATGACTGCGGGTCAGTTCTCGTAATTGTAAATTCAACCGCTCCCGTTTTTCTTCGGACGAAAGTGAATAGGGAGGCGTTTCTAACCATTCCTGCATACTCATATCTCTATTCTTTTCTGCAATTCCTGATACTGTACCTTCCCTGATGTGTTTTTAGGGATATTTTCAATTGTCACTACCGAAAATGCACGTTTGTTAAGTCCTGTTCTCTCACTCAACATGTCTTTTATTTGCTCTTCCAGACCTTCTTTGATTACAAATACCGTTATCCGGTCATCTACACCCACACATGCGCAGTCCAGTGTGATGCTTTTCACCATTTGCTCCAGAGAATCAAGATTACACCTATTTCCCCATATTTTCACAAACCGTTTCATTCTTCCGGTAATGTAATAGTAACCGTCCCCATCTCTTTTGGCGATGTCACCGGTATGAAGCACTCCTCTCATTTCATCTCCCTTTGCCAGATCCGACATGTCATGTGCATAGCCTAGACACACATTCGGTCCCTCATAGACCAATTCTCCTTCCTCCTCTGATGCCTCTATTGGGTTTCCATGAACGTCTTGAAGTGCAAAACGTCCGCCAGGTATCGCAATCCCGATGGATGAACATTTTTCCTTCGCATGGTCAAATGGCAGATAGCTCATTCTCGGAGATGCCTCCGTCTGTCCGTACATGACAATGAATCGACGTCCCTTTTTATGCGCTGACTCAACATATTCCAGTACAAGGTCTGGACTCAACTTCCCTCCTGCTTGTATCAGAGTTTTCAACCATGGTAGATCCATATTGGAAAAACGAAGTCGTTTCAGCATCTCATAGGTATAGGGAACTCCGGACATCGACGTCGCTTTTTCTTTCTCCAGAAACTGCCAGAACTCGCGTTGCAGGATGGACTTCTCTGTCAAGAGTATGGTTGCCCCTTTTATGAGATGACTATTTAATACCGACATCCCAAAGCTGTAATGCATCGGCAGTGAAGTAATCGGACGCTCAGAATCGTCTATTTCCAGATATTCTGCAATGGATATAGCATTCGAACTTAGATTTCTTTCCGATATTTTCACTAGTTTCGGACTACCCGTCGAACCAGATGTCGTCAGAAGCAGCAATACGTCTGGATGTATAGGATAGACTTCCGTATCTGTAGCAAGCAAAGAATAATCCTCGTACGCACAGACTACGCTGCCGTGACTTTTATATTCGTCTGTTTTATCTGCCGGTAGCCACAAGTATGAGGGCCGATAGATATCAATCAGTTTTTTCAGGACCTCATAAGGTTTTGAGGCATCAAGCAGAAGAGTGGGTACTCCCCCGTTCATCAGGGCGACATAACCCACAACCGACCCGATTGTATTCTTACACAGACAGAACACTAAAGGACGAGTCCAGACCGCCTCGTTGTTTTTGATGGATGAGAGTATCATTTGTCCGTCTTTGTATAAGGACAAATACGACATTCTCTTACCACTTTCAGAGATAAGGGCAATCCGTTTCCCGTATTTCTCTAAATCGAACAGCATATCATTTCAGGACAGATTGTTTTATCTTCTCCGCAATATGTGCGGCATCAAGACCTAAGGCATCCAACATATGCTTGTAGGAAGCCGCCTTCGGAAAACAATCTGGCACACCCATTATCATCAGGCGTGGAGCCTCTTCGTCCATGGCGACGGTTTCTGCGACTGCACTGCCCAAACCTCCTACCACGCTTCCTTCTTCTATGGCAACCAGCAGTTTGGAACCATAGGATGCCCGAATGGCTTCGACGTCGATAGGTTTGATAGTATGCATATTTACGACCTTTACACTTATGTTCGCTTCTTCGAGCAATTTCGCAGCCTGCAATGATTGATACACCATCGTTCCGGCCGAAAAGATTGTTACGTCTTCACCGTCGCGCAACGTGATGGCTTTTCCTAATTGAAAGCCATAGTCTTCTTTGTTCACGATAGGACATCCCTGCTCTCCTACCAGCCGTAAATACGCTGGCCCATCATAGTCATAGAGAGCCTTGACTGCCTTGACAACTTCAGCACCGTCCGACGGCGATACAATCATCATTCCTGGAATGGCTCTCATCAAGGCTACGTCATCCAGACCATAATGCGAGTTTCCCTGTATCCCGACACCGATGCCTGCGGCCAAGCCAACCAGTTTGACATCATGATGCATATAACCTAAATGCATGCGGATCTGATCATAGGCTCTTCCTGTGATAAATGGCGAAAACGAGGATACAAAAACTTTATACCCATCTGCAGCCATTCCGGATGCAATTCCTACCATGTTTTGCTCTTCAATTCCTGCCGATAGGAATTTTTCTGGATAGTTCCGCACAAAACGGTCTAACCCCGATGACGATAATAAATCGCCTGACATGACGAAAAGCCGGTCCATTTCCTCTGCATAACTGTCCAAGGCCAAACCAAAAGTTCGACGCTCTCCTAACATGGACCATGTTCGGACATTTACTCTATTGATTTCCATCGTGTCCTCCTTCCGCTAATTCCTTTTTCGCTTGTTCATATTGCGTTTCATTCATATGGCCATGATGCCACGAATTATCGTTTTCCATAAACGAAACGCCTTTTCCTTTCACCGTTTTGGCAATGATTACCGACGGACGTCCTGATTCCTGCATGGCTTTCTTCGATTTCGACAGGAGGTCATCTACATCATGCCCATCTGCCTCCATTACGTTCCACCCTATTGCATCCAATGCTGCCGCAATCCGGATGGGCATGATTTCCGAAGTCGCACCGTCACTCTGCAGACCATTTAAGTCTATATATAACAATAGATTATCGAGACCATAATGAACCGCGGACGTAAAACCCTCCCAACAACTTCCTTCATCACATTCTCCGTCCCCCATGACCACAAATACTCTGGATTTTCGACCTTGCTTTTTCGCTGCTATGGCCAACCCTATTCCATAAGCCAATCCCTGACCGAGACTGCCCGTTGAGCATTCGATGCCTTTTTCGATGTTCTTCACTGGATGGGTCGGAAGGAATCCTTCGTCCTGAAGATAATTTGATTTTAATTCTTCCTTTGAGAAAAATCCCGATGCACACAAGGCCACATAAAGACCAAGAGCATCATGACCCTTACTCAGAACCAGACGGTCTCGATTCTTGTCTGATGGATTCTGAATGTCATAGTTCATCAGTTCGCCATACAACACTGCCATAATATCCGTCATGGATAATGCACCGCCAATATGAACACCTTGATTTCCGGCATCATGAGCGGCTTCGATAATCATCTGTTTCAGCTCCAATGCCAATTTCTTCAGATCCTTTTTCATAACTTACATTCCTCCATCTATTCGGACTATCTGTCCTGTAATGAACGACGACTCACTCGATGCCAGATAATAGGCGAGATTCGCCACTTCCGACGGTTCTGCTACTCGTTTCATGGCTGTTCTTCGTAGTATCTCCTCATTCGCCTCTTCTCCCATCTGCTCACGCATTCGTGTGTCCGTCATGGATGGAGCAATGCCATTCACACGCACCCCATACGGAGCCAACTCCTGCGACATAGTCTTTGTGAAATAGATCATCGCCGCCTTGCTGCATCCGTAGCTGACATAGGCTGGGTATGCATCCATTCCGCCAACGGAACACATGTTCAGTATGACTCCTCCCTTCTGACGGATAAACATCCGTATGAGCCCCTGCGTTAACTGTACATGACCGAAAAAATTAACCTGAAACGTATCCTTGATTGATTGAATCGATGTCATCTGCAACAACCCTTTTGTCACCACACCGGCATTGTTGATCAGCACATCCAATTTGACTTTACTGCTGACAATGTCTTTCACGGCTTTGCTGATCGATTCCTCAGAGGATAAATCCAACTGGCAGATCGCACACCCCACATTCTCCCTTTGCGATAACTCTGACAACCAGCCACGAAAAACATCATCCGCTTCTCGTACACAGGCTATGACATGATACCTCTCTCCGATAAACTTCTCTACAATAGCTCTTCCGATACCTCGGTTACACCCGGATATCACCATTGTACGCTCGCCTTCTGCCGGTCTTCTCTCAGAGATCCACTCCATATTTCTTCAGGATTTCCTTTCCCTTTTCATACGAAGAGAAATCAACAATATCTTCCGTTTCCATCATGATGTCAAAAGCATCCTCCAATGCAGCCATCAGCGTCATGTGCCCCACCGAATCCCATGCTTCCACGTCATGATATTTCAACGTGGCCAGTTTATCTTCAGTCACCTCCAGCGTTTCGATAAACGCCTGATTGTATTTTTCAATATTTGCCATGTAATTGTATGTTTTTAGCAATTCTTATTAACGCAAATATACAAAAGAAATATCCAAAAACAAAGACCGGCTCTTTATTGAGAGCCGGTCTTTGTTCAACTTAAGGTGTTGTCTTGTCTGTTTAGAACAACACTCCTACTACGAAGTCAATACTGTGCGCACGCATGTGAAGACGGTTGGAATAGTAATTTCCATGACACTGATCATATAGTTCGTCACTCAGGTCAAGCGTGCGGACTGGTGTCAGACCGTTCTTGTGGAAATAGGTATTCGTCAAACCTCCTCTCCATCGTATCTTGGCCGTGATAATAGCAGCATCCACGTCATACTCTGCACCTAACGCAAGACCGAATGTCCCGCGCAGGCGGGCAGGGCCGTAATTGGATGGCTTGCCGTCATAGAATGTCCCGACAAGCGAACCGTCTGTTGAATTCTCAGCTATCGAATGACCCTCAGCATGACCCGTCGTGACGATTCCCAATCCCAGATTGGCATGCGCTGTGAATCGGACCGGACCGACTGACCCTGTTCGGAATCGCAAACCCAGGGGGATTTCCAATTCCTGAAAGTCATATTCTACCTGTGTGGTGCCTATCTTGCCATTGTTGGAGTTCAGAATATCTCCTTTCATCTGACCGCCGTACCCGTTGTAGTTGATGCCGGAGAATACGGCATATTTGTTATCAGCACCGAAGTTGTAATAGGCAACAAGACCTCCGGCAAATTTGAATTTCGCTCCGTCACTCTCTACGTTTTTATGTCCACCGTTCGTCAGCCACGATACCGATGGCGCTACCTCCAGGCCAAACGTGAAACGCTCCTCGTCCGCTGCGTTTGCCACACCGCTTGACAGCATGATTGCTGCAACGATGCCGATAAATGTTTTCTTCATATCTGTTGATTATTTGTTTGGTTTCTTTTTTTCGAATGCAAAGTAACGTAAAAAATCCCTTCTTCTCTGTGTATCCGCCTTTCTTTTTTCGCTCATTTCTGCTGTCTTGACGTATCTTTTTTTATTTTTGCGTGCATTTGCACCGACACATATACCCCCCCCACTTTTTTTTCAGCAGACAATAGTTCTGACCATGAACAAGTTCGACCTGACATCTTCCTACAGACCTACCGGCGACCAGCCTGAAGCCATCGATCAATTGGTCCGTGATCTTCGGAACGGACACCAGGCCGAGGTACTTCTGGGCGTGACAGGCTCCGGCAAGA
>DGSL01000016.1:115430-115573 GCA_002393965.1 Bacteroidales bacterium UBA4363 | reverse complement strand
CCGTTTTACTTCGTCCCTGCCTGTAATCTGACGTCCCTACGGGACTCTTCGTTTGGATGTGTGGGGTGGTGTCATCCCTTCGGGACTATTTTAGAACGACCGTTCTAAGCAGGGGTTGCACCCCTGCCTGTATTCTGTCGTCC
>DGSL01000016.1:90459-115344 GCA_002393965.1 Bacteroidales bacterium UBA4363 | reverse complement strand
TGGGCGGCGCCTCGGGATAACAAATTTATTTGTTCTCCTCTCGGCTTGCTCCAAAATTCGGGACTTACGTTGGGGCATTGGATCACTTAGCTGTAGGTGACACCCCTGCAGGGTTCTGTATTCTAATCTAGTCAGCAGGGTTCCGTCCTACGGACTCCGCCACTGCCTGTCGCTGTGTCACCCCTTCGGGGTTGGTGCTTGGACTGAGAAGAGTTCCGTTGACGGATAAAACAAAAAAGCCTTGCCGAAAGGCAAGGCTTTTTTGATATTAAGATAGTGAAATCTTTTTTTACTTGATCGCACCCTGTACGCGACGATTCTGCTTGCGGTTAGCATTCGAATTGTTAGGTACGAGAGGAGCGTCGTAAGACTTCGACTTCGTGCTCAACTGGTTAGCAGCAACACCCTGGTTGATGAACATCTTCTTCACTGTCTCAGCACGCTTCTGACCAATCTTCTGGTTAACGGCGTGAGAACCGATGTTACATGTATGACCTGTGAGTTCGAGGTTGATGTCCTTGTTCTCCTTCAGGATCTGAGCGAGTTCATCGAACACAGCCTGCTCTTCCTTGTTCATACGAGCATACGAAGTATTGTTGAAGTCGAAGTGAACCATGAGTTTCTCTGCGAGTTCCTGAGCTCTCTTACGAGCGTCGTTGACAACTACAGGAGCCGGCTTGTTGACAGTACCGGTGTAGGTCAGCGTGCGGCAATCCTGAGCTCCGCTTGGGAGAGTGTAGCAGATTGTCGTTGTGCCAGCAGCCTTCGGCGTTACGTTTCCGTTCTGATCAACGGTTGCGACGTTCTCGTTGGAGCTGCTCCAAACACCCTTAGGAAGACCATTGATTACATGGAGAGTGGTGTCGTGGTTCACGTCATCGGTGAAGTTATTCTCGATGATGTAAGCCGAAACAGGTCCAGTTACCTGGAGAGGGAACTTACGGTAAACCTTACCGTTGTGGTTTACGATGAGCGTATCGATACCCTGCGCGATGAGAGCGACGTCGGTACCGCTTGCAGAAACTGCGGTGTAGTTAGAAGACCAAGAAGAATTGTTAGCAGTCTTGTTGGTGAACTTCTTGTCAACAGCGTAGATATTCTCGGAGTTGTCAGTCAAGAATACAGGCATGGAAGCCACGTGAGCAACGTCCATGATTGTATCGTTGGAAAGACGAGGATAGTAGTTGTCAGCATAGGTCCAGTTCTCCGTGCCGAGGTGGCTCTTCAGCTGTTCGCCTACCATCTGGTTGGTGTAGCGTTTAGAAGTATCGCTGTCGCTTGCCTTACGTCCATAGACGTTGTCAGCAACGCAGAGTTGACGATCGTAGAAAGAGTCGGAAACCTTGACGGTCTTCTTGTAACCTACGATACCGCCTGCATATTCAGAAGCCTTCGCATCGTTGACGTTGATCGTCTTAGAGATGTGTGTTGCATCAGCAGCATAACCTGCGATACCACCGGCAGCCTTTGCGTTCTTTGCCTGAACGAAAGCAGCGTTGACTGCGTTGTCGATATCGGAGCGGCGAGCATAACCTACGACACCACCGACATTCTCACCGGTAGAAGAAAGGAGACCGGTATTGACGCTCTTGCTGATAGAAGAATTGTCAGCATAACCTACGATACCGCCGACGTTCTGAGCAGCGGAGTAAACCTGTCCGTAGTTAGCCGAGTTCTCAACGCAGGAGTTCTTGGTAAGGTTACCAACCACACCACCGACATTGAAACGGCTACCGTTGAGGTTACCACCATTGTTCGATGCCTTGACAGCGGAGTGGCGATCCACCCAACCTGCGACACCGCCGACGTTGCGTTCAGCAGAAACGAATACACCGTCGTTGGTAGCGCCCTCGACGATGGACTTGTCGGAAACGACACCGACAACACCACCGGCACTTCTCTCAGCAGAGACCTTACCCTTGGAAACGGAAACGTTCTTCAGAGTCGAACCTTCGAGCAAGCCACCAACCACACCACCGGCATAGTCGAGACCTGAGGTCACCTGAGCGTTCTCTACCTTCAGATTTTCGATGCGAGCGTTTCTAACGATACCGAACAGACCCTGATAGCTCTGATCCTGGTTGTTAACGTAGAGGTTACGCACCGTGTGGTTACCACCATCGAAGTTTCCGTCGAAAGGCTTGCTGTCTGACCACTTGCTGTAGGAGCCGATAGGCTGCCAGCTGTTGCCAGCACCGCTAACCGAGGAAAGATCGATATCTGACGTCAATTTGAAGTACTGGCCATAATAGTCAGTGCCTTCTTTCACCTTGTCTGACAAAGTCTTCAAATCCTGTGCACTTGTAATCAAGTAAGGGTCAGCACTCGTACCCGAGCCGCCACCAAACTGAGCAAATACACCAGCAGAGAGCATTGTCAAAGCAATTACTTCAATTAGCTTCTTTCTCATTGGTTTTATGAATTACTTTTTTGGTTATTTATCTGATATATAAAGTTTTAGTTCACAAGCGGGTATTACGCTAAAGTCACGTAACAACTTCTATGCGAAAAAACGCAACAAAAATACATATTCTACTCCGATTAGCGATACGGAATTTAAAATTACCTATTTATTTTTATCATTTTTAACAATTCAGGCACAATATTAAGAGTAGGGCAAAAAGGGATCGGATACAATTCGTTGAAAAGTTTCGTTGGGGAGCAATCCGGGCATGGCGTTCCGATGGTATTTTCGGTTAGAGAGTGAGGATTGTTTTTGGAAGCAGGGTGGAAGGCCGTTCCGGGAGGTCAGAGACAGAGGCCGGAATGCGTGGTTTGTGTTTTGGGCGGATTATAGGGTGAGAGGTAATAAAACAGAGAGGAGCGCGCAGTGAGAAGGGATGAGATATGTACTAAGAACAGATTCCAAGTGTACTGAGAACGGAATCTATGTGTACTAAGAAACAGGAAAGGTGTGTATTGGAAAAATAAAATTCCTACATTTGTAACCAATCTTCCTTATTTTTATTAAAACAGAGCGACCAACTCCCTGTCAAGGAGACTCGCCTCCCTCCTCCCCCGCCCTCCCCTTTCTCGCTGTTTCCTCTTACCTATCGGCGACAACGGACGGTATGAGGCACACGGTCATGGAGCATTGGTATGCAAACAAAAAAAACATCGATACAATCAACGTAGTAAAAGAAACCAAGAAAAAACATTTGAACTAAAACGTTATGGACGAACTGGAAATGAAAGTCGCTACGGACGGTAGCGGCCTCCAACTTCTGATTGAGCAACTCAAAGCTGCGGTAGAGAAAGAATGTAACAACGAGCGGAATGCCGAAGTAAACAACCTGAAACAAAGTTTCTACAAGGCGGTCAGATCCCTTACGTCGCCGGCCGCAGGAGAGAACGACACGGAAACGGAGGAAGTCGGGAACCAATTGGCAGCCATGGAGCAAGAACTGAAATCGCTCATGGCCACATGGCATGAGAAGCGCCTTAAGCAGCAGGAGGAAGAGAAAGCGGCCCAAGCCGTCCATCAAAAACAGAGGCAAAGCATCATCGAGAAGATCCAGTCCTACATAGAGAAGCCAGAGGAGATTCATCTGCACTACAACGAATTCAAGCAGTTGCAGAAAGAGTGGAAAGAAGCGGGCAGTGCCGAAGCATCGGCAATGGTTGCCCTGCAAAAGGAATACAACAAAGCCACGGAGTCGTTCTATGACCTGTTGAAAATGAACCTAGACCTGCGCGACTATGACTTCAAGAAGAACCTGGAGATAAAGACCCAGTTGTGTGAGCGTGCCGAGAAACTAAACGAGGTCAAAGACGTCCTCACGGCATTCAGAGCCTTGCAGGAATTGCATTCGGAGTGGCAGCAGACGGGTCCTGTTGCCAAAGAGTTGCGGGAGGGACTGTGGAACCGGTTCAAAGCCGCATCGACGATCATCAACAAAAAACACAACGACTTTTTCGAAAACAAGAAGAAAGCCGAGATAGAGAACCTGCAGAAGAAGACGGAACTGTGTGAAAAGATAGAAGCCATCGACCTTGGCTCGCTAGACAGCAACAAGGCATGGACGGCGGCGACGAAAGCGATTGCAGCCCTTCAGGCGGAGTGGAAGACCATCGGCTACGCCCCCATGAAGAGCAACAATGCCATCTATGAGCGATACCGCAAGGCGTGTGATACTTTCTTCAACAAGAAGAGCGAGTACTTCAAATCCTCGTTTGACGAACTGAAATCCAACCTGGAAGCGAAAGAGAAACTGGTGGAGCAGGCAGAGGCTCTGAAAGACAGTGAAGACTGGAAAGAGACCACGGAGAAACTGGTGGAGTTACAGAAACAGTGGAAGACCATCGGTCCCGTGCCACACAAAGACTCAGAGGTGCAGTGGCGTCGATTCACGGCGGCCTGTGACGCCTTCTTCGACCGCAAGAAGAACACGCAGAACGAGAAGAAGAAAGCCGAGATAGAGAACCTGCAGAAGAAGAAATCCATCATAGAGCAAATCGAGTCCTTCGAGGCAGGGAAAGACGTCAAAGCCTCGTTGGAAAAGGTAAAGGCGCTCATGGGAGAGTACAATTCGACCGGCCACGTTCCTTTCAAAGAAAAGGAAGCCCTGCATAAAAGATTCCGCAAGGCATGTGATGCCGTCTTTGATATCCTGCATGTAGAGGACGAGCAGCGTCCTGTTGACGTGGTGCGGTTGCGCAAGCAGATCGAGCGACTGACGTCAGACATCCAGACGGCGGAAAACAACATCCACTTCCTGTCTCCGTCCAACGCCAAGAAGCCGAATCCTCTGATAGAGGAGATGAAAAAGAACATCGAGAAGATGAAAGACGAGCGGGAACGTCTGTGCAAGCGAATGGAAAGTGCGGAGCGTGGTGCGGACAAAAAATAGGCTTACGAGATGGTAGAACGTGTTCAACTCATTCTTCTGCCCGAACAGGCAGCCGATGAGCAGGCGCTTCGGAAAGCGGCAGCGGGTATGCTGGGCATTGCCCCTTCGCGCATCCATGGGCATCGGATTGTCCGTCGGACAGTCGATGCACGTCAAAGGCAGCCACGTATCAACCTCTCGCTCGACCTATATATTGATCAGGGAGCCGAAGCCCTCCCATCGGAAGAGGGCCTGTTCTCCTACCGTGACGTATCGGGAAAGCCAGGAGTAGTAGTGGTCGGAGCGGGCCCTGCCGGTCTCTTCGCTGCCCTGCGGCTCATTGAACTGGGATACAGGCCCATTGTCATAGAGCGTGGCAAAGCGATCACCGAACGAAAGAAAGACATCGCTGCCCTTCACCGCAACCAGGGTCTGAACCCAGAGAGCAACTACTGCTTCGGCGAAGGCGGTGCCGGCACCTTCTCGGACGGGAAACTCTATACCCGTTCGCATAAGAAAGGGAATATCAGTCGAATCCTGCACCTCTTTCACCTGCATGGTGCACAGGATGAGATTCTCTATGAGGCTCATCCGCATATCGGGACGGACCGTCTGTCCGTCGTCATCCGGAACATGCGAGAGACCATCCTGAAGATGGGAGGCGAGGTCCACTTCTCGTGTCGGATGACCGACCTGATTGTCAAGAGCGGCAGCGTAAAGGGCATCCGAACATCGGACGGAAAGGAGTGGCGAACGGATGCCGTCATCCTTGCGACGGGTCATTCAGCCCGAGATGTGTATCATCTCCTGTCGTGTTCAGGTTACGTCCTTGAGAGCAAGGGGTTTGCGATGGGAGTCCGCGTGGAGCATCCACAGGCACTCATTGACTCCATCCAGTACCACAGGAAGGAGCGCGGACGTTATCTGCCACCGGCGAGTTACAGTCTTGTTGCCCAGGCGGGCGGTCGCGGTGTCTATTCCTTCTGTATGTGTCCCGGCGGTCAGATAGTGCCGGCGTCCACATCGGACGGTGAGTTGGTGGTGAACGGCATGTCGAATGCACTTCGCAACTCCCCCTATGCCAACAGCGGCATTGTGGTCGAGATACGTCCTGAGGACCTTCCCGAGTCGATGAGGAAGGAGCATGGGGTACTGGCAGGTCTTGCGTACCAGCAATCGGTGGAGCATCTGTCGTACAACAACAACGGAGGACATGGTCTTGCCGCTCCTGCTCAGAGGCTTGGAGACTTCGTCCGTTCGCGTCTCTCACCGACGTTGCCGTCATGCAGTTATCTGCCCGGCATTCTCTCATCACCGCTGCACTTCTGGTTGCCGGAGGCGATCGGTCATCGTCTGCAGGAAGGTTTCCGTCAGTTTGACCGTAAGATGCATGGATTCGTCACCAATGAAGCCGTCATCGTAGGCGTCGAATCACGTTCCTCCTCTCCCATCCGCATTCCTCGGGACCGAGAGACGTTGCAACACCCGATGTTGGAGGGACTCTACCCCTGTGGTGAGGGAGCGGGTTATTCCGGTGGAATCACCTCGTCCGCCATTGACGGAGAGCGGTGTGCCGAAGCCGTGGCGAGACAGTTGTCGTAAAACACATAGACGATACAAACCAAACTTAAATATCACACAAAGACATGACAGTATTTGACCAAATCGGCGAAGACATCAAAAAAGCGATGCTCGCCCATGACAGCGTAACGCGGGACACCCTGCGCAACGTCAAAAAAGAATTTTTAGAAGCCAAGACAGCCAAAGGAGGGGACTCGTTTGACGACGCAGAGGCCATAAAGATCATCACGAAAATGGTGAAGAAGGGCGAAGATGCAGCCCAGGTATTCAAAGAGCAGAACCGTCAGGATCTGGCGGATGAGGAACTGGCGCAGATCAGCGTATTGAAGAAATATCTTCCTGTACAGATGTCGGAAGAGGAGGTACGCAAGGCCGTTCAGGAGATCATTGCGGGGCTCGGCATCACCGACATCAAGGAAATGGGCAAAGTCATGGGTGTTGCGAGCAAGCAACTGGCTGGAAAGAGTGACAACCGTACCATCTCCACCATCGTACGAGAGTTGTTGAGTTAAGCACAGAGATACACCGAAAAAGAAAGGTCGCTTCCCGTCGTCTTATCCAAAGAGACGGGAAGCGTTTTCGTTTTCAGTTATCAAGGATGACGCATTGACGGACGTTTTGTTTGGGCGGATGAGAAAAATGGAGTGGTTATGTGTCAGGAAAAGATCAGGCCGTGGAGATAGAGCCAGAAGAGGTAGCGGATCCCTTTGCCCAAGAGCATGAGGGTCGCAGTGGGCAGGAGCGGACAGCGGACATAGCCAGAGGCAAGAGCGATGAGATCACCTATAACGGGCAGAAAGGAGAAGAAAACCATCCAAACGCCATATCGTCGGATTCGGTTCATCCAGAGTCGGAGTCGGGTCTCGCTGATTCGCAGGAAGCGTCGTATCCACTCCTGCTTTCCGAGGTAGCCCAAGGCATAGCAAGAGAGTCCGCCGAGCGTATTTCCGACAGTGGCAACAGCCACACAGAGCCAAGCATCGGTATCGGTGGCGAGAACGACGGCACTGAAGAGAGCTTCGGAGGCGAGAGGCAGGATGGTGGAAGCGAGAAAAGAGCCGACAAAGAGTCCCAAGTATCCGAAAACAGCCAGACCTTCCAACACGACAGCGTCCTCCCCTCTCCTAGAAAAAAAATGAAACCTACTGAAAGATAACCGAATCGAGAAAATAGAGCAACGCACTTGCCATCAGCACAAAGAACAGCACGTTGGTCAGCCGTCCGCTATTCATCGTGAAATAATTGCCGAGCAGGGCTGAGGAGAACATCGCGCCCAACGCGTACATTGCCGGCATCTTCTGCGTAAAGAGCAAGAAGAAAACGATGCTGCCCACAAGGAACCAGGAGAGGGTCCCGACGAGTTTGTGAGGGCGTACGTTGTCGTGGACACTGGAGCGTGTTGAACTGAACATACTGAACACCGACTCGAAGAGCAGTATGCCAAAAAAGAGATAGATAATGAGTGAATACTCAAACTCGGGGAACGGGATATAGACCAACTCGACATACGACCAAAAGAGGGCGATCATCTGATCGACGCCGAAGAAGAAATAGACGAAGAACGTGAAGGAGACTGCCGGCAGGAAGACGCCGAGCAGCGTAGCGAGGAAAGTGCGGATTGTGAGGCTGTTCAGCCGGAACATACAGATCCACATCACCAACGTGAGATAGAGGTATTCAGCGCAGAAGATGCCAGCGCATCCGATCAGGACCCCGACACGGAAAGAGTCGCCCACGGGCTGGAAATGGCGGTAGGTGCCCATCATCACGCTGATGGCAGAAAGCAGGAAGAGATTGCTGATCTGGGAGAGCGTGAAAGCGTGAACATTGACATTGACACCCATCAGGACGATATAGAGGAAGAAAGGCATGAGGGTACGTGTCGGGATGAAAGAACGTCGTTCGTTGACGCGGATAATGGAGGCGGCAGTGAGGAGAACGGCGATTGCCCCCACGAGGTGCGAGAGGAGAGAATCGGGGTCCATCCATTCTGCCAGAGGGGCGTCGAAGGGGCTACTCATCTCACAGTTCCAAGTCTCCTCGGGAGCGCAGAAAAAACCGATGCCCCATAAGACGATGCACAATGTCAAAGGAAAGAAAACCGCGCCGAGGCTCGGCCTGATCAAAGTCGAGAGTCTGTTTTTACCATCCTGGTTGCTATTGATTCTCATCTACCTCAGATTATAAGTTTATTTTCGGGGGTGGGCATGAAAAAAAGTCCTCTATCTGTCTCTGGTCCTTCGTAATCTGTTCTTTCAAGCTTTCGATGGATTCGAACCTACGTTCCTCGCGGAGATAGTGGAAGAACTGTACCTTGATCCGGTGAGCGTAGAGATCGCCCGTATAATTAAAGAGGTTGACCTCGAGTGAGACATTCTGTCCGTTGTCGAGAGTCGGTCTGACACCGATATTCATCATACCCAGGAACTGTCGTTCGTCGTTGACCGTCACCTTGACGGCATAGACTCCGTGTTTGGGAATGAGTTTATTCTTATCCCCCAGCCGGAGGTTTGCCGTAGGGAAACCGAAGGTCCGTCCGATACGGTGTCCTGCCTCGACGAAGCCAGTCATGCTATAGGGTCTGCCAAGCAGATCGGCTGCCTGCTGGGGTTGTCCATCGAGGAGCAGGTTGCGTATGATGGTTGAGCTCACGCGGGTTCCGTTGACCTCCTCGAGCGACGGGACCGCCTCTATTTCAAGTCCAAGTTCGCGTCCATAGCGCACGTAGTCGTCGAACCCTTCGCGTCGATCGTGTCCGAAGCGGTGGTCGTATCCGATGAGAAGCGTATCGACGCCAAGATTACCGACGATCTCCTGTTCGAGGAACTGACGAGCCGTGAGGCCAGCCATCTGCTTCGTGAAATAGAGCAGTACGCAGCCGTCCACGCCCTGATTGTCGAGCAGTCGTAGTTTCTCCTCCGTCGTAGAGAGCAGCGGCAGTGAGGCAGAAGGGTTGACCACTGTCTTGGGGTGGTTATCGAACGTGATGACGAGAGAGGGCAGTCCGCGTCGGCGTGCCGTAGCGCGCAACTGTTCGAGCAGGAAGCGATGGCCACGATGTACGCCATCGAAGAATCCGATGGTGGCAACGTAGGACCCTCGTCCGTAATGTTCTGAACTCTCTATCTGTTTCATGCGCTATGGTTAAGAGGCAAAAACGTGTGGGAACAACGAAGTAAAATCCTCTCTCTCAGAGGCCAGGTAGGTATGGAACCCCAGTTGGGCGGCTGTCTGTATATTCTTGATTCCGTCGTCGATAAAGAAAATGTGGGAAGGCATATTCGTCTCGTGGCGCAGGACATAGTCAAAAATGGCGCGATCGGGTTTCGCCGCCTTGATCTGGAACGAGAGATAGGTGTGGTCGAAATAGCGTGACACGTCGCCGAACGCGTTGAGAGCCCACTGCCAGTGAATCTCGTTCGTATTGCTAAGCATGATGACGCGGTAGTGAGCGCGCAGCGTCTCAAGCATGGAAAGTTTCGTCTGCGGGATATCGACGAGGAAGGCATTCCATGCGTCATCGATCTGTCTATCGGAGCAAACGATTCCGACTTCGCGTCGGAGGTTGTCGTAGAACTGCGCCCGAGAGACAGTCCCTTTCTCCAGTTCAAGGAAGAGTCCGTTCTGGCTATACTTACTGATATAATCCTCGATATGAGTCACGCCGAGTTGCCGAAAGGCGTTCACACAGCGTTCCTGTCGGAGGTTGACCAGCACACCACCGAAGTCGAACATCAGCGTGTCGATTTCGGATGGCAGAATCGTCTCAGCGCCATATTTTTCCATCATAGTGTTTGGCAGTTTTCCTTTTTTAACTACTTTTGCAGTCGCAAAACGGAAATGCAGGTGCAAATATACGTACTTTTTTGCACGTTATCCCATAGCTGGAGAGAATCCGTCATCTTGCAGGGCCCATAGCTCAGTTGGTTAGAGCACCTGACTCATAATCAGGGAGTCATCGGTTCAAGCCCGGTTGGGCCCACATCAATCAAACAGTAAAACGTCCGGTTCGACAATCCCCTTTCCAAACAGAAAGGTCTGCTGAGCCGGACGTCTTTTTTTTATTTATTCATTTATTTATTCAACCTAAATTCTATCATGAACAGAATCAACCAACACAAAAGAAGCGCGGTAAAGCCTCTGACGTTTCGCCGTTGGTCGGGCAAGGGTTATGCGTCCTTCGTGAGCATGAAGCGCGAGGTACGTATCGGCGTACTATCGTTAGGATGTACGCTGCTGAGCCTGCCGGGAGCGACGAGTTTTGCCCGCACGAGCGACACGCTGCGCACGGTCACCCTGCGCGAAGCGGAGGTGAACGAGTCACGCATCGAACTCCAGAGTCACATGAGCGGGTCCATTGAGGTCGTTCCTCACGAGGTCATTGCTGCCGCCCCCGTCCGCAGTCTGCCAGAGCTATTGCGTTTCGTCTCGGGCGTTGACGTCCGTGAGCGCGGTACGGAGACGCAAGCGGACCTTTCCATTCGCGGCGGCACCTTCGACCAGATGCTTGTCTCGTTAAACGGCATCAACCTCTCCGACCCTCAGACGGGCCATTACGCCCTTGATCTCCCGATCTCGCTGAGCGAGATTGACCACATCGAAATCCTGCGGGGTCCTGACGCCCGCCTAATGGGTCCCAATGCCTTTGCCGGCGTCATCAACATCGTCACAGCCAGTGAGAAAACGTCTCCAGAATCCCCTGCCGGCAGTAGTGAGGGCAAAGGGAGCGATTTGGACGCGCGTCTCTCCTACAGAGGAGGCGACCACGGGTTGAGCAACCCATCGGGTTCCCTTACTATACGCACGCCAAAGACCACGATGTTGACCGCCTTGGACTACAGCCACTGTGACGGTTACCGTGCGAACACCGACTATGACCTTGTCAATGCCTTCGCTCAGGTGCGTCACCAAAGCGGTGTGCTGGGCAACATGAACATGCAAGCGGGTTTCCAGCAGAAATCCTACGGGGCACTGCGGTTCTACTCGCTGAAATATCCAGACCAATATGAACGCACGAACACCTCGTTCGTCACCCTGTCCACGACTCGCAAGATGGGTCCTATTGTCCTCAGTCCGTCCGTTGCGTGGCGTGAGCACTTAGACCGTTTCGACCTCTTCCGGAACGCGTCGAATGCCGCCTCGTGGTATTCGGGAGCGAACTTTCACCAGACAGACGTTGTCACGACGGGTCTGCGTGCCTCCCTCTTCTCGAAGATCGGGCGTACGTCATTCGGCGGAGAATTCCGTTTTGAGCATATACGCAGCAACGTCCTGGGCGAAGCAACGGCGTCGCACAAGGTATGGTTCACGAACGACGAATCCTACTTCACGCATCACAAGACGCGTCGGAACCTCCATCTGTATATGGACCAGAGTCTCCGTCTGCATCGTCTGAGCGTCGCGTTCGGCGGAGCCCTTGAACTCTCGTCCGACTTTCGTCCGGACTTCACCTACGGTGCGGATGCCACGTTGGAAGTGAGCCGTGTGCTGAAAGCGTATGCGTCGTTGGGTCGTGCGTTGCGTTACCCGACCTTCACGGACCTCTACTACTCATCGGCGGACCATCTCTCCAATCCGTCGTTAGGACCTGAGACCTCGCTCAGCGTCGAATGCGGATTACGGATGGAGAACCAGCGCATTGGCAGTCCGGACCTTCGTCTTTCGGGCAGTCTCGCTGCCTTTCACCGTCACGGAAAGAACCTCATCGACTGGGTTCGGCGACCGGAGGAAGAACGCTGGCGCTGTCTGAACCACACCTCGCTCAACGCTACGGGTCTGAATGCGGTCATCAGCCTGCAAGGAACTGCTCCGCATCTGTATCTACGTGATGCACGACTGAGTTACGACCTCGTACATCTGGACAAAGACTCTGAGGGTCTGTTGTCGCAGTATGCCCTCGACTACCTCCGTCAGCGCATTGCCCTGACGTTGCGTCACCGTATCATCGGCCGTGAGGACGGTCCGATGGGAGGGCTGGAAGCCTCGTGGTCCGGGAGTTGGAACCAGCGTTGCGGAACGTGGACCGATGAGCGCGCCACGTCGCATGATTACAAGCCGTTTGTACTTGTCAACCTGCGCCTTGCGTGGCATCGAGGAGGAGAGTCGTGCCTGCTGAAGCACCTCACCCTGTATGCCGAAGCGCAGAACCTACTGGACCGATCGTATGTTGACTACGGTGGTCTGCGTCAGCCAGGAATCTGGCCCAAGGGAGGCATAGAGATGCGGTTCTAAGAGCTGGAGACCTCAGAGAAACACGCCCCGTCCTGCACAGAGTAGCAGGACGGGGCGTCTCGTTATCGTTCAAAGAATCCGTCATCGTCAGAGAAGGAAGAATCGTCGGGAGGCGGGCAAGTCTCAGAAGACATCCTTGAGATGGGCGATAAGGCAGGCACCCGCCAAGAATACGGCGCGTGCACACTCGTAATAATCTTCCTGTCGGATCTCGTCGTGGAGGGAGAAACGCCCCTGAGAATCGAGTTGTCGGAGTTGAAGGTCGAAGGCATCGAGTGCCACGCGTGCGAGCTCGTCCGTCTGAGACTGGAAGCGTTGCAGATCGAGAGTCAGCGCCTGATCATCGAGTGCCTGCATGACGACCGTATCGGCCTTCATCATCGAAAGCACCGTCGAAGGCAGTTCGTCGAGCGACCAGTCGGACGTCAGGACTCCGAGGAAGCCTACCTGCTCGTAGTCAGCCTGTCGCAGAGATTCGTCATCGATGCGGTCGTTGAGCAGCACAGATGCCATGCCCGCCCATAGGCAACGAGAGAGTGCCTGCCGCAGGGAACGTCGGGATAGAGAGGGAGAAGACACACGCAGCCAGGAGGGTCCCTCGCCGGGTGTCTGAGCCGTGCTGTCCAGCGTCATGGAGAATACGCCGACGGCGGTCACCTCGGCTCGGTCCCACACACGACGGACATAGGGTGTGGAGTCATAGAGGAAGAAGCGTTCGGAACGGCCGTAGGAAAGAATGTGTCGCAGAGTCTCCTCGCCGGCGCGCCGTAGCGGCCGGGAGCGGAGGTCGAGTTGTGCGAGGATCTCGTCGCGTTCGCGCATGGCCCGTTCATCGGCATAGAGCGAGAGGAGCTCCTCTATCTGCGAGAGCGCCTCATCGTAGCGCATGAGGTGTCGGAGTGCGGTGGCCCTGCCACGCATTGCCTTTCCGTAGGAAGGGTCGATAGCGAGGGCGTGGTCGAATGCGTCGATTGCCTCGGAATAGTGCATGGCGGAAGCCAGGACGTTCGCCAGGTTGTTCCATACATCGGGATAGTCGGGGGTGAGTTCGAGAGCCTTGCGGTAGAGCACGATACACATCACCACATCGCCGTTGCGCAGGGCGGCATCGCCGAGCACCTTGAGCGGGTAGCCGCACTGTTCGCATCCGATAGGGCATTCGCGTTCGCGACCCTTGTAAAGACACTTGAAAGTTCTAGTCGCATCGCGACCCAATCCGTAAAAAGGCATAGTAAAAAAAGAATGTTGGACAGAACAAAGATAGTCATAAAAACGAGGATGGAGACATACGGAAACGGAGGAAGCATCACATTACAGATCGGAAGATGCTGAATATATGAACAAAAAAGCGTATTTTTGTTACGTTCAACCAAAAGTCATTCACTAAAAAAGAGAAACCGAACATGAAACAGGCACGAATTAAGATAACGCTTGCGTTGCTGGCGCTGACTGGAGTCCTAATGGCCCAGACATTTGAGAGCCGGGGCATCGCCTACCGCATTGACGGAGAGAATGCCATCGTCGTCAGCAAAGCGGAGAAATACGGTGGCGAGATCACAATCCCTGCCGAGGTAAGGCATGGAGGGAAGTGTTACCGCGTGACAGAAATCGGCGAGAGAGCCTTTGCCGGTTGTCGCAAACTGATGTCAGTGATTGCAACGGGCAATTCGCTGTTGAAAGTGGGCAATGCAGCCTTCTCGGGATGCATGTTCCTTGAGTGTGTCGTGTTGCCACAGTCGGTCACGACGATTGGAGACGACGCCTTCCACATGACGAACGTAGCCACCATTCAGTTGCCGTCGTCGCTCACGAGTCTGGGCAAGCGAGCCTTCTACTTCTCCGCCCTGACGGAGATCAACCTACCGCCGTCGCTCACGACGGTGGACCAGCGCACCTTTGCGGGTTGCAACTCGCTGGTGCGGGTCCGCATCCCGGCGACGACGACACAGATTGCCGACGACGCCTTCTACAACTGTCCGAATCTGAAGAACATACTGGTTGACCCAGCCAATCCGGTGTATGTACCCTCGACAAACGGTTCGCTAAAACGGAAATAAAAAAAATCAGGAAACAATGGTACTAAACTACATCTGGATTGCTTTTTTTCTGATTGCCTTTGTCATTGCGCTGTTCAAACTGATCGTAATGGGCAATGTAGAGGTCTTTCCGGCGATGATGAACGCCACGTTCGAGACCTCGAAGACCGCCTTTGAGATTTCGATTGGTCTGACGGGCGTGCTGACCTTATGGCTCGGCATCATGAAAATCGGAGAAAAGGGAGGCGTGGTCCACTTTCTTGCCCGTCTGCTCAGTCCTGTTTTCACGAAACTCTTCCCGGAGATTCCCAAGGGTCATCCGGTAACGGGTTCGATCTTCATGAACATCGCGGCAAACATGCTGGGATTGGACAATGCCGCCACCCCACTGGGTCTGAAAGCGATGGAGCAGCTGCAGGAGTTGAACCCCAAAAAGGACACAGCCTCGAATCCGATGATCATGTTCCTGGTCATGAACACGAGCGGTCTGACCCTGATACCGATATCGATCATGGTCTATCGTGCCCAGATGGGAGCAGCGCAACCTACTGACATCTTTCTCCCGATCCTGCTTGCCACGTTCGTCTCGACGCTGGTTGGCATCATCGCAACCTCGCTGGTTCAGCGCATCAACCTACTGAACCGCACGATGCTGGTCACGCTGGGCGGTGTCTCGCTATTCTTTGCCGGAATCATCTGGGGGTTCAGCCGTTTGGCTGAGTCGGAGATCAACGTCGTATCGACCACGTCAGCGAACATCCTCCTGATGAGCATCATCATTGCCTTCATCCTGGCGGGAGTGCGCAAGAAAATCAACGTCTATGACTCCTTCATCGAAGGAGCGAAAGAGGGCTTCACAACAGCGATCCGCATCATCCCGTACCTGGTGGCGATCCTGGTAGGCATCGGCGTGTTCCGTGCCTCGGGAGCGATGGACATGGTAACGGACGGCATCGGGTGGGTTGTCGGTCTGTGCGGAGCGAATACGGACTTCGTGGGCGCATTGCCGACGGCGCTGATGAAGCCGCTTTCGGGCAGTGGAGCCAGGGGCATGATGGTGGATGCGATGAGTTCGTACGGCGTCGATTCGTTTGTAGGCCGACTGGCATGCATCTTCCAGGGTTCGACGGACACAACATTCTATATCCTTGCCGTGTACTTCGGCAGTGTAGGCATCCGCAACACGCGCCATGCAGTGAGTTGCGGTCTGATAGCCGACCTGGCGGGCATCATAGCAGCCATCTTCATTGCGTACTTCTTCTTCGGATAGCATCCAATGGAAGCGTCTCTCCCACCCTCGTCAGCCACCCATAGGGGAAAGGGAGAAGTAAACGACAGCGATTTATTTTTTTTCATGAACAAGCAGAAAGGTTCAAGTCCGAACACCCGCATTGACTACTACGACACGCTACGCGTGGTGGGTATGTTGTCGGTCATCTGGATACACATTGCCACTCCGGTGGTGAAGATGTCGTTCAAGAAAAACATGGACGCCTTCATCACGGGCGACGTGCAGACGGCAGCGGTACGCTTTGCCGTCATGATCTTCCTGATGGTGGCGGGCGCAGCCATGCTGGGTCGGGACTACGACTACCGATCGTTCGTAACGAAGCGCCTGCGGAGGATCTATCTTCCATTTCTGTTCATCACCCTCTGTACGCTCGTATTCCAGTACTACATGAACCGTCCCAAGCCCGTGGTCCACAGCCTCGGGGAACTGGCAAGCTGGATAGGCAGCCGTTATATGGACTGCGGTCTCTCGCAGCACTTCTGGTACGTCTATCTGTTATTGTTGCTGTATCCGCTGATTCCCATTGCCGGGCGCCTGATCCGCCGAATCACGCAAGAGGGGCGGAGATGGGTGTGGATTGACCTGTTCCTGGCAGTCTGGATGCTGCTGTGTGCCCTGTTGCACAGTCCGGACGTCTCGCCCTTCACGGGGCTGCGGTTCCCGAGCATAGAAGAATCGATGTCCGGGTTCCTGTGTGGGAAAGTCGTCTCGTATCTGCGGTACTTCCCCTACATGATCCTGGGATACCGTCTGTCGAAAGCCGTCGAGGGACTGGGTCATCGAGAGACCCGAGTGATGCGACTTATAGCCCTGTCGGTCCTGATTCTCACCACGGCCCTGTGCGCATGGCGAGTGTATGCCGACACCTTCCCGGAAGGGAAAGCCGTACGGCTTGACCTTGGATTCCAGACCTACTACCACATCAACACCATTGCCCAGACGATAGCCGTCTTCCTGCTGTTTGCCAATACGCGGCTGGGAGAGGAAGAGAAGGCATACGAGGCGAACGCAACGGGAAAAAGGCGGTTGTCGGTGCGAGGGATGGCAGCTAAGGCGAGGGATGTCCTGGCGCGAGACTCGTATGGCATCTATCTGGTGCATATCATGGTCATCTCGACCCTGTGGCACTTCCGGATCTATTGGGCCATCGGGAATCCGATATGGTCGGTTCCGCTGCTGACAGCGTCGGTAACGGTACTCTCGCTACTGGTGGTCCGGATCCTGTCAAGCGTCCCGCGCATCGGGAAGTACCTTATCGGTTCGTAGGGTCCGAAACGGGGAGAGCCTGCCAGACAGACGAAGAAAGAAACGAAATACACGCAGAAACGAACAAAGAAAAAAAATGATCACCTATCAGAACGACCCGTCAATTCCCCGCGTGCCGAGATTTCCACGCCGGACGACATCGAAATGGATTGCGGAAGTGGCGCACCTTCACGGCAAGAAAATAGGCGAAGTGGCCTATATCTTCTGCAGTGACGAAAAGATACTGGAGGTCAACCGTCAGTACCTTCAGCACGACTACTACACGGACATCATCACGTTTGACTACACGGAAGGTGACGTCCTGAACGGAGACATCTTCATCTCCACCGAGACGGTACGCTCCAATGCCGAGAGTTACGGCACAACCTTCGAGGAAGAGTTGCGCCGCATCGTGATACACGGCATCCTGCACCTATGCGGACAGGAGGACAAGCAGCCGGATGACCGGCGCGAGATGACGCGTCAGGAGGACGAGGCGCTGGGCCTATTCCCAACGGCGGGAAGAGAGAGATAAAGGGAAAGAGGACGTTTTCGAAAGCGTGTATTTTGCCCTGCAGGAAAATTTACGTATTTTTGCCCGTTATTGTCAGAGACAATCATTGAAGATGGACTTCGGACAACGTGACAAGCGGATCAAGGCAGAGGGAGGAGAGCGGCGGAATCGTCATTCCGCAGCAATCGTGCTATTGATGTTGCTGACGATCGGCAGCGTATGGAGCGTGAGGGCTCAGGCGTTGTGGGAGATCGGCGGTAAGGCGGGCGAATCGTTCTACTTAGGAGACCGTAACCGTACGTTGTTCAACGACATCGGTCCGGGCATCGGCGGCTATTTCCGCTGTAACTGGAACCCACACTGGGCGACGAAGGTTCAGGTCGACATTGCACGTATCGGCTCGCCATTGAAGAAGAACTATGCGAATGCGGACGTGCAGATGGAGTTCAACTTCTTTGAATACGGAGAGATGAACAGCCTGATCTGGTCGCGCTACTTCACTCCTTACATCTGCGGGGGCATCGGTCTGGGTGCGTACAACAACGACCGCAAGTCGTTGCGCTACACGGTGGCGTTTCCATTCGGTGCAGGCATCAAGTGCAAGATATTCCGCCGCTACAACATCGGGGTGGAATGGACGATGCACAAACTCTGCACCGACAAATTCGACCTGGTGGATAACCCCTACCGTTTTGAGAAACGTTCGTCGCTCATCAATAACGACTGGTACTCGATGTGCATGCTCTTCATCGGCATAGACCTTGGGGACCGGAACCGTTTCTGCAAGAACTAAAAAGAACAAAAAAGAACCCTCATACTATGACAGAATCGCTGAAAGAACAAGTGCTAGCCCGTCCCGTACCAACGCATGTTGCCATCATCATGGACGGGAACGGCCGTTGGGCGATGGAGAAAGGCCGTCCGCGCACGGACGGTCACAAGGAAGCGCTGGAAGCCGTGGACGAAGCCATACAGGGTTGCGTGATGCTGGGAGTGAAATACCTGACGTTGTACACCTTCTCGACGGAGAACTGGAACCGTCCGAAGGAAGAAGTCGATGCGTTGATGGACCTACTGGTCTATGCCATCGAGGCGAACACGCAGAAGCTCATGGACAACAACATCCGCCTGCGCGTAATCGGCGACGTCAGCCGTATGAGCAGCGAGGTGCGCAGCCGTCTGGACGGGTGTATTGAGAAAGCGTCGAAGAACACGGGTGTAACGGTAATCCTTGCCCTGTCGTACTCGTCGCGCTGGGAGATCACGGAAGCGTTCCGCGCGGCGGTGAGGGAGGCTCAGGATGGAAAGCGGAGAGCGGAAGACGTGGACGAAACGTACGTCACATCGCTCCTGGAGACGCATGACATTCCCGACCCTGACTTGCTGATCCGTACGGGAGGCGAGAAGCGCATCTCGAACTTCCTGCTGTGGCAGATTGCGTATACGGAACTCTACTTCTCGGACCAATACTGGCCGGACTTCCGCAAAGACGACCTGGCACAGGCTATACTTGCCTATCAGAACCGTCAACGCCGTTTCGGTCTCACGGAAGAGCAGGCTGAGCACCTGAACTAAGAACACGCCATCACACGCGAAAAAAACACAATGCTGAGAAAAACGACATATCTGAAAAGCCTCATCCTATTGCCCCTCCTGCTACTATGCTGGACCATTCCCCAGCGGAGCATGGGTCAGAACGAATATCTGGAGATCGACTACGGTTCGTCTCCCCACACGTACAAGATCGCGGACATCAAAGTCACGGGAGCGAAGGGCTATGAGCCGAGCATCATCATCGGATTCTCGGGTCTGAACATCGGTCAGACGATCTCGCTGCCCGGAGATGAGATCTCGAATGCCATCAAGCGTTTCTGGAAACAGGGGCTCTTTGATGACGTCAAGATCACGACGACGAAGATGGAGGGGGACCAGATCTGGCTGAACATCGTACTGAAGCAGCGTCCGAAGATCTCGAAGGTCTATTTTGAGGGTCTGAAGAAATCGCAGAAAGAGGACCTGAGTCCTCAGATCAACCTGTTTGACGGCGGTCAGTTCACGACGAACAATGAAGACCAGACGCGTCACGTCATCAAGGGATACTTCAACGAGAAGGGATATCGCAATGCGGAGGTAGAGATCACGTCGATACCGGACAATGCGCAGCCGAACTGTGTTTTTGTCAATATAGCCGTTGACAAAGGAAAGAAGGTGAAGGTTCACCGCATCTACTATGAAGGCAACGAGCACCTGTCGCGCCACAAGTTGAACCGCGCTATGAAGAAGACGAACGAGTCGCGCTTCTACAACCTGTTCAAGACAAAGAAATTCGTCGGCGACCTGTATAAAGAGGATAAGCAGAACCTGGTGTCGAAATTCAATGAGTTCGGTTACCGCGACGCGTATATCGTGAGTGACACGGTCTATGCCTGCGGTCACGGGAAGAAGGAGAAAGTCGATATCCGCATCAAGGTGAGCGAGGGTCGCAAATACTATATCCGTTCGATCCGTTGGGTAGGCAACACGCTGTATTCGACGGCGGAGCTGAACCGTCTGCTACGCATTGCACCGGGTGACGTCTATAATGCCAAGTACCTGAACGACCGCATTCAGGGTGACGAGGATGCGGTAGCGAACCTCTATCAAGACAACGGTTACCTATTCTCGAGCATTGACCCTGTGGAGGCCCGAATAGAAGGCGACTCGATTGACTTCGAGATGCGCATCTACGAAGGGAAACAGGCTGTGATCAACCGTGTTGGCATCAACGGCAATGACCGTGTGTATGAGCACGTGGTCCGTCGGGAGTTGCGCACCAAGCCCGGTCAGTTGTACAGCAAGTCGGACATCATGCGAACGATGCGAGAGATTGCCCAGATGGGTTATTTCGATCCTGAGAAGATCGTGCCGGACATACAGCCGGATCCAGAGAACGGGACGGTGGACATCAACTACAACCTGGAGACCAAATCGTCAGACCAGATTGAGATGTCGCTGGGTTACGGAGCGACGGGTCTGACGGGTTCTCTCGGCATCAAATTCACGAACTTTGCGATCCAGAACCTCTTCAAGCCGGAGACGTATCGCATCGTTCCCCAGGGCGAGGGTCAGACACTGTCGTTGCGTGCGACGACGAACGGTTCGTACTACACGTCGTTCTCGGGCACGTTTGTCGATAACTGGTTTGGCGGCAAGCGTCCGAATCAGCTGTCGCTCTCGATGTACTACTCGATGCAGTCGGGAGTTTCGTCGCGTTCGAACGTGTATGCGTCGAACTACTACTCGTCGATGTACTCATCGTCGGACTACGGCACGTACTATGCGTATGACATTGACCCGGACAAATACGTGCACATCTTCGGCGTATCGCTGGGTCTGGGCAAGCGTCTGAACTGGCCGGACGACTACTTCACACTGAACACCTCGCTGAACTATCAGCGATACAGTCTGAAGAACTGGACCTACTTCATCATGACGGACGGAACGGCCAACAACTTCTCCATCGACCTGACGCTGGGTCGTTCGTCGATTGACAACCCTATCTACACACGTCAGGGTTCGGCGTTCTCACTCTCGTGTGAGTTCACGCCGCCGTATTCACTCTTTGACCACCGAGACTTCTCGAAGCTGAAGGACTCGGAGCGCTACAGATGGTTGGAATACCACAAGTGGAAATTCAAGGGACGTCTGTTCACACCGCTGACGAAGGACCAGAAGCTCGTCGTGATGACTCGCATGGAGTACGGATTCCTGGGTTATTACAACTCGGACCGTCGCTCACCGTTCGGCACTTTCTACATGGGTGGCGACGGCATGTCGGGTTCGTACTCGACCTACTCGACCGAGACGATTGGTCTGCGCGGTTACTCGTCCGGATCGCTGACGCCGTACACGTCGACGGGTGGTTATAACGGAAACCTGTATACGCGTCTGACGATGGAGTTGCGGTATCCTTTGGTGCTGAAGGGCACTACGACGATCTATGCCCTTGCGTTCGTAGAGGGTGGAAACTGCTGGTCGGAATTCACGGAGTTTGACCCGTTCGATTTGAAGCGTTCGGCGGGTGTCGGAGTCCGTCTGTTCCTGCCGATGTTCGGACTGATGGGCGTTGACTGGGGTTATGGATTTGACGAAGTGAAGAACACGCCGTCCTACTCGGGTTCACACTTCTCCTTCATCATCGGTCAGGAATTCTAACGCACGGTAAGGAAACGCTTGGCACGGAATTTGCCGAAACGAAAGAGAAGAACCTATATAAACATAAAAAAAACACGGACCATGAAAAGAATCATCACACTCCTCCCTCTCCTCCTATTCGTCATAGGAGCCACGGCACAGAAGAACGGCGTTGCCGTAGTTGACATGCAATACATCCTCAAGAACGTGCCAGCGTATGAGTCAGCCTCGGAGCAGCTGAACCAGGTCACGCAGAAATGGAAGAAAGAGATCGATGCCTCGACGGCTGAAGCCAAGAGCATGTATGAGAACTACCAGACGGAACTGGTCTTCCTCTCGAAGGAAATGCAGGTGAAGCGAGAAAACGAGATTGTGGCAAAGGAGAAAGCCACGGCAGACCTGAAGCGCAAATACTTCGGTCAGGACGGCGAGTTGTACAAGAAACGGGAAGCATTGCTGAAGCCTATACAGGACGAGGTGTATTCGGCGGTGAAGTCCGTTGCCGACGCTGGCGGCTACTCCATTGTCCTGGACAAGACGTCGGCACAATCGATCGTCTATGTCGGAGCGAAGTCAGATATCTCGGACGAGGTGCTCACCAAGTTGGGTTATGCGAAATAACCCTCCCCTATTCGAAAACAAAACAATCAAAAAAGGATAAAGAAAAAAATGAAAACAACGAAAACACTTCTCGGACTCCTGCTGTGTGTACTGCCATTGGCAGCATCGGCACAGAACAATTTCGCCTACGTCAACACCCAGGAGATCATGATGGTCAGTCCGGAATACAAGACTGCGATGACGAAGTTGGAATCCACCTCGAAACAGTATGAAGACCAGTTGCTGAAGTTGAATCAGGAAGGTCAGAAGAAGTTGGAGGAGTACCAGAAACTGGAGTCGAACCCAGCCACGGACCAGACCATCCTGAAAGACAAACGCGACGAACTGGCAGCCCTGGATCAGAGAATCCAGAACTTCCGTCAGAACGCAACGGAGAGTGTGCAGAAAGCACAGGAGACGGAGATGATGCCCGTCATCAACAAGATCCGTACCGCCATCAACGACGTCGCCAATGCCCAGGGTATTGACTACGTAGTGGAAGAAGGCTCACTGATATTCCACTCTACCAAGGCGGTCAGCATCACGGCTGCCGTACGTAAGGCACTCGGTATTCCGTCGAATGCCACTCCGTATCAACCGGGAGTCGGAGCGAAGTAATCACATCCTCCGAAGAGGACGTGAAACACCCTACCGTGATCTGTCTCCTTTCCGAAACAGGAAAGAATAATGACAGACGATAGTGGGGTCTCCCGAAGACTAAAAAAGCACCCCTGTCAGGGAATCCTGACAGGGGTGCTTTTTTTAGTCCTATACGAAAGCGTAGTCGATATCGTGAATGGAGGGATGGAGGCATCACATGGTGTATTTGTTTTTATTCCTTTCCATTTCGTTCGCCTCCCAATTAACATATCCACAAATATACAAGATCCGCGCCTAAACATCCTCAATACCTTATGTTATAAAGCATTTAAAAGGGAGTTTGTAAGAAGAATGCCGAGAAACCGGAATGGTTATTCTCAATGCCAAGAGGAACGGCACCCGGTATTCCGTCGAATGCCACTCCGTATCAACCGGGAGTCGGAGCAAAATCGGTGGCGAGAGAAAAGAAGACAGACAGTGGGACAAGAGTGGAGAGGAAGTGTTTCAACATTGCCTTATATATGACTTATGAATGTCTTATATATATTATATCTATACCTTATCTATACTTTATCTATATGTTATCTATGCCTTATCTATGTTATAACTATGCTTTATCTATGTCTTATCTATATTATATATTTGTTTTATGTATGTTTCATCTTTGTTTCAACAATATTTTGTCTATGCGTTATTAGAGAAGTCAAAGGGGAAAGAGGGGGCCAGCGGAGGAGGGATGGAGGATGGGGGAACGTGATGAGGGTTTTGCGAGTGGCGGAACACTGGAGGTACACGCGCTCGACGAACTGATGGACGGGACAGAGCCGAAGACACCGTTCGCAAGGGATGTGATAGCATACGCCAAGGTGAACGGCGTGGACCCTGCCGTGGCGGCGGAGGCACTGCTCAACGAGCGTGGAGAGGCGCAGATAATGAGTGAGGGAGGTGAATATTATATTCCTATTGACAAAAGAGAGTTTGCGGTTATTTCATCAAGCTTGTTTGAGCGTTTTCAAGACAAAACAAGGTTTGGAGTTATAGTGCGTTCTGCGGATAATTGGTATTTTTGTGATTACTTTGGCGAGGATAAGAATGTTAAGGCGAGAGCCGTATTCGACATAGAGGCTGATAGGGAATTTATAAACGCATTTGAAAAAGCAATAGCGAATGAAACTTTCAGAAGCGCAGAAGATTTTAGCAGGCGGTTTGAATCTTTTAGAGATGGATACAGACAGCAAAATAATGGTCGGGCTAATGTGCAGACCAGAGTGGAGGGTGATGTTGATGCTGGAGTGGATGAATCAGAACCTCAAGAAGGGGGTATATCCAACACAAGAACAAGTGCTGAACAAAGCAGAGGAAATTTACCGTATGCAACAGTAAAGAGTCAGCATGACGGAAGCTCGAAGCCTCGCATTAGATTTATCCGCACAAGCAGCGACTCTCCAAGCTTCATGACCGTTTACCACGGAACTTCCAACGTCCGGCAGATGAAGGGCAGGAACGGCACGGTGTATGGGTGGTGCGAGACGGAGTATGACGAGAACGGGAATTTCGTTGCGAACCATATCTACCTGAATCCGAAAACGCTGAACTCGAACACGACGGTTCATGAGTTGGGTCACCTGTGGATTAACCTGTTGCGTGCGAAGAATAAGGAATTGTACGACAAGGGTATATCGCTGGCAAAGGAGCATTGGCTGTTCAAGGAGTATAAGGAGTCGCAGGCGTACGGCAAACTGAGTGACGAGGAGATAGGCGAGGATCAGCCTCTGGGTTGGAGGC
>DGSL01000016.1:71843-90363 GCA_002393965.1 Bacteroidales bacterium UBA4363 | reverse complement strand
AGCCTCTGGGTTGGAGGCTGCGCCGGTAGGCGGCGGGTGAGCGTCCGAAGAGATAGGTGAGGATCAGCCTTTGGGTTGGAGGCTGCGCCGGTAGGCGGCGGGTGAGCATCCGAGGTGTTTGGTGCAGTAGCGGCTGAAGTAGGAAAGGGAAGAGAAGTTCATGAGTTCGGAGACCTGGGTGAGAGACAGTCGATGGTCGTTGAGGAGTTCGACGAGCAGCGGGACGGTGTAACGGTCGATGTAGGAGACGACGCTGTAGCCGGTAAGGCGTTTGATGGTTGAAGAGAGGTATTTCGGCGAGACGTGCAGGCGTTCGGCATAGTAGGAGACGGAGCGTTCGGTGCGTGTGGTTCCGGTAGCGAGCAGATCCATGAGTTGGCGCACGATGTAGGCGGCACGGTCGGATTGGGTGTCGGAGGCGTCGCGCTGAGCGTGTGCCTCGAAGATGTCGTACATCATGGTAAGGCAAAGGCTTCCCATGAGTTCGCGATAGAAAAGGAGGTTGCGGAATTGGAGGCGGTCACGCAAACGGTGGAAGTCGGAGAGGATATGCGTGGCCTGCTGTTCGGAGAGGGGGATAACGGGATTGCGGTTGAGGGAGATGCTGCCCCCGATGCCGTAGTTGTTGGAAGGCAGAAGATTGAGCAGGAACCTGTGGTCGGCGGCGAACCATTCGACGCGCATATCGGGATGGGCAGCGAGGTTGCGTGCCCGGTCGGGTGACGGCATAACGACAAGGTCGTTGGGTGAGAGATGGTAGCATCGTTCAATTTCATTAGTCCTTTTTTCGCCATGGCAAAGTTCAAACAAGTTTGACTTTGCTCATCTGGCTTAACAAAAAGGTTCGTTGAAGACAAAGCTCCCCTCCCCTGCCGTACAGATGAGGTGCATGCAGGTGTGGGAAAGTTCGGGGGAGTTCATGCGGTAGAACTCAGTAGAATAGTGGAAATCCAGTTTCATGGTCTAAAATTATGTATTCCGTCTGAAAAACAGCGTGCTTTTTGTTGAAAAAGTGAAAAAAAGAGTGCTTTTTGTGAAACTACGAGACGGGAAAAAACATCGAATTTTGTGATGGAAGAGCAAGGAAGATGAATCCAACGTTTTCCGCACATTAAAACCATAAGGGAATATGAGAACGATAAAAATAATGATTGCCGCAGCGAGTCTGCTGTTATGGGCAGCGGGTTGCAGCGGAGCAAAACAAGAAAAAGCCATGGAAAAGAATCAAAAGGCATTAGTCGTCTTCTTCTCCCACGCGGGAGAGAACTACGCAGTAGGGAACGTCGAGAAGGGCAATACGAAAATCGTAGCCGACTACATCACGGAGCTGACGGGTGCGGATCAGTTTGAGATTGTGACGCACAAGTACGACAGCATGGCGTATATGCCCCTGACGAGCGTTGCCAAAGAAGAGAGCGAGAAGGGCGAAATGCCGGAGTATGAGGGCGAGGCGGACCTGAGTGCGTATGACACGATATTCATCGGCGGTCCGATATGGTGGGGTACCTACCCACGCGTGATGTTCACCTTCTTCGAAAAGCATGCCGGAGAGCTGAAGGGAAAGACGGTGATACCGTACACGACGCATGAAGGCAGCGGTCTGGGAAACAGCGAGGAAGACGTGAGGGAAGCGTTCCCGGAGGCGGAGGTGCTGAAGGGTTTCTCCATCTACGGGCACGAGGTGCGCACAAACAAAGACAAGGTGGAAAAATGGCTGAAAGGTCTGGGGTATTAACGAACTAAGGAGAAAATGTCATGGAACAGATAAGACTATCGAACGGTGTGGAGATGCCGGCATTGGGATACGGCGTATTTCTGGTGAGTCCGGAGGAGTGTGAGCGATGTGTGAGCGATGCGCTGAGCGTGGGTTACAGACTGATTGACACAGCACAGGCATACCAGAACGAAGAGGGAGTGGGAAGAGCATGGAGGAAGAGCGGAGTGAAGCGTGAGGACGTGTTCCTGACGACGAAAGTGTGGATATCGAACGGCGGCGAGGAGCAGGCGGCAGCGAGCATTGACGAGAGTCTCGACAAGTTGCAGACGGAGTACATCGACCTGTTGCTGATCCATCAGGCCTACAATGACGTGTTCGGCACGTGGAGGGCGATGGAGAAGGCCTATCAAGCAGGGAAGGTGCGTGCGATCGGAGTATCGAACTTCCAGGCCGGCAGATTCTATGACTTCGCGCACTACGTTCATATAAAACCGATGGTGAACCAGTTGCAGTGCAACACGCTAATCCAGCAGCGTGGCATGGATCCGATCCATAAGGAGTTCGGAACGAGGATGATGGCGTGGGGTCCTTTAGGCGGTCAGGGCGTGGATGGCATCGTAAAGAACGCGACGCTGTCCGGCATCGGCGCGAAGTACGGAAAGAGTGCGGCACAGGTGGCGTTGCGCTGGCTGACGCAGAGGGGAATCGTGGCGATTCCGAAAAGCACGCATAAGGAGCGCATGGCGGAGAATCTGGACGTATTCGACTTCAGACTGAGCGAAGAGGAGATGGGGCAGATAGCCACCCTGAACGAGAAAGACACCGGGACGATCCAATTCGGAGATCCGCAGTTCGTAAAGCACCTGATCGAGAACTACGGTTAGGAAGGCGGAAGTCTGAAAAAAAGCGGGAGTGAGACTCCACCGATACGGAAGGAAAAACGGCGAATAAAAATCAGAGGCGAAAGATTGATGAAAAAAATCATAACGACAATCGCATTACTATTGAGTATGATAACAGCAAATGCAGAGACGCTGACAGAGCGTCAGAAAGGGCTGGCGGCGTGTGCGTGCCTGATGGCACAGGACGACGTGAAGCGGCTGGAGCCTGCAGTGCGCACAGCACTGGACAACGGAGTGAGCGTGAACGAACTGAAAGAAGTATTCTCTCAGTTGTACGCATATACGGGATTTCCCCGCTCGCTGAACGCACTGGGCGTACTCAGCAAGGTTCTGGAAAAGCGTGACGCAAACTGGAAAGAAGGGAAACCCTGGAAACGCCCCGAGGCGTGGGACGACGCACGCAAGGCCTATGAACTGGGAAAAGAGAAGCAGACAAGGCTCACGGGTCAGCCGTTCGACTATGCGTTCTGTCCGCAGGACGACTACTACCTGAAGTCCCACCTCTTCGGAGACATCTTCGCCAGCGACCAGTTGACAGAGGCGGACCGCGAGATTGTCACCGTGGCGGCGCTGAGCGGTCTGAGCGGAGTCAGTCCGCAGTTGGCAGCCCACAAAAAGGGTGCGGTGAACATGGGAAATGCACCGGAAACGGTGGAGGAACTGACGCGTTACCTGACGCAGGAGGGGTACACCCTGTCGACGACATGGCCGAAAGGAGATCCGAACCCATACGGAGCGTACTTCTCCGGTCAGAGTTACCTGGCGGACATGGGCGGGCTGTTCAACGTCACCTTCGAGCCAGGTTGCCGCAACAACTGGCACGTACACTACGGACAGGTACAGGTGCTGATCTGCGTTGCGGGCCGGGGGTGGTATCAGGAATGGGGCAAGGAGGCCGTAGAGATGACGCCAGGCACGGTCATCAACGTCCCGGAAGGCGTGAAACACTGGCACGGCGCAGCGAAAGACTCATGGTTCCAGCACCTGACGTACCACAAAGACGTGAAGGAAGGAGCGAGAAACGAATGGCTGGAAGCCGTAACGAATGAAGTATATAACCCACTAAAATAAGAAACGATGTTAGGAAACTTTTCATACTACAACCCCACCCGACTATACTTCGGAGAAGAGTCGCTGAACTACCTGAAAGACGAGTTGAAAACATACGGTCCGGTGGTGATGCTGAACTACGGCAGCGGCAGCGTGAAGCGCAACGGCATCTACGACCAAGTGGTCGCGGTCCTGAAGGAATCGGGCAAGAGAATCGTGGAGAACCCAGGCGTGATGAGCAATCCGACGCTGGAGAAGCTGAACGAGGGAGTGAAGATAGCGCGCGATGGGTCGGTTGACCTGATCCTTGCCCTCGGTGGCGGGAGCGTGTGTGACTACTCGAAAGCCGTAGCCGCCTCGGTCTATTGCGATGGCGACTACTGGGAGAAATACTGGCTCAACCAAGAGGCCCCCGCAGAGGGTCAGCGCATATTGCCGGTGGGGTGCATCCTGACCATGGCAGGCACCGGTTCGGAGATGAATGCCGGCAGCGTGATAACGGATGCGGCGCACACCTTCAAGGTGGGTCACGTATTCGACAGCCGTCTGATGCCGAAATTCTCGATCCTGAATCCGCGATTCACGATGAGCGTGCCGGAGGAGCAGATGAAAGCCGGCATCTACGACATCATGAACCACATCATGGAGCAGTACTTCTCCGACTATGACGACAACACCAGCGACTACATTTCCGAAGGTCTGATGCGTTCTCTGATCGTCGCCTCGCGCGTTGCGGTGAAAGACCCGAAGAACTACGAAGCACGGTCGAACATCATGTGGACGGCGACGTGGGCCCTGAACACCCTCGTAGGATGTGGCAAGCAGCAAGACTGGATGGTGCACATGATCGGTCACAGCGTGGGAGCATGGACCCATGCGCCTCACGGCTATTGTCTGGCGGCGGTCTCGCTGCCGTACTACCGACGAGCCATGAAAGGCGGTCTTCCGAAATTCGTACGCTTCGCCAAGAACGTATGGAACATCAGCGGCGAAGGACTCACTGACGAACAGACAGCGGAAGCCGGACTGAAAGCCCTGGAAGACTGGATGAAGGAAATCGGCCTGCCACGGAGCATCCGCGAGACAGGAGCCACGGAAGAGATGATCGACGGCATCACGGAAGGCACGATCCTCTACCCTGCCGGTTACCTGGACCTGAAGGCGGATGACGTCAAAGAAATCCTCAGAGAAAGCCTGGAGTATTCCTCCCATGAAACGAACAGCAGACACTGAGAAGAACTATAAGGAAAGCCTCCGGTCCGTATACCCAAAAACCAAAAAGAGACCATCATGCACAGAATGACAACCATCGTCGTACTCGCCGCGGGACTGCTCGCAGCGTGTACGCCCAAGTGTGAGAACAAACCCAACAACGAGAACATGAACAGCACATTAGAAATGACCCAAGAATGGGACAAGACCTTCGCCAAGAGCGAGAAGGTGGAACACCGGAAAGTTACGTTCAAGAACCGATACGGCATCGAACTGGCCGCCGACCTGTACAGCCCCAAAGGCTCCGAAGGGAAGTTGCCAGCCATCGCGGTGAGCGGTCCGTTCGGGGCCGTGAAAGAGCAGTCGAGCGGCCTCTATGCGCAGCACATGGCCGAGATGGGGTTCCTTGCCATTGCCTTCGACCCGTCGTTTACGGGCGAGAGCGGCGGCGAGCCTCGCCGCATGGCATCGCCAGACATCAACACCGAAGACTTCCTCGCCGCGGTTGACTTCCTCTCCGTTCAGGACAACGTAGATCCGCAGCGCATCGGCATCATCGGTATCTGCGGATTCGGCGGCATGGCCATCAACGCCGCTGCCCTTGATCCGCGCATCAAAGCCACCGTTGCCTCGACCATGTACGACATGACCAAGGTGAGCCGCGAGGGATACTTCATGAGCGAAGCGACCAAAGAGCAACGGATGGAAAAACGCAAAGCGATGGCGGCACAGCGCACCGAAGACTTCCGCAACGGGGCGTACAAGCGTGCCGGCGGGGTAATCGACCCGCTGCCAGAGGGAGCGCCATGGTTCGTCAAGGACTACCATTCCTACTACAAGACAAAGCGCGGCTACCATGAGCGCAGCGGCAACTCGACCGACGGATGGAACGTCGTAGGCTGTCAGTCATTCATCAACCAGCCAATACTCGACTACGCCGACGAGATTGAGAGCGCCGTATTGCTCCTGCACGGGGAGAAGGCCCACTCACGCTACTTCTCGGAGTACGCCTATGAAAAGATGACGGGCAAGAAAGCCTTCGCCTCGTCGGTAGCAGAATGTGCGACCGCCAACGAGATTCCTACGGGAAAATACGCCGGCAGCTACAAAGAGGGAAACAAGGAACTGATGATTATCGCAGGGGCATCGCATGTGGATCTCTATGACGACCAAGCGGGAGTAATCCCGTACGAGAAGATCGAGGCGTTCTTCAAAGAGAACCTGAAATAGAAAAGGGGAAAACAGCGGCAGGACTGCCGAAAAAGAAAGAGGACCGGAATGGAAGCAATAAAAGCGTTGTTTCCATTCCGGTTTTTTCCCGTATCTTTGTCAGAAGAGCCTACAGAACGAAAGCGAAAAAAAAAATGAACGAACCCATCACACCTATCGGTGTCTTCGACTCGGGATATGGAGGTCTGACGATCCTGCGAGAGATCCAGCGCACGCTGCCGCAATACGACCTTATTTACCTGGGCGACAACGCGCGTGCGCCTTACGGCAACCGCTCGTATGACGTGGTCTATCGCTACACGCTGGAGTCGGTCAGAAAACTCTTCGCACTGGGCTGTCCGCTGATCATCCTGGCGTGCAACACCGCATCGGCCAAAGCCCTACGCACCATACAGCAGAGAGACCTGCCGGGAATGGATGCGGAGAGAAGAGTTCTGGGCGTGATACGTCCGACGGTAGAGAGCGTGGTGGAGCTGTCGAGAAACGGCCATATCGGTCTGCTGGGAACGGTCGGGACGGTCGCTTCCCTCTCCTACCCCATGGAACTGGAAAAGCTGGAGCCGGGGATCACGGTCACAGGCGAGGCGTGTCCGCTGTGGGCCTCGATCGTAGAGGCCGGGGAGGCGGACTCGGAAGGGGCGGACTACTTCGTAAGGAAAAACATCGAACACCTGTTTGAGCAAGACGGGAAGATAGACACCCTGATACTGGGCTGCACGCACTATCCACTGTTACTGAAATGGATTCGGAAACACGTGCCGACGGGAGTGCGCATCCTGTCGCAGGGAGACCTGGTGGCGAAGAGTCTGGCGGACTACCTGCGTCGCCATCCGGAAATGGAAATACGGTGCAGCAAGGGCGGAACGACACGCTACTACACGACGGAATCGCCGGACCGCTTCGTCGATACCGCCTCCATCTTCCTTGGACACGGCATCACGGCGGAGCATATCGACCTGGAATAGGCTACAAATCCTCACCGTGTGCGGCATTACGCTTGTTGTCGTAAAAAATAATGATGTAGAATTTATCACCATATTCTGCCTTTTTGATCACAAACCAAACAGATTTATCTACAGAATCGCTTATACCCTCCCCCTTACTTACTTGAAGGAAAGATCTCTCGTATTGTTTATTTTTGATACTAATATTATAGTCTATATCCTCATCCTCCGGCAGCACTCCCACTTCATCCATTGGGTCAAGAATATATTTCTCATTGTTCATAAACTGACGATACAGATTATTGAAACGGATACGAATCTCCGTTTCGTCTGAGTAGTATTTATCAACGACAGCAATCCGATAGACCTTGTCACGGTTCGTCTTGATAAAAAGATCGACACTGCGCCCGTTGAACTCGCCTTCCAGATAGTCGTAGGACGGGTCATAGCGAAAACCCTTGTTGATGAGTTTCTGACGCATGGAGAGCTCGGTGCCGTCCACGGGAATCCCGAGAAAGGTCGTCACAGACTGCTGAGCGAAAAGAGAGGCAAACAGGAAGGTCGAAAGGAAAAGTGCGAAGATTTTTTTCATGGTCATAAAGTTTTAAGTGGTTAAAATGCTTATCCATTGACAAATATAACGAGTAAAAGAGCAAATACGCAAGAAAAAAGCATTTTTTTTATACCTTTGCGGCACAAAAAAACGAGAACTGGAAGTTCTCGAAGAAAACGCACGACAAACCAAACGACCATGACGAACATACGCAATATTGCCATCATCGCACACGTTGACCACGGCAAGACGACCCTGGTGGACAAGATGCTGCTGGCGGGAAAACTATTCCGCGAGAACGAGCAGCACGACGACCTCTACATGGACAACAACGACCTGGAGCGTGAGCGAGGCATCACTATCCTCTCGAAGAACGTCTCGATCAACTACAAAGACACGAAGATCAACATCATCGACACTCCGGGCCACGCCGACTTCGGCGGTGAGGTAGAGCGGGTGTTGAACATGGCGGACGGCGTACTGCTGCTGGTCGATGCCTTCGAAGGACCGATGCCCCAGACGCGATTTGTACTGCAGAAAGCCCTGGAGCTGGGTCTGAAACCCATCGTGGTAGTCAACAAAGTTGACAAGCCGAACTGCACGCCGGAAGCTGCGCAGGAGGCGGTCTTCGACCTGATGTGCAACCTGGATGCGACAGACGAGCAGCTGGACTTCCAAACCGTCTATGGTTCGGCAAAGAACAACTGGATGGGTCCGGACTGGAAGACCCCGACGGACAACATCAACTACCTGCTCGACGCAATCATTGAACACATCCCGGCACCGAAGATTAAGGAAGGAACGCCGCAGATGCTCATTACGACCTTGGACTACTCGTCATACGTCGGCAGAATCGCCGTCGGCAGAATCGCTCGCGGGGAGTTGAAGTCGGGACAGAAGATCTCCCTTGTCAAACGAGACGGTCGGATTGAAAAGCAGACCATCAAAGAGCTGCACACATTCGAAGGACTGGGAAGAAAGAAAGTGGAGAGCGTAGGGTGCGGCGACCTCTGTGCCATCATCGGACTGGACGACTTCGAGATCGGCGATACGGTGACCGACTTTGAGAATCCGGAGGCGCTGCCTCCGATTACGGTAGATGAGCCGACCATGTCGATGACGTTTGCCATCAACGACTCGCCGTTCTTCGGGAAGGAAGGCAAATTCGTCACATCGCGCCACATCCACGAGCGACTCATCAAAGAACTGGACAAGAACCTTGCCCTACGCGTCAAGAAAGGCGAAGAGGACGGGAAATGGACGGTCTATGGCCGCGGAGTGCTGCACCTCTCGGTCCTGATTGAGACGATGCGCCGTGAGGGATATGAATTACAGGTAGGTCAGCCACAGGTGATCTATAAAGAGATAGACGGGAAGCGTTGTGAACCAATCGAGCAGTTGTCGGTCTCTGTGCCGGACGAAGTGTCGGGAAAAGTCATCGAACTCGTATCGGTCCGCAAGGGTGAACTGCTCTCGATGCAAAGCAAGAACGACCGCACGTTTCTGGAATTCAACATCCCGTCGCGCGGCATCATCGGTCTGCGTACCAACCTACTGACCGCCACAGCCGGCGAGGCAGTCATCTCGCACCGCTTCATCGGATTCGAGCCATACAAAGGAGACATCGAACGCCGCAACAACGGATCGATCATCGCCATGGAGACCGGCACTGCCTATGCCTATGCGCTCAACAAGCTGCAAGACCGCGGACGATTCTTCATCTCGCCACAGGAGGAGGTATATGCCGGACAGGTTGTGGGAGAACACTGCAAAGAGGGCGACCTGGTGGTCAACGTCACCAAATCGAAGAAACTGACCAACATGCGTGCGTCGGGTTCTGACGACAAGGTAGCCCTGGCTCCGCCTATCATCTTCTCGCTGGAAGAAGCCCTCGAATACATCAAAGGCGACGAATACGTAGAGATCACACCACAGTCAATCCGTCTGCGGAAAATCGTATTGGACGAACAGGAACGTAAAAAACTGCGAAACGCCGTAAAAGCCGAGTAAGCAGGAAAGACATATCCAACATGCCGGAGCCCCGAAAGACATAGAAAAAGCCTTTCGGGGCTTCTGTTACTCACAGTAAACAGCAAAAAAGCAGGCGAGACAAAAAAAACAGGGCGTAAGGACGTAAAGTCTTTTGTTTTTGTATATTTGCATCTGCATTTTGTATCATTGTGTCCAAATGCAAACGGACGCAGAACAAATCTGCGCGCCAAAGAACCAAACACGACACAATACAAACTATGAAAGCCAAACTATTACTCGTATTATTCGTCCTGGCAAGCGCCGGCGCCTCGGCGGTCATCATCAACGAAGAGTGCAATTGTCCGAAGGAGACCTCCTACAAGGAACAGGAGAACAGTCAGGACGAACTAAAACAACTTGAGATGGAAGCGGAGTTGCGTATGCGCGTCGATACCGCAGCACATTTCCGAGGAGGAGATCAAGCATTAGCCACCTACATTGCCGGCCGTATCCAGCATCCCGCCAAAAACAAGCTAGACAGTACGAAGCACGCCATATTATGTCGCTTCATCGTGGAACGCGACGGACAGATCACGCAACCGCAACTGATGACCAAGTCGGACGACGTCTTCAACGAAGAAGCGGAACGATTTTTAGCCACGATGCCACGATGGATACCTGCCCGTTCTCATGGAAAGAACGTACGTTCGTGGAACCTGGTGCAGCTCTACTTCGGGTATGAAGCAGGAGAAAAAGCATCCGTTCCGTTAGACTCCATCCCATCGTTGACGCCACGAGATGAAATCCGTCCAAGAACCCGTTACTATGACGAAGCGGCAGATGCCGCCGCACGCGAGGCAGACGAAGCCATTGCCAGTCGCATTGACGCAGAGCCTTCGTTCAACATGACAGAATCCATCTTTGCGAAATACGACCCGAAATACGAAGAGAAGAAACTGGCACGAGAGGCAGCTCAACAGCAAGCGAAAAAGGAATGGCAGGACCGCAAGAATGTCCGCCAGTCCAAGTCGAATGCCAACTACAATGCCATGACGCTCACCGAGGAAGACGCTGAGTTTGCCCTGAAGCAGGCAGAAACGAGATACAACAAAGCCAAATCCATCGTAGGCGAGTTGCGCAACACCACCCAACGGGCTGAAGCCTCGAGTGAAGCGTTCGAATCCTTAGAAAGGGCCGAGCAGGAACTGAATGCAGCAGAGGACAACTACTACAAGGCAAAAGACCAACTGGACAAACTACGCAACGGCAATCTTTACGAGAACTACAATCCTGCCGAACACCCCGGTTTCCGAACCATCAACGAGGTACGCCGTCCATCCTCAACAAGAAAAGCGGAAGAGGAAGACAGAACCTATTCGTTTGACGAGACGGAACAGAACCTAACGACAGGTCAAGAGCACTACAAGGCAGACTTCTCGCAATACGCCAACGAAGGAGACTTCGAATACCACCTTTCGGACCAAGCCCTCAAAGCGATTGAAGCTGCCAAGAACAAACGATAGGATCCGAAGTAGCAAAAGGCGATATAATCCATTTATCAAGAATAAGAAAGAATTGCATATTGGTCACATATGCAATTCTTTCTGTTTGCAAAAAAAGACCGTCAGTTGTCTTCGAGACACACAAAAAAAATATCCGGACGAACAACATGAACATACACAAAAAGAAAGAAGACACAAACAAGAAGCGCTACCATTAAAAATAATTAAAGAAATATTTCCGTAATCCTTTTGTGTCGTCTCTGCTTTTATATAAATTTGCGTCTCGTATCGATTGTCCCATTCTCCAAGAAGAGGGTCAACAAATAAAACCTAAAACAAACAAATAAAGCATTATGAGTTTATTTCTCACCCAATCATCCATCGGGCGAAAGTTAGTCATGAGCATCACGGGGCTTTTCCTGATACTCTTTCTCACCTTTCATATGTGCATGAACCTAGTAGCCATTCTGTCGGCTGAGGGTTACAATGCCATCTGCGAATTTCTGGGAGCCAACTGGTATGCTCTGGTAGGAACGGCCGTACTTGCTGCGGGTTTCATCATCCACATTATCTATGCATTCTGGCTGACAGTTCAGAACAGAGCAGCACGCGGCGCGGATCGTTATGCCGTTGTTGACAAGCCCAAAGACGTGGAGTGGGCGTCACAGAACATGCTGGCCCTTGGCATTATCATGCTCGCCTTTCTCGGTCTGCATCTCTACCATTTCTGGTCAAAGATGCAGTTGGTAGATCTCATTGAGATGGCCGGAGGAGACGTATGTTCACAAGCGCTGGAAAACACGACAAACGGATTCTATCACATCGTCAACACCTTCTCCTCTCCTATCAACACACTTCTTTACATTATCGCATTGGCAGCACTGTGGTTTCATCTGTCACATGGTTTCTGGAGTGCATTGCAAACCATCGGATTCAACAATACGACGTGGTTTGACCGTATCAAATGGATTGGTCGCATCTGGGCAACAATCGTTGTACTTGGTTTCATCGTCACCATCGTCATGTTCTTCCTTGACGGGTTTTTCGGGTTGAACATACTACCTCTCCTCGGGGCTTAATCCCACGCACACATAGCGTCAAACACAAGATCATATAAACAAAACCAAAGGAACACAGTCATGTCAACTATAGATTCCAAAATTCCCAAAGGCCCTTTGGCCGAAAAATGGACCAACTATAAGAACACCCAGAAATTAGTCAACCCAGCCAACAAGCGTCGTCTTGACATCATCGTCATAGGAACCGGTCTGGCCGGAGCATCTGCCGCAGCCACTCTTGGAGAGTTAGGCTTCAACGTGTTGAACTTCTGCATGCAAGACTCTCCACGTCGGGCACACTCGATTGCCGCGCAGGGAGGTATCAATGCAGCCAAGAACTACCAAAATGACGGAGACTCGATTTATCGTCTGTTCTACGACACGATAAAAGGCGGTGACTACCGGGCAAGAGAAGCCAACGTATATCGTCTGGCTGAAGTCTCCAACAATATCATAGACCAATGTGTAGCTCAAGGGGTACCTTTTGCGCGCGAATACGGAGGCACTCTGGCCAACCGTTCGTTCGGAGGAGCTCAGGTATCGCGAACATTCTACGCCAAGGGACAGACGGGTCAGCAATTGCTATTGGGAGCCTATTCAGCTCTGAGCCGCCAGATACAGAAAGGATCTGTAAAGGAATATACCCGCAGAGAAGTTCTGGACATCGTCCTTATTGACGGTCGTGCACGCGGAGTCATCGTGCGAAACATGACAAACGGCAAGATAGAGCGTTATGCAGCTCATGCTGTAGTTATGGCAACAGGAGGATACGGCAATGCCTATTTTCTTTCGACCAATGCGATGCATTCGAACGGTTCCGTTGCCATTCAAGCCTATCGAAAAGGGGCCTACTTTGCCAACCCATGTTACGTGCAGATTCACCCAACCTGTATTCCGGTACATGGAGACTATCAGTCGAAGCTAACGCTGATGTCGGAATCATTGCGCAATGATGGCCGTATTTGGGTTCCAAAGAAAAAAGAAGATGCCGAAGCGATCCGTGCCGGCAAGTTGAAACCGACCCAAATCAAAGAAGAGGATCGCGACTACTATCTGGAGCGTCGTTATCCTGCATTCGGTAACCTTGTACCACGCGACGTTGCATCACGAGCTGCCAAGGAAAGATGTGATGCCGGGTATGGCGTTGCACCTTCGGGTCTTGCCGTCTATCTTGACTTTTCGGAAGCCATCAACCGTCTTGGAAAGGATGCCATCAAAGCAAAATATGGCAATCTCTTTCAGATGTATGAAAAAATCGCAGACGAGAACCCCTACGAAACCCCAATGATGATTTACCCTGCCATCCACTACACGATGGGCGGTATCTGGGTAGATTATGAACTTCAGACCTCGATTCCGGGTCTCTTTGCCATAGGCGAATGCAACTTCTCCGATCATGGAGCGAACCGATTGGGAGCCTCAGCACTCATGCAAGGATTAGCAGACGGATACTTTGTACTTCCATATACAATACAGAACTACCTTTCGGACCAGATTCAGGTACCACGTTTCTCTGTTGACACACCGGAGTTTGAGGAGGCAGAAAGGTCTGTCGTTGAGAAAGAGAACCGCATTCTCAACATTCAAGGTCACCGCACCGTGGACTCCATCCATAAAGACCTTGGTCACATCATGTGGGAATATGTAGGCATGGGAAGAACCAAAGAAAGCCTAGAGACAGCCATTGAGAAACTGAAAGATCTGAAAAAGGAATTCTGGAGCAATGTCTATGTACCAGGAAAGGTAGAGGACCTGAATATTGAATTAGGCAAGGCATTGCGTCTGGCGGATTTCATTGAGATCGGAGAACTGATTGCCCACGATGCGTTGAATCGCAATGAATCCTGCGGCGGTCATTTCCGTGAAGAGTATCAAACGCCTGAAGGCGAAGCTCTCCGACAAGACGAAGAATATTCATACGTATCCTGCTGGAAATACACTGGGGAAGGAAGCGCACCAGAACTTCTCAAGGAACCTCTTGACTATGAATTCACGGAACGCAAGACGCGCAACTACAAAAACTAAAATGTCATGGCAAAATCAATCAACATAACGCTTAAAGTATGGCGTCAGAAAGATGCCAAGTCAAAGGGTCATTTTGAGACCTACCATCTTGAGAATATCTCTACCGATTCGTCCTTCCTTGAGATGCTGGATATACTGAACGAGAAACTCGTTGATGAGCACAAAGAACCGATTGCCTTTGACCACGACTGTCGTGAAGGCATCTGCGGAATGTGTTCGCTCTACATCAACGGACATCCACATGGTTATGAATCAGAGGTTACGACGTGCCAGCTTCATATGCGCAAATTCAAGGACGGCGACGTTATCACTGTTGAGCCATGGAGATCGAGGGCATTCCCTGTCATCCGAGACTTGATGGTAGACCGAGGAGCATACGACAAGATCATGCAGGCGGGAGGATATATCTCCGTCAATACAGGTGGAACGCCTGATGCGAATGCCATTCCTATCTCGAAAGAGATCGCTGACGAAGCCATGGATGCCGCAACATGCATTGGTTGTGGAGCATGTGCAGCAGCATGTAAGAACGGCTCAGCCATGTTGTTTGTCTCAGCCAAAGTCAGCCAATTGGCACTTCTGCCTCAAGGCAAGTTAGAAGCCGCACGTCGTGCTAAGGCAATGGTGGCCAAGATGGACGAGTTAGGTTTCGGCAATTGTACTAACACTGGTGCATGTGCTGCAGAGTGTCCAAAGTCCATTTCGCTTTCGAACATTGCTCGTTTGAATCGCGAATTCCTGTGTGCAAAACTTAAAGACTAAAATCAACACCAATAAAAAGCCCGGCTTAATTAATTAAGCCGGGCTTTTTATTATCAAGAAACACGACTTACAGCAGATTAGCCGCCAATTCGGACAGATAACTACGTTCGCCCTTAACGAGATTGACATGAGCGAAGATATCCTGTCCCTTCATACGGTCAATCATATAAACCAATCCGTTGCTCTGCATATCCAAATAAGGAGAGTCTATCTGCTGGATGTCGCCCGTAAAGACAATCTTTGTGCCTTCGCCGGCACGTGTGATGATGGTCTTGATCTCATGTGGTGTGAGATTCTGAGCCTCATCAACGATGAAGAATGTCTCACTCAGACTTCGACCTCGAATGAAAGCCAGGGCTTCGATTACAAGGCGTTTTTCTCTCTGCATCTCGTCCAGAATACGTATTTCCTTACCCTGATAATTAAGAGCACTCTTAATGACTCCGAGATTGTCGAACAAAGGTTGCATATAAGGAGATACCTTGTCATTGGCATCTCCTGGCAAATACCCCAGGTCCTTTCCGGCTAAAGCCACTATCGGACGAGAAAGGAATACCTGTTTGTATTCTTCATTTTTGCAGAGAGCCGCAGCCAGAGCCAGCAGTGTCTTTCCGGTTCCACTCTTACCTGTCAGAGCCACTAATTTGACATTGTCATCCAGTAAAACATCCATAGCGAAGGCTTGTTCTGCATTACGCGGTTCAATACCAAAGGCCCTCATTTTCTCAACTCGCTGCACCTTATCAGAAATCGGATTATATCGACACATCACACTTGCACGAGAGCTCTTCAGAATGAAACATTCGTTTTTATCAATGGAGTCTATCTTGAGTTCCTCAAGAGACAATCCCTCCTTCTCTGAGTAAAGTTGGTCTATCTGTTCTGGGGACGATGCCTCGATCGTACGAAATCCATTGTCGAAAGCATCCATATTCTGCACCTTATCGGTCGTATAGTCTTCTGTTTCTATACCGAGAGACTTTGCCTTCATACGAAGATTGATATCCTTAGTGACCAGGATTGTCTTGTTCTTACTCTTCTTGGAAAGGTTCAGAGCCACCGCCAGAATACGGTGATCAGGAATTCGCTCCGAGAAGGCCTTGGCCAGTTCCTCAGGGTAATTCTCCTCAGTGACAATAAACAAGCGTCCCCGTCCTTTACCCAAAGAAGCTCCATCCTTGAAGAGATGACTATCGGCGATATTATCGATTTCGCGAGCAAACTCGCGAGCATTGAAATTGATCTCTTCGTTTCCTTTCTTAAAGCGATCTAATTCCTCGAGCACAACAATCGGAATATAGATGTCGTGTTCCTGAAAATTATGGATACACTTGCTGTCATGAAGAATTACATTGGTATCCAAGACAAAATTTTTCTTTATCCCCATAGTATCAGAAAAAGTTTAAAGGTTATGCTATCGCGAAGAAAAAAGCAGGATCCATCTGGACCTCATACTACGTTTCTTCATGTAAATATAAACATATAATTTCTATTAATCAGACAGAGAGATGCACTTCTTTTCTCTCTTTCGTTATCTTTGTCTTCCGTTATGTCATACGAAGAAACCATCGAATACCTCTACCATTGTTATCCTGTCTTCGAAAGCCAAGGACAATCGGCCTACAAACCTGGACTTTACAACACCGAACGCATCGACGAGCTGCTCGGGCATCCGCACACACACTACAAGACGATACACGTAGCAGGCACCAACGGCAAAGGCAGCGTCTGCCACCTGATAGCCTCGACACTGCAAAAGAGCGGACTAAAGACAGGACTATACACATCGCCACACATCGCCGACTTCGGCGAGAGAATAAGAGTGAACGGAGAGAAAATCGACCGCCAGTATGTGACAGACTTCGTGGAGAACCACAAGGACGAACTAAAGGAGATTCATCCGTCGTTCTTCGAATTCACCATGGAGATGGCGTTCAAGTACTTCGCCGACGAACAAGTGGACGTGGCAGTGATAGAAGTGGGACTGGGCGGACGGCTCGACTCGACAAACATAATAACGCCCGACTTAAGCGTGATAACCAACATAAGCTTGGACCACACCAACCTGCTGGGCGACACGCTGGAGCAGATAGCCGCAGAGAAAGCCGGCATCATTAAAAAAGGAGTGCCTGTGGTGATAGGCGAGAGAGTGAGCGATGGCGTGGCTAAGGTCTTCGAGGACAAAGCCAAGGAACTCGGCGCGCCGATATTCTTCGCCGAAGACTGCTTCAGCGCCGCCAAGAACGCCAGCAACACGCCAGTGAACAACTCATTCGACGTGACTGCCAAAGAAGGCAATCCGATAGGCACCGACAGCCGCTACATAAACATAACCAACGAACTGAACGGCGAATACCAGCAGAAAAACACCGTGACCGCCCTGACCGCCATCGAAGCGCTCGTAAAGCAAGGCTACGGCATAAAAAAGGAGCATATCTATGACGGATTCGCCACGATATGCCGGACAACAGGACTGATAGGCAGATGGCAGAAAATAGCAGAAAAGCCTGCGGTGATATGCGACATGGGACACAACGAAGGCGCGATAAGATGCATAACACAGCAACTGGCGCACACACCGAAAAAGGCGCTGAAAGTGGTGTTCGGCATGGTGAAGGACAAGGACGTGGACACGGTGCTCGGACTGATGCCGAAAGACGCGACTTACTACTTCTGCAACGCACCGACGCAGCGAGCCCTGCCTGCCGACGAGATAAAAGCAAAAGGCGAGGCGCACGGACTGCACGGCGACGCCTTCCCCACCCCACTGGACGCACTAAGACAAGCGCAGAAAGACGCTGACAAGGACGACCTGATATTCGTGGGCGGCAGCGCATACATACTTGCCGAAATCATAGGCAAAGCATAAAAGCAAGAGAGAGATTATTGATTATCTTTGCAACTCGAAATCAAGAATAAAAAAATGTCAAACGTTAGAGTAAGATTCGCGCCAAGTCCAACTGGCGCACTGCATATCGGAGGCGTGAGAACTGCCCTTTACAACTACCTGTTCGCAAGACAGAACGGCGGCAAGATGCTGCTCCGTATCGAGGACACCGACAGCAACAGATTCGTGCCGGGAGCCGAGGAGTACATCATCGAGTCGCTCAAATGGCTCGGGATAGAGATTGACGAAGGCGTGGGAGTAGGCGGAGAACATGCCCCTTACCGCCAGAGCGAAAGAAAGGACATATACAAAAAGTACGTAGACCAGTTACTGAACGACGGCAAGGCTTACATCGCCTTCGACACACCAGAACAGCTCGAGGCCAAGAGAAACGAGATAAAGAACTTCCAGTACGACGCCACAACAAGAGGCATGATGACTAACTCGCTGACTCTGGACGCCGAGGAAGTGAAAAGCAGAATCGCAAACGGCGAGAACTACGTCGTGAGAATAAAGATAGAGCCGGGCGAGGAAGTCGAGGTCGATGACCTGATAAGAGGCAAAGTCGTTATCAACTCAAGCATCATCGACGACAAGGTGCTGTACAAGTCGGCAGATAACCTGCCAACATACCACCTCGCCAACATCGTGGATGACCACTTGATGGAAATAACCCACGTAATCAGAGGCGAGGAATGGCTTCCATC
>DGSL01000016.1:43375-71714 GCA_002393965.1 Bacteroidales bacterium UBA4363 | reverse complement strand
CACCTGCCGCTGCTGCTCAAGCCACAGGGCAACGGAAAACTCAGCAAGAGAGACGGAGACAAGCTCGGATTCCCTGTGTTCCCGCTTGAATGGACCGACCCAAAGACCGGCGAGAAGAGCAAGGGCTACAGAGAGGAAGGCTATCTGCCTGAGGCTGTCATCAACTTCCTTGCACTGCTGGGATGGCATCCAAGCAGCGACCAGGAGATGTTCACCATGGACGAGCTGATAAAGGAGTTCAGCCTCGACAGAGTGAGCAAGTCCGGTGCAAAGTTCGACTTTGAGAAGGGCAAGTGGTTCAACCATCAGTATCTGGAAAAGAAGGACAACAAGGACCTCGCCGTTTACCTCAAGAAAGAGCTTGACGCAAGAGGCATAAAGGCGACTGACGAGAACATAGCCAAAGCCGCAGGTCACGCCAAGGCGAGAGCCAACTTCGCAAACGAGCTTTGGGAGCAGGCATCGTTCTTCTTCATAGCGCCAGAAAGCTACGACGAAAAGACCGTCAAGAAACGCTGGAAAGCCGAAACTCCGGAAATCATGAGCCAGCTTTACAAAGTGTTCGAAGGCATCGAGGACTTCTCGTTGGAGAATACCGAGAGAATCGTGACTAAATGGATTGAGGAGAAAGGCTACGGCATGGGAGACGTGATGAACCCTCTTAGACTTGCGCTCGTGGGCGAGTCAAAAGGTCCGCACATGTTCGACATAACCGAGATTCTCGGCAAGGAAGAAACACTACGTCGTCTTCGGAATGCCATTGACAGACTTCCATAAAAAAGAGAAAGACAGAAACGACAAAGGCTCTGAAATATATTCAGAGCCTTTGTCGTTCTATCACCGAGACGATCAAAACAAATTCGATAAATCTGTCTCGCTCAACACCTTCATGATGATTTTTCCATCTGGTGTATTATTGCAGTTTTCACAGGCAAACAATCCACTGACCAGCATATTCAGTTCATCTGATGACATCTTTCTACCATATTCTATAGCATTTGCCTTTGCCAAGTGCAGAGCCACCTTATTCTGTAATTGTTCGGCATCCAATTCTCCTTCCACTGCGGATATTAAATCCCGCACGATACGCTCAATCTGTTCATTAATTGTCTCGATCGGAACAGACGTTATACGCCATAGCCTGCTTTCCCTCTCGGAAAGTTCAAATCCAAGAGCTCTCAATTCTGGCAAGAGGCGTTTTATCTGTGCATTCTCTTGTTCATTCAGTTCCAGAGAAACAGGAAACATCAGCCTCTGAGATGGGTGATTCTGCATGCGATAAGCTTTTTTATACTTCTCATACAACACCCGTTCATGGGCTCTTTTTTGGTCGATGACCATCAAGCCACTTCTAACAGTTGTCACAAGAAATCGTCCTCTAAACTGCAGGAACTCCTTCAGAGCTGTATTCTTTTTTTCTTCCTCCGCAGTAAACTCCTCAGACGTATCTACCTTTAAATTCAGCATCTGTTCGCGAGGTGGGGCAGGACTATCTTCTCCCCGTCGGCTCTCAAAACCTTTATAGAGAGATTCCCAGTCTACATTCTCACGACGATAGCTTGTCTGTTTAGTCTGTCGGAAAGGATTATATCCTGGAGTTGCTCCCGTTTCCGGCTGTCGAACCGCATTTGAATCTTTTGGAGGAAGTGGCATACGATTCAGATCCGCTGCATTATCAAAATCAATATCCGGAACCACATTAAACTTACCCAAAGCCTCCCGTACACTGGCAATAAGAATCGCCCAAAGAGGCTTTTCGTTTTCAAATTTCACCTCTGTTTTCTGCGGATGGATATTGATATCCACCGTTGAAGGATCTACATCAAAAGTTATAAAATAGCATGGTTGCTGACCGACCGGCAACATACGTTCGTATGCCATCAAAACAGCCTTGTGGAAACTCGGGTGTCTCATGTAACGTCCGTTAATAAAGAAAAACTGGTTCGCTCCATGTTTTGTTGCACACTCTGGACGTCCTACGTATCCTTGAATCCTACCCAAGGTAGTTTCCGTATTGACAGGGAGGAGCTGTGTACGCATTTTTTTCCCGAAGATATCAATAATGCGCTGCATGGAGGATGTTTCCTGCAGTCGGTACACCTCCACATCATTGTGTATCAAAAGAAAAGAGATTTGAGGATACACAATGGCGATACGATTGAATATGGTCAAGATGTGATTAAACTCCGTCGCATTGCTCTTGAGGAATCGTCGTCGGGCAACAACATTGAAGAACAGGTTCTTCACTGATATCTTGCAACCACGATCGCAGAGAGTCGGTTCCTGTTCCATAAGAACACTCCCTTCCAATCGCAGCAACGTACCCATCTCATCTTCCTCCCTACGTGTGCGCACTTCGACTTGTGACACAGCAACAATCGAGGCTAAAGCTTCTCCTCGGAACCCCATTGTATGTAGAGCATAAAGGTCTTGAGCAGACGATATTTTAGACGTAGCATGCCGTTCGAAGGCCATTCTGGCATCCGTCATGCTCATACCTTTCCCGTTGTCGGAGACCTCGATCAAAGCCCGTCCTGCCTCCTTGATAACCACACGAATTTCCGTTGCTCCTGCATCGATAGAATTCTCCATCAACTCTTTCACAACGGATGCTGGTCGTTCCACCACTTCTCCTGCTGCGATTTGATTTGCTACAGCATCAGGCAACAAATGAATAACGTCCGTCACAAAAAAAAATAGTTAAATGATTTTGGAAACCAGGCCTCCACGTGTTTAATATCACTATCGGTTATCTGACATGGCATACGTCCTCTGCTCATACAGCCTAACATACTTCTTTCTTATTCGTCAGACTCCCTAATTTATTCCATCAATCCAGATAGAGAGACAGAATTTGAGAACCATTAATATATAAGAATACTCCTATTGCAATTAAAATACTAAGAAGAAATAATAACTTAAGAATTTCGGAACGTTGCTGACGCATACGTTGATCTATATCACTACGTTCATCTGCCTTCCGAAAATCACCTCGTTGGAGTCGTATGTGATACTCACCATCCTTGGGTTGCTGTTCAGGTGTCTTATTTTTTAAACGTTCCTCGCGTTCCTCCTTCTCCGGATCGTAATAGATCGGGATATGTCGATACCCACGCGGTTTGTTTATATTGAATAAGATACCCATATTCTTTTATAATTTATTTGTATGACAAATGGAGAGGAATTATATATACTCCCCCTTATATTTTACACTTACGTCATTAACAATTTGTCGTATTTTCTGTTCCTCCGACTTTCGACAGATCATCAAGGCATCATCGTTCCAAGCTACGATATAATCCTCCATTCCTTCAACAATAGCAATTTTTCCATCTGGGACAGCCACGATATTATTTCGACTATCGTAGTATTCCACATTGCCTTTCATAGTTACATTTCCATCGTCCCCTTTATCTGAAAGATCATACAATGAGCCCCAAGTACCCAAGTCACTCCATCCGAAATCAGCACATAAGACATGCACGTTGTCTGCTTTTTCCAAGATACCATAATCGATAGAAATATTCTCACAAGAAGGGTAAATCTCGTTAATGAAAGATTCCTCATCGGCTGTTCCGAATTTCCCTTTCCCTCCTTCAAAACAAGAGGCCATATCTGGCAAAAGAGAGGAGAAAGCCCTGTCTATAGCCTTTAAGTTCCACAAAAAGATACCTGAATTCCAAAAGAACTCACCACTTTCGTAAAACACCTTTGCCAGATCGGAATTCGGTTTTTCTGTAAACGTCTTCACCTTATGTAATTCACCATCACCCTCTCCTACCTGAATATAGCCATATCCCGTTTCCGGTCGACTTGGTTTGATACCGAGAGTCAGCAGAACGTCGTTTTGATCCACGAAGCCGAGTCCTTTCTTCAAATAGGAAATAAACTCTTGTTCTTTCAAGATTAAATGATCTGACGGTGCGACGATGATATTGGCATTTTCTACTTGACTTTTAATACGACTGACAGCATAAGCTATACATGGAGCCGTATTGCGTCGCATCGGTTCGAGAAGTACTTGTTCGGGAGTGATTTCCGGAAGTTGTTCAAGAATCAACTCCTTGTACATTCGATTGGAAACAATCAAGATATGCTCTGCTGGTACAATCTGGCACAGACGATCAAATGTCATCTGCAGGAGACTTCTTCCCGTCCCCAAAAAATCCAAAAACTGTTTCGGTTTAGCGTTCTTACTATACGGCCAAAAGCGGCTCCCGACACCACCTGCCATAATAACACAATAATTGGTATTCATTGTTTTTTCTTTTATTCATTATAAGAGTTCGAAAATCCTCTCTTCCCTTGTCTCTGACAGAACAAAAAACGTACCATATCAGGTGATTGGACACCGACAAAAAAGGACAAGCGAATTTACATTTTAAAACGTTTCCGTCCAAAGTCTTCCCTGCATTTCTTCAAAAAAGTAAAGTCCTCACTTTGCTTTTAGCAGAAAAACATTATCTTTGCACCCGCATTAAACACTTGCCTACCATGCCCAGATGGCGGAATCGGTAGACGCGCTGGTCTCAAACACCAGTGGAGCAATCCATCCCGGTTCGATCCCGGGTCTGGGTACAGAATCGGAGGAAAATTATATTCCTCCGTTTTTTTTATTCGAAGCGTCCGACAAAGCCGAATCTGGGTTTTGCATAGAATCTGTAGTGATATCCGTTGCATTCCATTCCCTCACACGACTCCTTATAATTGGTTAAATCTTCTGCTCCAATCAACACATCTAGGATAAAAATATGAAGAAAAGAAACAAAAAGAGAGATGTGTTGTCATTTTGATTATTCAGAGGCGACTCATTACTTTTGCATACATATCGTCGGACAATCCATGAAACACATCACATTCTTTTTGTTGTCATTATTGCTATTACAACCCGCCTACGGATACGATGAAAAAAATAGCAGAAAAGAAAAAGACAAAGCATCGGAAGAGACTGAGAAACAGACTTCCGAAGTCCAATCATTATTCTATACGACGAACATTCGTGAACATGTTGTCATGGATCATGGGAAACGCTGTATACGAATTGATGCCGACGAACGGATTTCGTACCCTGAATATCGGAAAGACCAAACGAAACGCTTCATTGTCATGTCGAAAAAAGATTTCTATCTGTACGTTTACGAAGGACAGGACAAGGATACCATTCTTTTGGCCCGTTATGACTGTGCCTTCAGTCAGAGGAAGGGGAACAAGCAACAGGATGGCGACATGAAAACACCGCATTGCACTCTGTCTGATCCCTTTACCATCACAGAAATCAAGGACGCCTCCACCTGGACTCATGACTTCAAAGACGGAAGAGGAGCTATCAAAAGTTATGGCAAATACTTCCTACGTCTTCAAACCAATCCGCACCACGGCATTGGAATACACGGCAGCACGAATAACGAAGGTAGTGTTCCAGGCAGATCCAGCGAGGGGTGTATCCGTCTATTGGACGAGGACATTATCGATCTGAGACAGAACTATGCATTCGTCGGAATGAAAGTCGTCATCAAAGAAGAGAATCAAGACGACCTGCCATTTGAGACCCGAGTCTTTGAGAGACAAGGTATTCGTCGCAAGCGTCATCTTGATCCTTCTCTCACTCTCTCTAATGAAGAGATAGAGAAAGCCGTCATTGAACAAGTTATTGGAAAAATCCCATAAAGCATGTCTTATTGTGACATCCTGTAAAGGGGAATAAGAAGCATACATTCAAACAAAAAGCGCATTCACCGATGGGAAAATGCGCTTTAACCATTTTATTCTTCATAGAAGACTATAGATCCTTCTCTTTCAGCAAGTCTATACACTTCTCAAGCGAGTCGTACCAATACGGAATTTTCATCCCGTACGTTCTCTTGAATCGCGATTTATTCAACACACTATAAAAAGGTCGCGGTGTCTTGTCTGGGTAATCCTTACTCTCCAATGGTTCCACATTACAACCAGTAATACCACTTAGACGATGAATAGCTTTAGCGAAATCGTACCAAGAGCAGACTCCCTCGTTGGAGAAATGGTATGTACCAGGTACGAAACGTTCAGCGTTGATCACCGTCATGATTGCCTCTGCAAGATCTGCCGCATAGGTAGGATCTCCTATCTGGTCGAACACAACAGTCAGATGGTCTTTCTCTTTCCCCAATCGAATCATCGTTTTTACAAAATTATTACCAAACGAGGAATAGAGCCATGACGTCCGAAGAATGACATAATCATCCATTGTTGTAGAAAGAGCCACTTCTCCCTCATACTTTGTCTTTCCGTAGACGGTCTGTGGATTGACACGCTGCTCCTCGGTATAAGGCAGATGGGCATCACCAGCAAAGACATAATCAGTGGAAACATGTATCACCTTCGCACCGCATTCAACGGCAGCCAGAGCCAAATTTTTCACAGCATCTCGATTAATGGCCAAACTCTTTTCAAAATCGGACTCCGCCTTCGTCACTGCCGTATAGGCTGCGCAATTCACAATAAAGTCAGGGCGGTGCGAAGACATAAATTCTTGCACTTCTATACAATTGCAGATATCGAGTTCTGATACATCCGTAAAAAGAAACTCATGTTGCAAATTGCGTTGCGCTATGACACGCATTTCATTTCCAAGTTGACCGTTTGCACCAGTCACAAGAATCCTTGCCATCCTTCTGTCCTGATTTATTTTTGATATACAAAATTAGTTTTTACATCCTTCAACAAAGGATGATGCGTATCCTTCTCGCTACGTATGATATGCTCCTCTGGCAGGTGCCAATCAATATTTAGAGCAGGGTCATCGTACGAGATGCCTCCCTCAAGGTCAGGAGCATAGAAATTATCGCACTTATAGGAAAAAACAGCCGTTTCACTGAGTACGGAGAAACCATGAGCAAAACCCTGCGGTATGAGAAACTGAAGGTTATTTTCCTCGCTCAGTTCGACACCGAACCATCTGCCAAACGTTGGAGAACCCTGACGTATATCAACAGCCACGTCATACACCTTACCGACCACACAAGACACCAATTTCGTCTGACTCTGCGGATTGAGTTGAAAATGCAAACCGCGAACCACACCGTAAGATGACTTGGAACGATTATCCTGAACAAAATCGATATGAATTCCGTATCGTTCGAATTCTCTCTTATTGTATGCCTCGGTAAAATACCCCCGAGCATCATTGAATAAGCGATTCTTAATTATCAACAAATCGGGGATGTCTGTTTCGATGATTTCCACCTTTATATTCTCTTAAATAATTTTGATTATATCAAATCCGCTTGATTGGCTATCTTAAGCAGATACTCTCCATAACGATTCTTTTTCAGAGGCTCTGCCAAAGTCAACAGCTGATCCTTATTAATATATCCGTTTCGATAGGCAATTTCCTCCAAGCATGCGACCTGCAGTCCCTGTCGATTCTGTATAGTAGAGATAAAATTAGATGCCTCCAGCAGTGAATCGTGAGTACCTGTATCCAACCATGCCATGCCACGTCCCAGGAGTTCCACAGAAAGACGTCCCTCATTGAGGTAAAGACGGTTCAGGTCTGTTATTTCCAATTCTCCACGTGCTGATGGTTTAAGCCCCTTTGCCTTTTCCACCACGTCATTACCATAGAAATAGAGACCCGTCACAGCCCAATTTGACTTTGGGTGCTGTGGCTTCTCTTCTATAGACAACACCTTTCCCGTCTTGTCAAACTCTGCCACTCCATAGCGTTCCGGATCGTTAACATAATAGCCGAACACCGTTGCTCCATCCTTCAATTGAGCTGCGCGTCGCAGATGGGATGAAAAATTCAAACCATAGAAGATATTGTCTCCAAGGACCATACATACAGAGTCGTCTCCAATGAACCTTTCGCCAATGATAAATGCCTGAGCCAAACCGTCGGGAGAAGGCTGAATTGCATATTCGACATGCAACCCCAAATCGTGTCCATCACCGAAAAGATTCTGATAGAGGTGTATATCCTGTGGTGTAGAGATGATAAGAATCTCCCTAAGCCCCGCCAACATCAAAACGGACATTGGATAGTAGATCATCGGTTTGTCATAGACAGGAACAATCTGTTTCGAAATAGAACGAGTAATTGGATAGAGACGGGTTCCAGAACCTCCTGCCAAAATGATACCTTTCATAATAGGCGTTTTTTTGTTTATCTTTCGTTCTTACAAATATAGAGAATTATTCTTTCCATTAGCTACTTCTGACTCGCAAACGAATCAAAACTGAGACTGATATAGCCTTGTAAGTGCACCACCTAATCCAGACCAAGTTCAAGTCGTTCCTCCTTATAAAGCTTATATTTTTTAGAAAGGAGAGCCATAAAACGGGCCACCTGCTGTTGTGATTCCAGGGTCTGTTGAGAAATCTCTTTTTTTTGCAAACGCAGAAGCAGTATGCCATAGAGAAAATTCAAGCACACCTCCATGTCATTCGCATCTGCATTCTGCTCCTTTGCTCTTAATTCTGCTATCAGCGGCAGTACCTTATAATAGGAAGAGGTATAGTCTGGATGGCGCATGCTATACAGCAATGCCTTATGCACTTGATCTGCCTCATCGAGCGTATTGCGCACCATCTGCAGGTGCCCTTTGTCACGAATCCGTTCCGTTGTCATCATATCTACGATTGACTCGTACCATTCGGTCAATTGTTTTTCCTTCTCCTCTTCCAAACGAAAGCGGGAAATAATTTGTTTGCGAATGAGATCCATATCAAAGTGGCAGGTACGCACGAGATCCTCAATTTGCCACATATACAAGATATACTCTGCAATATTTTCCTTCTTTTTCTGCGATGCTATGAACATTGATACTCTTCTTGAATTATTTTACTTCTCGTCCTGGTCATCGTCCTCCTCATCAAAATTCCATTCCTCATCAATAAAGAACAATTCCTCCGCATAGGCTTCCAAATCGCGTCGTTCCTTTTTTGTCGGTCGCCCCAGTCCCTTCTGACGCCGTGAGGAAGCGGCCAAACGTTGCATCTCCATCAGTTCGAGTTGATCTTTTGATGTCACGTTTTTACAAAAATCGGGCACAAGTTTCGCTCCCATGCGATTATGTGCAATAGCCAATATCTCGAACGAGCAAGTCACGGGTCCTTTACGTATCCCTATCACTTCTCCCACCTTCACCATACGCGAAGGCTTCGCAGCAATTCCATCCACCGTTACCTTATTCTTTTTACAGGCATCGGCAGCCTTGCTTCGTGTCTTGAACAGCCGTACTGCCCACATCCACTTGTCAATTCTGACTTCCTGTGCCATATTTACACTTTCTCACTTATTATTATAGTGATTCATAGTATTAGCAAGTCCAGAAAGACAAAACGACTCTATCATATCTCCTGCCAATTTGCACCGTAGGACCAACTCGTCCTGTTGTTCTGGAGGGAACGGAGAGAGAACATATTCGATCTGTCCTCCACGCGGAAAATCATTACCCAATCCGAATCTCAGTCGTGCGTAGGCATCTGTACCCAGCATATCCTCTATGTTATGCAGTCCATTGTGTCCTCCATGGGATCCACGTCCCTTCATGCGTAGGGTGCCAAACGGCAAAGCCAAGTCATCTACCACAACAAGCAAGCGGTCTAACTCTATTTTCTCCTTCTGAACCCAATACCTCACGGCGTTGCCTGAGAGATTCATAAACGTATTCGGTTTCAAAAGGATGAGAGTCTGTCCCTTCATCTTTATTTCCGTCAAGAATCCGTAACGATTTTCGGAAAACTTTGCATCGTGTTTTGCGGCAAGTGCGTCCAGTACCATAAAACCCACGTTATGTCTAGTGTGTTCGTACTCGGCCCCGATATTCCCTAATCCTGTAATCAGATATTTCATTTCAATGCTTATTGAGTGATACACATTTAAACATGAACACAAGAAACGCCTGCAAATATAATCATTTTGCAGGCGCTTCATCAATTGAAATTTTCTTCGGAAAAGAAAGTCTATCCCTACGGATTAGACATTCTGTGCTGCAGCTGCAGCAGCGGCAGCGGCGGCTGCAGCGCGAGTAGCCTTGATAGCAGCCACGACATCCTCAGCTGCAGAAACAAGTTCTACGTTGTCGAATTTCAAATCTTTTACCTTAATTGTCTTACCAAGCTGGAGGTTGGTTACATCCACCTGAAGAGTTTCTGGGATATTGGCATAGAGTCCACTCACCTTCAGATATCTCAATCTCTGGATTAACTTACCACCGGCCTTCACGCCTTCAGCATGACCAGCCAAACGAACCGGAACTGCAATGACGATTGGTTTTTTCTCATCAACACGATAGAAATCAATGTGAAGGAGTTTGTCGCTTACCGGATGGAACTGCAGTTCCTTCAAGATCGCCTTGTGAAGTTTTCCATCAATTGTAATTTCAACACCAAAAATTTCCGGAGTATAAATCAACTTACGTACATCGTTGAAATTCACTTGGAAATTAATGTTTTCTCCATTACCATAGAGGTTACAAGGGATGATTTCCTGCTTACGAAGAGTGCGTGTAGCTTTCTTGCCGATGTTGTCACGCAACGTACCTTCTAATTTAAAAGTCTTCATTCTGTTAAAAATTGTGTTACTCAAATTTAAGTGCCGCCTTCTATCCTTATCCGGAAGGGAGTCTGAAAAGAAGAGGTTCATTGCCATCATCCTTTCTCTTTCCTTCCAAATGAAACTGATAAAATCGGCCTTACAAGTCAAGCAAAGCCTTTGCTATTCGTTGGAATCGGCGAGAAGGATGCATAAATTCCCATCACACTTAGCCTGCCTTTCTGACAAGCGGGTGCAAAGATAGCAGTTTATTCAGAACTAACAAAAAGTTTTTTTGTTTCACCCACTTCTACAATCGAGATTATCGTCCCATTGATTTAATGTGATATAAAAGCAGGAAAAACTAAACCTGCACCGCTCTCAATACATGAGATGCTGCTTGCTTTTATTTCGCCACCCCGCATCACTCTTATATTTACTAAAATAAATTATGAGTTGTGCATCGCTCTTGTATTTGGTAAAAAAAATCCGCTTGTCGGCATCACTCTTGTAATTAACGAAATACCATAAACCTTGATTGCCAGTCGCATCACTCTTGTAGTCACACTTGTAAACAACAAGGTCAGCATCACTCTTATAATCTGCGACAAATACCTTTACATTCGCATCACTGGAATATTGACAAGAATAGACTGTCTGTGCATGTGTGAATACAGAGAATCCGAATACAGACAAAAGTACTAGCAATAATTTCTTCATAACTAAAATGTTATCATTTGAAATACTCGATATATAGGAAATCCCATATAAAACAGATTAAAGCATGCTTAATTAAAATGATGACCATCACATCCGTCATGGTGACAATGTCCATCACTATATACAATCGTACCCTTCATAAACTTCTGTATGAGAAGGTCTATCTCTAATGCCGGTGCTCCAGCATGAACTCGTATTCCCAATTTATCCAGCAATTGGGATGCACCATCTCCTAATCCGCCACACAATACATCTGTACAACCTTCGGAAAAGAGGAAACGAGGGAGTACTCCATGCGCATGTTCTGGGGCATTTTTCAGAACCTTTCCCACAACTACTCCATCCTTAATCGTCAGGAAGGTTACCTGCGGAGTCTTACCGAAATGCAAACATAACCTACCATCTTCCGTAGGAATAGCGATTTTCTGCATCTTACTCATTCTTATATTGTCTTATGTCATTAACTCCTTATCTGCATTCCACACGTAAACATCTGTAAACGATCCTTCATCACAGACTTCAAAACTGAAAATACCCTGTTACCGGTACAGTGTCCTGTAAAAAAGCGAACGGACGGATACTTCGAAGTCAAACGTTGAGCTAGTTCCAATAAATATCCTTCGGACTCAAAATCATCAAGCAGATGAAATCCCCCTACCACCGTGTCAACCTTGTACGGACATGCAGCAAGGATATTCTCAATTCCATTGTGTGCGCATCCAGAGAACAACAGTCCATCTACATAGAGCGCCAATTCATGACAGAAATCATCCAGAATTACACAACCGTTGCGTACAACACCCAAATGACGATTTCCTTCAGGCAGTACGAACATATGTGGAATCTGTGCGATAATACATAAACCGTCTTTGAGTCTCGTTGTATGGTGTACACCTATGACTCGTCCGTCCATCTGCTTCTGTGGCCAGTTCGGAGAGAGCGAATGAAAATATCCTCGATCAGAGAAGAACTGACCAGTCATTGCCTCGTCAGAAAGAATGATACGTGCATTTCGGTTTTCGCGCAGGAAATACTTCAATCCGCCGGAATGGTCGACATGTCCATGAGAGAGAAACACATAATCTATCCGTCTCAAGTCCAGTCCCAATCTTTTGGCATTGAAAGAGAAATTGTCAGATGCACCCGTATCCAGCAAAATAGATAGGTGTTCTGTCTCGAGATAAACAGACAAACCGTGTTCAGTCTTCAGACCCTTTGTCTTGCCACACCGATTATCACTTAATATCGTTGCCGTCCACATTCCAAAGCAAAAAGTCCTTAAGGAACTCTCATCTGTACAAAGATAGCATTTCCCGCACTATTTCAAAAAACATACCAAGCATTCCTCATTGGAGATACTTCTTACCACAACATAAAACGACTATGCCCTAAAGGATGTTGTACACCTTCAGGGCATAGAAACAATCTACATATTAAACATTGACTTTGGATTACATCATGCCTCCCATGCCTGGATTCATTGGAGCAGGAGCCGGATGTTCCTCTTTCTTATCAGCAATCACGCACTCAGTAGTCAAGAACATACCAGCAATAGATGCAGCATTCTCCAAAGCCACACGAGCTACCTTAGCCGGGTCAATCACGCCTGCAGCATACATGTTCTCGAACTTGTCCGTACGGGCATTGTAACCGAAGTCTCCCTTGCCCTCCTTCACCTTCTGTACGACAACAGCACCTTCGACACCTGCATTGGCAACGATCTGACGCAATGGTTCCTCAATAGCGCGCTTGATAATCTCAATACCAGTCTGTTCATCTTCATTGGCGCCCTTCAAGCCATCCAAAGCCGAGATAGCACGGATGTAAGCCACTCCTCCGCCTGGAATGATTCCTTCCTCGTTTGCTGCGCGAGTTGCACATAGAGCATCATCCACGCGATCCTTCTTTTCCTTCATTTCCACTTCGGATGCAGCACCGACATAGACGACTGCCACACCGCCGGCAAGTTTAGCCAAACGTTCCTTGAGTTTCTCCTTATCATAATCGGACGTTGTTGTCTCGATTTGCGACTTAATCTGCTGAACTCGAGCAGCGATTGCATCCTTCGATCCCGCGCCTTTTGTGATAGTCGTGTTATCCTTTGTAATCACAATCTTCTCTGCTGTTCCAAGCATATCCATCGTAGCTGCTTCCAGCTTGATTCCCTTTTCTTCACTGATAACGGTACCACCTGTAAGAACTGCTATATCTTCCAGCATCTCCTTACGACGATCGCCGAATCCAGGAGCTTTCACAGCACAAATCTTCAAGCCTCCTCTCAGACGGTTCACTACTAATGTAGCCAATGCCTCACTATCAACATCCTCTGCAATAATCAAGAGCGGTTTACCACTCTGTACGGCAGGTTCAAGGATAGGCAAAAGGTCCTTAAGATTTGAGATCTTCTTATCGTGGATCAGGACGAGAGGGTTCTCCATCTCAACATTCATCTTCTCCGTGTTCGTTACGAAATAAGGAGAGAGATAGCCACGATCGAACTGCATACCCTCCACAACATCCACAGTTGTGTCGGTACCCTTTGCTTCTTCTACAGTAATTACGCCGTCCTTGCTAACTTTCTTCATTGCCTCAGCGATCAGACCTCCAATAGTAGGGTCGTTATTTGCAGAAATCGTTGCGACCTGTTCAATCTTCGCATAGTCGTTATCCACTTCTTGAGCTTGGCCCTTAATATTGGCAACGACAGCCTCTACGGCTTTATCAATACCACGTTTCAAATCCATCGGGTTAGCTCCCGCTGTCACGTTCTTCAGTCCAACGCCTACGATAGCCTGAGCAAGTACCGTTGCCGTAGTCGTTCCATCACCGGCCTTATCGCCCGTTTTTGAAGCTACTTCTTTCACCATCTGAGCACCCATATTCTCGAATGCGTTATCCAATTCGACCTCTTTTGCAACAGTCACGCCATCCTTGGTGATATGTGGGGCGCCAAACTTCTTTTCGATAATGACATTACGTCCTTTCGGGCCGAGTGTCACCTTTACCGCATCAGCCAACTGGTCAATACCCTTTTTAAGTTCATCCCGGGCATCGATATTGAATTTAATTTCTTTTGCCATGATAATATTCTTAATTAATTAGTTTCGTTTTTTCTGAATCTGACGCAGGCTTAGAATGTAGCCAAGACATCGCTTTGACGCATAATGAGATATTTCTCTCCGTCAATCTCGATTTCTGTTCCGCTGTACTTACCATAGAGAATCTGGTCTCCTGCTTTCAGAACCATCTCCTCGTCTTTGGTACCTTTTCCCACTGCGAGAACCTCACCTTTCAGAGGTTTTTCCTTCGCACTATCAGGAATGATTATTCCGCTTGCGGTTTTCTCTTCTGCCTGTGCTGGCTTAACCAACACGCGATCTGCTAATGGTTTAATATTCATAACTTATTATTTATTTGGTTTACTATCTTTTCTATTGCGTAGTGTCTTATTCGCATTTCATTCGACCCATGCGATTTATTCCTAACTAAATCCATGCCAAGACGACTCGTCTGCCATTTCGTCCGCATGCTCGTCTGATAGAATTTTATTCCTCTGCCAAACAACCGACATTTTGTCACGTTCTTTTGTTTGAGAATGGCAGAGTAATCAGACAGGTATTACCTAAAAAACAAATGAGGCTGCTTTTGTGGAAAACAGATACGTCATGAGAAATCCACCGTCACATTATGGACAGCGAAACGAGAATGGACCTATCCCGACCCCTTTCTGTTAAGAGGGTGGGGCAAACCTATGGTTAGGTATCCCTAACGAACAAGAAAGTCAACGTGGGTTATTTTCAGCGAAGACAGCCATTCGTTCATCGAGTAGCGCATACTGATTATCACGAATAAAAGAAGTACAAACACGCAATCCTTCCTGATGGCTGCCTGTTGTTATAAGGCATATGGCAGAAACACCGTAATAGAGAAGTTCTTTTGCCAGTTCACCACCTGTCATACCAGGATACCCGATGGTAAAATAAAAGCCATCCGCGATCGGTTCGTCGAGATCCTTGTCATAAACAATCGTAAAGCCATGCCGCAGGAAGATCTCCTTGAGTTTATGTGCTCGTTCACCATAAATCTGAACATCGGATCGAAAATCAAACTTACCATCAGCTGCAGCACGGAGCATTGCTGCAAGTGCGTATTGTGCACTATGACTTGTGCCAGAAGAAAGAGCATACAGCATCCTTGTTGAAAATACCGGACCAAATGGGAGGCCCTGATACCGTTCCGTCAGTGCCGGATAGTGGCGATGGTACAATTTATCAGAGATACAGACAACACCTATACGTTCTCCTGCGTAGCTAAATGCTTTGCTACCAGAAATCAGGAGTGCATAATTATCCGTATAATGTGCCACGGTTGCCTGGTATGGAGGTTCATATGGATGACTGAGGTCTTTCCGAAAATCCATAGCAAAATAAGCCAGATCCTCCAACACAACCGTATCATACTTCGTGGCCAGCGAACCAATAGTTCGAAGTTCGTCCTCATTAAGGCATATCCATGCCGGGTTATTCGGATTACTATAGATGACGGCACAGACATTTCCTTCCTTGAGATAAGACTCGAGTTTCGGTCCAAGTTTTTCCCCTCGATAATCATAAACATCAAACGTTGCCAGTTTCAGTCCCAAAATAGAGACCTGCATCTTCTGTACAGGAAAACCCGGATCAATAAAAAGAACCGTATCTTTCCGCTTATCTGCCTGTCCACAGGTAAGTAAAGCGCCGAACATACCTTGCATACTTCCGCAAACCGGTATGCATCCTTCGGCATTGATATCCACACCAATATAGGCCCGAACAAAATCAGAAGCTGCCTGTTTCAACTCCGGTAGTCCTTGGATATCCGGATAAGAATGTGCAATTCCTTCCTTCAAAGCCTTGATTTGTGCTTCGACACCCACCTTAGCTGCAGGGAGCCCCGGTATTCCCATCTCCATCTTGATGAACTCAACGCCAGAGAGCGACTCAGCTGTAGCAGCCACAGACTTCACTTCACGAATGGTAGCAAAGGAGAAATCGGAGATACCAAGTTCGGATATGGCATTATCAACAATAGACTTCGGAATGGGTGTTGGTCTTGACATGACTAAATGTTGGGGTATTTTAAAAGAGCTTATTACAGAATCGTTTTCTGCTGTTCGCGTCCAATAGCCAAAGCCTTGATATTTGCTTCAACGATTGCATCTCCCTTGCGAGCAAAGACGTTACGAACAGCTTGTTCCAATTTCTCGTAAGAGATTCCGAGAGCCTGCTGTGCTGCTCCAAGCAAAATCACATTAGCCGAGCGAGGAACAGCATTCTCCTTAGCCAAATGATCGATATCAATTGAAATGACTCGGCTAAGGCGAGCATAGTCAGTCTTCAGTTTATCCAGTTCCGGGTAATTCGGGATATTAATAAAAGGAGCATTCCCCGTAATAATCCATCCTTCTTTGTTAAGATATGGAAGATAGCGCAGTGCCTCCATCGGTTCCATTGAGATAATCACATCGGCACCTCCTAAAGAAATCAAGTCGCTATGTATAGGACGGTCGGAAAGACGCAGATTACTCTGCACATCCCCGCCTCGTTGCGACATGCCATGAACTTCTGCCTGCTTGATATACAAATTATCGTTCATTGCTGCTTCTCCAATGATAGTAGCAATGGACAGGATTCCTTGTCCGCCGACTCCGCATAAAATGATATCCGTTTTCATTTCTCTTCCTCCTTCTTCTTCTGTTCCTTAAGATGACGTTGCAGTGTCTGTATACACTCGCGCCGAGGTATAATCACACTCGTGCCATGATAATCGATTTCCTCCTTGATTATGCGAGTAATCTCCGGCATATTCTTCGGCAGAGGCACAACTACTTTCAGATGCTCTGGACAGAGTCCCAACCCACGAACGATGGCCTCGTATTTATTCAAGCCGGCAGAATCCTGTCCGCCGGTCATGGCAGTTGCCAAATTATCGGAAATAATGACAGTAATATCAGCATTCTCATTTATTGCATCGAGCAACCCTGTCATGCCACTGTGAGTAAAAGTCGAATCACCGATTACGGCTACTGCAGGCCACTGTCCGGCATCCGCTGCACCCTTCGCCATACCGATGGAAGCCCCCATATCCACGCAGCTATGGATTGCCTTAAATGGTGGTAAGTAGCCTAATGTATAGCAGCCTATATCGCCAAAGACACGTGCTTGAGGATAATCTTCCAATACCTTATTCAACGCTGCGTACACATCACGATGGCCACATCCTTGACATAATGCTGGCGGACGTCCTACCACATCATCGCACTTTGAGTAATACTCCTCCGAAGGCTGTCCAAACGCTTTCTTAACAATATCAGGAGTCAATTCTCCCGTGCGAGGCAAAGTCCCATCCATCTTACCTAAGATCTTCTCATTTCCGATACCACGCAAAATATCCTCGATAAATGGTTGGCCCTCCTCCAATACCATTACTTTCTCATTTTCATTCTGCAGTCTCTTCAGCAGAGCTGAGGGGAGCGGATAACGAGTAATTTTCAGAACTGGGAAAGGACAACCCTCAGGGAAGCATTCACCTAAATAGTTGAATGCGATGCCAGAGGCCACAATCCCCATACTATGATCTTTCCCGTCTATATAAATATTGTCATCACAGGTCTCGGAATCGCGTATCAGATCCTTCTGTTGTGCTGTAACAATATCATTCTTGCGTCGTGCTACGACAGGAAGCAAGACCCAGTCCTTGGCTTCGGCATTGTAATTAATTTCGTTCTCGGAACGAGGTGTTTCCGTAACATTAACTACAGCCCTGGAATGAGCCATACGAGTTGTCACGCGCATCAGAACAGGCAAATGAACCGACTCTGAATAATCGAATGCCTGTGCCATCATATCATATGCCTGCTGTTGTGATGAAGGTTCGAAACAAGGAATCATCGCAAACTTTGCGTAGAAGCGGGAATCCTGTTCATCTTGAGACGAGTGCATTGAAGGGTCATCTGCTACAAGAACCACGACTCCTCCATTGACACCGGTCATGCCACTATTGACAAACGGATCAGCACACACATTCAAGCCTACATGTTTCATACATACCATAGCTCGTTTACCCATGTAGGACATTCCCAGAGCCTGTTCCATCGCCGTCTTCTCATTGGTCGACCAACGGCTGTGCACGCCGCGTTTCTGAGCATCCTTAGAGAGCTGTATGTATTCCGTAATTTCAGTTGACGGGGTTCCTGGATAGGCATAGACTCCACTGAGTCCAGCGTCAAGAGCACCTTGTGCTATCGCTTCGTCACCCAATAAAAATTTTTTCATCTTCCTACTATATTATCAGGGTTCAGCTGAGAAACAATGTTTATTGTAAATGGTTCACAGCCGAATCATATTAGAACTTTCTTTTATCCACTACACGTTTTGCTTTTCCTGTAGATCGCTCGACACCTTTCGGTTCCACCAAACTGAGTTGGAATCCAAGACCAATCACACTACGCAATTTTGCCAACAGCTTCTTACGCATTCCTTCCAGCACCACAACATCGGTGCTATAGAATTCCGGCTTCACCTCTACTTTCAGTTCACACGTATCCGTATTATTCACACGATCCACCACTAATATATAATGAGCGGCAAACTCTGGCAAGCTAAGGATTACACTCTCGATTTGAGTAGGGAATACATTAACTCCTCGGATAATAAGCATATCGTCACAACGTCCCATGATTCGATCCATGCGAACCAGTGTACGTCCACAGGAACATTTCTCATAATGAAGAGCGGTAAGGTCGTGTGTACGGTAACGCATCAAAGGCATTGCCTCCTTTGTAAGATGAGTAAAACACAGCTCGCCCACTTCGCCTTCTGGCAGTGGTTGTCCAGTGGTAGGATTCACTATTTCCGGATAATAGTAATCCTCATTGATGTGCAATCCATGCTGGCATTCGCATTCGAATCCGACACCTGGACCTGCGACCTCGCTCAATCCATAAACATCGTAAGCCTTAATGCCTAGTGTTTCCTCCAGTTTCTTACGCATATTTTCCGTCCACGGTTCAGCGCCAAAGACACCAATACGTAGTTTAAACTCCTTACGCGGATACGGACTATCCTTGATTGCCTCGCCCAAATACATAGCATAAGAAGGTGTACAACAGAGGATTGTTGCGCCGAAATCGTGCATAAGCGTAATCTGCTTCTCTGTATTTCCCGAAGACATCGGGATAACAGCAGCACCTATCTTTTGGCATGCGTCATGAGCACCTAATCCACCGGTAAACAGGCCATATCCGTAGGAAACTTGTGCTACATCATCCTTGGTTGCTCCATAGGCGACCAATCCACGGGAAAAGCTTTCCTGCCAGCGTTCCAAATCACTCTGTGTAGAGAGTGCGACCACAGGCTTTCCTGTTGTTCCCGAAGAAGCGTGGATACGAACCACATCACTCATAGACGAAGCACGCAGACCAAAAGGATAATGGTCGCGCAAATCTATCTTGTTTGTAAACGGCAATTTAACGATATCATTGATATCGCGGATATCATCTGGAGTAATGCCCAGCTGTTTAAATCGTTTTGTATAGAAAGGAGAGTTCTTATATACATAGGCTGCCATCTTCCGCAGTCTTTCGCTTTGCAGTTCCCGCATCTCTTCGCGGCTCATGCACTCTACCGTTTTGTTCCAGAACATTTTATTTCTTACAGTGGAATAAAAAAATCAAAATCAACATGCAATCTTGTCAAACTGACAAAAATTTGCGCAAGATACGAATAATCCCCGTATTACCTATTGTCACGACGACGAAAAAAAACGTCTTAATCATCCTTCATAGTATCGTCCGACAGTCACCTAAAGAACGCACAATACAGATTATCAAACATTTAAACAAGTAAATTAGGAATAACCTATCATTTTCAGAAGAAACACAATATAAAATCCAACAAATCCCACATTTTTTTCTTTATTGAATATTTTCAGCCCATTACTTTGAGAAGTACCTCTTATCAAATTTTCACATCGCCATAAACCCATCCGTGCTTTACAACAAAGGGTTCTCTGACATCCATTTTCAGCACTGATAACAAAGGAATAGTAAGAAAGTAATCCTTATCTTTGCAGAAGACTTCTACAGATTCCATATTCACAAGCCTTTATGAAACAAATCCTGTTCCAGACACTGTCCTATATACACTATCTGCTTCATGCACGACATCGCCACGGATTCGGTGTACACTCACCCTTTGCATTTCGTCTTATCACCAATGTCATTGAAAACAAATACCCTTACTATATATATAAAGAAGTAGAGAGTCAGCGCGAAAAACTAAAAAAAAGTCCGATTGAAATAAGAGTCACAGATTTCGGCACCCATCCATCCGGGAAACGTAAAGTACGTGATATTGTCCGCAAAGCAGTGAAATCGAGTAAGCATGCGCAGTTAATCTTCCGACTTGCTTTAGAGCAAAATCCGACCACCGTAGTTGAGTTAGGAACCTCCGTTGGCCTCACCAGCTCTTATTTATCCAAGAGTTGCCCCAAAGGAGAACTTCACACCTTCGAAGGGTCAGAATCATTAATAATGATTGCCAAAGAAGTTCTCGAGTCATGCAGGGTTGGTCGGAACACCTTCTTTCATATTGGCAACATTGACCAAACACTACAAGAATACCTTTCCACCAGCAAACCCATTGATGTTGCATTCCTAGATGCCAACCACACGGAAGAAGCCACGTTACGATATTTCGACCTGCTATTGGATCACGCATCGGAGAGTGCACTTTTCATCATCGATGACATTCATTTCTCTCCTGGAATGCAGCATGCTTGGGAGAAAATCAAACAGAAAGAGCGCGTACAGGTCACGTTTGATCTTTTTTCAATGGGATTGGTATATGTAAACCCAGAATTACAGAAACAGGATTATGTTCTCTTTTTTTAGTAAAAGTGTTAACAAGTAAAAAATTAACATTTTTAACAGTATCTATAAATCAAGCACTTACAAAAAAAGTGTAAATTTTTTTGAAGTTTTTTTTAATCTTGTGTACAATTTATGGAATTTATTATAAATTTGCACACCGAATATACTGCATACAAACTCTATAATTGAAATAGATTTTTATGTATTGGACACTTGAACTTGCCACCAAACTTGAGGATGCGCCATGGCCAGCGACCAAGGAAGAACTGATTGACTTTGCCGTTCGTTCCGGTGCACCATTAGAAGTCATTGAGAATCTCAAAGAGATTGAAGACGAAGGGGATGTCTATGAGTCTATTGAAGACATTTGGCCGGACTACCCAAGCAATGAGGATTTCTTCTTCAACGAGGAGGAATATTAAAAGAAAGCCACACAATAAAAAAGAGTTTTTATTGTTACTATAACAACCCGAAAAGACTGCGGGGGACAGATAGACAAAAAAAACGTTAATGAACCGAATCATCAGAAACTCGCTCACTTCCCTTCTCCTATTCATGAGTTTCTTCGGTGCAAGAGCGCAATATGAAGGGCTTGCAAGCCAATTCATGTTTGTCCCTGAAATGTATAATCCTGCCTCAGTGGCTGCGAACAGCAAAGTCAATGCGATAGGATTTTACAGAGCCCAGTGGATGGGAATGGAAAATGCTCCGAACAGTTATTTTTTTGCTGTGAACGGGCCTTTAAAATTCCTAAAGCATGACCACGGAGTCGGACTAAAGTTCGTTGATGACGAAGCAGGTATGTTTTCCACGCAGGAGGTCGAACTGCAATATGCATTCAAATACCGTTTGACGGCAGGCACATTGAGTTTCGGACTGAATGCCGGTCTTATCAACCAAAAGATTCTGAGTGACAATCTCAGGCTATTGGAGGGGTTGGATGAATATCATCAAGGTTCAGACCCACTGATACCTCAATCGGAAGTCAATGATATGGCTTTTGATTTTGCAGTGGGAGCGATGTTTAGGAGCAGCGACTGGTACGTAGGAATATCGGCCGTGCACTTGACGAAGCCCAGGTTTGAACTGGATGAACATATTTCGTCACAGATTGGCCGATCGGCATTCCTCACGGGGGGATATAGTTATCCCCTGACAAACAACCGATTCGTATTGAACGGAGAGGGAATGTTGAGAACCGATTTTGCCTCTTGGCAGATGGACATAGATGCCACGTTAGATGTGGACGAGCGATACTATGTCGGATTAGGATGGAGGGTAATGGATGCCGTCATATTCATGGCGGGTTTGGACATACTGAACGGGTTAAAGCTGGGGTATTCGTTTGATTTAGCGACGAACCAGTTGATTACCAAGACCTACGGAGCTCACGAAGTATATGTAAGATATGAGTTTCTGTTAGGAAAGAAGAATAAGAATCTGCACCGAAGTGTACGGATTCTATAAAAGAAGGATAACCTTAAGTCAACGATTGGTTGACAAAACAGATAGAATAAAAACAAAACACAAACAGAAGTATATGAAAAAGTTACTTGTTTTTACCGCTTCTCTTCTGGCACTTGTCGGATGCGGAAGCAAGAATGGCAACGGTGAGTTGACAGGTGTTTACTCCCGTGGATGGGCCGATCCGACTCCATTCGGCATGGTCTTCATCAATCGTGGTTCATTCACTACAGGTTCGAACGATCAAGAGGCCAACTGGGCTATGAACTCCCAGTCGAAGACGGTCTCAGTTGATGCATTCTGGATGGACGAAACAGAGATTACGAACGGAGAGTACCGTCAGTTCATCAACTATGTACGTGACTCCGTTGCCAGAGAGCGTCTTGCAGACCCTGCCATCGGCGGTGATGAGACGTTCAAGATCACACAGGATAAAAAGGGTAACGAAATCCCTGCTCATCTGAATTGGAACAAGCGTATTCCGTGGGACAAGCCGAACGACGACCAGAAGCGTGCGCTTGACTCCATGTATTACGTTGGAGAGGATGCCATTGAGTTGGTTCCACAGTTGGATGGTTCGCGACTGAACTATCGTTATGAGTCTGTTGACTACAAGCAGGCGGCATTGAAGGTAAATAAGTTCAACGCATTGAAGAATGCATATGACCGTTCGTTGGATGGCCTGGGTGTGACAAAGGACAGTGCTGACGTCATGATTAAGAAGGACACGACCTATCGTGACGAGAACGGTCATTTTGTCAACCAGACTATTTATCGTCCACTGACACGTCGTCATGACTTTATCCAGTCCAAGATACTGAACATCTATCCAGACACGCTTTGCTGGATACGAGACTTCACCTATGCATACAACGAGCCATATATGCGCATGTATCTTTCACACCCAGGATATGGTGAATATCCTGTAGTGGGTATTACATGGGAGCAGGCTGTTGCTTTCTGTAACTGGAGAACCCGTCTGTTCAACACCTATCAGGTTGCCAATGGAGCACCTCTGGTACAAGACTGGCGTCTTCCTACTGAAGCAGAATGGGAATATGCAGCTCGTGGTGGTCGTGATTTAGCGATGTATCCTTGGGGAGGCAACTACATCCGCACGGCAAAGGGATGTTTCCTTGCGAACTTCAAGCCACTTCGTGGTAACTATACTGATGACGGCTATATGATCACCTCGTTTGTAGCCGCTTATCCACCAAATGACTATGGTCTGTATGACATGGCCGGAAACGTATCTGAGTGGACGTCATCCGTATATTCCGAGTCCACCTTGAGTTTTGTTCACGACATGAACCCAGACTATCAGTTCAATGCTAAGACCTCTGATCCAGACGTACTTCGTCGTAAAGTCATCAAGGGAGGTTCGTGGAAAGACATCGGTGCATATCTGCAGTGTGGTTCCCGCACCTACGAGTATCAGCAAGAGAGCAAATCTTACATTGGCTTCCGATGCATACGTAGCTTCATTGAGGGCAACCGATAAAAAAAGTCTAATATTTTTCGGACTACTTCCTGTTTAGAGTATAAAAAACAAACATAAAACCTTATTAAAATCAAATTACTATGACAATTGGAGATTGGATTGACACCCCCACCGGTGGTAGAATTACTGGATACGTTTTTGGATTTGGCGCATCCGTCGTAATTATCGGAGCACTTTTCAAGATCATGCACTGGCCGGGAGCCGGAGTTATCTTGACGGCCGGAATGGGAACAGAGGCATTGCTTTTCGTTGTTACGGCATTGGCTAATCCTCACAAGGTATATAATTGGGAGCGTGTATTCCCACAGATTTATGATGAGACTGCAGATGAAGCAGTGACATCGAACATCATCGGAGGAGGTGCTCCAAGTGTAAGTATTGGCGGTGCTATCGGTGCTGGCAATGCTGGAAGCGCAAATCTTGCAGGCGGAGTTGTATCTGCTGGAACATCCGGTACGTTGAGTGCCGTTGCTGCGACTGAGATCAACTCCATGTCTGAGTCAGACCTTGAAAAACTGAAAAACGGCATCACTAAATTGTCGGAAACGGCAGAGCAGTTGAACAACCTTTCTCAGGCTGGAACAACCGCATCACAATTTGCCCAGAACATGGCAAATGCCAACAACGCCTTGACGAACTACAATGCAGCACAGGTTCAGATCAACAATGCGACGAACACGTTGTTGTCATCCTATCAGAGTATTGCGTCTGACATGGATGCAGCGAAGCAGAACACCACGAACATGGTTGGTATGATTGCAAATGTGAACAAGAACCTGTCTTCAGCCAACTCGGCATACGAGTTGCAGCTTCAGGCCATCACGTCGGCAAACGCAGAAATCGAAGCTTTCAAACAAAATACCGCTAAACTGAATGCACAGGTAAACAACCTGAACAGCATCTATGGCAACATGTTGAATGCTTTGGCCTAACAGATAATCAATCACAATCGGTTTAACCTTAACAGAAAGATTATTCTATGGGTGGCGCAACTAACTGTCCGGAGACCCCGAGACAAAAAATGATCGGAATGATGTACATTGTGCTGACAGCCATGTTGGCACTGAATGTCGCAGCCGATATCTTGAATGGATTCACGATGGTGGAAAACAGTTTGAAAATAAACACCACCGGAAGTGAGAACAGAAATAAGAACCTGTATCTGAAATTCGAGGACCTCAACAGCCAGAACCCGACCAAGGTAGGTGCTTGGTTGAACAAGGCAAACGAGGTTAAGAAGAAGTCAGACGCACTCTACAATCAAATTCAGGAGTTAAAGATTGCTATAGTAAAGCAGGCTGACGGTCCTGAAGGCGATGTCAACAACATCGAAGCACGTGACAACCTTGACGCAGCAGGCCGTATTGGTTTGGACAAAGACCAGGGTGGTCAAGGTAAAGGAAAAGAGTTGAAGGAAGCTATCTTGAAGTACCGAGCAGACATGATTGAGCTCGTGAAAGCAGATACGTCAAAGGTATCATTGCTGAAGAAGACGTTCAACCAGGATCTCAAGGTAAAGGGACATGATGGCATGGAGCAGGAGTGGCAGGTTGCTACGTTTGAAATGATGCCAGTAGCGGCAGCGGTAACGATTCTCTCGAAGATACAATCTGACGTCCGCAACACAGAGGGCGACGTTGTAACGTACTTGAAGAGCATGGTGGACGCTGACGACTATCGTGTAAACAAAATTGAGGCAAAAGTTATCCCTAACTCCAAGTATGTCATTCGTGGCGGTCAATACGTAGCTGATATTGTACTGGTAGCGAGCGATACGACTCAGAAGCCGGAAGTCTATATAGGCGGAAACCCACAGACGGGTACTGGCGGTTCCCTTGTAAAGGACGGTCACTACCAGACGGGAGCCGGATCGATCGGAGACCACAAGTATGCGGGTTATATCCGACTGAACAGTCCGATGGGTTCGAAGATCTATCCATTCCAGTCCGACTATAACGTAGGGGAGCCTACAGCCATTATCTCCGCAGACCAGATGAACGTCTTCTATGCCGGTATTGACAATCAAGTCAGCATCTCGGTTCCGGGAGTTCCCGCAGGATACATTTCGGCATCGATGACAGGAGGAAGCCTTCGTAAGACGGGCAAGGGCTGGGTTGTAAGACCACAGAAGCCAGGTACTCCGTGTGTCATTTCCGTAACGGCGAAGATAGATGGAAAAACCCAGAGCATGGGTAAGAAATCGTTCCGTGTGAAGATGTTGCCACCACCAGTTGCATTCTTCACATACACGGAGAACGGCGGAACCTTCAAGTATAAGGGTCAGACTCCAATCCAGAAGCAGCACTTGCTTGGTCTTGAGCAGTTGAGAGCCGAGTTGGATGACGCAGACATTGAGGCAGACTTCTCCGTGTTAGGATTTGAAATGACGATTCCAGGTGTCATGGGAACGACGATTGAGCGTTCGGCAGGCAAGAGTTTCACTGCGAAGCAGCGTGCAGCCATCAAAGACATGAGAAGTGGCAGCAAGTTCTTCATCAGCGGCATTCAAGCTAAGGGACCTGACGGCATCACACGTAAACTGCCACCAATGGAAGTGGTAGTCAGGTAATAAGAAAGAAGGTGTCAGGAAAGTAAAGCAGAATGGCACATCTTTTGAGAACCTTGAAATAGAGAAAAGAAAATTAAAAACAAAAACAAATTATGAAGTACAGTAGACTTTTTCTTGTCGCATTATCCAGCTTCATTTTCGGTGTAACAGCCGCAAATGCGCAGAGTAATACGATGGATGATTTCTTCAACGAGAATGGAGAAATCGCTTCAGACCTGCCTACGAGTTACGAGATGGAAGACCTGAAGCCTATTGAGTTCGTGAATCCGAGAGCCGACGATATCTACTGGCAGAAAGTGGTTTATCGCGTAATCGATTTGCGAGAGAGAATGAACTATCCTCTCTATTATCCTGAGGAGGCTAACGACGGACGTGAATCTTTCTTCGCCATTATCTTCAAGCTGGTGAACGACAGAAAAGTCCCTGCCTTCCGTTATAACGAGAGAACGGAAAAGTTCAACAAGGACAATCTGATTGACGTAGAGGAAGACTTCCTGAAGAAGTACGACCTCATCTACAAGACGAAGGTCAATCCAACGACGAAAGTGAAGACCTTTGAAGTTGAGGATGCAGACATTCCTAACACGGAAGTCATTAAGTACTACGTCAAGGAAGTATGGTTCTTCGACAAGAACTCATCGACGTTCAACGTAAAGATCATCTCGATCTGCCCTGTATTGGTAACGAACAAGGGTGTTGGTATCCAGAGTTATCCATTGTTCTGGATTCCGTTCGACAACCTGCGTCCATACCTTGTACAGAGAGAAGTGATGATCACGGACAAGAACAATGGAGCCCGCATGTCCTATGATGACCTTTTCATGAAGCGTCGTTTTGCGAGCAACATCTACAAAGAATCGAACCTCCAGAACCGTATGATTCTGCAGTACAACGCTACACCGGAAGATGTCAAGCGTGAGCAGGAGAGAATCAAGACGGACATTCTCAACGAGGAGCAAGATCTTTGGGAATATTAAAAATCCAATCTCTAATAATAGAAATGACCTGGGTAAACGGTTTATGTTTGCTCAGGTCATTTTTTTTGATGTCTATTCTATGAAAATAGATAGACGAGATGCTCACATAAGAGCAATCTATATTTCAGTTCAACAATAAAGACAAATTGGATAGTGACGCACATATAGGGTCATATATGGAAAATGTTATGTTTATTACAGGGTTTATTTTCAATAGAACTTTTTTGAGCCAAAGCATATGAAAGCATGACGTTGTTCTCGTCTCGCCCCAAAATTCGGGACCACATTAGAACACTGGTTCTAAGCAGGGGTTTCACCCCCGCCTGTGTCTGTTACGTTCCGTCGGGACGCCTTTCATAAGCGTGTTGGATTCTAGATGTTGTAAAAAGTGATGCTCCTATGGAGCTCAAATTGGCCGAACATTGGGAATGCAGTGGAGGCGTGAACTCCTGCCTGTATTCTATCGTCTCTTTGTCTTACGCAACAAGGCATTTTGAGCGGCGGGTAAGGTGACGCTCCTACGGAGTTCTGAGTGGAATATACGTTTATTACAGGGGTTTCGTCCTACGGACTCCACCCCTGCCTGTATTCTAACGTCCCTACGGGACTCTTCGTTTGTCTTGTTTTACAAGGCATTTTGGGCGGCGCCTTGGGATAACAAATAAATTTGTTCTCCTCT
>DGSL01000016.1:43156-43311 GCA_002393965.1 Bacteroidales bacterium UBA4363 | reverse complement strand
CTCGGCTTGCTCCAAAATTGGGCTACCGGAGCGGTTGTTTGGGAGGATGGGTAGGTGACGCTCCTACGGGGTTCTATATGGAATAATACGTTTTTTACAGGGACTCCGCTTCGCTGCACCCCTGCCTGTGTTCTAACGTCCCATTGTCCAACAAG
>DGSL01000016.1:18133-43092 GCA_002393965.1 Bacteroidales bacterium UBA4363 | reverse complement strand
GACATTTTGGGCGGCGCCTCGGCAGTGTTCAAGTGAACTTAACTCTGCGCTCGGCTTGCTCCAAAATTCGGGACTCTTCGTTGGTCTTGTTTAACAAGACATTTTGGGCGGATGGGTGGCGTTTGAGCGGACGTGTGGAGGTTTGAGGGTGACGCTCCTACGAAGTTCTAAGAGGAAGAGGCGTTTATAACAGGGGTTGAAACCCCTGCCTGTATTCTGACGTCCCGATGGGACTTTGCGTTTGGACGTGTGGGGTGGTGTCATCCCTTCGGGACTATTTTAGAACGACCGTTCTAAGCAGGGGTTAACCCCCCTGCCTGTCTCTGTGTCGTCCCATTGTCCAACAAGTTGGACATTTTGGATGGGTTGGAGGGTGGCAAGAAGGAAAAAGGGAAAAGAATTTGCATGGCATACAGAAAGACTGTACCTTTATCGATTCGAAAAAAGAGTCTTACGGGGGAGTAAGACATCACAAACAAAGAATAGACATGGAAACGACACGTCAGAATAAGATCAGCCGTCTGATAGAGAAAGAGCTAGGAGATATTTTCCTGAAATATGCCAAAACGCTGGGAGGAGTCATGCTAACCGTCACGAAGGTGAATATCTCACCAGACCTGAGCATTGCGCATGTAAACATCAGCATCTTCCCGAGTGAGAAGCAGGAATCTGTGATGGAGCAGATCAAGAAGAACGACAAGAACATCCGTTTTGAGTTGGGCAACCGCGTACGTCATCAACTGCGCATCATCCCTCAACTACATTTCCACATTGACGACACGCTGGACTATATGCAACACATCGACGAACTGCTGAAAGGAGCCACATCGAAGTCCACACAAGAAGAAGGGGCGTAACCGACGCATTCCGAAGCCATGTCACTCCCGTTCTACATAGCCAAGCGTTACCTCTTCTCGAAGAAGTCGCACAACGCCATCAACATCATCTCGGGCATCTCCGCCATCGGAGTATGTGCCGGTACGTTTGCGCTGGTGTGTGTGTTGTCGGTATTCAATGGCTTCGGCAGCATGGTAGAGGAAATGTTCAGTTGTTTTGACCCTGACCTGAAGATACAGAAGGTGCAGGGTAAATCGTTCAACACGAATGACGTCCGAGCACTGAAGAGCGTTGAGGGCATTGCGTACATCACGGAAGTGATAGAGGAGAATGCGCTATTCCGCTCTACAGACCGTCAGCAGACGGGAACGGTCAAAGGCGTAACGGAAGAGTTCGGTCGAATGGTAGGTCTGGACAGCATCCTGATTGACGGCGAGTACAAGCTCAGTGACGGAACCTTCCGATACGGCATCAGCGGGGTGGGTCTTGCGGCTCAGATAGGACTGAACCCTCACACGTACGATGCGCTCTACATCTATGCTCCGAAGCGTGAGGGTCAGGTAAACCTTGCCAATCCGGAGAACAGTTTCAACTCGGACAAGGTCTTTGTAAGCGGCGTATTTTCCGTCCAGCAGGCGACGTACGACAACGAGTACCTGATACTTCCCATCGACCTGGTACGTGAGTTGTTTGACTATTCGAATGGTCAGGTGACGGCGCTGGAGATCGGAGTCGAGGCAGGCGAAAAGCCGGGTAAGGTCAAAAAAGAGATTCAAGAGCGACTGGGTGACGGATATAAGGTCTCGGACCGTTACGAGCAGCAGGCCGACTACTTCAAGATCATGAAAGTTGAGAAATGGATTACGTATCTGATTCTCTCCTTCATCCTGCTGATTGCCGTCTTCAACATCATCGGTTCTCTCTCGATGCTCATCATAGACAAATCCGACGACATCCGAACACTGCGGAACCTTGGTGCGGATCAAGTTCTGATTCGCAGCATCTTCACCCTGGAAGGGTGGTTGATTTCCCTAATCGGTTGTCTGACTGGCATTCTGAGTGGTGTTGCCGCCTGTCTGCTTCAGCAGCGGATTGGTTTTATCCGGTTGCCGGGCGAGGTGAATCCCATCCCCTACCCTGTACAGATAGAAGCAACGGACCTTCTCATCATCTTCCTGACGGTATCCGTAATGGGACTGATAGCCGCCTATTACCCTGCCCGTCAAATCAAAATGACGCATTAAACACACAAGAGATATGACATACAAGTATGACTTTCTGGTAATCGGCAGTGGCATCGGCGGCATGAGTTATGCGCTGAAAGTGGCAGACAAGGGTACCGTAGCCCTGATCTGCAAGACGGAGTTGGAAGAAGCCAACACGTACTATGCCCAAGGCGGCATTGCGTCGGTGACGAATACGGTGGTTGACAACTTCAAGAAGCACATTGAAGACACGCTGATTGCCGGAGACGGTCATTGCAAGCGATCGGCGGTAGAGAAAGTCGTACTGAACGCCCCGAAAGAGATTGAAGAACTCCTGAGATGGGGTGTAGACTTCGACAAAGACGAGAAGGGAGACTTCGACCTGCACCGAGAGGGAGGTCATTCGGAGCACCGGATTCTGCATCACAAAGACAACACTGGCGCCGAGATTCAGGAAAGCCTCATCAAGAAAGTCAAGTCACATCCGAACATCAGCGTCCTGGACCATCACTTTGCGATAGAGATCATCACGCAGCACCACCTGGGAGAATGGGTGACGCATCAGACGCCGAACATTGAATGCTACGGAGCGTACATTCTGAATGAGCGTACGAACCAGATTGACAAATACCTGAGCAAGGTAACCTTGTTGGCGACGGGCGGTATCGGCAATGTCTATTCAGCGACGAGCAACCCCGTCGTTGCGACGGGCGACGGCATTGCGATGGCTCACCGTGCGCGTGCCATCATCCAGGACATGGAATTCGTACAATTTCATCCGACGGTTCTGTACAACCCTGGGGTACGTCCGTCCTTTCTGATTACCGAGGCGCTACGCGGCTACGGAGCAATCCTGCGTGACATCAACGGAAAGGAGTTCATGCACAAATACGACGAGCGAGGCAGTCTTGCGCCTCGTGACATCGTGGCCCGATCGATTGACTCGGAAATGAAACTGGCGGGCAGTGAGCATGTCTATCTGGACGTGACGCATAAAGACGCTCAGGAGACCATCAACGGTTACCCGACGATCTACAACAAATGTCTGTCGCTGGGCATTGACATCACGAAAGACTACATTCCGGTAGTACCGGCGCAACACTATCTATGTGGTGGAATCCTTGTGGACGACCATGCACAGAGCACGATACGGAGGCTGTATGCCGTCGGAGAATGCAGTTGTACGGGTCTTCACGGAGCGAACCGTCTGGCAAGCAACTCACTAATCGAAGCCATCGTCTATGCCGAAGCGGCGGCGGAACACTCGTGTTCGATCCTATCGGGCTGTGGCTGGCAGGAAAACGTCCCAGACTGGAACGACGAGGGCACGACACTGAACGAAGAGATGGTGCTGATCACCCAGAGTCAGAAAGAAGTAGAGCAGATCATGTCCACCTATGTAGGCATTGTGCGCAGCAACCTGCGACTGAAGCGTGCTATCACGCGTCTGAAGATCCTGTATGAAGAGACGCGAGAACTCTTTGAGCGCAGCGTGGTGAGCCGAGAACTCTGTGAACTGAGGAACATCATCGACGTTGCCTATCTCATCATCACGCAAGCGCAAGCCCGGAAAGAGAGCCGCGGTTTGCACTACACCATCGACTATCCGAAGAAAAACGAACTATCGTAAAGAAGAGAGAGTAGAGGGGGGGAAAAATACCCCTGACGAGCCATCGAACAATGGCAGAGAGACGGGAGAAAGCAGACGGGAAACGGGATAGATAAAGAGAAGAGGGTTCACTGCAGTTCGGAGAGTTCGAGCCACCTCATGGACTTCGAGTCCAGTTCGTCGTTCACGACCTCGAGCCGTCGTGAGAGTTCGGTAATCCGTTCCACGTCGGACTGTCCCTCCGCGAACCACTCCTCGAGTTCCTTCTTCTCCTTTTCGAGTGCGGATATCTCCGCATCAAGCGCCTCGAACTCGCGTTTCTCCTTATAGGTCATCTTACGTTTCGAGAGAGTCGGTTCTGCGTTCCGTTCCTGACGTTTAGAAGCCGAGGCGGGATGAGGAGATTTCTTCCGTTCGTTGTCCTGTTGTTCCTGTAACCGTTTCCAGTCGCGGTAGTCGGTATAGTTTCCCGGGTAATCCTTGACCTTTCCGTCGCCCTCGAAAGCGAGGATATGGTCCACGACCTTGTCCATGAAAAAGCGGTCGTGCGAAACGACGAGGACGCATCCACGAAACCCTATGAGATAATTCTCCAGCACATTGAGCGTAGCAATATCGAGATCGTTGGTCGGTTCATCAAGCACGAGGAAATTGGGGTTACGCATCAGGACGGTGCAGAGATAGAGTCGTCGTTTCTCACCGCCAGACAACTTATAGACGTAATTATACTGCTCCTCAGGAGAAAAGAGGAACATCTGGAGGAACTGCGTTGCGGAGAGACGTCGTCCGTTGCCGAGAGAGATTTCCTCCGCCACCTCGCGAACCACATCGATCACCTTCTGCGACTCGTTGAACCGGAGTCCTTCCTGGCTGTAATAGCCGAATACAACCGTCTCACCGACGTCGAACGAGCCACTGTCGGGTTTGACGATACCGAGCAGCATCTTGAGGAACGTCGATTTGCCGGTTCCGTTCTTGCCGACAATACCGACCTTCTCGTAGCGGGAGAAATTATAGTAGAAATTATCAACTATGCGCACGTTCCCGTAACTCTTAGAAACGTATTGTGCCTCGAAGATCTTCGATCCGATGTACTGAGCCTTGACCTCGAGAGCGAGTTGCTTCTCCTCGAGTCGTCGTCGTGCCCGTTCCTCGATCTCGTAGAAAGCCTGTATTCTGTAGCGTGCCTTAGTGCCACGTGCCTGAGGCTGACGACGCATCCAATCGAGTTCGTGTCGGTAGAGATTGCGTGCCTTATCGGTTTCAGCCTGTTGTTGCGTCAGTCGTTCGTCCTTTTTCTGAAGATAGTAGGAATAATTACCTCGGTAGTGGTACATCTGGTGGTCGGCTATCTCAAGGATATCGGAGCAGACACGGTCGAGGAAGTAACGGTCGTGCGTCACCATGAGAAGAGCCATGCTGCTATTGTTGAGAAAATCCTCGAGCCACTCGACCATCTCGATATCGAGGTGGTTGGTCGGTTCGTCCATGATGAGCAACTGAGGTTCGGCGATCAGCACATTCGCGAGTGCGACACGTTTCTGCTGTCCACCAGAGAGTTCGCCCATGCGTTGGGAGAACTGATGGATATTGAGTCGTCCGAGAATCTGCTTTATCTCGGATTCGAAATTCCATGCCTTGAGTTCGTCCATTCTGGAAAGCAGGTGCTGGTAGCGCTGTTCATCGACCTGTCGTCCGTCAGAAAGATCGGCTGTCATGCGTTCGTAGTCCCGTATGACACGCGTGAGTTCGGTATCGGAAGCGAAACAAGCATCCATAACGGAGAGAGAGGGGTCGAAGAGAGGTTGCTGCTTGAGGTAGCCTATGCGCAGATCGCGTCGGAAGGCGATGGAGCCAGTCTGGTAATCCTCCTCGCCGAACAAGATGGAGAGCAGCGTCGTCTTGCCCGAACCGTTCGGAGCCACGAGAGCGACCCGCTGTCCTTCGGAGATGCCGAAAGAGAGATCGTCAAAGAGCACACGGTCGCCGAAGCGTTTGGAGAGATGTTCTACCTGGAGATAACTGACCATACTTTTTTTTCAGAGAGGACGGAGGGTCCAGCCGTTTATGAAGCAAACAGAGCGCACACTAACGTCAGAAGAACGACCAACTACGTCATGGCCGTTACGCTCCACCTTCGCTCATACGGTGTCCCCTGTCCATAACAGATCACTACTTAATTGACCACTCAACATGGTCCTTACCGTCCTTGATAACGAATCCGAGTTGTGCCAAGTCGTTGCGTATCCTGTCCGCCGTATTCCAGTCCTTATTGGCCTTCGCTTCCTGTCGGATAGAAAGCAGGAGATCGACGGCACCCTTGAAGGCAGAAGCATTGGCATCGGAAGCGTTCTCGTTCTCCATCTGCAGTCCGAGAATGTCCACGACAAAGAGTCGGAAGACATCGCGCAGTTCGTTGAGATCATCGGCAGAGAGGGTACCCTTGCCGTCGTAAACGGTATTGATTGCCTTGAGAGCCTCGAACAGGTGTGCGATGACAATCGGAGAATTGAGGTCATCCTGCATTGCCGTCTCGCACTTCTCGCGTAGTCCCTTCACATCGAGAGAAGAAGAGTCGGACGGTTGCAGTTTGAGCAACCGCGAGTAGCCCTCGGAGAGTCGTTGCAGTCCCTTCTCGGCAGCCTGCAGTGCCTCGTTGGAAAAATCGACCGTAGAACGATACTGCGCCTGTAGGATGAAGAAACGTATTGTCATAGGCGAGTAGGCCTGCTGGAGGAGTTCATGCTGACCGGAGAAGAGTTGGTCGAGCGTAATGAAATTGCCGAGGCTCTTTCCCATCTTCTGCCCATTGATCGTGATCATATTGTTGTGCATCCAGTAGTGCACCGACTCATGTCCGAGCGCAGCGGTTGACTGTGCTATCTCACATTCATGGTGCGGGAATGTAAGGTCGATGCCACCTCCGTGTATATCGAACTCCTCGCCGAGGTACTTGGTGCCCATGGTGGAGCACTCGAGGTGCCATCCCGGGAACCCGTCGCTCCACGGTGATGGCCATCGCATGATATGTTCAGGCTGCGCCTTCTTCCAGAGAGCGAAATCGTAGGTATGCTTCTTCTCGGACTGTCCGTCGAGTTCGCGTGTTGTCTGCAACATCTCATCAATATTCCGTCCGCTGAGTTTTCCGTACTGATACTTCTGATTATACTTCTCAACGTCGAAATAGACCGAACCGTTGCTGACATAGGCATATCCCTTATCGAGTATTCGCTTGACGAACTCAATCTGTTCGATGATATGTCCGGAGGCATGCGGTTCGATGCTTGGCGGCAGTACGTTGAGCAGTGCCATGTCACGGTGGTAGCTATTAAGATAATGCTGAACGACCTCCATCGGTTCGAGCTGTTCGATGCGAGCCTTCTTTGCGATCTTATCGTCGCCCTCGTCGGCATCGTGTTCGAGGTGTCCGACATCGGTGATATTGCGGACGTAGCGGACCTTGTAGCCAAGGTGTTGCAGATAGCGGAAGAGGAGGTCGAAAGTAATGGCGGGGCGTGCGTGTCCGAGATGAGCATCGCCATAGACCGTCGGTCCGCACACGTAGAGACCGACACGTCCTTCGTGGATCGGGACGAAGAGTTCCTTCTTTCGTGTCAGCGTATTATAAACAGTCAGTCTGTTCTCCATAAGTTCGTCTAAATATTAGTCATTTCAGAGTCGGGAGCATCTGGCGGTGACAAAGAGACGTGAGAAACGGGGATCCTCTCCGCCGGTCAGTCCGACAAATTGGAATGCAAAGATAGGTATTAAATAGCATATTTTTCTTATTTTTGTTGCTCAATGAAAGCATAATCTCTCCTATGGAAAAGACATTCACAGACACCGTTGGCGGAATGGTCACGATCGTACCGGGAATATCCATCGCCACACGGCATCGGAGCCTACTCCGTCTTCTGTTATCGGCAGTCCTTTTAACGTCGTTGTTCGGGGTACAGGCACAGGACGTAGTCATCGACCGTAACGGTCAGAAATACACCGGTCGCATCACATCGGAAGACTCGTCACGCATCGAGATGCAGTATGAGCAGGGTGGTCGGATAACGGACACGACGTTCCAGAAGAGCGACGTACGTATCCGCAACTACAGTGTCGCTTTCGACCGCAGCATAGCGGGAGTGGAAGACAAAAACGCCGTAACGATCGGTCTCGGTGTTGGCGGCACAACGATCCTCGGCATCGAATACGAGCGGATTATCCTTGCGAAGCGTTTCGGCATCCAGATCGGAGGCGGCATGAACGGTGCGAGTTTCGGTCTGAACGTCCACTTCTTCCCGACGATCCGATCGTCGTATGCGAGTCTTCAATACTGGTACACGGGTTTCGGCAACTACCACAGTTACTGGTTCGGTCACCGCTACATGGCAGTAGGACCGAGTGTAACGTGGCGAGCGCCGAAATACTTCACGGCATCTGCCGGAGTGGGCTACATCTTCGACAAGGGCAGTGCGTTGCCGGACTATGCGGATGACTTCCCCATAGACGTCAAACTGAGCGTCGGGTTGTGTCTTCCCTTCTAAGAAACGGAACATCACCAATCAAAAATACAAGGAAAAATGAAAATAGCACTACTGGGATATGGCAAGATGGGTCATATCATTGAGCAGATAGCCCTGAAACGGGGTCATGAGATAGTAGCAAAGATTGACATTGCCAACCACGACGAGATACACGGATCCGCCTTTCGATCTGCGGACGTTGCCATAGAGTTCTCCCGTCCGGAGTCGGCGGTACAGAACATTCTGGACTGCTTCAACGAGGGCGTTCCCTGTGTCTGTGGCACGACGGGCTGGACGGGACGAATGGAGGAAGTGCAGAGCGAGATGAAGAAGCAGGACGGAACGCTGTTCTGGTCATCGAACTACAGTGTCGGTGTAAACATCTTCTTTGCGGTGAACAAATACCTGGCGAAGATCATGAACGGCTTCGACTTCTACGACGTTGACATGACTGAGATCCATCACATCCACAAACTGGATGCGCCGTCCGGTACGGCGATCACGTTGGCGGAGGGGATCCTTGAGAACCTGGACCGCAAAGAGCGTTGGCAGTTGGACAAAGCTACGACGGAGAAAGACATAGCCATCAAAGCCATCCGTGAGGGCGAAGTTCCGGGAACGCACACCATCCACTACGAAAGCAACGTGGACAGCATCACCATCACTCACGAGGCGAAATCTCGCGAGGGCTTTGCCTTAGGAGCCGTATTGGCGGCGGAATTCACAGCCGGAAAAAAAGGATTCTACGACATGAGCGACATCTTCCAGTTCTAAGTCGTCCTGCCGACCGATCACTAACCCCCAAAACGTCATACCCTCTCCCCTATTGAGAAACGATGAACACACCACAAATCAAGACAAACATACGGACAGCGCCACTGAGCCGCTGGATTAAATTCATCCTCGTATCGCTCATCGTCGTTGCGTTCAGCATCTGGATGAGCAACCCATTGCTCCTGTTGCTGTGTCTATTGGTTTTTGACATCTACATCACACAGATCCTTCCATGGACATGGTGGAAAGACATCAAGAACCCCGTGATACATAAAATCTTCGAATGGATTGACGCCATCCTCTTCGCCTTGATTGCCGTCTATTTCATCAACCTATACCTATTCCAGAACTACAAGATCCCGTCGTCGTCTCTGGAGCAGACGCTACTGGTTGGCGATCACCTATTCGTAAGCAAGATGTCGTACGGAGCGCGAACGCCATCCACGCCGTTCTCCTTCCCGCTGGTTCAGCACACGTTCCCCATCTTGAACTGCAAATCGTACATAGAGGGCATCCAGTGGCGATCGCGTCGTCTGCCGGGATTCGGTAAAGTGCAGCGCAATGACATTGTGGTCTTCAACTTCCCTGCTGGCGACACCGTCATGACCAACGACCAGGCGGAGGACTACGAGAGCATCTGCTACCGCGAGGGGGTACGCCTGCTGGAGAGCCTGAGTACGTCGCCCCGTTCTCTGGTCAGCACACCGTATGAGTGGCGTGAGTTATGTCTATCGTTGGGTCGTAACGTCGTCGAGAGCGACAAATCGACCTACGGAGAGAAGGTCTATCGTCCGGTGGACCGAAGAGAGAACTACATCAAACGCTGTGTGGGGCTTCCTGGAGACCGCCTACAGATTATCGACCGCGAGGTGTACATCAACGGCGAGAAGCAGGCACGTCCGGATGGTGTCCAGCACTTCTGTGAGATACGCACGCTGCGTCCTCTGACACCGAAGGATTATGACCAGTTGGAGATTTCGAAAGAGAACTCGATGCGTGCCTCGCTGGGTCAGGACGAGACGGGCGACTTCGTCTATCTGTTGCCGCTGACCTTGGAGAAGCAGCGAGAGATGAGGGAACTGGAAGGTGTGAAAAGCGTGACGGAGCATAACGTACAGGACTTCCTGATGCGGCGTGAGAATACATACCCGATGGGCTATGGCGACTGGACGGTGGACAACTACGGCCCTATCTACATTCCCCAGAAGGGAAAGACAATCCGTCTGACACTGGGCATCCTGCCGCTATACGAACGTGTGATCCGCAACTACGAAGGCAACAAACTGGAAGTAAAAGACAACCAGATTTACATCAACGGCACGGTTGCCGACAGTTACACCTTCAAGATGGACTACTACTGGATGATGGGAGACAACCGTCACAACTCCGCGGACTCACGCATCTGGGGCTTTGTTCCCGAGGACCACATTGTAGGCAAGCCGCTGTTCGTATGGCTATCGCTGAACCCGGACAAGGGATGGACCGAAGGCAAGATCCGCTTCGGGCGATTCCTGAAAGACGCCTCGCACTAAAGAGAGAAACAGAGCACCGTCGATGGAAGAAACGAGACGCCCCCCTGTGACCGTACTGCCGTCGGCCTACTTTCCGTCGGTTGACTGGATGACGGAATTAGTGAGACACGGCAGGGTCGTGATTCCCATAGGCGAGCACTTTCACCGTCAGACCCTGCGCAACCGCATGACGATTGGCAGTGCGAACGGTCCGCTGAGTCTGACCGTACCGCTGGAGCATCCGTCGAGCGGTCAGTTGGCTCATCAGCCTCTGAAAGACGTTCGCATCGCATACAGCGAGTCCTGGCAGCGTCATCACTGGCAGTCGATCCTCTCGTCGTACCGTCACTCGCCCTTCTTCCCATTCCTAGACGAAGACTTCCGTCCGCTGTTTGAAAAGCGGTACCGATACCTGCTGGACCTGAATACAGAGATTCTGAGGCTCGTGATGTGTCTGTTAGAAATAGAAGAGAGTCAGGTGGAATACTCCGACAATCCAGACCTGATTGCTCCGGACGAGGTAAAAATCGAGAACAGTTATCCCTACTATCAAGTCTTCGGCAGCAGACACGGGTTCCAGCCCCACCTATCGGTACTGGACCTATTGTTCAACATGGGCAGGGAGTCGCGCCTGGTCTTGATGAAGACGCAATGAAATTTTGTACCTTTGCATCATTCCTCCTCTCCTTTTTCTCAGAAACAGACCATCATGAAACACTTCCTTTCACTTCTCCTCGTCCTATTCCACTTCACCAACTGTATCCAGGCAGTCGTGCCGTCTGTACCGTCGGTGCGTGTAGAGAAAGAAGTGACGGTACGTCTGCCCCGTCTTGCCATCGATTCGATGAAAGAAGCCGCCCAAAAGCAGACGGGCACCTATGCCTTTGCCCAGGGCTTCCCTGTTGAATTCCCGTTAGGCGAACGGGGAGCGATGACGGTTGCGTCGGACGGCAGTGTGGTGCGGTCGGTGGAGTTCACCTGTGAGAACGCCACCTCGATGGGAGTTCTCTTCAGCCGCCTTTCCCTGGAAGAGGGCGACACCCTCTACCTTGTATCCGAAAACGACTTCCTCGGTCCCATCACGAAGAGCTCGGGCTTCGTCACGGAGAACGTACTCCTCCCCTTCCTGCAGGGCAACCGTCTGATCGTAGAGTTCAAGACACGAAACAGGGGATCGTTGCGTTCCGTCGTCATCGGTACGGTCGGAAGCAGTTTCCGTGCGTTGCCGAACGGCAACAGCATGAGCGAGGACGTCTGCAGCCTCCATGCGGCATCACACCCACTCCTCTCGAAAGTCAAGCAATCCGTCTGTGCGCTAATCTACTATGAAGACCACTCCTTCTACTACGCGTCCGGCAGTCTGATCAACAACACGAGCGGAGACGGGACGCCGTACGTCCTGACGGCGAAACATACGATCGGGAACGAGGCAGTGGCAAAAACAAGCGTTGCGTTCTTCAACTACGAATCGCCACACGGAAGGTCGGACATACGCGGTCCGATGGAATTCTTCATTCCGGGATCGACACTTATCTCCTTCAACAGCAACCTGGACCTGAGTCTGCTCCGTCTCCCGTCGTTGCCACGCCGCGACTTCCGACCTTACATGGCGGGATGGAGTCGGGAGAGCAGTCCGCATGCTCCGTTCTACGGCATCCATCACCCATCCGGGACGTGCAAGCGCGTCAGCATCGAAAACGACGCCATTTCGCCCCAGACAGTCGAAGTCGCAGGGAACACCTATGCACCCTATGCGCACTGGAATGTGAAAAGGTGGGACGTCGGAACGACCGAGGGTGGCTCGTCGGGTTCCCCACTACTGGACAGCAACCTACGTATCGTCGGAGCGCTGACCTCGGGCTCATCGACATGCTTGTCGCCCGTAAGTGACTACTACTACCGTCTAAGCGTGGCGTGGGACTACAGTTCAGCACCTGCCGCCCAACTGAAATACTGGCTGGACCCGACATCGAGCAATGTCACTGTCCTTGACGGAACAGACCCCTACGAAGAAGACTCGGTGTATCGTCAGAGTCCGATCACACCGGAAGAAGCGGAGGGAGCGACGTCGCTGAGCATCCCGGAGAGAGCGACGCTGATAGCCCAGCACTACGTCACGTCGAAAGACGCCTACCTTCACGGCATCCACTTCATCTCCGCCAATTCGAAACTACCAACACGCATCTACCTCTACAAAAGCGGTCTGGACGATGCGCATCTGATACATGAAGAAGCCATTGGCATCCCCTCGCTGGCGCAGTGGAAAAGCGACCAATTCGTCTATTCGTCAAAGTCCTACGGCATCACCAACGGCGAGACGTACATCCGTCTGAGCGACTCGATCGACGTCGGGCGTGACTTCTACGTTGCCTACAGCACCGAGAGCGGGTACCAGCCGTATGCGTCCATAGCCTCGGAGGGCAGCGCATATATCCTAACAGACGGAGAATGGGTGTCACTGGGAGAGGCAGACGCGACGCACAACGCCCTATGGATGGACGTAACGCTGTCGCGAGCAAAATCGGCGACGGCAGTGAGCGACACAGACAGAGAACACGGAGTAAGCGTGTACCCGAACCCGGTCGATGACCGTCTGATAATCCGTACGGGAGAGGGGAGCCGTTGCAGCGTCGAGGTGTACACCCTGGATGGACAACTGCTGAAGACCAGGCATTACGAAGCGGGAGAAGGAGAGACACATACGCTGGCGACCCATGACATGGCCGAGGGATGCTACCTTGTTTCCGTAGCGACAGAAAACAAGATTCAACGTTTTAAAATTGTCGTCTCACGATAAAAAAAAGGGACAGACAGAACACTATCAGCACATTTTCTCTATTTTTGTGCATTATTCAAAGTTCCACTGGTGTCGTTCCATTGCAGACGAAAGTGGCAAGGAGACAAGAGAAGGGGGCTATTGAAAAGCAGAAAGCGAAAACTAATCAACATACAAAGACACAAAAATCATGAGCGAAGAACTTGACTGGGCCAATATCGGCTTCGGCTACCGCAAGACCGACTACAACGTCCGGTACTACTACCGAGACGGGAAATGGGGAGAGATGGAAATCAGCAGCAGCGAGTACATCCCGATGCACATGGCTGCGACATGCCTCCACTACGGTCAGGAATGTTTCGAAGGCCTGAAGGCCTACCGATGCAAAGACGGCAATATCCGTATATTCCGTGTTGAGGACAATGCAGCGCGCATGCAGTCGACCTGCCGCGGCATCCTGATGCCTGAATTGCCGACCGAGAAATTCAAAGCTGCGGTGATCAAAGCCGTAGAACTCAACAAGCGTTTCATCCCCCCATACGAGACGGGAGCGACGTTGTATATCCGTCCGTTGCTAATCGGAACGGGGGCACAGGTGGGAGTCCACCCGGCGCAGGAATACCTCTTCATCGTATTTGTAACGCCAGTAGGTCCGTACTTCAAGGGAGGTTTTGCGACCACGCCTTATGTCGTGATCCGTCATTATGACCGTGCGGCACCTCTGGGCACGGGCTGTTTCAAAGTAGGCGGCAACTATGCAGCCTCGTTGCGTGCGAACAAAGAGGCGCATGACAAGGGCTACTCCTGCGAGATGTACCTGGACGCACGTGAGAAGAAATACATTGACGAAGCCGGTGCAGCCAACTTCTTCGGCATCAAGAACAACACGTTCATCACACCGAAGTCGGACTCGATACTCCCGTCGGTAACGAACCGTTCGCTGATGCAACTTGCCGAGGACCTCGGTATGAAGGTAGAGCGCCGTCAGGTTCCTATCGAAGAGCTCTCGACCTTTGAAGAGGCCGGAGCGTGCGGAACGGCAGCGGTGATCTCGCCGATGGAGCGTGTGGACGACATCGACGAGGGCAAGACGTACGTATTCAGCAAGGACGGCAAGCCGGGTCCGGTATGCACGAAGCTGTACCACAAGCTGCTTGCCATCCAGCACGGTGAGGAGCCAGACGTCCACGGCTGGGTTACCGTGATCGAAGACAAATAAGAGCAGGGGAAAGAAAGAACCTGCAAGAGATAAAAAAACGGATTGTCCGAACAGAGGGCAATCCGTTTTTTATGTTACCTTTACGCAACGAGAAACGACCTTATGGTTGGGGATGGAGGGAAAGATGGAGGGAAAAAACAGCCAAGCAGAGAAACACCCGCCAGACACCCTGCCACACCCAAAAGAAGGTCCATCAAAAACATAAACAACAAACGCAAGAGAAAGACTATGGGATTTGGAACATGGATAACAAGCGGTCTCGGCTTCGTAATAGGCGGACCTATCGGAGCGGTCATCGGCTTCATCATCGGCAGCATGTTCGATTCGTCGAACGAAACGAAGGAGAAGGGAAAAACAGCATCGGCGCGGAAGAAACACACGACACGCAACGACTTCCTGGTCTCGCTGCTGGTACTGATGGCCGCCGTGATGAAAGCGGACGGAAAGGTAGTGAAATCGGAACTCAACGTCGTCAAGCGATTCCTCCTCGAGACCTATGGTGAGCAGAAAGCCCTTGACGCGCTACAGATCCTGAAAGGACTGTTGAAAGAAAACTACGACCCGATCCAGGTTGCCCGACAGATTGCACTCAACATGAACTACTCGATGCGCCTGCAACTATTGCACCTGCTCATCACCATAGCAAAGAGCGACAACAACCTCTCGGTCAAGGAGCATCTCCTCCTCACGAATCTCTGTACCGCCCTGAATCTGAGTCCGGCAGACCTGAATTCGATGCTGTCGATCAACGAGAAGAAAAACGATCCGGACCGGGCGTACAAGATACTGGAGATCTCGCCATCAGCCAGTGACGAAGAAGTGAAGAAAGCGTACAGGCGGATGGCCATGAAATACCATCCGGACAAAGTCAACAGTCTGGGAGAAGAGATGAAGAAAAAGGCGACGGAAAAGTTCCGTGCCGTAAACGAAGCCTATAACGAAATCAAGGAAAAGAGAGGCATGAACTGAGAGGGGGGAGAGGGGAGAGAGAAAGGAGAGAGGGGAGTAGAGAGAAAGGAGAGAAGAAGAAAAAGAGGACACCAGTCCTACCTCTTGAGGAGGAAATGTCCGACGCGCTTATCCTGGATCTCGGGCAGTTCGAGTTCGAACCAGTAATCGGTAGTAGGGCAAGGGTCGCCGTTGTAGTTGCCGTCCCACCCGTCGGATTCGGCGCTGTATTCCGCCAGTTTTTTGCCATATCGGTCGAAGACGCGCACCACCGCCATTTCGTAGCAAGCGAGGTTCTCGATCACCCAGCGGTCGTTTGCACCGTCGCCGTTGGGCGTAAAGAAAGAAGGAATGTTGACCTCGGGGCACTTACTATAGGTACGTGAGACGTGTGTAGTCATGATGGAGTCGCACCCATCGGCGGAACGCAGCGTATCGAGATAAACACCCTTATGGTCGTAGACATGTCCGTTGTAGGAGAACGACTCGCCGTAGTCGATCGAGACCATCTGCGTCGAGAACTTGCGTTGCAGCACGGTGAGATGGAGCATGGCAACGGTATCGACAGGCGAGGTCGTACTGCGCAGGAGTTTCTCGTAGTCGCCTGGAACCTTGACCGATAATCCATAGAAATCGTAGGTATCACCCTCGCATATCGCAGCATCGGTCTGGGTACGCACCTTGCGGTAGATGGGACTCGAGACCGTATCGTTGCCGCACTCGCGCAGCAGCACCATGGCGACGGTGTTCTCCCCCATCAACAGGAGGTCGGCAGAGAAAGAGAGGTCGAGCGTATCCCTTTGCGGCTGTTCGATTATCTCAGCGATGGGTTCACCGTTGAGGAGCCACAGGATATCGCTGCGAGACGAGTGGACATAGCGTCGGAGATGAACCGTCTCGCCACGGTCGAAAGCCTGCTGTGAGTCCTGCTGTTCGAAAACATCGGCGAGGTTCTTTACGCTTGCACCGGCGAAATAGCCGTAGCTCTCGTAGGAGGACTCCTCCTGCGACTCGTCGGCGTGACCATAGCCATAGACATAGGCGGTAAGTCCGCCCGAGAGATTGCTGAGCGTATGGGCTGATGGCTCGACTCGGATGCGTGCATAACTATAGTCGGCATCCTGCGAGAATGGCGAGAAGAGATGTCCGACACGCTGACCGTCGAGGAACGTCTGACTGACGGTAGCGGTAGGCGTGATCACCTGCACGTAGTGTTCGGTAATCTGCGGACTTGGGCACGGAGAGAAAACGGTGGTGCGCACGCGCTGTTCGGTCGGAGAGATCCAGAGCATGAAAGGGTCGCCGAATCCGTTGCAGAATCCGCCGATGGCGTACTGCGTCACGGCGATCGGCTTATCGCTCTCAATCCTGACGTCGGAGTTAGAGAGTTCCAACTCTATGTACTGTTCCTCTCCCATCGTATAGCGTTCGGAGCGTCCGTTGGTCGTCATCGTCACATGCGTTTCGGGTTCATCGCCCTTGATCAGCAAGCGGCTGTCCCGTTCCCTCTCGAGGGTGGGGTTGACCAGGAAATGTCTGCCCCATGCGCTGGTAGGCGGGAGTTGTTCGACGAGGACGTCGCAAGCCGGGCAATCGTCGGGCACGAAGGGGCAGTAATTGCCTGAGAAGACAGCGATGGGGCGGCAGGAAGCGGAACGCACGCGCGACCCCAAGAGTCCGACACCAGCGAGCAGGAGCGTCTGTCCCCTATCGAGTCGGAAGGAATGAGTCGTTCCCTTGAGATAGGTCAAGACGTTATCGAAATAGACATCGTTGGCGAAAGTCACCTCGACCTCGGTCCCGTCCTCCACCGCCACGACCAGTGCGCAAGCCTCGTCGGGCGACGCGTAACTGACGATGCGGTAGTCGCGTCCGAGAGAGGGAACAGGCAAGACGATGGAGGCATCGAAGGAATAGTCGGCATAGTTGCCGAGGTAGACACTGACGGTGTCGGAGGTCGTGACACGGAGGCCGCGGTCGGCGATCATCACGGTATCGCCCCAGCTGCCGCTATAGACCTGTTCGGCTGGCACATTGAGACGTACGGTCTGTCCGGCATCGACGGAAAACGACTGACGGTAGCCCGTCCTCGGATTGGTGATTTCGCCGGTGCACGCCTGTCTTGCCGCCACGAGGACCCATAACTGAAGGTTCCGGGAGAGGGGGACGGGAACGAGGTTGCCCTCGTCATCCTGATCCTGATAGATCGGCATCTCGGGAGCAAAACCCATCATACCGAGATAAAACTCCGTTCCCTCGGTTGAAAAGCCATTCGCCGCCGAAGAATGAAAGACGGCAAAGACACAGAGCACGATATAGAATAGAAACCTCCTCATTCCGCCACAAAAATACGCAAAAAAGCGGACGGTCACACGTCCCACAATGGGTTAAAGTGTATGTGTATCCGTCCGCAAATCCGTTGTTTCTTCAGAACCCGATGGAGAGCGGGGTTGAGACTCAGCGAGAGAGATAGGCGTCGATGGCCGCTGCGGCGCGCCGTCCGTCGCCCATGGCGAGGATGACCGTTGCACCGCCGCGCACGATATCGCCTCCAGCAAAGATCGTCGGGATGCTATCGCTCTGCATATCGTCGTTGACCACGATGGTCCCCTTGCGGGAGATATTGAGTCCTTCGATGGAAGACGGCACGATCGGGTTCGGGGAGACACCGATGGCCACGACGACCATATCGGCCTCCAAGACCTCGACGGCACCCGGTATCTCGACAGGGCGTCGTCGTCCGCTCTCGTCAGGCTCGCCGAGTTGCATCTTCTGGAGTCGTACTGCCTTGACGCGTCCCTTGTCGTCGCCGATGTACTCGATCGGGTTGTGAAGGGTGAGGAACTCAACCCCTTCCGCCTTGGCATGGTGTACCTCCTCGAGACGTGCCGGCATCTCCTCCTCGCTGCGTCGATAGACAATCGTAGCCTTCTCAGCCCCCATACGCAGGGCGGTACGGACAGAGTCCATGGCGGTGTTGCCACCACCGACGACAATCACCTTCCGACCACGGAAGACAGGCGTATCGGTCTCGGGATTTCCTGCGTCCATCAGATTGACGCGCGTCAGGTACTCATTGCTACTGAGGACGTTAATGAGGTTCTCGCCAGGTATGTTCATAAAGCGTGGCAGTCCGGCGCCACTTCCGACGAAGAGGCACTCGTAGCCCTGTTCGCGGAGCTGGGAGACGGAGACGGTCTTGCCCACGACGCAGTCGGTCACGAACTTGACTCCGAGCCTCCGGAGCGTCTCGATCTCGGCATCGACCACGGCATTCGGCAGTCGGAACTCGGGTATGCCGTACTTGAGTACTCCTCCGATCTCGTGCAGAGCCTCGAATACCGTCACCTCGTAGCCCATCTTGATCAGGTCGCCGGCGCAGGAGAGTCCACTCGGACCGGATCCGATGACACCGACCTTATGCCCGTTAGAGGACCGGCATTCAGGAAGAGAGGCCTTGCCGCTGTTGCGTTCGAAATCGGCGGCGAAGCGTTCGAGGTTGCCGATAGCGACAGGCTTGCTGTTCATCTTGAGATGGATACAGCTCCCCTCGCACTGTTTCTCCTGCGGGCAGACGCGTCCGCAGACGGCAGGCAGCGAGCTGGTCTTCTTGAGTACACGTGCCGCCTCGGCGAACTCGCCACGTTCGATATTCTTGATAAATCCGGGAATGTCGATATTGACAGGGCACCCCTCCATACAGGACGGTTTGCCGCAGTCGAGACAGCGTTTTGCCTCGGTCACGGCCTGTTCGGCGGTCAGTCCCTGGTTGACCTCGTCGCGTGAGCGTGCACGGAGTACGGGGTCGAGTTCGTTCATCGGAACGCGCTCGATTGCGGTGCGCTCCTTTGGTTTCATGCTCTTGCGCAGTTCTTCGCGCCAAGAGGCATTTCTATCTTCTGTCATATCTGTTTTATGAATTTACTGACTTACAAACTATAAAAATAAGGGATTCTCAGCGCAGCGGCTTCCGCATCTCGACTGCCTCGAGGTCACGGTAGGCTCCGAGCCGCGTCATCATCTGGTCGAAATCGACCTGATGAGCGTCGAACTCCGGTCCGTCCACGCAGACGAACTTCGTCTCGCCACCGACGTTGACCCGGCAGGCACCGCACATGCCCGTTCCGTCCACCATAATGGTATTGAGCGAAGCGATGGTCGGCACGTCGTACTTCCTGGTCAGGAGAGAGACGAACTTCATCATGATGGCAGGTCCGATGGTGACGCAGAAGTCCACCTTCTCACGCTGGATAACGTTCTCCACGCCATTGGTGACAAGTCCTTTGGTACCATAGGATCCGTCGTCGGTCATGATGACGACCTCGTCCGCCCATTGCTTCATCTGTTGCTCGAGAATAATGAGTTCCTTGGTCCGAGCCGCCTGCACGACGATCACGCGATTGCCTGCCTTCTTCATTGCCTCGACGATAGGGAGCATGGGCGCGGTTCCGACGCCACCGCATGCGCATACCACGGTACCGTAGTTGCGGATATCGGTCGGACGTCCGAGCGGTCCGACGACGTGCGCGATTGTCTCGCCCTCCTCCATGGCGCAGAGACGCGCGCTGGTGTGTCCGACAGCCTGAACGACAAGCGTGATGGTGCCACGCTCGGTGTCGGCGGAGGCGATGGTGAGCGGAATACGTTCGCCCTTGTCATCAATTTTCACAATCACGAAATTGCCCGGTTTGCGGCTTTGGGCAATGAGAGGTGCCTCCACGTCGAGTCGCACGACCTTCTCGGAGAAACGCTCCTTCTTGACTATTCTGTTCATCTGGATCAGTAATTGTTAAAGTATAGGTAGATTGGTGGCAAAATTATACATTTTCCATGCGACGGACAAAAAAAAGCACCGGCGCAGGGATATTTTACGTAAATCCCTTACGTCGGTAGAAAGTGGACGGAGTTACTCCAAGAAGAGATAGCCGTCGGTAAAGGCATCGGGAAAGAGGAACTTTCTATTATGGGAGCCACCGGTGGACGCAGACATACCTGCCGTCCGGCGCTGGTCGTGCCGTCGTTGTGGGCGGCATACGGCAGTATCTCGGTTACGCGCTGCCATGTGATCGTGTCGTTCTCCGATGCCGAGAAGCGGAAGCGCAGGCGGTGTGGCTGGAGCAGTTCCGACTGATGAACATGGCTGCGCTGCTCTCTGCCATGTTCGGGGGCGAAGAAAACAATAAAAAAAGCCGCCCTGGAAAGGACGGCTTGTGTATGGGGGAAGGATGAAGTGTTACTACCACCTCCGTACCATTTTTAAAGGATCGGCACTGATGTCAATGTTGATCTTCAGTTTCTTCGCCTTTGGATAAAAAAGACTGACAATGATGATGATGATGTTCCAGATGGACGCAAACAAATAGAATACAATCCCCAGAAATAACACTAATGCGCCAATGCACAGCATCCATGCGATAATATGAAGGAAGAACGACATCATGGCTTCTAAGATTGAAAGGTTCACTACAATGATATGAAAAATATTTCACAATGGCAAGCAATTCGGTAAAATTCAACATAGAGATAGGCGGAACCGCCTACACTGGCATTGCCCAGCTCAGCGAAGCCATGGACGACCTGAGTGTGAAAGTGAACAAAACGCAGGGGGCGTTTAATACACTCGGCGATGCAGGACTCAGATTCAATGCCATAACCGACTTTATCAGCAATACTACGAGTGCGCTCTCGTCTATCGCCGCGCCGGCAATGGAAGCCGAGACGCAGCTGCAGAACCTGAAGACGCTGTACAGAGGCAACGCTGAAGGGGCAAAGGACATGTACGACCGCATAAGTAAGTATGGAAAGGAAACACCACACGACAAGGCTGGGCTCATCGAGGCGCAGAAGACCATGATGTCGTTCGGCAACAGCGGAGGCGAGAAGGTGGTGAGGCTGAGGGACACGGAACGGAAGGAGGATGCCAGATATTACGTCACAGGCGTGGAGATAGAGTTCGGACAGAACGGGGCGAAGCGCAAGGTGAAGTTAGGCAGGAAGCTGACATATTAGAAGCCGGCTTTTGAGCGGTCGGTGGTGAAGAAAATGTTGCAGTCGTAGTGGTCGGCGTCCGGTTTGACATAGCGGACAGTGAACTTGGCATCCTTGCGGTTTTTGACGAAGCGCCACTCGCCACACTTCTGCGGCTTGTCCTTGCAGCGATAGACGATGTAGGTGGCTTTCTTGGGAGAGTCCACCACACGGACATCAAGGTCAGCCCACTCCTTCGGATTGGTCACGACATAGACATTGCCGTAGGCATAGAAGGTCGTCTGCTCTCCAGCGAAGGTGTCGGTAATGGTAACCTCGCAGCCGTTGATCTCAACATCTGTCGTGCAGAAGGCTGGGATCGAAAGAGATAAAAGAAGAAAGGACAAAACCTTTTTCATAAGCGAAGAGTTTTATAAGCCTTACGAAATGTAGAAAAAACGGAACGAAGCGCAAGGTGAAGTTAGGAATGAAGCTTACTCGCTAATTGGAAAAGTAATTTTCTGAGAAGGATGCTTCTGAGCGGTTGTTAGTAAAGCGAATGCGGCAATCGTAATCATCATCCTGCTTAACGTAGCGGATAGTGAACTTGGCATCCTTGCGGTTCTTAACGAAGCGCCACTCGCCGCAGTCTTGAGGCTTGTCCTTGCAGCGGTAGATGCAACAAGAAGAGGGAGATGAGGATACATAGACCTTGAGGTCTGCCGGTTCCTTCGGGTCGGTCACGACATAGACATTGCCGTAGGCATAGAAGGTCGTCTGCTCTCCAGCGAAGGTGTCGGTAATGGTAACCTCGCAGCCGTTGATCTCAACATCTGTCGTGCAGAAGGCTGGGATCGAAAGAGATAAAAGAAGAAAGGACAAAACCTTTTTCATAAGCGAAGAAATTATGGATGAACTGAGCAAAATAAAGCGCAGCATACAGAATATGGCAAGCAAAAACCGCGCCAGCCTCTACACGGCTAAGGTGACGGCTGTGCACGGCGATGTGTGCGACGTGGACAAGTTTATAACCTTTACGAAATGCAGTAAAAAAGCTTGTCTTTATTAAAAAGTTCGTATGTTTGCGGTGTGGAAATCCTCGGTAGTGCAAGTGGACCTCATTATGGTCCGCGCCTATCGAGGTTTTTCCACATATACAGGGAGATTTTTCTGTCGTCGCATTCCTCGATGTCGCATTTGCAGTTCCACCAAGGGAACATTAAAATCCATATTAATATCCTTTCTTTCATAAATTAATCGTATGTTTGCGATGAGAAGACTTCTTAAAACGACCTTCGCAAGCTTGTAGCCCGGGGGCAACGTTTTAGGGAGTCTTCTTCGTCAATACAGCTGCATTGTTTCTCTCAATTTGTCCGTTATAGAGTACAAACGATAAAAGTGTCTATTCTCCTTTCTTTCATAAATTAATCGTATGTTTGTAGTGTGGAGGGGCGAGGGTTGCGGCTCTACCTTTTGAGCCACCTCGTTTCCTTCTTTTATCCTGTTATACAATATAGGCTCAGTCCCTTGTCGTTTTTAAATACACCCATTTTTACAATGAAGACACACTCGTTAATAACGAGTGAGAAAACTCTGAATTTCTCAAACTTTGTTTTTTGTGGATAAGTTCTCCTTTCTTTCTTAAATTAATCGTATGTTTGCGGTGAGAGAGGTTGTTTTACTCACTGGGGCGGCAAGTTTCCGCCTGTGGTAATTCGGCCTTTCTTTTTTTTAATAGATGGTAATATTCTTACTGATCGTGTACAAATAAAAATTCCCATCATCGTGTAATACAAAATTGAGATAAACATCCATACCATCAGCAAGCTGTGTTTTTGTGGATAAATTCTCCTTTCTTTCATAAATTAATCGTATGTTTGCATACATCAAAAGTTGATCAGTGCTGCGGCGCCGGTCGCTTACTTTTGGAGGCGGTTTCGACCGCCTTTTTATTTTATCTTGTGCATTCTACTCTGAGCATCTCTTCAACATAGACAAATATCCCTTTGAAGGATCTGTGCTGCATAAACCACCTGTGTATTTTGTCTTCCTGTTCTGTTTTCAATTGTTGTACTTTTATTATAGCATAGTCTGCTTGCTCATAGGCGTCGTTTAGCCTGTCAATGATTTTTACCCCATTCCCCGGCATGCATTTGAAGTCCACGACCCACTGTTTGCCGTTGTTCCATTCCACCACAGCGTCGGCGTTGTTGTTCTTGCTGAACTGTTTGGCGGTCCTGGCACGTGCCGTGGCGGTGGTGAGCTCCGCATCGGTCCATCGGCTGAACAATAAAAAAAGCCGCCCTGGAAAGGACGGCTTGTGTATGGGGAAATGGGATGAAGTTGTCAGAACGGACCAAGGATGTCGTCATAAGGGTTGCCACTGACATCAGTGTTAATCTTCAGTTTCTTCGCCTTTGGATAAAAAAGACTGACAATGGCGATGATGACATTCCATATGGGCGAAAACAAAAAGAAGACAATCCCCAGAAATAACACAAACATGCCAATGCACAGCATCCAAGCGATAATATGAATGAAGAATGACATCATGGCTTTGTGTATTTAAGTTTCACTACAATGATATGAAAAATATTTCACAATGGCAAGCAATTCGGTAAAATTCAACATAGAGATAGGTGGTGTGGCTGAAGCAGTTCCGGCTGAGGAACATGGCTGAGCTGCTCTCTGCCATGTTCGGGGCGAAGAAAACAATAAAAAAAGCCGCCCTGGAAAGGACGGCTTGATATGAAAAAAAGGCTCTCTATCAGAATGGATCAAAGAGACCGCCTCCCCAGCTATCGGTATTACCTGTTAAGATGTCTTTGATAACAATGGCAAAGAATGAAATAATGGCCAAAAAGGTTACTATCACGGCGATCATGACAAGAATTGAACCTAATATGACAGCTAATGACATTAACATGGCTTTTAGTTTTTAAGTTCACTACAATGATATTGAAAATAACTGACAATGGCAAACAATACCGTAAGTTTTAACATAGAGATAGGTGGTGTGGCTGGAGCAGTTCCGGCTGAGGAACATGGCTGAGCTGCTCTCTGCCATGTTCGGGCGAAGAAAAAATAAAAAAGCCGCCCCGGAAAGGACGGCTTGTGTATGGGGAAAATGGGATGAAGTTGTCAGAACGGGCCCATGATTCTGGTGATTTCTCTCGGTATGCCGGAAGATCCATTGAAAGGGTCTTCTTTGTATGGATTCTTGACTTTCTTATTAAAGAGTGAGATTATGAAAAGAATTGGAGCGACAATAGCGTAGTAAAACAACGCCACAATTATGAATGCAAAGAACACACATCCAGAAATAGCAATAATCCAACCTAATAATGTAATTATCATACGACAGTTCTTTTTTCTCAACGGCAACAAGATAATTGAAAATCCATAAAAAAACAAGAATATGGCAGAAAAAGTGAACTTTACCATCAATCTTGATGGAAATTTTTATGAGTCCCAAATTATAGAAAAACTTTTGAGACAAACGGCTCCCCTACCCCATCAAAATCTTTTTTTTCCGGACCCGCAAAAAAAAGAAAAGAGACAGTGGAGTAACAGTGGAGTAGTAGTGGAGTAGTAGT
>DGSL01000016.1:0-18042 GCA_002393965.1 Bacteroidales bacterium UBA4363 | reverse complement strand
GTATTGGAGTAGTAGTGGAGTAGTGAGATGGGAAAGAGGGGAGAGAGGGGGTACGTGGTGCGTGGAATGAGAAGAGAACGGGAGGAAAAAGTAAATAAAGGGACGGGGTGAGAAATTCATAAAATTTGTTTATCTTTGCCCCTCAAAATGCCCTTTCGGCACCAAAAGAGATCACAACAAACTAAAAACAAATAACTTAAACCAAAGAAAATGCTTAACAAAGGTTTCGCAACAGTCATTGCCATCCTGCTGTTCCTCGCCTGTGCATTCTACCTGTCGTTCAGCGTAGTGACATCGCACTACGACACGAAGGCTCAGGAATATGCTCAAGGAGACGCACAGAAGTACACGGCATTCATCGATTCGCTATCGAACGAACCTATCTACCTTGGCTATACGCTGAAGGAATGTCGCGAGAAAGAACTGAACCTCGGTCTGGACCTGAAGGGTGGCATGAACGTCATCCTGGAGATTTCGGTTCCGGACATCGTGAAGGCCCTTGCCAACTCGAACAACGAGGGATTCAACAAGGCACTTGACCTGGCGAAGAAGCGCCAGAGCGAGTCGCAGGACGACTTCCTGACGCTGTTTGAGAAGGCCTATACGGAGACCAACCCGGGCGGAAGTCTGGCAGCGGTATTCTCCTCCTACGAACTGAAAGACAAGATCAGCCTGAACTCGACGAACCAGGAAGTGATGAAGGTGTTGCGCGAAGAGGTGGACGCCACCGTCAGCAACTCGTTCAACATCCTGCGTACGCGTATTGACCGCTTCGGCGTCGTACAGCCGAACATCCAGCGTCTGGAGAACTCCGGCCGCATCCTGGTAGAGCTGCCAGGCATCAAGGAGCCAGAGCGTGTGCGCAAACTCCTGCAGGGATCTGCCAACCTGGAATTCTGGGAGACCTATGAGGTATCGGAGATCCTCGGTGGGATTCAGGCCGCGGACGCGGAGTTGCGCACGATCGTCGCAAGCGGCGTAAAGGACAGCACCGCCAACACGGGTGCCGTGGCAGACACGGCGAAAGCCGTAGCAGCAGCGACATCGAAGGACAGCGTGCTGGCAGCACTGCAGCAGAAGAGCAAGGAATCCGCCACCGACGCCAATCCGTCCGACGCGGCAGCTCAGGCACAGGCTGAGAAAGAGCATCCGCTGCTGGCGTTGCTGAACATGAGTTCGACGCAGGGATGTGTCGTAGGAACGGTACACAGCAAAGACACGGCGAAGGTGCGCGAATACTTCGAGATGAAGCAAGTGAGGGCGCTGCTGCCATCGAACCTCTCGCTGAAGTGGGGCGTGAAGGCAGTGGACCCAGCGGGCAACTACTTCTACCTCTATGCGATCAAATCCACAAGCCGTGACGGCAAGGCACCACTGGAAGGCGACGTCATCACGGACGCCTCATCGGACTTCGGTCAGTACTCGGCATACGCCGAAGTGAACATGCAAATGAACCCGACGGGAGCGCAGACCTGGGCTCGCCTGACGGAGCAGAACGTAGGCAAGTGCATTGCCATCGTGCTGGACGGATACGTATATTCCGCCCCACGCGTAAACGACAAGATCTCGGGCGGAAGGTCGCAGATCACGGGAGACTTCACAGTGGAAGAGGCCAAGGACCTTGCCAACGTGCTGAAGTCGGGTAAGATGCCCGCTCCCGCAGTCATCGTACAGGAGGACGTAGTGGGTCCGTCGCTGGGTCAGGAGGCCATCACATCGGGTCTCTACTCTGCGATCGTAGCCTTCGTTCTGATCCTGCTGTACATGATTTTCTACTACGGAGTGACACCGGGTCTGGTAGCCGACGGAGCGCTGATCGTAAACATGTTCCTGCTGTTCGGCATCCTGGCATCGTTCAAGGCGGTGCTGACGCTGCCTGGCATCACGGGTATCGTGCTGACGCTGGGTATGGCCATCGACACGAACGTGCTCATCTACGAAAGAATACGCGAGAACATGCGTTCGGGCAAGCAGCTGAACAAAGCCGTGGAGGAAGGCTACTCGGGAGCAGCCTCCGCGATCATCGACGCGAACATCACGACGATCCTCACGGGTATCGTTCTCTTCCTGTTCGGTACGGGTCCTATCAAGGGCTTCGCCACGACACTGATCATCGGTATCATCACGTCGTTGCTGACGGGATTCATCCTCTCGCGCATCGTCTATGACTACCTGATCCGCAAGAACAAACTCTCGCAAAGCATCGAGTTCTGCACCTCGTGGAGCAAGAACTGGCTGCAGAACGTACAGTTCAAGTTCATTGAAAAAAGAAAAATCGCCTACATCATCTCGGGCACCCTCCTGGTGATCGGCATCGTATCGCTGTGTGTGCGCGGCATGAGTCAGGGCATTGACTTCTCAGGCGGACGCAACTACGTGGTCACGTTTGACAAAGCCGTATCGACGGAAGAGGTGAAATCGATGCTGGCAGACCAGTTTGACGGTCAGGCGCCATCGGTGATCACCATCAAATCGTCGGAGGTGGACAACTCGGGTTCGCGCGTGCGCATCTCGACGAACTTCAAGGTGGAGAGTGACGACAAGAACGTGGACAGAGAGATCGTGGAGCGCATCTACAAGGGTCTTCAGCCGTTGCTGAAAGAGGGTACGACCCAGCAGCAGTTCATCGACAACAACATCCTCTCGTCGCAGAAGGTGGGTCCTACGGTGGCTGATGACATCAAGCACGACGCAGCCATGGCTGTCACGTTCGCCCTTATCGTCATCTTCCTCTACATCCTCATCCGATTCAAGTCCGCAGCGTTCTCAGCCGGAGGTGTGGCAGCGCTGGTACACGACACGATGCTCATCATCGGAAGCTTCTCGCTGCTGTACTCGATCATGCCATTCTCGATGGAAGTGGACCAGTCGTTCATCGCAGCCATCCTGACAATCATCGGATACTCGATCAACGACACGGTGGTCATCTTCGACCGCGTGCGTGAGTACCGCCAGCTGTATCCGAACCGCGACAATGCCAGCGTGATCAACGCATCGCTGAACTCGACGCTGTCCCGTACGTTCAACACGTCGTTCACGACGTTGCTCGTATTGCTCACGATCTTCATCTTCGGAGGTGAGTCGATCCGCGGTTTCGTATTCGCCCTGCTGATCGGTGTGATCGTCGGAACGTATTCTTCCGTATTCATCGCATCACCAATTGCGTATGACATACTGGAAAAGACGGAAAAGAAGAAAGGCAAGAAATAAGATTCCACTAAAATCAAGAACTAAAAACTGGGCAGGTGCGTCGGAGAATACGTACCTGCCCAGTTTTTTTTACTCATGTAGAGGCATGACACGGAAGGAAAGCAGCGCAAAGTCCACGATGGGAAAGGAGGCGTAGGGCAAACGCAAAAGCGCAAGGAAAAACAAAATAACCATTGCGGACTAAAAAAAGGGCCGTTTCTCTTCGTTGTTTCGTTCCAAATCCATAACTTCGCTACGAATATCCATCAGAGTGTAAACATGCAAAGTTGTATTCGCTATTTATTCATCGTTGTTTCGGTATGCTGCACGATAGTCATGAGCCATGCGGAGACCACCGTAGGGATTGTACGTCCAGCCCTGATGACTGCCCCGATAGGGTTCGCAGCCACAGACGGGGCGAGCTACGGCATCCCAGTGTGCAATCCGACGAGCGGAGAGCTGGAGGCCCCTGCGGGCTGGCGCATCGTGACGTGTTCGACAATAGCGGAAATCAATACGGCGATGGGGACAGCGAACACGATCATCCTGATACCTGCGGGAACGACCCTGGGCACAGGAAACAGAAGTACGAACTCGACCAACGACCTCTACATCAACGGGAGGAGCAACATCACCATCATCGGAATGGGTGGCGTAACGGTCAAGAAGATCGTCGTACAGGGAACATGCAACAACGTATTGGTAAGAAACATCACCATCACCGACTTCGAATACGACGGAATGCCGATCACGGCGAGCGGACACATCTGGATCGACCACTGTACGATCGGCTGGGACGTCACGTCGTCGGACAAAGAGAATCCTGACGGGGCGATGGACATCTACAGCAACTCGAACCTGTACCTTACCATCTCGTGGTGTATCTTCCGCAACCACTGGAAGACCATGCTGCACGGCAAGGACGACAAAGACAACGGAGCAACGAAGCGTCACGTCACCCACTACTGTAACTACTACTACAACACGCACCAGCGAACACCGCGCATCCGTGGCGGTCAGACGCACGTGCTGAACTGCCTGTACGAGAACACAGGATTCGGCCGGACGGCGAACATGACAAACGACGAATACGACCACGCGTACAAGATGCTATACCAAGACGACGGGGAGTACCTGAAGACGCGTCACGTGGTCACGGACGGATACGGCATCATGGCGACGAACAACTCGGACGTGGTGGTGGAGAACAATTTCTTCTACGACGTGCGCTGGCCTATCGTATGTTCGACACCGTGTGAGGATTTCACAGCCAAATACGGCGAGTTGCAGTCGCCGGACATCTGTAACGGATGCGTGACGAGCCGAACCGCCAACGCAGGCGTAAAATATTGCCGCCAGACGGGTAACGAATACTACGACCTGGGGTTGCCGACGCAGGTGGCCGTAAAGAAAGAGACGGCGTCGTGTCCGAATGCCGTCTGCGACACGATCCACGTCCCACTCTCCTACTTCATCAACCCGGAGATGCTGAATCCAGGTGGAAGGTCGATCAAGTTCGACGAGCACGACCCGTCCCACGCCTTCGTTCCGGAGGCTATCAGCGGCTACTACCCTGATGGCTATGAGAAATACGACGCGAACGAAGTGCGTCAGATTGTCTCGACGTGTGCGGGAGCCGACCTGTATGACATGAACGAATGTCAAGCCCTGGCACCGACGCTGACACTGACGTCGGGCAGTCTGGACCAGAGTTCGATTACGTCGATCAGTCCGATTGTGCTGACATGGGGCGGCGGAGCGTCGTCGGTCAAGGTAACGGGTTTGCCGGAGAGCAACTTCACCATCAATGCGGGCGCCAAGACCGTGACCATCAGCGGCACGCTACAAACCGACGATGCGAACTTCTCGGTGATGACACTGGGAGGCAAGGCCGGCGAGACGGTCATCATCACGGGAACCCTGTCGAAGAACGGGAGTCTGATTCCCGTCAGTTCGACCGACGCCGCAAGCGGTGGGGACGGCTCGTCGAACTCGGAATGTCCGAACCTGGCCTGCGTCACCGCAACGGGACTGAGCTCGGGCAACTACACCCTGCGTCTATATGACACCACGGAACAGGAAGTACGCACGCCATTCGTAGGAACGCTGAACGGCGGAACCGTGTGCTTCTGTTTCTCACTGGACGCACTGACGTCGGGCAACTACACTTGGAAACTATACAAAGAAGGAACAGCAGAAGCCGTTGCGACAGGCAGCCTGAACGTGCAGTAAGCGCGCAACGGAATAACAAGAAGAAAGAAAAAAACAAAACCTAATCTATGAAAAGACCCGTTTCTGCCAAAGAGAGAAAGCACCTTCTGCTCGTTGTCCTGTCTTTCGTGCTGGGATGCAACGTTGCCTTAGCAGCCGTTCGTCCTGCATTGGAGAACCGTCCAGTCGGCTTTGCCGGTCTGACGGGACATTACGGAATCCCGGAATGCAACAACGACGGCACGTGGAAGAGCTCCGTCACCCAAAACGGAACGACCTATACGGTGGTGGAGGTAGATAACCAGAACGACCTGAAGAGCAATATCAAGAACAACACCATCGTATTGGTTAAACCGGGCTCGTACACGAGTTTCACAATCGACGGCATCAGCAACTTCTCGCTGATCGGCGAGAGCGGAGTGGTCTTTTCGAGCGGATGTTCGGTAAAGGGAAGTTCCAACAACATCCTGGTGCGCAACGTATCCGTCATCGGGTACAGTACTGACGGACTGGACATCACGGGAGCCGCCACCAACATATGGATTGACCACTGCACCATCGGATGGAACCAGACATCGACCGACCGCGAGCATCCGGACGGAGCAATGGACATCACGGGCAACAGCACGACGAACATCACCCTGTCGTGGAACAAATACATGAACACGTGGAAGTCGATGCTGCACGGCAGCGGAGACAGCGACGGACTGACGGCAAGACACATCACCCACTACTGTAACTACTACTACAACACATGGGAGCGTACGCCCCGCATCCGAGGCGGCGAGACGCACGTGCTGAACTGCCTGTATGAGAACACGGGATTCGGACGGACGTATAACCTGACACAAACGGAATACACCATGGCGAAAGAACTGACGTGCGGATATGACGATGAGTACCTCTCGGACCGTCTGATCAACGCCATCGGCTACGGCATCATGGCCGCCAAGCAGGCGAACGTGAACGTGGACTCGTGCTTCTTCTTCGACGCACTATGGCCCATCGTCGCCTCGCGTCCGACCGCCGAATTCGAGGAGAAATACGGCGACCTACAGTCGCCGGACATCAAGAACAGCTCGAACGGCGGCTGTACAGCGGTGAGACAAAGGGGCAACGGATACTATGACATGGGATTGCCAGACAAGATCTGGTGCAGAACGGCATACGGGAACTACACCGACTTCCAGTACGTCCCTCTGGACTATTCGTACGAAAGCGGTGGAAAGACTCGCTATCTGATCAAGCCGGACCGCCTGAATCCAGGAGGACGGTCGATCAAGTTCGACGAATATAACCCGGAAGGGGCGTGGAACCCATCCACGTACAGCGGGTACTACCCAGCCGACTACGTGCCGAGAGAAAACAAAGACGTCCGCGAACTGGTGCAGTCCTATGCGGGAGCGGATGCGTACACGATATCGTGTGAGGCAACTCCGCCTACGCTGACGCACAGCGGCGGCGCCCTGACGCAGACCAACGTAAGCACCGTTGACCCTATCGTATTCACATGGGGAGGCGGTGCGACAGACGTGGTGGTGACGGGAGTGCCCGTCGGTCTATACACCAAAAACACCGGAACGAAGACGCTGACGATCAGCGGAACCCTATCGAAGACCATCAACTATTCCGTCACGACAAGAGGCGGAAGCGGAGAGGCCATCGCCTATCTGGGTGTACTGTCGAAAGACGAAACGGTGTACAACGTAGAGGACTACAACGGAGAGCCGGTGGACTACAGCGTCTGCGCAAGCCAGCAGAAAATCACTGCGGACCTACCGTCGAACGGCACCTATACGCTGAACATCTATGACGGCGGGTCGCTGGTAAGAACGGCCTTCACCGGTACGTTGAGTTCTGGAAAAGTCATCCTAATCTTCTCGACGACGGGTCTTCCGTCCGGCGACTACACGTACAGACTATTGGACGGAACACTTTCGGAAGTCACCTCCGGCAATTTCTCCATTGACTAAGCAAGATGTTCGGAGAAGGACGAATCGGACTGTTCCTACTGCTAACGGCACTGCTGACAGGATGTAACGATGAATCGTCGATCCCGGATGCACCTGTCTATGTGGAACGGAACCTGCTGTCGGAGGCGCAGGCACTGCGTACCACAGGAGGGTACGTAGAAATCATAGCCGGAAGCAAAGTGTCGGACCGACTGGGATATGGCGGCATCCTGATCTATCACACCCTATCGGACGAGATTTGTGCGTTCGACATGTCCTGTCCGGTGGAGAAAAGCAGAACCATCCGTGCGTACATAGACGAAACAGGCATCTATGCCACCTGTGAAGGATGCGGATCACGCTACAACGTCTCGTACGGAAGCGGTGCCCCCATATCGGGCAGCGCGAAGGAGGGCCTGAAAAAATATGAGGTCCGGACTACCGGAACGACCATCACCGTATTCCGGTAACCATCGGAAAGACAGGGACATATCATCCATTCCGAAGAACGCGCCCCTTCCACAACGGAGCAGACGCCCAACCGCCCACCAGAGAAATCAACACATAGAACGGATAGAGCACCTGCCATACGGGCAACCATAGAAGACTGCCCCACTGGTTAAATCGCCGTGCCTGGGAGAAAAACAAAGGCAGTTCGACGAGCAAAAGCAGAAGAATGGTCCACACATAACAACGCAGGGAAAAAAGAGGCAGCACCACCATCAACAAACAGAGACAGAAGACAAAAAAAGCCATGAGAAGAGAAATGGGGTCGTGAAAGTCGCGTACCTTCCTGACCCAGCGGAATCTCTGACGGAAGAAAGAGGCAAGGCCGCAAGGCGCAAGGGTATCGACCACCCCCTGTGGCGAATCGAGATAAGCGACCGACAGCCCCCGACGGCGAAAACCCTGAAGGAGAAACACATCATCGCCAGAGGCACAGCGGGCACCCGGAATATCCGAGGAACCCTGCAGACACATAAAATCGGAACGGAAGAACGCCATGTTGGCCCCATTGCACAAGACCGGTACACGAAGCCAAGCCGTCAGACGGGTAACCGCCTGCAGACTCATCCACTCCAAAGACAGAAAAGAAGAGCCGCGGAGACGAACCGGTCCGAGCAAAAGACGAGTATCGAAAGAACGGAAAGAACGACTCACCGCCTCGACCCATCCACCGGACATAAGACAATCAGCGTCGGTAGTCATAATCAACGTATCGGAGAAAGACTGCGAATAGGGAGAGACAAACGAAATGCCCGTCAGCAAGGCAGCCTTCTTCCCTACCCCAGCAGAACGAAGCAGGATGAAATGCCGGAAAGAGGAGGCAAACTGCCGCGCCAGAGTCCACCCGTTGTCGGAAGAATGGTCATCCACGAGTACGAGTTCGAAATCCGAACAGGTCTGACGGCTCAATGCCATGAGAAGGCCATGCAGATTAGGTTCCTCGTCGCGAAACGCAACGACAACGCGAACGGCGAAACGGTCCGGATGAGCAGAGAAGCCTACAGCCACTGGACAATACGGTCAAGATGGTTACCATTGGATCCCTTGATCAGAATAGAGCGATCGGAAAACGGATGCTGACGAACGTAGCGTATGAGTTCGTCCACATCCTTGAAACGAGGGAAATCCGTCGATACAGACTCGAAACAACCGCCAACAAGATAGACATCGGTCAACCCCTTCTCAAGGCAGAGATTGATGATATTCTGATGCTCCACATTGCTATCATCACCCAATTCGCGCATCTCACCGAGGATGAGCGTCTTCTTCTCCATGGAGACCTCGGCAAAATTCCGAATGGAAGCCGTCATGGACGTAGGATTGGCATTGTAGGCATCGATGATAAGACGGTTGTTCCCGGTCTGCGTGAATTGGCTGCGATTGTTGGTCGGGACATACGCCTGGAGAGCATCGCGAATATCGGCAGCCGGCACGCCGAAGAACACACCGACACAGACAGAAGCCATGACATTCTCAGCATTGTAGGCTCCGATAAGATTGGTCTGCACGTCCCACGAAGAGCCATCCTGCATATAGAACCTCAAAGAGAGGAAGGGAGAATTGCCCGTCACCTCGCCATAGACAAGTCCTTCCCTGTGTTCAAGTCCATAGCCGACGGTCGTGATTCCCTCGCTCTTCTGAGAGAGAATAGGATTGTCGAGGTTGACAAAGACCTGTCCGCCTGTCGAGCGCAGGAAGTCATAGAGTTCGCATTTGGTCCGGACGACCCCCTCAAAGCTACCAAACCCCTGAAGGTGTGCCTTGCCTACATTCGTGATGAGCCCGGCATTGGGGGAGACGATGTTGACCAGCGTCTTTATTTCGCCCGGATGATTGGCTCCCATCTCAACTATTGCCAACTCGTGTTCGGGGCGTATGGAGAGCAACGTGAGCGGAACTCCGATGTGATTATTGAAATTGCCCTGCGTATGCCAAAGGTTGAACCGGCGAGAGAGGACGGCACTGAGCAATTCCTTGGTCGTGGTCTTTCCGTTGGTCCCGGTAACTCCGATGACGGGGCGTCCCCATGCGATACGATGATAGGAAGCCAGTTGCTGCATGGCAGAGAGCACATTGTCCACGAGGATATATCGATCGTCGGCAACGACAGCCGGATCATCGACCACGGCGAAGGCGCATCCACCTTCGAGAGCCTTGGCGGCGTAGGTATTACCGTCGGAGTTCTCGCCTTTCAAAGCAAAAAAAATGCTCCCAGGAGGAGTCTTACGACTATCGGTAGTCACTTCGGGATGGGATTCATAGATACGATAAAGCTGCTGGATGGTCATGAGAGAAAAAAGATTAACTTTGTGCAAATTCAGAAATCAACTACGGAAAGAACAGTCCGCCCGCAAGGGTCCCGTCTTCCGAAACACAAAGGTACAAAGAAAAAGCGTCCCCAAGCGATGTCGATCCTATATAAAATACACCCTCCCAAAGAACTGAAGGGTCAGATTCAGCTACCTGCATCGAAAAGCATCTCGAACCGCGCCCTTATACTCAGCAGCCTCGCTACAGGGAGAGAAGGCATCTCGTATCTGCGGAATCTGGCTGACTGTGATGACACCGCCGTGATGATAAAAGCACTCGAGACCTATTACGAGCATTCAGACAGAAGCGCTACCAGGACCATTGACATCGGTGCCGCCGGAACCTCGATGCGTTTCCTGACCGCCTTTCTGTCCAGTCGGGAAGGAGAATGGGAACTGACAGGAAGCGAACGGATGCAGCACCGTCCCATCCACCTGCTCGTAGAAGCCCTGCGCAGCGTCGGGGCATCCATAGACTACGCAAAGGAAGAAGGATACCCTCCGCTCCGCATTCACGGAAGAACCCTGAAAGGCGGCACTATCCGTCTGAAAGCCAACGTATCGTCGCAGTACATCTCCGCCCTTCTGATGACGGCCCCAAACTTTGAAAACGGACTAAAACTTCAGCTACAAGGCGACCTTATCTCCCTGCCTTACATCCAACTGACAACCCGACTAATGGAAGACTTCGGAATACGAGCGACGTGGTCGGAAGACGGGCACACGATAGAGATACATCCTCAGGATTACCAGATCACCCCCTATGAAATAGAGTCAGACTGGTCAGCCGCCTCCTACTGGTACGAGCTGCTGGCCCTGAAGGGAACAGGAAGTTTCCTGCTGAAAGGCCTGCGAAAGAACTCCCCACAGGGAGATGCCCGTATTGCGCATTACTTCGCACACTTTGGAGTCAAGACCACCTTCGAAGAAGAAGGTGTCCTCATTGAGTGTAACCTCACGCAAAAAGCAACCGGGAAAACAGAACTGAACTTCCTAAACGAGCCGGACATGGCGCAAACTTTTGCCGTGACAGCGTGCCTACAGAACCGTCCGTTCGTATTCTCAGGACTACAAACCTTAAAGATCAAGGAGACGGACCGCATTGCAGCCCTGATTCAGGAACTCGGAAAACTCGGATATGTCCTGTATGAACCATCGGAAGGTCAATTGGCGTGGACCGGTCAGACGAAAGAGAAGGCGGAGACTCCCATCATAGACACCTACGACGATCACAGAATGGCTCTCTCGTTTGCTCCTGCAAGCATCCTGATGCCCCTTCAGATACGGAACCCGGAGGTCGTCAGCAAATCCTATCCTCACTATTGGGAAGACCTAAAATCCACAGGGTTCCGAATCGAAAAAAGAGAAAGCGAGAGGGCATAAATAATGCACCTCAGCATACTTGCCTTTTTTCAAAAAAGCACTACCTTTGCAACTCATTAGAAAAGATACAAATCATAACATTTCAGAAAAAGATGAATGTCGAAAGAAAAGACCTTGACGCCGTAAACGTACAATTGGTCATCTCTGTTGTCAAAGCAGATTATGAGGAGAAGGTGAACAAAGATATCAACACCACCCGCAAGAAAGTCAACATGCCTGGATTCCGTCCTGGTCATGTACCTGCCTCCATGGTGAAGAAGATGTACGGAACGCAAATCCTCGTTGACAACATTAACAAACTCGTCAGTGAAGAACTCTACAAATACATCAAAGACAACAACCTGAGTATCCTGGGAGATCCGCTCCCAAGCGAGAACCAGAAGGACGTCAACTTCGAAACCGACGAGTCCTTTGAATTTGCGTTCGATCTGGGCATTGCCCCTGAAATTGACGCAACGATTGACGGAAAGACGAAGATTCCATACTACCAGATTGAATTGACCGACACGATGATTGACGACCAAGTCAAGACCTATGCATCGCGTTTCGGAAGCTACAGCAAAGCCGAGAAATCGGAAGAAAAGGATATTCTGAAAGTGGATGCGGAAGAAGTCGGCAAGGAAAACGGGATTAAACTGACCGATGCCATCTTCTCTGCACAATACATTGCAGACGCCAAAATCAAGAAATCATTTGTCGGAAAAGCCGTAGGTGACATCGTAACGATGAACCCATCCAAGGCATATGACAACGAGAGTGAAGTGGCAGCACTGTTGAAAATCAAGAAGGAGGAAATCGGCGATCACAACGGAGACTTCAACTTCACCATAAAAGAGATCACCCGTTATACAGAGGCCGAAATCAATCAAGACCTTTTTGACAAAGTATTCGGAAAAGATACAGTGAAAGATGAAAAATCGTTCCGCGAGAAAATCAAGGAGCAGATCCAGAAGAACCTGGATGCTGACTCGGACTATAAATTCAGTCTGGATGCCCGAGAGACCTTGATCAAAAAAGCCGGAGAAATCCAATTCCCAGATGCCTTCCTAAAACGTTGGGCAAAAACCACGAACAAGGAACTGACCGACGAGAAGCTGGAAGAGCAATATGCCGATATGATCAACGACCTGAAATGGCATCTCATCCAGGAAAAGATGGCGAAGAGCAACAATGTCAAAATCGAAGACCAAGACGTAGATGAATTTGCAAAGAAAGTGGCTTTGGCACAGTTTGCCCAATACGGAATGTCGAATGTTCCTGACGATGTCCTAAACGGTTACGTTGCCGATATGAAAAAGGATCAGAAGGCTATCAACAACATGCTGAACGGCGTGATGAACGAGAAGATCAATGCCATCATCAAATCGACAGCAAAATTGGAAGAAAAGAAGATTTCTCTTGAGGACTTCAACAAACTCCTTGAAACGAAGAAATAAGTTCCCGAACGAGACATAAAGAATTGATAAAGGTTTTTGGTTTACCCAAAAACCTTTATTCTCTAAATAAGAAAAACAGACATACCATGAAAGATGATTTCCGCGATTTCGCCATCAGGCACAGAGGATTGAACAGCATCGCATATGATGAGTACACATCCCAAATCAATGCTTCCTATATCTCACCCTCTATTCTGGAAGAACGTCAGCTGAATGTCACGCAAATGGACGTTTTTTCCCGCCTTATGATGGACCGAATCATCTTTCTCGGAACCGAGGTCGATGACTACAGTGCCAATGTCATCCAAGCTCAGTTGCTCTATCTGGACTCATCCGACCCTGGAAAAGACATCTCCATCTACATCAACTCTCCAGGAGGAAGCGTCTATGCAGGTCTGGGAATCTACGACACCATGCAATACATCTCCTCCGATGTTTCCACCATCTGCACTGGCATGGCGGCATCAATGGCAGCCGTATTGCTAGTAGCTGGGGAGAAAGGAAAGCGCTCGGCATTGCAACATTCCCGCATCATGATACACCAACCAATGGGAGGTGCCAGGGGACAAGCTTCGGACATTGAAATCACAGCACGCGAGATTCTGAAATTGAAGAACGAACTCTACACAATCATATCCAATCATTCCGGACAACGATTGAGTCAAATTGAGAAGGATTCCGACCGAGACTACTGGATGACAGCAGAAGAAGCAAAAAAATACGGCATGATAGACCAAGTGCTGATTCGCGAAAAGAAAAAAAACACAAGCAAGAAGGATGTCTAAAAAATCACAAGGCGAAACCACAGACCGCTGTGCCTTCTGCGGACGCTCCCGTTCTGAAGTTCCTTTGTTACTTACTGGTCTGGGTGTCTCCATCTGCAGTGACTGCGTCAACGCAGCAAAAAAAATCGTTGACGAGAACAATGCCCCGACCTCGCAGAAAGAAGAGTTCGGATTATCGAAGAACACGCTACCCACACCGAAAGAATTGAAGACCTTTCTCGATGACTATGTCATCGGTCAGGACGAGGCGAAGAAATACCTTTCGGTTGCCGTATACAATCACTACAAACGACTTCTGCAAGAGAAGGACGACGTTGAGATTGAGAAATCGAACATTCTATTAGTCGGTTCGACCGGAACGGGAAAGACACTCCTTGCCCGTACGATTGCGCGCAAACTGAACGTCCCATTCACCATTGTGGATGCAACGGTACTGACAGAGGCCGGATATGTCGGAGAGGACATAGAAAGCATCCTCACCCGCCTGCTGCAAGTAGCAGACTATGACGTAGAAGCGGCGGAACGCGGCATCGTATTCATAGACGAAATAGACAAAATTGCGCGCAAAGGAGACAATCCATCCATTACACGTGATGTATCAGGAGAAGGAGTGCAACAAGGATTGCTAAAACTGCTTGAGGGATCGATTATAAATGTCCCACCACAAGGCGGCAGAAAACATCCCGAACAACGAATGATCGCTGTTAACACACAAAATATCCTATTCATCTGTGGCGGAGCCTTTGATGGAATTGAACGAAGAATCGCCTCCAGACTGAATACCCATGTGGTGGGATACGGCACATATGAGTCAAAAGGTGGCATTGACATGAACCATCTGCTGCAATACATCACGCCACAGGATTTACGTTCGTTTGGACTGATACCAGAAATCATTGGACGACTCCCTATCATTACGTATCTAAATCCACTGGACCGAGATGCCCTGCGGCGTATCCTGACAGAACCCAAAAATTCCATTATCAATCAATACATCAAATTGTTCAAGATGGATGGAATAAAACTGACCTTCGAAGATTCTGTCTTGGATTATATCGTTGACAAAGCTATCGAGTTCAAGTTAGGAGCCCGTGGATTACGTTCGATAGTTGAGACAATCGTCATGGATGACATGTTCAACAGTCCGTCCACCAAGCCCACAACCATCAACATCACGAAAGAAAAGGCGGAAAAGATGATTCTTCGGGCAAATCCAGCCCGTTTTGCCAATAACTAAAGTTTGGACGAATCCAACCTGCCATTGGCATACTCTGTAATCACACCGCTGAATAGTCATCTGTGGTTCTTGGTGACGATGTTCGCAGGCTGAGTGCCATTCTCATACACAGAAAAATACAATCCGCCTGAAGACGATATATGGTCTTATAGCCATTGGCATTTTCATTATTCCCAAGATTAAAGGTACATCTGATTGCTCATTTATCGTCAGTTTCTATGCAAAGACAACTTTGTGAACGTACTGATGGTCTTTCTGAGAGGCGGAAGTGATCGATATTGATTCTGTACCTGATGCAGATTTTGGAGCACTATTGGTCAAACACAACGCTTCAATTCTTTGGACGCAACACCTTGACTATCTATTTGTGGAATATGATTCTGCCAACAATCTTTTCGTTTGGGGTATTGAAGGTTACCGGAAACGAAATCGTATTGGATAAATTCCACCTGGCACTGCGATCTTCCAATTCACATATACTGATTTCGATAACAGTGGCACCGACCCTCATTTCCGGAACGTTGATGACCCAATATAAGAAAAAGCACAGCGAAACTTTGCTGGCAAGATTATATAAAGTTTTTTTAGTAGGGAAGAAACCGGGGGGGGAGAGAATGTAGGAAATCGCTTTCAGTCCCGTGAGTCGTTTCAGTCAAAAAAGAAATGTGATTCAAAGGATGATCAAGGCATAAGAAAAGTTTTGAGTAAATATTTTCCATAAAAAGAATGACAATACAAAAAAGCTTTATAAATTTGTTTTAAAGAGAACGTCAAGCCAAAACTCTATGCCAGAAAAAAAGATTGACCTTCATAAACCCTTGAAAAAATATTTTGGGTTCGACACCTTCAAAGGGAATCAAGAAGCGATCATACGGAACGTATTATCGCAGAATGATACATTTGTCTTAATGCCTACGGGGGGAGGGAAATCTTTATGCTATCAATTGCCTTCTCTCTTGATGGAGGGTACAGCAATTGTGGTTTCCCCCTTGATTGCCTTGATGAAAAATCAAGTAGATGCGATGCGCAGTTTCTCCGAGAAAGACGGTTTAGCCCATTTTATCAATTCATCGCTTTCGAAATCAGCTATAGAATCTGTGAAGGAAGACGTCATTTCCGGAAAAACAAAACTGCTCTACGTGGCGCCTGAGTCGTTGACAAAAGAAGAGAATATTCTATTCCTGAAAAGCATCAAAATCTCTTTCTATGCCATCGATGAAGCCCATTGCATATCAGAATGGGGTCATGACTTCAGACCTGAATACCGCCGCATCAGAACCAACATAAATGAAATCGGACAGGCTCCCATCATAGCCTTAACCGCTACAGCCACACCGAAGGTTCAGCATGATATCATCAAGAACCTAGAGATGACGAATGCAAAAATCTTCAAGTCGTCGTTTAACCGACCGAACCTATATTATGAAATCCGCCCCAAAACGAAAGACGTTGATAAAGACATCATCAAATTCATCAAGGCCAACGAAGGGAAGTCGGGTATCATTTATTGTCTTTCGCGTTCCAAAGTAGAAGAATTGGCGGAAACATTACATATTAATGGTATTTCCGCCTTACCTTATCATGCTGGAATGGACTCCGCAACACGCTCTACCAATCAAGATAAATTCCTAATGGAAGAAGCGTCGGTCATCGTTGCGACCATTGCATTCGGAATGGGGATAGACAAACCTGATGTACGGTTTGTAATACACTACGACATACCCAAATCGCTTGAGGGCTATTACCAAGAGACAGGCCGAGCAGGACGAGACGGAGGAGAAGGCGTATGTATTGCTTTTTACTCTCAAAAAGATCTGCAGAAGTTAGAGAAATTCATGCAAGGGAAGCCAATTGCGGAGCAAGAAATCGGACGTCAATTGTTATTTGAAACAGCATCCTATGCAGAATCATCGCTATGTCGTCGTAAATTCCTTCTACACTATTTCGGAGAAGAATATAACGAAGACAACTGCGGAAACTGCGACAATTGTAAAAATCCAAAAAAACAGGTGGAGGCAAAAGAAGAACTCACTACCATTCTAGAGTTAGTAGTCACACTTAAAGAAAAGTTCAAAGCAGAACATATCATCCAGATACTAAAAGGAGAAAGCAATGAAGATATAAAGGCACATGAACATGACCAATTGGATGCTTTCAATACTTTTCCTGATGAAGATAGCCGTTATTTGGATACAGTCATCCACCAAGCAATGATTGCTGGTTTCATTGAGAAAGACATTGAAAATTATGGATTACTGAAAATAACAGAAGCAGGAAAGAAATACCTAAAGAATCCGAAATCATTTAAGGTTACCAAATCCATTGAGTTTGACAATGAAGAAGATGACGAAGAAACGACTGCTCTAAAAGGAGGCGGAAGCGGTGCTGCAGATGAGGTATTGTTCTCTATGCTGAAAGATTTGCGACGCAAATTATCAAAGAATTTAAAGGTTCCCCCGTATGTCATATTCCAAGATCCTTCTTTGGAAGCCATGGCTACATCATATCCTATTACTATAGATGAATTACAAAACATTCCTGGTGTCGGGGCAGGAAAAGCCAAACGATATGGCGAGGAATTTGTAAAACTGATCAAATGTCATGTTGAAGAGAATGAAATAACCAGACCTGAGGATATACGTGTACGCTCTGTAGCCAACAAATCCAAACAGAAAATCGCTATTATACAGGCCATAGACCGCAAAATTCCATTAGATGAAATTGCGGAACAGCAGGATCTGGAAATTGAGGAACTATTGGATGAATTAGAAACCATTGTAGATTCTGGCACCAAAATTAACATAGACTATTTTATCTATGACATCATGGATGAAGATAGAGTAGAAGAAGTCTATGAATACTTTAAGGAAGCAGAAACTCCTAATCTGGAAGCAGCCATGGAAGAGTTAGGACCAGAAGAATATACGGAAGAAGAAATTCGTTTTGTACGAATTAAATTCCTATCAGAAATGGCAAACTAAAATAGCATAGTTCTTTCCCTAATATATAAAAGCGAAGGCTCCGGACTTATTG
>DGSL01000019.1:76092-76229 GCA_002393965.1 Bacteroidales bacterium UBA4363 | reverse complement strand
CAAACATAGTCCCGTAGGGACGACACAATACAGGCAGGGATGGAGCCCAAAGGGCGGAGTCCCTGTATAAAATGTATCTTCCTTATAGAACTCCGTAGGAGCGTTACTTTCTCGTCCGCCCAATTTTGGAGCAAGCC